>NZ_QOHO01000001.1 GCF_003432035.1 Lacrimispora amygdalina
GCCTGCGAACAAGTCGTACTCGTCCAGAACTCGTCACCGGCTTTTCCATCGCCCTTTGTGTTGGCAATCAGCGTTGTCACCAGTTTCAGAATGTCTTTTTCTGAATGGATATAGGCGAAAGGGTTATAGTGCATCGACTTCCGAAAGTTGATCGTGTTGAAAATCTTGATGTTGTAGCCATGCTTCAAAAGGGCGTTGCCGCACTCAATCACGATGCTGCCTTTCGGGAGCGTTTCGTCAAGATAAATAAAGCCAAATTTTTGCGAATTTTTCATTAGAAATTCCCCGCCTTTATATCCTCTTGGATAAGTCGCTTCACTTTGTCCTCCATGCTCTCCGTACTGGCATGATTGAAGTGGATACCAATGTTATAGGTGGTTCTGCCGATTTTCATAGACAGTCTGCCATCTGGCTCTTTTGCGGTTACTGGAGCTTCTGTGTTCTCAATTTTTTCCATGTGCTACCTCCATAAATGAAATATGCCGGACAGGGAATGAGGTTCTGACAACGAACTCCGGCAACGAAGCTCTAAACATCTCTCAATTTATATCCGGCACTACTCTCTTTTTTATTTACTTTTTTCTTTTAAAAATTAGTTGTTTTAGTTGTCAATAGGGTTCAAAGCCTTGTAGAATAAGGGTTTTGCCCGGCAACGAACCCGGCAACGAAGTAACAACCAGCCCGGCAACAAACCTCTTATTTTTCATTCAGCCATTCTTTTGGCAGCTCCATCTGTCTGGCTTCTTCATCAGAAATCGGGGTAAAATCATCAGCTTGGTTGCCGGAGCTGACACGCTCCCAGCCTTTTTGTCTTTTGTATGGGTCTGGAAATCGTCTGGGGTTATCAAATGCTTTCCACTCTGGAAAAGCTGTGTTCATAATGGTGTTTATCTCGCTTATTTCCCATTTCTTTGGCTCATCATAAGGTCGATTGAGAGCTTCTGCGTATAATTGCAAGGAGCATACCATTTTCCCTGTGTAGCCTTCCAAAAAGCCAGCAATCTTGCCCGCCCATGTATCCTCCGGCATAAACTGACGCTGATACTCTTTCATATATTTCGCCGCTTCTGGACTAAACTTCATTTTGAAATTCCCACTCTTGAAAATCTCCATAGCTTCTGCCCACACTTGGAGCAGATAGGCTCTTGAATGCTGTTCTTCTTCAAGAATATGCACCTCGGCAAGCTCCATCTGAACCAGAATAGGAATAAATCGTCTGTTTCCTGTTCGGTCAAGGGGCAGAAAGTCCAGTGCATTGGAAGTACCGCCAAACACGCACTGTCTAAGCCTGTCCTTTGGGTGCTTATCATAGGGTGTCTTGTAGGTTTCCTTCTGTCGGCTAAGGAATGACTTGATTTCCTCAATGCTTTTTGCATTGGCTGTTGCCAGCATTTCCGACATTTCGATTATCCAGTGACCTTGTAGCTTGCGGTATACATTTTCATCGTCCAGCTTCTTCAAATCATCTGAAAACCACTCGTCCATGATGGCAAGGAAGCGGAAGAAGGTGGACTTGCCAGCTCCTTGTCCTCCGGCAAGGCACAACATCATCTCATACTTATAACCTGGCTTGAATACTCGCATGATTGCTCCCAATAGGAATAACAGGAACGCTTCATAGGTGTAATCATTTACATCTGCACCAAGAAAATGGTGCAAAGCATAGCGGATACGCTCTGTTCCGTCCCATTCAAGGGAATTAAGCGTATCCCGTATGGGATGGTATCTATTCTCATTTGCCACAATCTTAACGGTTTTCTCGATTTTTTTATCCGTTGTCAGTCCATAGGTTTCTTCCAGATAGAGATACAGATAGTTGTAATCCGTATCCACAATGGCTAAACTGTCACGCTCCCACCATAATTTTTTCACAATATCAATGCTTTCCGTCAGAATATTGTAGCGGATTGCTCCATGCAATAATGGATCAAGTTGCAAGGCAGTCATACAGTTGCGGTAATTCTGCTTTACCCGGTCTTTTTCTCCTCGTTCCAACATCAGTTTTATTTCTTCAACGCTCTTTGGCTGTTCCATTGCTGCCATTGTCTGCTTCAACTCCTGTGCTGTTTCCGGCTTTAATGCCTGTAATTCGCTGTTCAAGCTGTACCACTTCCTTTCCATGTTCAATAATCAGTGCTGCCTTATCCTCGGCTTCCCCATACAGCAGAATATCTGTCAGATACTCGATATAGGACAGCTTCTGCAAGGCTTCCACAAATCGGGGATGCCAGTGTTCTTCAGCAGTCTTTGGGGCATAGGCTTCTTTCCAATATTCCAGAAGATGAAGGTAATCACATAACACTCGGAAGCAGTAATCCGCTTTCTGCCAGAGCTGTTGCTCTGGCGATACCTTTCTCTGCATAGGTCTTGGGGAAGCTCGGCTCTTATTGTCATAGCAGATACCAAAGTCAGCAGCCAGCTTCTGGGCGGCTTCCTTGCTGCCTATGCCATAGAGCTGCATAACAAAATCAATCACATCTCCATCAGCTCCACACCCGAAGCAATGGAAGCGATTATCAACCTTCATGCTGGGTGTCCTGTCCTCATGGAAGATACAGCAAGCCATACCTCCACGCCGGATTTTCACTCCATACATTTCAGCAGCCTGTCTTGTAGTGACAGACTGCTTAACTGCTTCAAATACATTCATAATTCCTCCCTTAAATAGCAAAAGCACCTGTATTTTTCTGAATAAATACAAGTGCTTGGTTATAGCTCCATATTCTGTTTTTTCGTTTTTTCTTCTGTCGGACACTCTTTTGGCATTTCCGTTTTCTTCTCTGCCAGCCTGTCCTTGATAGATGGCTTCATCACTTGGCTTACCCAATAGCGAATATCTTTCAATGCTTTCAGCTCCGGCTGAACAGTTTCAAGTGAAGATTTGAGCTTGCTACACTCGCTTTCCAGCTTTTCATACTCTGCCTGTAATGTTGTGAGGTCGCTGTCTACATCAAGTCCCTGTTTCTTCAAAAAGCGGAAATCACGGTTGTACTCGGTCAGCTCGGTCTGGTGTGTTTCGGCAAATAGCTTCTGCGGAATTTTCCAGTTTATCTTGATATATTTATCATGGATTGGCTTCAACCTCTGGCAGTTTTCAATAGCCGCCTTGATGTTGGAAATCTTCTTCATACGGCTTTCTTTGGCTTTCATCTTGGTGCGAATAGAGGTTGCCTTATCAGAAATCTGTGTTACCTTATCTTCCAGCTTTTCAACTGTGAGAATATTGTTTTCTTTCAGATAAGCGATTGCACTCATAGCTGTTTTTAAGTCCTTAATCGTGCCTTGTTGCTGTCCGTATCGTGACCAATCCTTTCGCTCTGCCTTTCTCTTTTCCACATAATCCATAAGCAAAACAGGGAGTGTAGGGGCGGCAGTTTCCGCTTCAAGTTCCGCAAGCAATTCTTTCCTTGCTTCCAGCAAATCCTTAATCCAATTCCGCAAGCTGGAGATAGTATTGCGAATGGTAGCCATCAAGGTGTTTGCCGATTTTATATCACGGTTCAGATTGCCGATATTGGTCTGCTCTCCACGGCGTTCCATCTGGGTAACTGCGGCTCCCATGTGAACGGTTGGCACTTTATCAATGCCTTGTTTTTCATAAGAACGCAAATCAACACGCTCTGGTCGATTGGCGGCTTCAAGAAATTTGTTCTGTGTGTCTTGCCAGCCTTGCCGCCAGATAGCTCCATGCCATTGCTCATTCCAATCAACAGTATTTTCCTTGTGGCTTTTCCAGTTGCCAGAGGGAAGTCTTATTCGCTCTCCGTGTTCGTCAAGGTCATAGACCTTTCTGCTCTTAGGTAGCCACTTTCCATGCTCGTCCATTGCCCGAAGTGTCAGCATAACATGACAATGGGGATTGCCTGTTCCTGTATCGTGAATTGCAAAATCACAGCACATTCCTTTGGAAACAAAATGCTCGTTACAATATTCTTGTATCATCTGCGGATATTGCTCTGGTGGTACTTCAATGGGAAGTGCCAGAATGAACCGCCTTGCAAGCTGTGAGTTCCATTGATTCTCAATTTTTTCGACAGCGTTCCACAATGTATTGCGGTCAGCATATTCGGGTGGAGCGTTCTCCGGCAACATGATTTCTGTGTAAAGAATACCTCGCTTCTCTGAATACGATTTTCGTTTCTGGTCGTACTCTGAAAACAAGGTATCTCCACTTTGGTAAGCGGCTCCGGCAACTGCGGATTGCCTTTTGCTTCTCTGTGTAATCTTTATATCGAAGTGTGGGTTTGGCATTGGTATCCTCCTTCCGTGCCATAAAAAAAGACCGACTACTTTTTCTCTGTAATCAGTCATAGGGGAACAATATTCAATTCGATCCATTGCAACTTGTTGTCCGTGAATGATTTGCAAAATCGTTCATGGGCGGCAAGTCCACAAAAGGGTAGCTGGCAAAGCCAGCGAAGGGGAAGTGTAGCTTCCCCTTGGATAATTGGAGTAGGGCAAAGCCATACGGAAATTATCTGCTCCATGCAATGGGCTTTCGGCAGAACGCAACGCACCACTTTAGGTGGTGTATAGTTGCGCCCTTGTCTTTCGTCAAGGGTTTTAGCTTGTTCCGTTTTCGCTCGTTTTTCTCCTTTGCTCTATCAGCTGTTCCAGCTTTTTTTGTGCAGCTTCACTGTGAAAGATAAACTGCAAAAGCTCCATCACATCATCATCGGTAAGCAAGGTCGGTTCTCTCAAAAATGTTTCAAGTATTCCGGCACGGGTGCAAAGTCTATGTGTTCGCTCTGCTCTGGTAAGCTGTTGTAGTTGTCGGGCATAATACTTCTCGTCATTTTCTGCGGCTTTGAGTTTCTGCTGGGTGGCATAAAGCTCGGCTTCCAGCTTCGATAATTTTTCGTTTGCCATTGGTGGCTCTCCTTTCTTGGATAAAAAAAGACCGTCCACTTTTTTATGGTAAACGGTCTATGTAAGACAGTATTTAATTTATACAAGTCCAAAGTATTTCTCAAAAAATGCTTTTAACTTTTCAATGATACTCTGCTTTTTGGCATTTCGATTTCCACCACCAAAACGAGAAACAGGCGGCAAGATTTTATCAATGTCTGTCCCTGTGGTTTTAAGCGTTCCATCACGGAAAGAATTGTCGATAAATTTCCTTGTTTCTTCTGATTTCAGCTTCTCTGTGGTAATCAATTCTTCAATGTCAGTTTCCTTTTGTTCCAACACAAACTTGTGCCAATCGTCATTCACATCAGTTGCCGCATTTACGGTTTCAATGAAATGCTCAATCAATTCTTTCTTGCTGCGGAGCTGCATACTGGAATCTACTGCCTTGCGAATGTCTACCAGAATACTCTTGTCCTCACAGTTTCCATCATGGTACTTTGCAACCAACATCAGAATATAATCAATGTTGATTTCCACTTGACGAATAAGCTCCATTTCAAACACAAGGTCATCATTGATATTCTCTTTATCTCCATTATCCCTTGGCTTCAATTTCTGATAAAGGTCAATGTAAACGCTCTGGTAATCTTGGTACTCACGGGTTGTTAAAATCTCATTTCCCTCAAAATTGTCGAATGCGGTAAGAATATTTCTTGCTCGTAAAACTGCACCGAATAGGGAAATAAAATCTTTCTCGTCCAGTTCCCCGATGATTGCTTGTCCCAACGCAAAACGCTGCGTTAGTTCTTCGATCAATTCTTCATATCCTCGGTGGTGTCTGCCGTCCTCATCATAGCCATTGTAATAATCATCATAGCTTTTCAGAAGCACAATTCCGCCAGCGTTTTTATCGCCAAACAAGGCAATCGCATCATCGGTTTCCTGTTGCAAATCTCGGAAGCAAACGATATTACCATAGGTCTTGACCGAATTAAGAATACGGTTAGTTCTACTGAATGCCTGTATAAGTCCATGCTGTTTCAAATTCTTATCTACCCAAAGAGTATTAAGGGTGGTTGCGTCAAAACCCGTCAAGAACATATTTACAACAATCAGCAAATCAACCTCACGGCTTTTCATTCGCTGTGATAAGTCCTTGTAGTAGTTCTGGAATTTGTCAGAGGAAGTATCAAAATTCACATGGAAAGCGGCATTATAATCTTTGATAGCACCATCAAGGAAATCTCTCGATGATTGGTCAAGACCGCTGGTATCAAAATCTTCATCGGGTAGTGCGTCCTCTGGGTCTTCTTCATTAGCTGCAAAGCTAAAGATGGTCGCAATCGTCATTTGACGCTTTCTCTCATCAAGCTGCTTTTTGAACTCTGTGTAATATTTCATAGCAACTGGAATTGAGCTTACAGCAAAGATTGAATTGAAGCCATTCAAGCGTTGTCCTTTCAAAGCATAGAAACTGTTTCGCTTTGTTTTCTGGTCGAAGTGGTCGAGAATATAGCTAACAATTTCAGTAATTCGCTCTGGAGCTGCCATTGCTTTTTCGACATCAATCGCACGAACATCTTTATCTCTTACGCTATCTTTCTGCTTAACTGTATTCACATAATCAATTCTGAATGGCAAAACATTTTCATCATTGATAGCGTCCACAATCGTATAAGTGTGTAGCTTATCTCCAAATGCCTGTGGTGTTGTCCGAAGCTCTGGATTTCCTCCCTTGCCAGCATTTGCCGCAAAGATAGGAGTGCCGGTAAAGCCAAAGATATGGTAGTTCTTAAAGTTCTTGATTATTGCCTTGTGCATATCTCCAAATTGGCTACGGTGGCATTCATCAAAGATAATTACAATGTGCTTGTTAAAGACACTATGACCTTTGTTTTTGCTAATGAAGACCCCTAATTTTTGAATTGTAGTAATGACAATGCGATATTCATGGGGTCTGCCTTTTTCGTCTTTATCTGACAACTGCCGTTCCAGAACTTTTGTGGAAGTATTGCTGTTAGCAGCTCCTTTTTCAAATCTGTCATACTCTTTCATTGTCTGGTAATCCAGATCCTTACGGTCAACAACAAACAAGACTTTTTCGATATATGGCAGAGAAGAAGCCAACTGTGCTGTTTTGAAAGAGGTCAGAGTTTTGCCACTGCCTGTCGTATGCCAGATGTAGCCGCCAGCGTCTGTCGTCCCTGTCTTTTTGTAATTGGTCGCTATTTCAATTCTGCTTAATATACGCTCTGTGGCAGCTATCTGGTACGGACGCATAACCAATAACAAATCTTCTGATGTGAACACACAATACTTTGTAAGGATATTCAGAATTGCGTGCTTTGCAAAAAAGGTCTTGGTAAAGTCCACAAGGTCAGAAATAACCTTATTGTTTCCATCTGCCCAAAATGATGTAAACTCAAAGCTGTTACTGGTCTTTTTGCTTTTCTTGCGGTCATTATCGCCCATTTCTTTAATATGAGCGTTACGAGTTGTGTTAGAGTAATACTTTGTATGTGTACCATTGCTAATCACAAAAATCTGAACATACTCATACAATCCACTTGCCGCCCAGAAGCTGTCACGCTGGTATCTCTTTATCTGATTAAATGCTTCTCGGATAGCCACACCACGGCGTTTCAGCTCCACATGAACAAGGGGCAGACCATTCACGAGAATGGTTACATCGTAGCGATTATCATGTGCTGCTCCGCTTTCCTCGCCAACCGTATATTGGTTAATGACTTGCAAGCGGTTATTGTGAATGTTCTTTTTGTCTATCAGCGTAATATTCTTGCTCGAACCATCGTCCCGTTTGAGAATTTGCACAGGGTCATTCTGAATACGGCGTGTCTTTTCGACTATGCCATCATTGGCACTGGCGATACATTCAGTAAAAAAGCGGTTCCATTCATCGTCTGAAAAAGCGTAATCATTGAGTAATTCTAATTGACGGCGAAGATTGGAAATCAAGTCTGTTTCTTCATGTATTTTCAGATACTCATAGCCTTGTCCTTGCAATCTCTTGATGAAATTTATTTCTAAATCGCCTTCGGTTTGATAGGTCGATTCTTCTCTAACACAATTCGCTTCTCTTTCAGGAATATATTCCGAAACAACGGTGCTTTCGTTCATAGAAGCAATTATGTTGTAGGTACTCATGCCGATAACACCTCCTTAAAGGTCAATAATTTATCTCTGTAATATGCGTATTGCTTGTTTCTTGCTTCAATTTCGGCTGGTAGTCCGCTTGTAAGGTCATTGCATAAAGCGTCAAATCGGTCAAGAATACTGATAATTACTTCTTGCTCCTCAATGGACGGAACTGGCACTGACACTCGACATAAAGCATTTGAATTAAATTGCGGCTGACCACCCGCCGAAACAAGCTTGTTTGCCTGTTCCCAATAAAGTGTAGACTTGGAAAAATGCCAATAATAACGATTTAAGATAACATCATTATCTAACGAAATCTTAATCAGAAATGACGCATATACTGCTGGTTCATCATTAGGAACATAAAGTGTTTTCCCAAAAGTTGCACCTGTTCGTGCCATAACCAAATCGCCTTGATGAAGTTGGTATTTCATACTGTCTTCGGACAGGTCAACATATTTGGGGTCTTCTTGTTTCAGGCAGCCATTATCGCCAATATCTGTAATACGAATAAATCTTGCCGTCCCAGAGGTTTTTGCTTTGTCCGTATATCCATAAGTGAATTTAGCAATATCCCCTAAAGTCAGCCACTTGACAGCCTTGCGAAGATTAGTTAATCTTGTCTGTCTGTCTGTCTGTCTGTCTGTCTGTCTGTCTGTCTGTCTGTCTGTCTGTCAAAGTATCCTCGCTGACATTACCGAAAGTCAATAGTAAATCACGATAATAAATATATTGTTCTTTCCTCGCTGTAAGCTCCGCTGTAAGCTCCGCTGTAAGCTCCGTGAAATTGTCCAGAATACGGACAATTTCACTCTGCACCTCAAGAGGTGGCAGAGGAATAATAACATTCTCCATCAGCTTTTTCGATACATTGAAGCGAGTAACGCCGCTTGCGGTTTTA
>NZ_QOHO01000010.1 GCF_003432035.1 Lacrimispora amygdalina
TTGTATCTCGGTACAATAAAACCACCGGCTATGCCGGTGTGTCCCCAACTAGCTTTAGCTTCAAGCAAAAAACCTCCTATGTTATAATAGTTGTGGGTTTGCCAACCACAAAAATCACATAGGAGGTATCCAAAATGGATATGAATAGTTTAGCCCATACCACATGGGAATGCAAGTATCATTTAGTTTTTGCGCCAAAATACAGAAGACAGATTATATATGGAAAGATAAAAGCAGATGTTGCTCAAATATTAAGTACACTATGCAAGAGAAAAGGTATAGAAATAATAGAAGCAGAATGCTGCAAAGATCATGTTCATATGCTGGTACGCATACCACCAAAATACAGTGTATCAGAAGTAATGGGATATCTGAAAGGAAAAAGTTCGCTTATGATATTCGAAAAACATGCAAATCTAAAATACAAATATGGAAACCGACACTTCTGGTGCAGAGGATATTATGTTGATACAGTTGGAAAGAATGCAAAGAAGATACAAGAATATATTGCAAATCAATTGAAAGATGATTTGGAAGCCGATCAACTTACGCTGAACGAATATATAGACCCGTTCACGGGTGAGCCAGTACAAAAAAGCAAAAAGTAATCCCTGAAAGGGAAGCTGGGGAATAAAGCTATCATGAAAGGCTTGAGGAGCTTGCAAGAGTCAGAAGGCAATAAAAAAAGCCCTTTAGGGCAAGCCTGAAAAAGAAGTGCGGTTGGCAAATCCTTCAGGCGCCTTCCGGGCGCAGGCAGGGAAAAGCCCCTTATAGGGGCAGAGCAAACCACCGGCTAAGCCGGTGGTCATGATT
>NZ_QOHO01000100.1 GCF_003432035.1 Lacrimispora amygdalina
TACAGCGGAGCTTACAGCGAGAAAGAAACAGTATGAGTATTATAGAGATAATCTGCTTACCTTTGATGCTACAATCAAACAGGTTCGCTTAGGTGATATATGTTCTGTCATAACTAAAGGAACAACACCTAAAAGCTATACCAAAACAGGAGTATCTTTCGTGAAAACGGAAGCATTTGACGGAACAAGAATAGTTCCAGAAAAGCTATCTTATGTGGATGAAGAAACCCATACCACATTTTTGAGAAGATCTATTCTGGAAGAGAACGACATTCTTGTTACTATTGCAGGAGCGACCATTGGGAAATGTGCAATGGTACCAAAAGAGATTTTACCTGCAAACACCAATCAAGCTCTTGCAATCATAAGACTTGCAAAAGGAAACTCCCCGAAGTATGTAATGTATTTGTTGCAGTCTGATTTGATGAAGCAGTATATGCAGAAAAACATTAAAGGTTCTGCACAGCCGAATTTGAACTTGAAACAGCTCAATGATTTTATCATTCCATTACCCCCGTTGAGTGTGCAAGAGCGTTTGGTTCATGTGTTGGACAATTTTGAAGCTATCTGCTCTGACCTTAACATCGGTCTCCCTGCCGAGATTGAAGCGAGACAAAAGCAGTATGCCTTTTATCGTGATGCCCTCTTGACTTATGCGGCAACTGGCAAGACAATCTTGACAGACAGACAGACAGACAGACAGACAGACAGACAGACAGACGGACAGACAGACAGACAGACAGACAGACAGACGAGCTTAATGGCTTGATTTTGCTTTGTCAATATGTTTTTGGTGTCGCTTATGTCACTTTGGGAAATATTGCGACTGACATTTATCGTGGTGCAGGTATCAAGCGAGACGAAGTAACCGCCGATGGTATTCCTTGCGTTCGCTATGGAGAAATCTACACCATGTATGATATTAGCTTTACTGAGTGCGTTTCCCATACAACCGAGGATGTTGTTGCCAAGCCTAAGTATTTTGAACACGGCGATATAATTTTCACTATCACAGGCGAAAGCGTTGAAGAAATCGCAAAATCAATCGCCTATCTGGGACATGAAAAGTGTATGACTGGCGGCGATACGGTAGTCTTGAAGCACAAACAAGAACCTCGCTATCTGTCCTATGTGCTGTCCACAACAGCAGCACAGGCACAGAAAAGCAAAGGAAAGGTTAAGAGCAAGGTTGTCCATTCAAGTGTTCCAGCATTAAAGGAAATTGTAATTCCGTTGCCGTCCCTTGATAAACAGAAACAGATAGCTGATATGCTCGACAACTTCCACCAGTTGTGCAATGACATCTCTACTGGTATTCCGGCAGAGATTGAAACACGAAAGAAGCAATACGAATATTACCGAGATAAACTGCTGACTTTCAAAAAGCAGTAAACAAACCAAGGAGGATGCCGCATGAGCACTTACAACATCATTGCCGCAAGCAATGAGAGTACCGTTGTAGCTGAATATACGCCGGAAAGCTCACGCTCTGACAGTTTCCAGAGCGAAGCGGCTCTTGAAAAGGAATTTATCCGTCTGCTGACCGCACAGGGATATGAGTACCTTACCATCCATGACGAAAACAGTCTGATTGCCAACCTCA
The DNA here is from genome assembly GCF_003432035.1 of Lacrimispora amygdalina. Classification (GTDB taxonomy): domain Bacteria; phylum Bacillota; class Clostridia; order Lachnospirales; family Lachnospiraceae; genus Lacrimispora; species Lacrimispora amygdalina. The sequence goes on from NZ_QOHO01000100.1 coordinate 1,604, forward strand.
GACGGCAGTTGGAACTTTTGAACGACTACACCTTTACTGACAGTGAGTGGAAGCGTTTCTTCACTGAAACGCTTGCCAACGCTAACGAGGGTATCGTTGAGAAAAGCCGTACCATTCAGACCGACCATGTAAAGGTACTCCGCAGGGATGATGGAACTTCCAAGAATATTCAGCTCATAGACAAAAAGAACATTCACAACAACCGCTTACAGGTTATCAACCAGTACGAGGAAACCGAGGGCAAGCATGACACACGCTATGACGTGACCATCCTTGTCAACGGTCTGCCCCTTGTCCATGTGGAACTGAAACGCCGTGGCGTTGCAATCCGTGAAGCCTTTAACCAGATCAAACGCTATCAGCGAGATAGCTTTTGGGCGGCAAGCGGCTTGTATGAGTATGTGCAGATTTTCATTATCTCCAATGGAACGCACACCAAGTATTATTCCAACACCACCCGAAACAGCCACATCAAGGAAATGGGCGAATCCGCAAAACAAAAATCCAAGAAAACAAGCAACAGCTTTGAGTTTACTTCCTTCTGGGCAGACGGCAACAACAAGGTAATTGCAGACCTCATTGACTTTACCAAGACATTCCTTGCCAAGCACACCATTCTGAACGTGCTGACCAAGTATTGCGTCTTTACCTCGGAAGAAATTCTGATGGTCATGCGCCCCTATCAGATTGCGGCTACCGAGCGTATTCTCAACCGCATCGAGGTATCGACCAATTACAAGAAGATGGGTACGGTGGATGCAGGCGGTTACATCTGGCACACCACGGGAAGCGGCAAAACGCTGACCTCTTTCAAGACCGCACAGCTCGCATCTGCGCTCCCTTATGTGGACAAGGTTCTGTTCGTAGTCGATAGAAAAGACCTTGACTACCAGACCATGAAAGAATACGACCGCTTTGAAAAAGGCTCTGCCAACAGCAACGCTTCTACAAGGGTATTGCAGAGACAGCTTGAGGACAGGGACGAAAAAGGCGGCTACCACCAGTATAAAATCATCATCACGACCATTCAGAAATTGGACAACTTCGTGACCAAGAACAAGGGGCATGAGGTATTCAACAAGCATTGCGTTATCATCTTTGATGAGTGCCACCGCAGTCAGTTCGGAGATATGCACGCTAAGATTGTAAAGGCGTTCAAGAAATATCATCTGTTCGGCTTTACAGGCACACCGATTTTCGCTGCCAATGCCGGAAAAGGAAAGCACATGGAAATGCTGACCACACCGCAGACATTTGGCGACCAGCTCCACACTTACACTATCGTGGACGCTATCAACGATGGCAATGTTCTCCCGTTCCGTATCGACTATGTGAACACAGTTAAGGAAAAAGAGGACATCAAGGACAAGAATGTTTCTGCTATTGATATTGAAAAGGCAATGGGTGCGCCGGAGCGTATTCGAGAAATCGTCAAATACACTCTGGAGCATTTCGACCAGAAAACAAAACGCAACAGCTTCTACTCCTTGAAAGGCAAACGCATGGCAGGCTTCAATGCCATGTTCGCTGTAAGCTCCATTCCTATGGCAATGAAGTATTACAAGGAGTTCCAGAGACAGATTGCAGAGAGCCACCGTCAGTTTACGATTGCCACGATTTTCAGCTACGCCGCAAACGAGGAAGACCCCGAAGATGTTCTGCAAGAAGAAGGCTTCGACACCGATGCTCTTGACCAGACCTCTCGTGACTTCCTCGAAAGTGCCATCCAGGATTATAACGCTGCCTTTAACACTAACTTCGACACTTCCTCCGACAAGTTCCAGAACTACTACAAAGATTTGTCCATGCGAGTGAAGAACCGTGAAGTGGATCTTCTCATTGTCGTGAATATGTTCCTCACGGGCTTTGATGCTACAACGCTCAACACGCTGTGGGTGGACAAAAATTTGAAGATGCACGGACTTATCCAAGCGTATTCCAGAACCAACCGTATTCTGAACTCCGTTAAGACCTACGGCAATATCGTTTGCTTCCGTGATTTGCAGAAAGCAACGGATGATGCAATCGCTCTCTTTGGCGATAAGAACGCAAGCGGTATTGTTCTTCTAAAGAGCTTCAATGACTACTGGAACGGCTACGAGGACAACAACGGCAAGTATCATCCCGGCTATATTGAGCTGCTTGAAAAATTGGAAACAGAATATCCTCTTGGTATTCAGATTGTCGGAGAACAGGCAGAGAAAGATTTTATCCGACTGTTCGGCACTATCCTCAGTATGAGAAATATTCTTTCGCCTTTTGACCAGTTTGAAGAAATGGACAGCATCGCCGCAAGAGATTTGCAGAATTATCAGAGCATCTACCTTGACCTCTATGATAAGTACCGCAGAAAAGGCGATGGCGAAAAGGAAGATATAACGGACGATATTGAATTTGAAATCGAGCTTATCAAGCAGGTAGAAATCAATATTGACTACATACTGATGTTGGTTGAGAAATACCACGAGGGCAACTGCGAAGATAAAGAAATCCTTGCTTCGATCCGCAAAGCGGTTGATGCAAGTATGCAGCTCCGCAGTAAGAAAGAGCTTATCGAAGCATTTATCAGCCATGTCAATGTTGACACACAGGTTACTAACGATTGGCGTAGATATGTTCTGGAACAGGAAGAAATCGACCTGACGGAAATCATCACAAGTGAAAAGTTGAAGCCGGAAGAAACCAGAAAGTTTGTTACCAATGCGTTCCGTGACGGAGCATTGAAAACGACAGGAACAGAGATTGACAAGCTCATGCCCCCTGTATCACGCTTCGGCGGTGGTGGCAGAGCCAAGAAAAAGCAAGGCGTCATTGAAAAACTGAAAGTGTTCTTTGAAAAATACTTCGGACTTGGAATTGCAGAGTTCAGAGCCGAGGAACAGGAGCAGTCAGTTGTTTATGAAATCGAGCCGACCTATCAGATGGTAGCCGAAGAACCTGCATCGTATGGAACGAAAGAAAACTAAATAATGACTAAGCCAAAGGCGATCAACCGTAAAAAGTTGGTCGCCTTGTTTCGTTACTACATAGCAGAGCCGACCGCCCATGTCAACGGTCGAGATGAATGGGCTTCGCCCGCCGTTGACAAGTTCGCCCGTCTCCGCTGTAAGGCAATCAAGGGGCAACAGCAAAAAGTGCTGCCGCCCCTGTTCACAAAAAAGATACAACTATGATGCCAAGCATTTCCTGCGCAAATCTTGACAACAGAGGTCACTGTTTGTATAATAATGTCGTGGAAAGTTTATCCACACAAAAACTGAATATCGAAATGTTCAAACATATTTTGTGAAAGTCGGATTTGTCCGACACGGTATCGGTACATCGGAAGTGCCGAACTGCTCCACCACGCCATTGGTTCTGTTGGCGGGAGCTGTATGAAGCAGAACCCGACTTTGATTTTTCAGAGCCGATTACATAGAACATCACTTTGAAGCGAGAGCAATGCTCCCGCCGATTTCTGATGTTTTGTGTAATCGGCTCTTTTTGTTTTGTCATTTTTCCAAAACACGGTTCAGCGCCAAATGCGTGAACTTGAAAAATCGGCGAAAACGAAAAGGCTGGGTAGCGTAGAGCAAGATTCTACCATGGGTCCAAATTTCGCCTATCGCTCAATTTGCCCCTCATGGAATCTTGTTGGGGAGTGCCTTCCCCAAACCCTGCATCTGTTCTGCTTTCGCAGAAGCGACGGCATCTGCCGACCAACCATTTTCACAAATGAAGGAGGAACCGAATGACCAAAACCTACAACACACCGAAACGTACACACATCGTAAAAACCCGTCTGGACGATGAAGAACACGCCGACTTTCTTCGCCGCTTGGAGATTTACGACATGAACCAATCAGAGTTTATCCGTGAAGCCATCTCCGGTGCAACCATCAAGCCGACCATCGTGGCAACATTGGTCAGCGACGATTTACTCGCTGCTGTTGGTAAGCTGACCGCTGAGTACGGAAGAATCGGCAACAACTTAAATCAGATTGCCCGACACCTCAACGAATGGCATAGTCCCTATCCCACAATGGCGAAGGAACTGCAAGATGCTGCCGCTGATCTCGCCACGCTGAAGTTTGAAGTGATGAAAAAGGTAGGTGATGCTGTTGGCAACGTTCAAGCATATAAGCTCTAAAAATGCCGACTACTCTGCCGCTGAAGCCTACCTCACTTTTGAGCATGACGAGTTTACCATGAAGCCCACCCTGGACGAAAACGGCAGACTCATCCCAAGACAGGATTACCGTATTTCTACACTGAACTGCGGTGACGAAGATTTTGCGATTGCCTGTCTGAGAGCCAACCTTCGCTACGGTAAAAATCAAAAACGGGAAGATGTCAAAAGTCATCACTATATCATCAGCTTTGATCCTAAGGATGTTCCAGACCATGGATTGACTGTTGACCGGGCGCAGCAGTTAGGCGAGGAATTTTGTAAAAATCATTTTCCCGGACATCAAGCTATTATTTGCACCCATCCAGACGGACACAACGGCAGCGGCAATGTTCATGTACACATCGTTATCAACTCTCTGCGAATTATGGAAGTCCCGTTCATGCCATATATGGACAGACCGTGCGATACGCAGCCAGGCATGAAGCACCGATGCACCAACGCAGCCATAGAATATTTTCGCTCCGAGGTCATGGAGATGTGCCACGATGCGGGTCTGTATCAGATTGATCTGCTGAACGGAAGCCGAACCCGTATCACAGAGCGTGAGTATTGGGCAAAGAAGAAAGGGCAGCTTGCGCTGGATGACGAAAATGCTGTCCTTACTGAACAGGGGTTGCCGATCAAGCAGACCAAGTTTGAAACGGACAAAGACAAGCTCCGTGAAGAAATCCGTATGGCACTCTCCGATGCTATCAGCTTTGAGGACTTCGCAGAAAAACTTCTCCGCCGTGGCATCACCGTTAAGGAGAGCCGTGGGCGCTTGTCCTATCTCACGCCCGACCGCACCAAGCCTATTACAGCAAGAAAGCTGGGTGACGATTTTGATAAAGCCGCTGTATTTGCAATCTTTGTTAGAAACGCAAAACGAGTGAGGGCCAAAGCCGACCCCATCCATTCTGCAACCGCTATGCAGAAAATTATCAATGAGCGTGATACTGTCAGCCGCATGGTGGATGTAAATGCCGCAAAGGAAAAAGGCAAAGGTTACGAGCATTGGGCAAAGAAACACAATCTCAAAAATGCCAGCCGAGCCTATCTGCTGTATCAGGAAATGGGCTTTGATTCTCCCGAAGCATTGGCTGCTGCCTGTGATGCCGCCCATGAGAAGCTGAGCGATATTCGCACCGAAATGAAATCCGTGGAAGTGGCAATCGCAGAAAAGAAAGAACTTCGTAATAATGTTCTGAACTATCACAAGACCCGATATGTGATCGACGAAATGAAAGCCTGCAAGAATGAAAAAGCCCGTCAGAAATATCGTGATGAACATGACAGCGACTTCATCATTCTGAACGCCGCCAAACGCTACTTTGATTCCAAGGGACTCAAGAAGCTACCGAGCTACAAGACATTGCAGACGGAAGTGGAACAGCTCATCAAAGAGAAAAACGAACTTTACAACCAGTACCAGACTGCCAAGGATGAAGCCCAGCGCCTTGATACCATTCGCCACAATCTTGAACAGACCCTTGGCAGAAAAATCGAACACAAGAAGGAACAGGAGCGTTAATCATTCCCTTCGATTCGTTTCCTTTCCCATCCATCAAGTTCCCAATTTGGGAACTTGATACCACCAAACAGAAAGGACAATTTTAATATGAACGAACAAAAGAAAGTAATCGACATGTCACCCGAAGAACTGAACGAGTGGCTGGCATCCTTGCCCGCACCGGAGGATGATGCACCTTATCTGCCGTTCTCTGACCCCGACCCGTACTTCAAGTATGCGCCCCGTGAGCAGGCTCAGAGCCGCTTATTTAACAAGGACGGGCATCTGACTGTTCGCAACTACTGTGCTATGGCATTGCCCCAAATTACCGTTACACTCCGTTCCGGTCGAACCATCTATCGCTTCACTGGCAGCTACGACGGAAATCGCAGTTTACCCGCAAAGCTACTCGACCGCATGGTTAGAGACAACGAAAACTAAGAAAAATATTTTAACGAAAGGATGGATTTATTCACAAATGTGTGATATGATATATACAAGCAATCCTGTATTGGCAGACTGCCCGCCGATTAAGGAGGAACAAGATATGAATAGGCAGTCTGACAAAATTACCGCTATCTACTGTAGGTTAAGTCGTGACGATGAACTCACAGGCGATAGCAACAGCATTGTCAATCAAAAGGCGATTCTCAATAGGTACGCTAAAGACCAAGGTTTCAGAAATATCCAGTATTTTGTGGACGATGGGTACTCCGGGGCTAACTTCAACAGACCCGATTGGCAGCGCATGATCGAACTGGTGGAGAATGATAAAGTTGGTATCATCCTTGCCAAAGACATGAGCCGTATCGGCAGAAATTATTTAGAGGTCGGCATCTACACCGAGATGCTTTTCCCTGAACACAATGTCCGTTTCATCGCTGTGAACAGCGGCGTGGACAGCGCCAACCAACAGGACAATGACTTTACTCCGTTCTTGAATATCATCAACGAGTTCTATGTCAAGGACAGCAGTAAAAAGGTCAAGGCATCCATGAAGCAAAAAGGCGAATCCGGTGAGTATCTGACCACCAATCCGCCCTACGGCTACATGAAAGACCCCGACAATCCGAAGAAGCATTGGATTGTTGATGATGAAGCCGCAGCCGTTGTCCGTCAGATCTTCGCATGGTGCATGGAGGGCTACGGTCCCTCGCAGATTGCACACAAGCTTAAAGCTGCAAAGGTGGAGTGTCCTACTGTTCATTGGATGAAGTTAGGACGCAATGCTCCCGCAAAAACACCCGATGACCCTTATGGATGGGTGCCGGACACCATTTCCGGTATACTGGAGAAGCAGGAATACCTTGGACACACAGTCAATTTCAAGACCCGTAGGTTGTCGTACAAGAGCAAAAAGAAACTCGAAAACCCTCCCGACCAATGGAAGATTTTCGAGAACACCCATGAAGCTATTATTGACGAAGATACCTTCACCCGTGTGCAGGAGCTTCGTAAAAACAAGCGCAGACCTACCAGAACAGGCAAAACCAATATGTTCTCCGGTATTGTCCGCTGTGCCGATTGTGGTGAGAAATTGTACTACTGCACCAGCAAGAGTTTTGAAACCCGACAAGACCACTTCATTTGCTCCACCTCCCGCAAGCGTGGCAAAGATGTGTGCGAAACACATTTTATCCGTGCGGTTATGCTGGAGGAAGGAACCTTGCAGCATCTGCGTTTGGTACAGCTTTGCATCGCAGACTATGAAGATGCTTTTCGTAAGGCGTTGGGAGCAAAAAGGAGTGCGGAGGTTAAGAAAGACCTTGCGGCTAAGAAAAGAACTCTACAAAAGTCTGAAAACCGTCTGGCTGAACTGGACAAGCTGTTCAAGCGTATTTATGAGGATATGGTCAACGGGAAACTTTCCGAAGCTCGTTTTCAGATGTTGTCTGATGATTATGAGCAGGAGCAGGAAGAACTGAGAGCCAAGATTGAAATGCTTGAAAACGAAATACAGAATCAAGAAAATCATGTGGAGAATGTTGATAGGTTTATACGAGTGGCAAAGAAACATCTGCATCTGGAAAAGCTGACTCCCGATGTGCTGAACGACATGGTGCAAGCCGTATATGTCCACGCACCGGATACTTCCAGCGGACAAAGGATACAGGATGTTGACATCAGCTACAACTATATCGGCATACTTCCCGCCAATTTACTCTATGACATTATAAACGGAAAGGCGGCATGATTACTCATGCCGCCTCCCCGAAAACATTATACTGTTTTATTAAGCCGCTCCCTCGTGGCTGCTTTTTTGTATT
>NZ_QOHO01000101.1 GCF_003432035.1 Lacrimispora amygdalina
TTAAATATAAGTCGAAAATTGTCGATCACAAACCGCTATAACAATAAAGTTTTACATACAACTTAATAAATTTACTTAAAAAGTTAAAAAATGTATTGACAAAACATTGATGAAATTATATATTTGATTTATAACTGAATTTGGTAAAATTAACCATAAATATTTAATAGTAAAAAGATATTGTAACAATTATCACATGAAGCATCTGCTATAATTCGACATAATATGTCGAATCAAACAAAATACATATTTGCCTTATGTGCAAATTGTATATACTAAAAATGATATTATTAGGAGGGTATGAAATGATGAAACGAAGAGTACTTGGAGTCATGCTTAGTGCAGTGTTGGCGGCATCTGCATTATTTGGATGCAGCACTTCCCAGACAGCTGCAACCACAGAGGCGGGAACCAAAGCAGCAGAGACGAAAGCGGAAACCACAGCAGGGACAACCGCTGCAGCTGCAGCCACGACAGAAGCAGCTAAAGCAGCAGGAAGCGGCGGAAAAGTAGGTGTGGCTATGCCGACCCAGTCGTCTGAGCGCTGGATCAATGATGGTGCAAACATGAAGAAACAGCTGGAGGCTCTTGGATATCAGGTGGATTTGCAGTATGCAGAGGATGATGTTCAGATGCAGGTATCCCAGATTGAGAACATGATTGCTTCCGGAGTTAAGTGCCTGGTGATTGCCTCCATCGACTCCTCAGCTCTGGTCAACGTGGAAGCTCAGGCCAAGAGTGCCGGAATCCCAATCATTGCCTATGACCGTCTGCTGATGGATACAGACGCTGTTTCCTATTATGCAACTTTTGATAATAAGGGCGTAGGTACAGCCATAGGTGAGTACATCAAAGAAGCAAAGCAACTGGATAAGGCAAAAGCAGAAGGCAAATCCTATACTATTGAATTCTTTATGGGATCTCCTGATGATAACAACGCACTGTTCCTCTATAACGGATTGATGGAAGTATTAAAGCCATATCTGGATGACGGAACCTTAAAATGCGAATCCGGACGTACTTCATTTGAAGATACCTGTATCTTAAGATGGTCTCAGGAAACGGCTCAGCAGAACTGTGAGAACTACTTAACCGGCTTCTACGCAGACAAAAAGCTTGATATCTGTGCTTCCGCATTTGACGGTTTTGCTTATGGCTGCAAGGCTGCATTAGAGGGAGCAGGCTATAAAGTAGGCGTTGACTGGCCGTTAGTAACTGGTCAGGATGCAGAATTAATGGCAGTGAAAAATGTTATCTCCGGTTATCAGACCATGTCCATCTATAAAGACACCAGACTTCTGGCTGAAAAATGTGTAACTATGGTTCAGGCAGTATTAGAAGGCGGAAAACCTGAGATTAACGATACAACCCAGTACAACAACGGTAAGGTGGTAGTTCCTTCTTATCTGTGTACACCGGTTGCGGTTGACAAGGACAATTACAAAAAGATTATTATTGATGGCGGTTATTATACAGAACAACAGCTGGCACAGTAGCAGAGACGTACATACAGGCGGCGGTGGAAAAGACTGCCGCCTGTTTTCGTGAAGGATAAAAAGAAAAGGAGTTGGAAAGATGGCCGATTATATCCTGGAGATGAATCACATCACAAAAGAATTTTATGGCGTAAAGGCGCTTGATGATGTGAATATCAAGGTGAAACGCGGGGAAATCCATGCTCTCTGCGGAGAAAACGGTGCCGGGAAGTCTACGCTTATGAACGTACTCTCCGGCGTTTATCCTTATGGAACCTACAGCGGTGATATTGTCTATCACGGAGCAGTGTGCCAGTTCCATAACATTAAACAAAGTGAGGCAAAGGGCATTGTAATCATTCATCAGGAGCTGGCATTAAGCCCATATCTGTCTGTAGCAGAAAATGTTTTCCTGGGAAATGAGCAGACAGGGAAAAAGGGCGTGATTGACTGGACCAAAACCCATAAGCGGGCACAGGAAATGCTGGCAAAAGTCGGGCTTGCCAATGAAAATTTAAATGTCCCCGTAAGCAGTCTTGGAGTTGGCAAGCAGCAGTTAATTGAAATTGCAAGAGCAATGGCCAAACAGGTGGAACTTCTGATTTTAGATGAACCTACGGCAGCGCTGAATGATGAAGAGAGCAAGCGCCTCTTAAACATTATGCTGGAACTGAAAAAGCATGGAATTACCTGTATTATGATTTCCCATAAGCTGAATGAAATCAGTTATGTCGCGGATTCCATTACCGTTATCCGGGATGGGAAGACCATAGAGACTCTGGATAAAGGGAAAGATGAGATCAGTGAAGACCGGATCATAAAGGGAATGGTAGGACGGGAACTGACCAACCGTTATCCGGAGCGGACCAGTGATATAAAAGATAAGATATTTGAGGTGGAAAATTGGAATGCTTATCATCCGGACGATCCTGAGCGCCATGTGATTCAGGATGTATCCTTTCATGTGCGGGCCGGTGAGGTGGTGGGATTTGCCGGACTGATGGGTGCAGGAAGAACGGAACTGGCGATGAGTCTTTTCGGGAGATCTTATGGGCAGAAAATCAGCGGAACTATAAAAATAAACGGGAAGCAGGTCATTATAAGGAATGTGAGAGATGCCATTAACAACAGGCTGGCATATGTTTCGGAAGACCGTAAGAATTACGGACTGATTCTCATCGACACTGTGAAAGGGAATATGACGCTGGCAGCTCTTAGAAACTTCTTCTCCAAAAAAGGAATTGTTAACAAAAATGATGAAATTATTTCCGCAGAAAACTACCGGAAAAAAATTAATGTTAAGTCTAATTCCATCAACCAGTCAGTCAGTTCTCTGTCTGGAGGAAATCAGCAGAAGGTCGTCCTCGCCAAATGGATGCTGACCCAGCCTGATATCCTGATACTTGATGAACCCACCCGGGGCATTGATATTGGAGCCAAGTATGAAATATACTGTGTCATCAATGATCTGGCGAAGGCCGGAAAGGCCATTCTTGTCATATCATCAGAGCTTCAGGAGTTAATCGGAACCTGTGACCGCATCTATGTCATTAACGGAGGGCATATCTGCGGAGAACTTACAAGGGAAGAGGTTTCACAGGAAAAGATTATGAAGTGTATCATGGAAGACAACGGAAAGGAAGAATAAAGATGGATAAGAATAAAACAGTTAATATTAACATGAAGCAGTATGGTATGATTCTTGCTCTAATCGTGGTTTTCTTAATCTTTGCGGCTATGACCGGCGGAAAAAACATGTCTCCGGCAAACATTAACAATTTAATCATGCAGAACAGCTATATTGTAATTCTTGCGGTAGGCATGCTTCTTTGTGTTCTGACCGGTAATATTGATCTGGGGGTAGGTTCCATTGTCGCCGTGTGCGGAGCGGTTGTGGGAATTATGATCGTAGATTATAAAACCAGCATGTGGGTGGCAATTCTGGCAGCACTGGCCATTGGTACGCTCTCCGGTATGTTCGTTGGATTTTTTGTTTCAAAGCTTTCCATACCTCCCTTTATCGTAACACTTGCAACCATGCTTATGGGGCGTGGACTTACCTACACTCTGCTAAAGGCACAGACCAAAGGTCCGCTTCCGGCAAATTATACCTACATAGGCGCAGGATTTCTTCCAACTGTGAAAATTCCCTTTGGAGGGGGAACGCTGGATCTGGTATCCATCGGTGCGGCACTCATCGCATTTGTCTTTATTATCCTATCGGAAATCAGAAGTATAAAAACAAAAAAGAAATACGATTTTCCTGTCAATCCCCTGTGGCAGACGGCTGTCAAGGTGGGCGTAATCATGGTTATTGTGTGGTTTTTCTTCTATAAACTGGCTCGTTACAACGGAATTCCCTTTGTCCTTGTTATTATGGGACTTCTGGTTGCCTTATATCATTTTATTACCAGCAAGACTGTGGCAGGAAGGCAGATCTATGCCTTGGGAGGAAATGCAAAAGCAGCCCGTTTGTCCGGTATTAATACGGAAAAAGTATTTTTCTGGGTATATACCAACATGGGAATCATGTGTGCAATTGCAGGAATCGTTCTTTCCGCAAGAAATGCATCGGCAACGCCTAAGGCAGGAGACCAGTTTGAGATGGATGCCATTGCTTCCTGTTATATCGGCGGTGCTGCCACCTCAGGAGGAATCGGAACCATCATAGGAGCGGTTGTAGGAGCATTTATCATGGGAATCTTAAACAACGGCATGTCTCTTTACGGCTGGTCCACGGATATTCAGAAGATCGTAAAAGGTGCTGTACTATTAGGTGCAGTTACGGTTGACTTAATATCCAAAAGGAAAAAATAATAAAAGACAGTGGGAGAAAAGATGCAGTCTCAGGAAGCAAAATATATGGCGGTTGTAAAGTGGGTCATGGAGCAGATTCAAAGCGGAGTATTTAAGACAGGGGATAAGCTGCCGTCTGAGAATGAACTGAGCCGTGAGTTTGAACTGAGCAGGCAGACCGTCCGTCATGCCATTGATGTGCTGGAACAGAAAAATATGCTGACCAGAATCCGGGGAAGCGGAACCTATTTAGGCGTGGGAATCCGGGAAGTGAGAAAGGAACGATACCAGAATATTGCTGTGATCAGCACCTATGTGGACAGCTATATTTTTCCTCCCGTTTTAAAAGGGATTGAAAAGACATTATCAAAAGCCGGCTATACCATGCAGGTCGCATTTACAGGAAACAGGATTGAAAAAGAAGGAGAAATTCTTGATAAGCTGCTGGAAAAGGGGTTCATCGACGGGCTGATCGTGGAACCGGCGAAAAGTGCGCTGCCTAATCCGAATCTGGATTCCTACCGCAGGCTGGCGAAACGGCAGCTTCCCGTTCTGTTCTTTAACAGCAGCTATCCACAGCTGCAATTCCCCTGTGTGGCACTGCATGATGAACTGGTGGCCAGGAAAGCTGTTGAGTATCTGATCCGTGCAGGGCACAGTAGAATCGGCGGCATCTTTAAATGTGATGACGGTCAGGGACATCTTCGTTACCTGGGATTTATAAAGGCAATGAAGCAGGCTGGTCTCGGCATTGACAGGAGGGGGATCGTCTGGATTGATTCGGAGAGCCAGAATGATCTGGAAGCCTGGTCCGATTATCTTTTTAACCGGTTAAAGGACTGTACGGCATTGGTCTGTTATAATGATGAGGTGGCTTATCTGCTGTCAGGAATCTGCATGAAGAGGGGGATTCTGATTCCAGAAGATCTATCCCTGGTTAGTATTGACAATTCGGAGCTTGCATCTTTGGGTGAGGTTTCCATTACTTCATTTCCCCACCCAATGGAGGCCCTGGGTAAAAAAGCGGCAGAAAACATGATTCGGATGATTGAGAATCCCTATTTTGATGGGAATTATCTGTTTGATTCTGAGGCAGTGGAACGCAATTCCATCCGCGTCAGAGTATAGGAGAGGGAACATGAGTGAAGATAAGAAGAAGCAGGGGGAGTCGCCTGCACCTGTCACCTTGTTTTTAAGGCTGGCGGGGGGAGGATATTTAGTCTGGCTGGCATTTCAGCTGGTGCCGGAACTTTTGATCTCTTCCGGGTCCAGAAACATAATCCAGCTGGTCTTTATGACATTGTTTTTTATTACGGGTTCAGCTCTGATTATCTGGTCATTAAAAAAGATACTGATAAAACGGCCAGCCGGGACAGAACCATTGGGGGAAGACGAACAGGAGCATATAGAATAAAATTTAGAATATCTGGAACCGGATTCCAGAAAAATGAATCTGTTTTTACATTACTTTTACGAAACTGTGGTTACAGCAGTAATTGGAAAAGGGTATAATCGGATTTACAGAAACCAAAGTTTCTGAAATTGCAAAGGAGTCCGGTAAATGATAAAAACCTATGTGGTAGATACCAATGTTCTGATTCAGGCCCCTTACGCCATCAATTGCTTTGAGGATAACCGGGTGGTCCTTCCGGTAGCAGTACTGGAAGAACTGGACCATTTAAAAAAGGCTGAGGGCGAAACAGGTGCCAATGCAAGAAAAGCCATAAGGCTTTTGGAACAGCTGCGTCATCAGGGAGATTTACTGACAGGAGTGGAACTGGAGCATGGAGGAACAATAAGAATTGAAAAAAACTTTGTAGATGTTGTGCTGCCTGCGGATCTTCCCGATGACAAAATGGATAACCGCATTCTCAAGGTTTGCAAGGGGCTTGAGGGAGAGGTTGTACTGGTAACAAAGGACATATTGCTTCGTATTAAAGCGCAGATCATCGGGATTCGGGCGGAGGATTTTACAACCGAGCAGGTATCCGGACGAGAGGAGCAATACACAGGAAGAATCGAGGTTTTTGCTCCGGAAGAAAATTTTAAGGATTTCAAGAAAAAAGGAATTATGGCAGACCGGGTATATATAACCGACCAGTCAGGTGCAAGGATCAGCCCTAAGCTGTGGGAGAATCAGTTTGTGATTTTAAAAGCGGACCAGTCAACGAAAAAAACGGTGCTGGGACGAGTAAATGGAGATAAAATAGTACCTCTTGATTACTTAAAAAGCAGGCCTTACGGGGTGTCACCCAGAAATGCAGGGCAGTATTTCGCCCAGGAAGCCCTGATGCAGCCGGCCGAAACAGCTCCGTTAGTCATTATTAAGGGCATGGCAGGGACTGCAAAAACCTTTTACTCTCTTGCTGTAGGGCTTGAAAAGCTTCTGAATAATCCGACAGGGGAATACCGGCGGATTATCGTCAGCCGGCCCAATGCCCAGTTTGATTCCGACATCGGATTTCTTCCGGGAGATGAGCAGGAGAAGATCTCCCCTCTGATGAGACCTGTGATTGACAATCTGGAACAGCTCATTGATTCCAATGAGGAAAAACGATATGAGAATGAGGATGAACTGGCTGGAAAAATAGAAGAAATTTTTGCCAGAGGTCTGATTAAGACAGAAGCCCTGACCTTTATCCGTGGGCGATCTATAGTACAGACCTATCTGATTATCGATGAGGCCCAGAATATGACGCCAAATCAGGTAAAGGGAATCATAACCCGGGCCGGGAAAGGTACCAAAATAGTACTTCTCGGGGATCCCAATCAGATTGACCGCCCGTTTCTTGATGAGCGGACCAATGGACTCAGCTATGCCGCAGAACATATGAAAGGAAGCGCGTTGTGCTGGCAGATCAGCCTGCAGGCAGAGGAGTGTGAGAGGTCTGTGCTGGCAATGGATGCAGTAAAGCGAATGTAGATTCAATTACCAAAAGGTTTCCCCGGCAAAGGAACCAGGGAAACCTTAAATACATAAATAGCCGGCAAGATTATTAATCTTTAAAGGTAATTGTATAATAAAGAATTACTTGTTTATTACCGCAATGGCAGGAACCTAAAAAAACTGTATTCTCATGGTTGAAGTGCGTACCATGTTTTACATGGTCTGCGTTCACAACATCTGGGGATGTCCCAATCAATGTTAAATTTTTTCCTTAAGAATTCCCTTTTTTCAACTTCTGATTTCCCCTCTATAGATCTTAATACGTCTTCTTTCAATTCTTCTAATGCATTTTCCTGTACTTTCATAACGGCACCGCGCCCCTCAAATACTTGTTTACAATATCATAATATTCATTCTATATTTTTTTGACACAAGCCCTGATTTATGTCCTTTGTGTGTGATAATCGTGATAATATGAAGCATGTGGATTGCCTTTTTAATTGGTTAAAAATAAAAAAAGATATTGACAATTTCAATCTACAAATGTAAACTAAATTAATAGTTTACATTTGTAGATTGAATAAAAAGGAGAATCACATGAAAACTGTATTAAAAAAAATAATGATTACAGCTTTGGCAGGTATAGTATTAACGGCGGTTTTGCTAATGTCAGCCTGTAATTCCAAAACAACCGGATGGGTACAATCAGACGGGAAGTGGTATTATTATGATGACAAGGGAGTTATGGTAAAGAACACGGTTGTAGAGGGGCATGAGTTAGGCGCTGATGGTGCAATGGTTGAGTCACAGGATGATGATGCATTAAATACAGAAACTGTGTCTATGGAGGAGCAGCTGAATCAGCCTGATGGCTGGTACGTAAATAATGAAGAGAAGGAACCAAAATGGCATTATATTAAAGATCATGCATATGTAACAGGCTGGCTGAACGTGGAAGACAGCTGGTATTATTTTGACGAACAGGGTGCAATGGTTAATGATACGACGATAGAAATTGAAGGCAAAGATTATATATTTTCAGAAACGGGGAAGTGTACCAATAAAGAATCATAATTCTGAATTGACAAAAATATCTTACAGGTATAAACTTAAAAGGAAATTTACAAATGTAGACCATAAAAAAGGAGTTATATAAATGAGCACACTTCCTAAAATATCTGAGGCAGAATGGGAAATTATGAAATTAATATGGAAGTCAAATCCATTAACTTCAGAAGAAATCATTCATCAGTTATCCAACAAAATGAAGTGGTCAGCGCAGACAATTAAAACTTTTATAACAAGGCTTATAAAAAAAGGAGCCATCGGATTTGAAAAAAAGGGGAGAGTTTATTACTATTATCCTCTGCTTTCTGAAGAGGAATGTATCAGATCAGAGAATGAATTTTTCCTGAAAAAGGTTTATGACGGTGCCCTGAATATGCTTTTTACAAAGTTTTTGGATGGAGAATTGTCACTGGAGCAGATCGAGGAACTGGAAAGTATTCTTAAGGACAAAAAGGTAAAAAATTCATCTGATAACAAGGAGCCGCTAAAGTGAAAATTGATACGATGAAGGTGATCCGCTCATGGATTGGTTAGTTCGTGTTTTTTTGTATGTTTTAAAATCTTCATTGACAGGAAGCATTCTTATTTTAATGGTTATTGGAGTTTTAAAGATATTTAATAAGAAAATCAGTATAAGAGTAAAAAACTGGATATGGATTCTGGTGCTAATAAAAATACTCATACCTGTTTGCGGGGACGCGGATACAAATATTTTTAGTACATTACAGGAGAACTTTGGAAAGACTAATCAGTCTGATTTAAACGTAGATAACAATCAGCGAAATACGGGTGAAAATTTCGGCAAAGTTTCAGCGTCGGTGGATGAAAATAAGAATTATTGTTTGATATTATTTAAGTCAGTGACCGTTATCTGGTTTACCGGTTTTAGCTTTTTAACCTTATCTCTAATTGTATCTCAGCTTAAATTTAACAAAAAGACAAAAGACTCCCCATGTGATATTGAGATCGATAATCTGATTAATAAGTGTAATATAAAAACCAGGATTCCGGTATACTTGTGTGATGACATAAAAAGTCCCTGTATATCAGGAATCTTAAGACCCAGGATTTACATTCCATCATATGTGCTGCATATGAATGATAAAAATCAGCTCTCCTACATTTTCCTGCACGAATTAATACATTATAAAAGGAAAGATCTGATCTATAATTTTTTTGGAATCCTTGCACTTTTCCTCCATTGGTTTAATCCATTTGTGTGGATCGCAGTTAAGAAGATGAATCTATGCAGAGAATGTGCCTGTGATGCCTGCGTCCTTGAACTTTTGAATGAAGAAGAGAATGTGGAATATGGAATGACTCTTTTAAATCTTTCGAAGTTATATAGAGATACACGTCACTATTCGCAATTACCGGTATTTTTTGAAACAAAAACCCAGATACATGATAGAATCTGGTTAATAAAAGGGTTTAAAAAGGGATCTTATAAGATAAATGCAAGCGCTGTATTGGGATGTACAGTGGCTGCCTTTGTAATACTTACGAATAACATACCTGTCCATGCCTTAAATGCAGAAAATATTCTTATGGATGATGTTACAGCCGGTTGGGTTGAATCAGATGGAAACTGGTATTACTATGATAACCATGGAGTAAAATTAAAAAATACTGTTGTAGAAGGACATGAATTAGGAGCTGACGGTGCAATGGCAGAATTGCAATCGAATGCTGTACCTGCAAAGAAGACAACGGAAGCCGGGAATCAAACGGACCGCCCGGACGGTTGGTATATAAATAATCAGCGCTGGTATTATGTAAAGGATCATTCCTATGTCACTGGCTGGTTAAATTATAATGGAAAATGGTTTTATTTTGATAAGCAGGGAGCCATGGTTACGAATACAACCCTGGAAATCGACGGAAAACAATATGTGCTATCACGTAACGGCGAATGGCTGAGCAGGTAGAGAACAGGCAGATATAATCAGACAAATGAAGAGTCTGATTATATCTGCCTTATCTTTTATTATGAGGAACTGCCTATAAATTAGTTGATTTCGGAAGACTGAAAATAAATTCGGACCCTACCCCTTCTGTACTTATCACATCGATATTCTCTCCGTGAGACTGGATAATCTCCCGGACGATTGCAAGGCCAAGTCCGGTTCCTTTTTTGTCCTTTCCTCTGGAAAGATCCGTTTTATAGAATCGTTCCCATATCTTTTTAATACTGTCCTTGGGAATACCGATTCCCGTATCTTTAACGGAGACAAAGATTTTTTCATACTTGCTGGAAGCCTGTATGTAAATGGTGGAATCGTTATGGCTGAATTTGATGGCATTGTCAATGAGATTATAAAGGACCTGCTGGATTTTTCCAAGGTCTGCATGGACCATCTGAATGCTGTCAGAAAAGGTAAGGTCAAAGGTGATGTTCTTTGTATTACAGGTACCTTCTAAAGAGGCAGCGGTGTCCTTAATAACCCGGTTAATATCAAAATTGGTCCGGTTTAAATATCCTTTGCAGTCAAGGGAATTAAGAGTCAGCATGCTTTGAGTCAGCTTATTTAGCCGTTCCGTCTCAGAAATAACCCGGTTTAAATACTTTTCATGCATCTGGGGCGGAATTGTGCCGTCCAGTATTGCCTCTAAGTAACCTTTGATTGAAGTAAGAGGGGACCTAAAGTCGTGGGAAACGTTAGCAATAAAGGTCCTCTGGTATTCCTCCATCTTATTGATCTCATCGGACATGTAATTTAGAGTGGCGGCCAGGTAGCCCATCTCATCCCTTGTATTTACATCAATATGATGAGTTAAATTACCCTGGGCATATTCATTGGCTCCGGCTGTGATTTTTTTCAGGGGGATATAAACATTTTTTGTAAAGACCAGCAGGATAATCAGAGAAAAACCGAATACTACCGCTGAGGTAATGTATACAATATTTAAAATACCGTTTCTCTGGGACTGTAAATCAGACAGGGGAAGATGAATGACCACATATCCGTGAGTGGTATAGTTTCCTGTTATGGGGGCATGAACACTTAATACATCGTAAGAAAATTCATTGTAGTAATTGCCGATTGTGTAGGATTTATTCCCCATAATGGTAGGATCAAAGTTCGCTATCATATCCCCTTCCTTACCTGGCTGCAGGCTGTCGGATACGATCTTACCCTGGCGGTCCACAATCCATATGCGGGCATGGAGATAATCCGCTTCATTCACGAGTCCCGGATAGGATGAGGAAAGCTTCATATCCTTTCCGTGATACATACTGCTGAAGGAGGTGGCAATCTGATTGGCTTCGTCATACAGACATTCAGACTGCTGGCGGAGGAGGTACTGGTCCGTGATCCTTGAAGAGAAGGAGGCTATGGTAACAAAACCAAGAAGACCGAAGAGTAAGTAACCCATAATAAATTTGTAATACAAGGAGTGTGTCATTTTATGTTCACCTCAAACAATAGCGTTTTATATAAATGTGTAGATATATATTTTTGGTTATCTGATGCAACAAGTATACATCTTTTTCGTATTCATGTCATTCCTTATTTTCATTAGTCTGGAGTAGCAGGCTAAAAACCATTTTCAGGCATGAGCTATTGTGGTTCATTATTATTATTCCAATCGTGATTCGCTTATTAAATGATATAGTCAGAAATCAGAACAAATCACCCAGGTAAAAATGACAGTTAAATGAAACTTAAAAGAGAGGCTGCCGCAAAATGCAAGATTCTTCCAGATATGGTTTCTGGTCTTCTGACCGGCACCTAATCTTTTATGAAAATTCATTTTGCGGCAGCCTCTTATTAGTCCACTGAAATTACCTCTTGACCTCAAATTTATACCCAATCCCCCATACAGTGGAAAGTGCCCAACCCGAATGGTCTTTTATTTTTTCTCTCAGACGTTTGATGTGCACGTCCACGGTCCTGGTATCGCCGATATACTCATAACCCCAGATATGGTCCAGAAGCTGTTCTCTGGTAAATACCTGGTTGGGAGAGGAAGCAAGGAAATAAAGAAGTTCCAGCTCCTTGGGAGGCATTTCGATGGAGTGCCCCATATAAATAACGGAGTAGTTGGTTAAGTTTACAATCAGATCCGGATATTCCACATAGTCACCCTGCTGGTCTGTGTGGGAAGCGGCAGCAGCGGGAGATGTCTGATACCGCCTTAAGACTGCCTTCACCCGCGCCACAAGCTCTTTGGAATCAAAGGGTTTAATCATATAGTCATCAGCGCCCAGCTCCAGACCAAGTACTTTATCAAACACCTCGCCCTTTGCTGACAGCATAATAATGGGCACCTGGGATCCGGTTCGAAGTTCTCTGCAGACCTGATAGCCATCCATACCCGGAAGCATTAAATCAAGCAGAACCAGGTTGGGCTTGAATTCAGGAAAGACCCGAAGCGCTTCCTCTCCGTCTCCAACGATTTCTGTTTCGTAGCATTCCTTTAAAAGATATAGGGAAATGAGTTCTGCAATATTGCTGTCATCGTCCACAATTAAAATCCGCTGTTTCTCTGCCATAATGGATCCCCCGTTCTAAATTTATTTAAATATAACAATGGTTACTCCGGAATCTCCTTCACCGAAGACACCAAGCCGGAATTCCTTCACGTATTTTAATCTCTTTAAGTGCTTATGAACCGCATTTTTTAAGGCACCGGTACCGCGTCCGTGAACCACCCGTACCTGGGGAAGATGGGCAAGGTAAGCGTCGTCCAAATATTTATCCAGCTGAGGAATCGCTTCATCTGTGGTCATGCCGATTAAATTTATTTCAGGTGAAATGGAAAAGGATTTGGACATACGGGTAGAACTGCTTCCGCTTCCTGCCTTCTTAGCCCCGTTGTTTGAAGGAGCCGAAACAGAATCATCATAGAGCAGTTCCAGATCCGATATGTTAACCAGTGACCGGAGAATGCCCATCTGAACGTATAAATCACCTTTGGCATTAGGAAGGGAGTTTACGGTTCCGTTTAAGTTCATGCTTAAAACCTTGACTCCGTCTCCCAGCTTCAGTTTTTTCGGATCAATACCTTTTCCGGGATTTTTCTTTTCTCTCTTTAAAGACAGAGAAGAATCCACATCCTGAAGTTTATTTCTTAACCGGCTTCGTTCTGCCTCCAGTTCCTTGCTGACTCCGGAATCGGAAGCCAGCTTGTTGATCTGGCGTATGGTCTGATCCGCCGTATCCTTGGCATCCCGCAAGATTCTCTGGGCCTCTTCCCTGGCGTCTTTTATCATCTTATCCCGGCGTTCGTCAAGCCGCTCCTCTTTTTGGGTTAAGCGTGCTTTTAACTGTTCCACTTCAAGCTTATAGGAGGCGATCTGAATCCGTTCTTTTTCAATCGTAACTCTGTTCTCTTCCAGATGTGCCAGCAGATCTTCAAATGTCTCATCCTTTGCTTCCAGATGATTTTTTGCCTCATCGATGATATATTCCGGCAGTCCAAGCTTCTTCGAGATGGCAAAGGCATTACTTTTACCTGGCACGCCGATCAGAATCCGGTAGGTAGGCTGCAGCGTCTCCACATTGAATTCACAGCAGGCATTTTCCACGCCTGGAGTAGTAAGGGCAAAGACCTTTAATTCACTGTAATGAGTGGTTGCCATGGTACGGCACTTCATGTTGTGAAGGAAAGAAAGGATGGAAATTGCCAGGGCTGCTCCTTCCGTAGGATCGGTACCGGCTCCAAGTTCATCAAACAGGCAGAGAGAATTGCTGTCTGCCTTGCTTAAGATCTGTACGATATTTGTCATGTGAGCGGAAAACGTACTGAGGCTCTGTTCAATGCTCTGTTCATCTCCGATATCCGCAAACACTTCATCAAATACTGCCAGTTCCGAACCGTCAAATGCCGGTATATGAAGACCGGACTGTCCCATCAGGGTAAACAGACCTACTGTTTTTAAGGATACTGTCTTACCGCCGGTATTGGGACCTGTAACAATTAAAAGGTCGAAGGTTTTCCCTAAGTGAAGGTTAATGGGAACAACCTTTTTTGGATCCAGCAGAGGATGACGTCCGTCTTTGATGTGAATTTCATGTTTTGTGTTAAAAATAGGTTCACTGGCGTTATAATGTTTGGCCAGCGCCGCTTTAGCAAAGATGAAATCCAGTCTGGTAAGAGTATGGAAGTTCGTCTCCAGCTCTTCTAAATAAGGTGCCAGCTGATTGCTTAAATCTGCCAGGATCATCTCGATTTCTTTCTGTTCCTGGATTTCCAGAGCCCTTAAATCGTTATTCAGTTTCACAATTGCCATAGGCTCGATAAAAAGTGTGGAGCCGGTAGAAGACTGGTCATGTACCATTCCGGAAACCTGGGATTTGTGTTCGGCCTTTACCGGGAGACAGTATCTTCCGTCTCTCATGGTAATAACCGCATCCTGCAAGTAAGAACGGCTGGAATTTAATATGGAATTCATCTGTGTGTGGATCTTATCATTGATCGAGCGCATGGAACGCCTGACATGGTGGAGCCCGGGACTGGCATCATCGCTGACTTCTTCCTCAGAAATGA
Organism: Lacrimispora amygdalina; assembly: GCF_003432035.1. Classification (GTDB taxonomy): domain Bacteria; phylum Bacillota; class Clostridia; order Lachnospirales; family Lachnospiraceae; genus Lacrimispora; species Lacrimispora amygdalina. The sequence continues at coordinate 14,722 of NZ_QOHO01000101.1, forward strand.
TACAGCGCTTGATCTCGTTGTTAACCGGAGTCAGTGGTTCCAGTATACGGAAAAATTCTTCCAGGGAATCTTCGGATATCTCCTGATCCTCATGACGGCCATAAGCCTTTGCTTTTGCGGAAGCAGTGAGGATGGAGCTGATGGATAAAATCTCTATGATTCCAAGAGAACTGCCTACCTCCAGCCGTTTTAAGGAGGCCCGGATATCCTTAACTCCTCCGAAAGAAATTCCGCCCTTCTGACGGACTCTGGTGACTGCATCGGTGGTTTCCCGTAAGGAGGTGGTTATTTCCTCATAATCCGTGGATGGAACCAGCTTACGGCAAAGTTCTTTTCCGGATTCACAGGAGGCATATTCCGTGAGCTGCTCGATTATTTTATGGTATTCTAATGTTTTCAGTGCTTTTTGGTTCATAAATATACCTTATTATTCTGCTTTCTTTATGGATAATTGACCGGTATCATAACCGGTTCTTGAATAATGGGATCGGTTACAGTATAGCATAGGAGAGACAAAAACTGCAATCCTCTGGTTTTTGTTTTCCTGGTTATTATGGTTGTTTCATATGTTTTTCTTGCATAAAACCGGGAAGAACCTTATAATAGTACTTAGGTCTTCTGAAAAGGAGGGTAAGTATGCCGGAAAATAACGGGCCAGATGATAGAAAGGCGGAGCCTCGCCGTTTTATCAATGAAAAGATTGTAAAACAGCCCATGTCAAAAAGGGATATGCTTAAGAGATTTCTGGGTCTTTTAGTGACTGCGGTTATTTTCGGAATGGTTGCGGCAGTTACATTTGTCATATCCAGACCTGTAGCTGAGAGATTACTTGTGGGAGAATCCACCGGTGAGACGACTCCGGTGACCATACCAAAGGATGAGCCTGAGACCGTTACTTCTGCGGCTGAAACTGCTACAACTGTGGCAGAGACGGAACCGATCGAGGATATTCTGAAGTCTGCCATGGAAAAGTATCCATTTTCCGTGGATGATCTGAATACTCTTTACGGAAGCTTAAAATCTATGGTACAAAAGGCGGACAAGGGAATCGTTACGGTTCATTCCGTAAAGACTCAGACGGACTGGTTTAATAATCCGGTAGAAAACTCAGGTTTGTTTTCCGGAGTGATTACTGCATCTGCTAACCAGGAGCTTCTGATATTAACACCGGAAGGTGCGGTAGAAGATGCAGAAGCGATTCGTGTTGCTTTTTCCGATGGAACAGAAGTTCAGGGAAAGATTAAGCAGACAGATAAGCTGTCTGGTATGGCAATCGTCAGCGTATCCACAGCTGAACTTAGCAGGTCCCTGCTGGAAGAGATTAAGGCGATTGAACTTGGCAATTCTTATTCGGTTAAGCAGGGAGATATTGTGGTTGCAATCGGAGCTCCTGCGGGAATGGTTCATTCCACCGGATATGGTTATATTTCTTTTATAACAAAGAATGTTCAGACGATAGATGGTATGACCAGAATCCTGTATACTGATGTCAGGGGGAATGCCGGAACCGGTACGTTTCTCATGAACACTTCCGGTCAGATCATCGGCTGGGTGACGGACCAGTATAAGAACGACAGCAGTAAAGATATGACAGCAGCCATGGCCATATCCGATTATAAGAGTATTTTGGAAAAGATGAGCAATGGTGCGCCATTCCCGTACTTTGGAATCAAAGGTCAGGAAGTGACCTCAGTCATGAACAGCAGCGGTATGCCTCTTGGCGTATATGTGGTGGAAGTGAATACAGACAGCCCTGCTTATAATACAGGAATACAGAGCGGTGATATTATCACCGAGATGGGCGGAGCAGCCATTGTTACCATGAAGGATTTTCAGGTGGTTCTGGAAAAATCCAGTCCGGGGCAGATCATTCCCGTGACTGTATCCCGCAATGGGCGGGAAGAATATAAAAAGATACAATATCAGGTAACCATCGGAGCCAGGTAAATATCCTGGCTTCCTTGTTGCTGTCAGTGAGATATGGAGGAAAAAAATGAAGTATATTGAATCATTCCGGGAAGGAATGCATGTTTCTGATGTGTTTTTATGCAAAAACAGGCAGATTTCCCTGACAAAGTCAGGAAAGGAGTACGGCAACCTGATACTTCAGGATAAAACCGGGACTGTAGATGCTAAAATCTGGGATCTGGGATCCCCGGGTATCGGAAACTTTGAGACTCTGGATTATGTATACATAGATGCAGATGTAACGGTTTTCCAGAATTCCAATCAGCTGAATATTAAGAGAATCAGGAAAGCAGAAGAAGGAGAATATATCCCTGGGGATTATCTTCCTGTCTCTGCCAAAGATATAAAAGTGATGTTTGAAGAACTGACAGGCTTTATCCGGTCTGTAAAAAGTCCTCATTACAGAGCACTTTTAGAAAGCTTTTTTATAGAGGATGCAGCATTTGCCAAGGCGTTCCAGTTCCACTCTGCAGCCAAAAGCGTACATCATGGATTTGTAGGCGGACTGCTGGAGCATACACTGGGTGTAGTGAAGCTTTGCGATTATTATGCTGGATTCTATCCTTTGATTAACCGGGATCTTTTGCTGACGGCTGCCATGTTTCATGACATCGGAAAGACAAAAGAACTATCCACGTTTCCTGAGAATGATTACACCGATGACGGACAGCTTCTTGGTCACATCATCATCGGAACGGAGATGGTGGGTGAGAGAATCCGTACCATTCCCGGATTCCCGGAGAAGTCTGCTACTGAATTAAAGCATTGCATTTTAGCCCATCACGGAGAACTGGAATACGGTTCGCCGAAAAAACCGGCTCTGATAGAGGCTCTGGCTCTTAACTTTGCGGATAACACAGACGCAAAGTTAGAGACGATGATAGAAGTGCTGAAAGCCGCCGGGGACAATAACGGCTGGCTTGGATTTAACAGACTGATGGACACAAATATCAGAAAAACTACAAACGAGATCTAGATGATAAGGTGTTTAAGGAAGCTGTTTTTCCTTAGCACCTTTTTTGCGTGCGAAGAAGTACGGGGAATTTTAGAATTTCTTTCGTTTTCTCTGTCAATCAATTTAAGAATGGTAATTTATCCTAAGAATGTAGAGAAAACATATAGGAGTGAGGTATAATAAATGCATGGAACGCTGGGAGGAAACAGCGGATTATGATAGATAAGGAGAGATCACATGGACGCAAACCACATCTTATTAGTTGAAGATGACAAAGAAATCAGGCAGGGAGTTGAAATATACTTAAGAAGTCAGGGATACGAAGTGTTTCAGGCTGCAGACGGTTTAGAAGGCCTTAAAATACTGGAAAAGGAGGAAATTCATCTTGCGATTGTTGATGTCATGATGCCGCGGATGGATGGAATTACCATGACTGTTAAGCTGCGGGAAAAATTTGATTTTCCGGTGATTATTCTGTCTGCCAAGTCAGAAGAAGTGGATAAGATTATGGGTTTAAATATCGGGGCGGACGATTATGTTGCAAAGCCCTTTACCCCCATGGAACTCCTTGCCAGAGTGAATTCCCAGCTGAGGCGGTACAGAAAATATATGGATATGCTGGAAGCGAAGGAACAGAAAGAGAAAAGCAATGTCTATGCCATCGGAGGGCTGGAATTAAATGAAGATACGGTTGAGGTTACGGTAGATGAGAAACCGGTAAAGCTGACTCCCATTGAATTTAAGATCCTGGCGCTGCTTATGAAAAATCCTGGAAGGGTATTTTCGGCGGAAGAAATTTATGAAAGAGTCTGGAATGAGCGGGCCATCAATACCGATACCATTATGGTGCATATAAGAAAAATCCGGGAAAAGATTGAATTAAATCCGAAGGAACCGAAATATTTAAAGGTGGTGTGGGGAGTTGGATATAAAATTGAAAAACAGGCATAGAATCAGTGTGCTTCTTGCAGCAGCAGTTGTTTTTGCAGCAGCATTTATTATGGTAGGGCTTTACCCCTTCTTTGAAAACGAATCTTCCCGGAACGGCGTTCCGGTATATGAAGAAAATGCTTTTTTGAGACACCTGGTTTTCGGCAATTACGTTCTGGCAATGGAGGATGCGCAGGCAGAGCAGAATAAGATACTTTCGCCCTTTCAATATTTTTTACCGGAAGCAGAGACAGAGCTGAAAGCCGGTAGCGGCGGTGAAAATGAAAAGAGTGCTGGGACACCTGATGATGAGATTTTTACAGATGACGGGGATGAAAAAACTGAATATTTAAGAAGTCTGCGTAAGAATTGCATACGGGAATATGAAAACTGGAACCGGTATTTCGGGAGCATTCGAAACTCCATTGATTATCAGATGATAGATGAAAACGGCAAAGTGATACTGGATCATTCAGAGGGACGGTTTATCCCCAACAACAGCCATTATGTGTTTCAGGCAGTTTTGCATTACGATGAACTGGGACGCATGGATATATCCTGTGTGAGAGGGGAGAATACAGCTTACTTACTCAATACGCTTCAGGATTTCGGCGATGCAGATCCCATGGAGAGTTATTACGATGAACAGTACTTCCCTGAAGGGAAGTTTAGACTATCTAATCCCAGAAGTGTGACATTTGCCTATGGCATGTCAGAGCAGCAGATAGACGCTCTGAAGGATACGAACGGTAATATCTGGACTGCTTATGAGAACTCCGGAAGTGTTACCCGTATATTTATCGGGCTGATTTGTGCAGTGGCTGCTCTTGCCCTTTTCATTTCCTGCTTTGATGTGACACTTGCAGACAGTGTTGGTCTTTTAAGAACTCCATTCGAACTTGTGGCAGGCATTGGTGCCGGTTCGGTTGCTTTTGGCGCAGGGCTTACCAGTCTGGTAGCTGTGACAAACCGGGGGGATTTATACAATGCTCTTTTGCGTGCCAATTTTCTTCCTGTGGTAGCGGATATCATGGTAAAGCTGTGGAATTTTCTCTGGTGGCTGGTGCCCTTTGCGGTCATTTACTGGTCTGTCCTGTGTATCAGAGATGTGTTTCACATTGGCATCGGCCGTTATTTAAGGGAGAGAACCATATGCGGCCTGTTCTGGGGCTGGGTGATAAGAAGTCTGAGAAAATTGTTCGGATATCTGGCAAACATTAATTTGCAGGATAAATCAGACCGGACAATCTTCAAGATTGCAGCAGTGAATTTTATTGTTCTTACTGTTTTGTGCAGTCTGTGGTTTTTGGGTATCGGTGCAATATTTGTTTACTCCATTATTCTGTTTTTCGTTATGAGAAAGTACTACCTGGATTTAAGCAGCAAATATAATATGCTGTTAAAAGCAACCAATCAGATTGCCGAAGGGAATTTAGAGGTAGTAATCGAAGAGGATCTGGGTGTGTTTGAAGCATTTAAGAAGGAAATACAAAAGATACAGAGCGGACTTAAGGTGGTAGTTGATGAGGAGGTAAAAAGCCAGAAACTGAAAACTGATTTAATCAGCAATATGTCTCATGATTTAAAGACACCCCTTACAGCCATTATAACCTATGTTAATTTATTAAAGGATGATCATGCGACTCCGGAACAGCGCAAAGCCTATATCGATATTCTGGAACAGAAATCCATGCGGTTAAAGGCGCTGATCGAGGATTTGTTTGAGATCAGCAAGGCGAACAGCAACAATGTGACACTGGATCTGGAAGATGTTGATATTGTCAGTCTGTTAAAAGAGGTCAGTTTTGAGCTTTGTGATAAGATTGAGGAATCAACCATTGATTTTCGCTGGAATTTACCCGACGAGAAAATTATACTTTCTCTGGACAGCCAAAAGACTTATCGTATCTTTGATAATCTGCTGACCAATATCATAAAATATGCAATGCCTGGAACGCGTGCTTACATTGATATGAAAAAAGACAATGGCTGGGTCGTCATTATATTAAAAAATGTTTCAGCTGCAGAACTAACCTTTAATCCGGAGGAAATTACGGAACGTTTTGCCAGAGGTGATCAGGCCCGCAATACAGAAGGTTCCGGCCTTGGTATGGCTATAGCGAAAAGCTTTGTGGAGCTGCAGAACGGAAAACTTACCGTTGAAACAGAGGCTGATTTATTCCGGGTCATAATACGCTGGCCGATTATGTAAGGATATGATTTTCGAAAATAAAAATAAAATAAAAAAAATTTCCAAAACTTCTTGAAAACCGGATAATAACTGTTTATACTGAAAGAAAGATCAGATTCAGTCTGTCACACCAGTATAGGAAACCGGAAGGAGAGAGGAGTACGAATATGATAATACAGAGCAAACGCGTCTGGATCGCGGGACAGTTTATTCCGGCACAGCTTGAACTGTCAGAAGGAAAAATTTCAGCAGTGAACGGGTATGGAACCCATCCGGCAGAACATGATTATGGAAACGACCGGATTGTACCGGGGTTTATTGATATCCATACCCATGGAGCATACGGCTATGATACCAATGACGGAGACCCCCAGGGACTCAGAGACTGGGTTAAAAGGATTCCGGAAGAGGGGGTTACTGCACTTTTGCCGACGACAGTTACACAGATGCCCGGAGTTCTGGAAAAAGCAGTTTCCAACATAGCGGATGTGGTAAATGAAGGTTATGAAGGAGCTGAGATCCTGGGAATTCATTTCGAAGGACCTTATCTGGACATGAAATACAAGGGAGCACAGCCTCCGGAAGCCATAGCAAAGCCCTCCGTAGAGCAGTTTGAGAGTTATCAGAAGGCGGCAAAAGGAAAGATTAAATATATCACTCTTGCCCCAGAACGGGATGAAAACTTTGCTCTTACAAAATACTGTAAAAAGCATGGTGTAGTGGTGAGCATGGGCCATTCAGCTGCCACGTATGACCAGGCTCTCATGGGAATTGCCAATGGAGTCACTTCCATGACGCATGTCTATAACGGCATGACAGCCTATCATCACCGGGACCCGGGGCTGGTAGGCACTGCCCTTCGAGTAAGGGACATTTACGGGGAAATCATCTGTGATGGATGCCACAGCCACCTGGCAGCCTTAAATAACTACTATACGGCAAAAGGCAGGGATTATGCCATTATGATCAGCGATTCCCTGAGAGCCAAGAATTGTCCGGCAGGAGGCCAGTTCCAGATGGGAGGTCATGACATCGAAGTCAGGGAGAATGGTCTTGCTTATTTAAAGGGAACGGAAACCATAGCTGGCAGTACCTTAAAGATGAACATGGGATTAAAGCTCCTGGTGGAGGAAGCCATGGTGCCTTTTGATTCTGCTCTTAATTCCTGTACCATAAACCCGGCCAGGTGTCTGGGGATGGATGACAGGAAAGGGCGTTTGAATGCCGGATACGATGCGGATATTGTGGTGCTGAACGATGCTTATGATGTAGTGGAGACATATTGCAGAGGAATGAAAATGGTTGATAAAGCAGGTTGTAACACCTGAATGGTTGTGGAAAGTGCACAAAAAACTATTCATTAATATGTAATGATACACAGTTGTTATATCCCTTTATAATATGTTATACTTATACTATTAAGGGATTGTAACTGTTCAGCAGGCAACACCTAAATCAGTGTGCATATGAAACTATGCATACTGATTTAGGTGTTTTTTATTTAAAAGAGGAGGAATCAAAAGATGAATTATCGTGTTAAAAAAATATACAATAACAATATTATTTTAGCGGAAGATGATAAGATGTCTGAAGTGATACTCTTGGGGAAAGGAATCGCATTTCAAAAACAGATCGGAGATATAGTCGACATAGACAAAATCGATAAAAAATTTATATTCGAATCCCCTGAAACTTATTCTAAATATATTACCTTATTAAAGGAAATACCCTTAAATCAGGTGGAACTGGCAAATAAAATAATTGAACAGGCCCAGGAAGAGCTGGAGGTTACATTTCATGACAGTATCTATATTGGGTTAACAGATCACATCAGCTATACTATATCCAGATACAAGACAGGTCTGGCGATAAAAAATGCTTTACTCTGGGAGATAAGGAACTATTATCCAAAGGAATATCAGGCAGCAAAAAATTCACTCAACCTGATCAGATATTATGAAAAAATTTATCTTTCGGATGATGAAATAGGATTTATTGCACTTCATTTTATAAATGCACAGCAGAATGGTGAGGAAATTAAGCAGACGATGGCGGTAGCAGAAATTGAACATGACGTTTTGAATCTTGTTAAATACCATTATCAGATTGAACTAAATGAAGATACGTTAAATTACAGCCGCTTTGTCACTCATATCCGCTTTTTTGCAAGAAGGCTGTTAAAAAAAGAAATATTTATGTCAGAAGATAATTTCCTTTATGATCAGATAAAAGTAAAAATGCCTCATGCAAAAGCATGTGCGGATAAAGTTAAGGACTATTTCATAAAAAAATACAATATTACAATTTCCCAGGAAGAAATGATCTATTTTATGCTCCATATCAACCGGGTTGCAGAAAGGGAAATCAAAGAGAGCAGAAACGAAACCCGGTGAAGTCAGTAATATCAGAACCAGGATTTAATAAAAAGGAACGTCGACACCTTTTTATTTCATATAGATATTAACATAGAACCAGGAGAAAATTATGAATCATTATGAATTAGCGAAAGAAATCTTAGAGCATACGGGCGGAAGTGAAAATATAACACAGCTGAACAATTGCGCTACCCGCCTTAGAATGAATTTTAAAGACGAATCAAAAATCGATTTAAATAAAATAAAACAAATAAACGGTGTGTTAGGTGCAGCAAAGAAACTGGGACAGTATCAGATCATAATAGGTACCGATGTGTCAAACGTTTGTGATGAGATAAGAAAGATGGGGCAGATTGACGAATCAGCAGTGCCAATGAAAAGAGCAGGAAAATTAGATACATTAATGGATATTTTCGCTTCCATTTTTACGCCGGTTATACCGGCAATTACTGCTGCAGGTATGATAAAAGCTATTCTGGTAATCTGTGTTCTCCTTGGAATGAATAAGGAGTCCCAGGTTTACTCCATATTAAATTTCATTGCAGATGCCGGTTTTTATTTTCTTCCGGTTATGCTGGCCTTTTCATCTGCCCGGAAAATGGGCTGTAATCCCTATCTGGCAGTTATGATGGGTGGAATTTTGCTTCACCCCAATTTTGCTAAAATGGTATCTGCAGGCGATCCGGTATTCTTTCTGGGGCTTCCTGTAAAACTGGTTAATTATGGTTCCAGCGTAATTCCGATTATACTGGCAGTCTGGCTGATGACCTATGTGGAACGGTTTGCCGATAAGATTTCACCAAAGCCGGTAAAGTTTTTGATGAAACCGGTTTTAACTATATTAATTGTTGCACCGGTTGTTTTGATTGTGCTGGGACCTTTGGGTTCTTATGTTGGTACTGTGATTGCAGCGGTAACGGATTTCCTAAATAGCCGGGTAAGCTGGCTGGTTCCCATGCTCATGGGTGCTTTTATGCCCCTTTTGGTTTTAACAGGGATGCACTGGAGTTTTCTTCCTATATTGATGACATCCTATACTACTTACGGTTATGAAGCAGTTATGGGACCTGGAAGCCTTGTCTCAAACATTTGTCAGGGAGCTGCTGCACTTTGTGTGGCATTTAAAACAAAAGACAGGCAGTTTAAGCAGCAGGCATCCTCTGCAGGAATCACCGCATTAATGGGAATTACAGAACCTGCCATGTACGGAGTTACCATTAAATATAAGAAAGTACTTGTGTCGGTTATGCTTGGGGGTGCAGCAGGTGGCTTTTACGCCGGTCTGATGGGCGTGGTCCGTTATACATCAGGGACTCCTGGTCTTCTTTCCCTGCCGATATTTATTGGTGAAAATCCAATGAATGTAATCCATGCGCTCGTTTCCTGTACCATTGGATTTTGCATTACCTTTGTATTAACCTGGTTTTATGGATTTAAAGAACTGGAAAAGGAAGGGGATCGTGAGCAGGATAAATACAGTGAAGCAAAGGAACAGGTACAAAAGAGCAAAAAAATTATTATATCCAGTCCTGTTAATGGTAGGAAAGTGAACCTTTCAAAGGTAAACGATGAGACATTTGCGAAGGAAATAGCAGGAAAAGGAATGGCAGTAGAACCTTCAGACGGCAGAATTACAGCTCCGTTCGACGGGGAGGTTGTAACTGTATTTAGGACAAAGCACGTTATTGGACTAAGGAGCAGTGAGGGAGTAGAATTAATGATCCACATTGGTATTGATACGGTGGAACTAGAGGGTAAGCACTTTACGGCTTATGTAACAGATGGTGATGTAGTTAAAACCGGTGATCTTCTGATGGAATTCGATAAACAGGCAATTGAAGCAGCAGGATACGAAACAGTAGTTCCTGTTATCGTGACCAATACAGGAAATTATCTGGATATAATTGCAAGTGAAGAGGGAACGGTTGAAAGTGGACAGCCACTTTTCACTGTACTTTAAGGAGTTGTTATGAAAATAGAAACAGATTTTCTCTGGGGAGGAGCTGTAGCTGCAAACCAGTGTGAGGGAGCTTATCTGGAAGATGGAAAAGGTTTATCCCCTATGGATATCCTTCCGTCTGCACAGTTGGGCAGAAAAGAGGCAATGTATCATCCGCAACTGGCACTTATAAAAAAGTATGATTATTATCCAAGTCATGAAGGCATCGATTTTTATCACCGTTACAGAGAAGATCTTGCTTTAATGGAAGAATTAGGGATAAAAGCATTTCGTACATCAATCAGCTGGGCGCGTATTTTTCCAAATGGAGAAGGGGAACCAAATGAAGCAGGATTAAAATTTTATGACGACCTGTTTGACGAATGCAGAAAGTATAATATGGAACCGGTTGTAACCATCTGTCATTTTGATACACCCCTTGCATTGACTAAAAAATACGGCGGCTGGGAGAACAGAGCACTCATCAGCCTGTACTTAGAATATTGCAGAGTACTGTTAAAACGGTTTGGGAAAAAAGTTAAATACTGGATAACCTTTAACGAAATTAATATGATTACACACATTCCCTTTTTCGGAGGTGGGCTGGCGATACGGGAAGAAGAAAATACCAGCCAGATTGTCTACCAGGCGGCCCATCATCAGCTGGTTGCCAGTGCACTGGCAGTTAAAATGGCTCATGAGTGCGGTGAGGAGCTTTACGTTGGCTGTATGCTGGCAGCAGGATCCTTTTATCCCTATAGCTGCAATCCGGACGATGTCTGGGAAGCAGTAGAAAAGAATCAGGATACTTATTTATTTATCGATGTACAGGTACGCGGAAAATATCCCTCCTATGTGCGACGAATCTGGAAAGAGAAAAGTGTCTCTCTGAACATGGAAGACGGCGATGAAGAGATTTTGCGCTGCAATCCAGTTGACTATATTGCATTCAGTTATTATTCCAGCCGCCTGGCAGGTGTGAGCCCTGCCATCAACGGTAAGGTTGCTGACGGCAATGCTATTCACACATTGAGAAATCCCCATCTGGACATTACGCCATGGGGAAGACAGATAGATCCCATGGGACTGCGTATCACAATGAATGATTTGTATGACCGCTACCAGAAACCATTGTTTATTGTGGAAAATGGTCTGGGAGCCGCTGACAAAATAGAGGTGGATGGAAGCGTTAACGATGATTACCGGATTGAATTTACCAGAAACCATATAAAAGCTATGAAAGCAGCCATGGAAGATGGTGTGAAATGCCTTGGTTATCTGGCCTGGAGCTGTATTGATCTTGTGAGTGCAGGAACAGGTGAAATGAATAAACGCTATGGTTTTATTTATGTAGACAGGGACAATGATGGAAACGGCACAATGGATCGCATTAAGAAAAAGTCCTTTAACTGGTATAAAAAGGTGATTGAAAGCAACGGTGAAATGTTGGATTAGCAATCAAATCTGACAGCTATCAAATGAAAGGGAGAAGATAGTCATGGAAAAACGAAGTGCATTAATAACAAATTCATTGGGACTTCACGCTCGGCCTGCATTGCAGCTTGTCAGACTTTTAAAAGAGTATCAGTGCGATATTCAGGTCTACAAAAATAAGGTGATTTCAAAAAAGTACCAGCCGAAAGACATTGTTTCAGTTATGGCAATGGATGCAGTAAAGGGAGACGTTCTTACATTTGAAGCAAATGGGACAGATGCAATAGAAGCGCTGGAAGCAGCAACAGCATTCATAAAGGACAATTGCGGAGAATAACCATAGATTAATACCTTGCAGAGCACGAATGGTGCCGCATAACAGTCATCAGACAGCTGTTATGCGGCACCATTATATTGTAAAAGCATCATAAAATCCGGACATTTTTCAGAGCACCTGTTTTGGAGAACTCGGTCCATTCGCATACATTCACCGCATGATCTCCGATTCGCTCCAGATATTTGGCAATCATCAGCAAATCGATACACTGGTCAATATGCTCGGTAGACTGTTTTAATAAATCCACTACATCAACCTTTACCTTACCAAACAGCTCATCCACTACATCATCCTGCTTCTCAATTTCCTTTGCTGTATCCAGATCCTGTTTGATAAATGCTTCAATGGAACTGCGCACCATCTCTCTGGCAGCAGCTGCCATGGAAGGAATATGGCGGACTACATGATAAACATGCTCCCCTTTAATACGAAGTATCAGTTCTGCAATATCAGATGCATGGTCTCCGATTCTCTCCAAATCCGTAACAACCTTCAAAGCACTGGAAACCACTCTTAAGTCACCGGCTACCGGCTGCTGACGAAGAATAAGGGAGAGGCAGCGGGCTTCTATGGAGCGCTCTAAATCATTAATGGTACGGTCACCCTTTATGATGTCCTCCGCTTTTTCAAAATCCTGATCTTCAAAGGCGATAAAGCACTGCTCAATGGAATTTTCCACTAACCGCCCCATCTCCTTAATATCATCATTTAAAAGATTTAATTCATGTTCATAATTGACTCTTGTTGTCATGTCTGGTTCTCCTTATAATTTGTTTAAAATTTTAAATATGAATCAGCCGAAACGGCCTGTAATATAATCTTCAGTCCTGGAATCCTTAGGAGCTGTAAAAAGCTCAGTAGTAGGAGCGTATTCCACAACCTCACCTACCAGAAAGAAAGCAGTGTGATCGGCAATACGGGTTGCCTGCTGCATGTTGTGGGTTACGATTGCCACTGTATATTTTTCCTTCAGCTCATCCATTAAGTCCTCAATTTTCAAGGTGGAGATGGGATCAAGGGCTGAAGTTGGTTCATCCATCAACAGAACCTCTGGTTCTACAGCCAAAGCTCTTGCAATACAAAGACGCTGCTGCTGGCCGCCGGAAAGACCAAGAGCTGACTTTTTTAACCGCCCGGATACTTCTTCCCAAAGAGCTGCTCCTTTTAAACTTTTTTCCACAATGTCATCAAGTTCCGATTTATTTTTGATACCGTGAATTCTGGGTCCGTAAGCAACGTTGTCATAGATACTCATGGGAAAAGGGTTGGGCTGCTGGAACACCATACCGATTTTTTTGCGCAGCAGAGTGGTATCTACCCTTGAGTCATAGATATTTTCTCCATCTAAAAGGACTTCCCCTTCAATTTTAATATTGGGCACCAGATCATTCATCCGGTTTAAAGTTTTTAAGTAAGTGGATTTTCCGCACCCGGATGGTCCGATAAATGCTGTAATTTTGTTACTGTAAAGTTCCAGGTTCACATCCTTTAAGGCGTGATTGGTTCCATAATATAGATTTAAGTGGCTGGATGATATTTTAATTGTATTGGTATTCACGATTCTTTCGCCTCCGTGTTGAATTTATGGGACAGATATTTTGCGAGACCATTAATTGCAAGTACGATAACAAGCAGTACCACCGCTATTCCAAACGCCTCATCGTATTTGGCTTTCTGCATGCATAAGTAAAGCTGAATCGTCAGTGTACCGCCGGATTCAAATATTTTTCCCAGAAAGTTTCTGGGAAGGATATAACCGCTTCCTGCCGTAAAAAGAAGAGCAGCTGATTCACCTACAATTCGCCCGATTGCAAGAATAATTCCTGTTACAATACCCGGCATTGCGCTGGGAAGTAAAATAGTACGGATCATATACCATTTGGTTGCACCGATCCCCAGAGCGCCGGAGCGGTAGCTTTCAGGAACTGTTTTTAATGCTTCCTGTGTAGTTCGGGTGATCAGCGGCAGAACCATAATGGATAAGGTCAGTGCACCGGTGAGAATGGAATAACCAAGTCCCAGGGTTGTGCCAAAGAATACATATCCGAAAAGTCCGAAAATGATGGAGGGAATGCCGGAGAGTGTTTCTGTCGTAAACTCGATGGTACGGACCACTTTTCCGCCTTTCGCATATTCGTTTAAATAAATGGCGGAGCCTACACCGATAGGGGTGGCGATAACCAGTGTGATTGCCACCACGTAAAGAGTATTGACTATATTTCCCAGGATGCCGAAAGTTCCTTTAATCGTGCTTGGCACTGTAGTAAGGAACTCAATGCTCAGTTGGGGTACCCCTCTTACAAACACATATCCCATGATGCCGATAAGAATGAAAATCGAAATTAAAGCGCATAAATAAATAAGTAAGGTTAAGAGTGAGTCTGAGACTCTTTTTCTGCCATTATAAATACTATTTACAATAACGGAATCTCTATGAACGGGGATTGTGAGATCATTTGTCATTTTTGTCCCCTCCTTTCTTTAAAAGGCTGTTTAAAATCACATTGATCATCATAATAAATACAAAAAGAACCAGTCCTATTGTGAAAAGAACCTGCTTATGAAGACCTGATGCATAGGACATTTCCGATACAATTGCTGTTGTGAGGAAGCGGACTGAATGGAAGGGAAGCGGAAAATTCACAGAACTTCCTGATACCAGACTGATTGCCATGGCTTCACCGATGGCCCTTCCTGTACCGAGAACAATTGCGGTAATAATACCTGATTTTGCAGCAGGAATTACAACATGAAAGATAGTCTGAATTTTTGTTGCACCTAATGCAAGGGAAGCGCTTCTAAAATGCTGGGGCACGGAACGCAGGGCGGTTTCGCTGATATTAATTACGGTAGGCAGTATCATAAGAGCGAGCACCAGAACTGCTGAAATTAAATTTGCTCCTCCTGTAAACTGATGGGTAGGAGAGTCCTTAAAAATCTTCAGCTCCAGATCATACATAAGTGGATTGAGAATCAGGATTCCCAGAAGACCATAAATAACAGAAGGGATTCCTGCTAAAAGTTCTACTGCGGGACGAACGATATCGGCCAGCTTTTTAGGGGCTACCTCCGCCAGAAATACGGACGTCATAACCCCGATGGGCACACCGATTAAGATAGCCAGAGCAGTTCCCACAATAGAGGTTAAGATAACATACAGAATTCCAAAGCTTGGTACGGCCGCGTCCGGTTTCCAGACAGAACCAAATAAAATATCCAGAATTCCGACTTTGAATAAAGCGGGAGTGCCGCTTGTTAACATATAGATACTGATTGACGCCACAGCCAGAACAGCAAAGAAGCCGCAGATGGTAAAAATCACTTCTGCAGCATGTTCAATACCAGATTTACTTCCGTGACCGCCAAATATGGAATAAGACTTTGATTGCATATCATGGCTCCTTTCGTGAAATGGGGACGTAGCGTAAGCTTACAGCTGCGTCCCCATGCAGTACATTCATGATGTGAAGGAACGATTATTTCTGTTCCGGTTAGTTAGCTGGGATTAAGCCAACAGATTTTACCAATTCTTTTCCTTCATCAGAATGGATATAATCAAATAATGCTTTAACGTTGTCGTTCTGTTTGGAAATATCGCCTTTGGTTGCCATAACAAACGGACGGCTTAAGAAGTAGGAGCCGGCTTTGATATTTTCTGGTGTAGGATCAACGTTTTCCAGCTTAAATGTCTTTACAGTTTTGTCAAGTACATCGAGAGAAACGTAACCAATGGAACCCGGGGTAGATGCTACCTTTGCCATTACTGCGCCGGTGCTGTCAAGTTCGTTGCTGTATTTGCAGGCATCTTCCAGTTTTAATAACTCTTCAAATGCACTTCTTGTACCAGATCCGGATTCACGTCCGATTACTACGATAGGCTGATCAGCGCCGCCTAAGTCTTTCCAGTTGGCAGTTGTTCCGTTATAGATGGCAATCAGCTGATCCTTTGTCAGATTTTCAACTTTATTAGCGGGATCGGTTACAACTGCAATACCATCAATCGCTACAATATTTTCAACAACACCTTTTGCTTTTTCTTCATCTTTTAAATTACGGGAAGCATTTCCGATATCAGCAGCACCGTTGGTAACAGCTTCAATTCCTGCTCCGGAACCAACGAATTCAGCCTGAACGGTAACACCAGGATATTTCTCCATAAATACTTCACTTAAAGCAGTTGCAAGTTTTTCCATTGAGGTAGAACCAACCATGCTGATGGAACCCTTTAAGTCTGCAGTTGCTTTTGCGGTGGTTGTTGCGGCGGCAGCGGTAGTAGTTTCGCTGGCAGCGGCAGTAGTTTCAGCTGCTTTTGTTTCAGCAGCAGTTGTCTCAGCCGTGCTGTTGCTGCATCCGGCTATTGCGCCCATTGTTAACACTGCCATACCGGCAGCTGCAAGTATTTTTACTAAATTTTTTTTCATAATCACTTTCTCCTCTTTTCATTTAATTTTGCTTTCGCTTACATCATGGAGTATAGCAGTCAGTCTGTGTTTATGATATCATGTTTTAGTATAGAGTCTGTAAAGCTTGTGTAAAACACTATAATTGATGTATAATTCTTCATAATTAGTATTTTCAAAAAAGAGCTTTCGATTCTTAACCATTTCTATTCTGTATTGTAAAATGCTTAAATTTCAGATGAAATACGGAAAAATCCCTTTATTCTTTATAAAAATAGCGGGATGGACTGGACAGAGTGGGAGCAAATGTGGTAAATTGTTACGTGCATTTTATTATAGAAGTAACAAATGATGATTCCGTAATATTAAAGAACGGATACAAAGGATACGAGAATGGAGGACGTTTTCATGGGAGCATATCAACTGAAAATCACGATCAAAGGAAGCAAGCCGCCGATTTGGAGAAGGATTCTGGTACCTGAAGGAATAACGTTTGAATCACTTCACCATATGATTCAGGCGTCATTTTGCTGGTCCGGCCAATACCCGTATCAATTTGAGTTTCGTTCAGAAAAAATACGGATAGCATCAGAGAATATAGAACATTCGGGTCAGTACCGGTATGGTTTGTCAACGGACAGCATTGACGGGCATATATCAAAGGATTCTAAAATTACATATGTATCTTTCGGCTCTGGGAGCTGGGAATTTGTTATTCAGACGGAAGATTACTTAAATGAGTATCAGGATACGGCAGCCAGGGTCATTAAATATAAGGGGGAATCGATTCCGGAGACTTGCCGCAGTTTGGAAGAATACGCAGGTCTTATGGAAGCCTCATCCGATAAAGGACTGGAATATGATATGGCAGCAGTGAATCTGCGTCTGGAACAGATGGCTGATAAATCTGAAGACATCATCATTTCAGATATATTTGACTGCTACGATAAAAACAGCATAATTGAAATTGCAAAAAGACATCATATGGATGGATACAGCAAGTTTAAAAAAGAAGAATTAGTGCAAAGAACCATTTCTTATATATTAGATGAGAATATAATGAAGCCTTATTTTCTTTGTGTCCGTGACTGTGAGATGAAAGCATTTGAACAGGTTATATCCGGCAGCACAGAGCTTAATTATCTGGATGCAGAAAATATGGACTATCTTTATGCCGGAGGATATGTGACTTCAGGGTCAGACCGCTGTTTTCTGGTTGCGAAGGAAGTAATAAAGGCATATGAAGCATTTAATACAGAAGAGTTTCAGGAAGAACGGTCCCGCATAAGCAGAATCGGAGACTATCTTTGTGCCGCTAATTCCCTGTATGCCATAACCCCTCCGTCTGTTATTCTGGAAACATTTAATAAATATGAAGAGAAGAAGCTGACGTCGGATGAACTTTTAAATGCATATGAATCTTTAAGGCCTTACCGCTTAATGGTAACCTATATAGAGGGTAATTTCGTAGATGCAGCATTATCAGAACAAAAAAGCTATACAAAACTTTTGCGCACGCAGAAGAAAGTTCCCTATTATATTCCCACTCAACAGGAGATCCGCTTCATGGCGGATAATTCCGGATTCTTAATGGGAGGTGAATTAAGCAGGCTCAGTCAATTCCTGGTTTCTGAATTAAGTGTTCCGGATGAAATGATCCCACTCATTCTCCGCCAGGTCCAGGCTGAAATCAGTATGGGCGGACAGCTTCAGGAAGTTATAAACGATTTAGAGGCAGCAGGAATTCTCATGGAATCTTCCGAACATATGGAAAAACTTGCTGTGATTGTAACTGATATCTGGAATAATACCAGAATGGTACAAAACAGAGGTCATAAACCTTATGAGATGGCGATGAGGGGATTCGATGAAATTAGTATTCAAAGGAAGAACGTTCAGAAGATCTATCCCAACGACACCTGCCCTTGCGGAAGCGGTAAGAAATACAAGAAATGCTGTGGGAAAAAGGCCTGATCATAGACAAAAACTTTGGAGCGCATCCGTAAGTTGGGATGAGCTCCCTTTTTTACCATAATTGTTATTAAAATCATGTTTTTCAAAATAATCAAAAAAGTTTTAAAAACATGTTGACTTTTATCGTAAGCTTTGGTATGATATACCT
>NZ_QOHO01000102.1 GCF_003432035.1 Lacrimispora amygdalina
AAAGTCTTACCTATTGTCATAAGCCGAGAAACTGTTATATACAGCATACATCGGCTTTATCTGGTATGAGGCTCCGGAAAAGGAACAGAATTTCTCTATGCTGATCGACATGATTGATGCCAGTGAGGCAAGAGAGGATGATGAAAGCTTCAAAAACCCTGTGGATCTGCTTTTTGATGAGCTTGAAGCAGAGAAGCCGAATCACTTTGCGGTGCGCCAATATAAAAAGTACAAATTGGCCGCCGGCAAGACAGCGAAAAGTATTTTAATTTCATGCGGTGCAAGGCTTGCTCCGTTTGATATTGCAGAGCTTCGGGAGCTTACCAGTTATGATGAACTGGAGCTTGATAAGCTGGGTACTGAGAGGACGGCACTGTTTGTAATTATCTCCGACACAGATGATACATTCAACTTTATTGTCAGTATCATGTACACGCAGCTGTTCAACCTGCTCTGCGAGATCGCTGACAATGTTTATAACGGGAGACTGCCGATCCATGTGAGATGTCTATTGGACGAGTTCGCCAATATCGGTCAGATCCCCAAGTTCGAGAAGCTGATAGCGACCATCAGATCGCGTGAAATATCGGCTTCTATTATTTTACAGTCAAAGTCCCAGCTCAAGGCTATTTATAAGGACAATGCGGATACCATCGAAGGCAACTGCGACACAACCCTGTTTTTGGGAGGCAAGGAAAAAACGACCTTGAAAGAAATGGCAGAGATCCTCGGTAAAGAAACCATTGACCTTTATAATACCTCGGACACAAGAGGTACGAGCCAGTCCTACGGTCTGAATTACCAGAAGACCGGAAAAGAACTCATGAGCCAGGATGAGATAGCAGTCATGGACGGTGGGAAATGTATCATGCAGCTGAGAGGCGTGAGACCTTTTTTCTCAGACAAATACGATATAACGCAGCATAAGCAGTACAAGAAGCTGTCCGATTATGACAAGAAAAACGAATTTGACATTGAAAAATATGTCAAGAACCTCTGTCATGCGGTGGTTAAGCCGGAGGACAAGATGGATGCGGCATTTGAATATGATGCCGCTACAGGAAAAATTGAACAGGTACAAGGCGAAACGGAGGAGAAATCCCAAACCTGAGCCGGAGCCACACTTACAACTTCATAGGATGAAGCTAAACGGATCCTTTAGGACAAACCTGATGCGGATTCCATCCATAAAGGAAGCAGACGATGAGCGCCTACCAAGCAAACATCATCATCTGCCCCAAGCGGGAATGGCATAACCAGACCCTGTGTTCATTTTATCAGATATGTGCGACGTCGCACATATTAAGTATAGATGAAGCAGGGTATTTTTATGCCTTCCAAGAGTAACTGAAACAAATAACAAATTTTGGAAGGAGGAATTCCAAGATCATTTCCGGAAATCAACATAATAACTGGGATTTAAGATTTTGGAAAACAAAGACATGACATTTTTTACTAATAGCGTAACAGCCCTTAAAACCGTCGTAACCGCCATCGGCGCAGGTGTAGCCGTATGGGGAATCATCAACTTGCTGGAGGGCTATGGTAACGATAACCCTGGTGCTAAATCACAGGGAATCAAGCAGCTGATGGCGGGCGGAGGTATCGTAATCATCGCCCAGACGGTGATCCCTCAGCTTACTTCTCTCTTTTCATAAGGAGAAGATCACGATAGATGAACACTATCGTTGAAAAGATTACCGAACTCATAAAGGAAATGCTGCAAGGTTGGGTAATGTCTAACCTCGAAGGAATGTTTACCGATGTGAATACAAAGGTAGGCACTATCGCCGGAGAGGTTAGCCAGACTCCCAGCGCATGGAACGCAGGTATTTTCAATATGATCAAAAACCTGTCAGATACGGTCATCATACCGATAGCCGGGATCATCATAACCTATGTGCTGTGTTATGAGCTGATAACGATGGTAATAGACAAGAACAACATGCATGAATTCGATACGAGCCTTTTCTTCAGATATCTTTTCAAGGCCTGCATAGCAGTAATGCTTTTAAGCAAGACCTCGGATATCGTTATGGCGATCTTCGATGTGGGCGGTCACATGGTAAGTGAGGCTGCCAGTGCCATCACTGGCTCCACTTCGCTTGATGTGGGAGCCACGATTCAGTCCATGTTTTCGTCACAGCTGTCAACCATGGAGATAGGTGAGCTGATAGGTCTTGGCATAGAAACGATGTTCTGCAGCTTTTGTATGAAGATCATGTCCGTTTTGATCACCGTCATATTATACGGGCGCATGATTGAAATCTATCTTTATGTTTCGGTAGCACCGATGCCTTTTGCAACCCTTGTGAACAGGGAGTGGGGAAGCATCGGATCCAACTATATCAAAGGATGCATAGCACTGGCTTTTCAGGGATTTTTCATTATGGTATGCGTGGCAATCTACGCAGTCCTCGTAAATGCTGTGGCAGTGGCTTCAAATCTGCACTCAGCACTTTGGCAGGTAATGGCTTATACCGTTGTCCTGTGCTTCTCTCTGTTTAAGACCGGATCACTTGCCAAGAGCATCCTTCACGCGTCGTAGAACGGAGGTGACTAAAAACATGGCAATCGCAGTTGATGTGGCAAAGGACCCGAAGGCGATCAAGTCGAAATTCATCGGGAATTTCACAAAGCGTCAGGTCATTTGCTTTGGAGCGGCTGCCGTGGTGGGAGTACCATTTTATCTTCTGACAAGAAAGGTAATCGGGACGGACGTGGCTGCCCTCATGATGGTGGCAGTCATGCTCCCGTTCTTCTTTATAGCGATGTATGAAAAGGACGGAGTGCCTGCGGAGCAGTATTTGAAGCAGGTCATTGAGATGAAATTCATCCGGCCCGGGATAAGAAGGTACAAGGTGGAAAACCTCTACGAGCAGTTAAGAGAAAGAGAATCTATGGAAAAGGAGGTGGAAGCTCTTGAACGCAAGCAAAAAAAGTGGAAAGAAGAGCGTTACGGCAAAGCAGACGGCAAGTCAAAAGAAGACAACTAAACCTGCAAAAGCCGTGCAGAGCAAGAAAGGCGGCAAGTCGCTGTTTGAGAGATTCACGGGACTTACGCTTGCGGAGTTCTTAAAGCTGAAAAAGCTTAAAAAAACGCTCTCCGGAGATAATGGTCAGTCCGGCAAGCAGATTTCCACACAGCAGACCATTACCTTTGACAAGATGTACCAGGATGGCATCTGCAAGGTTAGAAAGAATTATTATACGAAGATGATCGAGTTTTATGATCTGAACTATGTGCTTCTGGATGAGGAAGAAAGGGCGGATATACTGGGGCTGTATTCACAGCTCATAAATTATTTTGATCCGACCATCAGCTTTCAGATTTTCCTCTTCAACAGGCATGTGAATGAGGAAACGCTGGCGGCACAGTTTGAGATCTCACCCCAGGGAGATAAGTTCGACGATATCCGTGAAGAGTTTTCGGATATGTTAAAGAGCCTGTCTGCAAAGGGAAACAATGGAGTCATCAAGAGCAAATATATCATTTTCGGCATTGAAGCAGAGAATATCAAGGAAGCAAGGCAGAGGTTCATAAGCCTTGAGGCAGATATCATAAAGAACCTCAAAAACCTTGGTACCAATGCGAAGTGTCTCGACGGAAAGGAACGCTTAAGAGTCCTGTATGAGTTTTTCAATCAGGATAAGATGGAACCTTTCCGTTTTTCATTTAAGGAAATGGCAGAGTCCGGCAATACGGTTAAGGATTATATCGCACCGCAGGGCTTTGAGTTCCGTTTCCCCGGAAGATATAAGATGGGGCATATGTTTGGAGCTACGAAGTATCTTGACATCATATCCCCGAAGCTCAATGACGAGTTGCTTAAGAGGCTCTTGGATATAGACAGCAATATCTCCATATCTATCCACATGAGAACCATTGAGCCTACAGAAGCGATCAAGCTCTTAAAAAGAGCACTGTCGGATGTTCAGAAAACAAAGATCGACGAGCAGAAAAAAGCAGTCAGAGCCGGGTATGACATGGACATTCTTCCTACAGACATTGTTCTGTATGAGAAAAATACCATGGAGCTTTTGGATGATCTGAACACCAGTAACCAGAAGCTTATCTGGACAACGATCCTGATATCAAGTTTTGGAAGAAACAAGAAGGAACTGGAGAGCGTGTCACAGAGGGTGTCGGGTATCATTCAGCAGGCAAACTGTAGGCTTATCGACCTTCAGTACAAGCAGGAGGTGGCGATGAATGCCGCAGCTCCCATCGGTATCAATGAAACGAAGGAAGGCAGGCATCTGATCACGAAGAACCTGGCGATCCTTGTGCCGTTCAATACGCAGGAGCTGTTCCAGTCGGGACAGTCTTTGTATTACGGACTGAATGCCCTAAGTAACAACATGATCATGGCAGACCGTAAGAAGCTTCGTACACCGAACGGCGTAATCTTAGGTACGCCCGGTTCCGGTAAATCATTTTCTGCAAAGCGTGAGATCCTTGGGAGCTTTCTTGTATCAAGGGATGACATTTTGATCTGTGATCCCGAGGGCGAGTATTACCCGCTTGTAAAGGCACTTGGCGGCGAGGTGGTGAAACTGGCAACCAATTCAAAGGATTATCTTAACCCTATGGATATACAGCTTTCACATAAGAATGACAGGGAAGCACTTAAGCTTAAGTCAGACTTTTTGATCACGCTCTGTGATGCTATCGCAGGCGGGGAGACAGGTCTTGCAAATGATGAAAAGGGTATCATCGACCGCTGTATCGAGGGTATTTATGATGAGTATTTCAAGGACCCGAGACCGGAGAATATGCCTATACTGGAGGACTTATATAACGCACTGGTTAAGTATGAGCCGGACAAGGCAGTATCAGAGGAGCTTGCCATTGATGCAAAGCAGAAGGCGGTTCGTATTGCCAACAGCCTTGTTTTATATGTGCATGGTTCTCAGAACTATTTCAATCACAGGACAAACGTGGATTCCCAAAACCGTATTGTCTGCTTTGACATCAGAGACCTTGGAAAGCAGCTGAAAGAACTGGGAATGCTGATTGTGCAGGATGCGGTATGGAACAGGGTTTCCCGTAACCGTGAGCGCAGGGTGGCTACCCGTTACTACTGTGACGAGTTCCACTTACTTTTAAGAGATAAGCAGACTGCGCAGTATTCAGTGGAAATCTGGAAGCGTTTCAGAAAGTGGGGCGGTATTCCCACGGGTCTGACGCAGAACGTGGGAGACTTCCTTCGTTCGGAGGAGATCGAGGGTATCCTTGGTAACAGCGATTTTGTATATCTCCTTAACCAGAACGCAAAGGATCAGGTGATCCTGGCAGACAAGCTGGGACTTTCTGAGAAGCAGCTCCAGTATGTAACAAACTCTGAATCCGGGTGCGGACTCATTCTTTTTAATGATGTGGTCATTCCGTTTGCGGACAGATATCCGACAGATACCAAGACGTATGCGATTATGAACACTCGTCCACAGGAGGAAGAGGAACATACTGCTGACAAGGGAGATGATGTGGATGGCGAAGAAAAAGAATAATACGGCAAGGAAGGAAGTATCGGACATAACCGGGGCAAAACCCGAAGGATTTGATACGAAAGCCGATGCCGGAGATTTTAAGAAAGCACGGGCGGGTCCTACGGGATCCGCTGATGGAAAGGTAAAGAGCAATGCTCACAAAAGCAAGGTCGTAAGCGAAGCACAGGAGATGTTTAATGCTGCGCCTGCAAATACGGTTTCCCAGGCAGAAGAGAAGAGCAGAAAGGTCAATCAGGAATTCTTTAAAAAACATGAGAATGAAGATGATAAAAATACCGAGTATGCTTCTCAGCGTGAGGAAACAAGGGCACTCCGTAAGCACAGGCAGCATGAGAGCCGTGCAAGGGTAAAGGATAGCTTCATACAGTCAGATGGAGATTTCCATGGAAAGACCGGATTTGTGGAAGAGACAGGTGCTGAAACGGCAAAGAGCCATAAGCTTGAGATGCTTGAAAAGAAAGCGGAAAAGGCTGGTGCTAAAACCCAGAAGGCGAGAAAGAAATTACCACAGCGTAAGGAGTACAAGCTGGTGCTGCATTTCGATGAAAAGACCGGGAAAGTAACCTATGAGCTTCAGACTAATAAGGTACTAAAAAAGCCGAAGTCAGATAATCCCATAACTGCCGCAAACCGCAGGGCGATGATGGAAGCGCAGGGACTGGTGCATGACAAGATATCGGAGGATGAAAAGGATAACTCCGGTGTTGAAGCTGCCCACAGGACAGAAGAGGCCGGTGAAGCCGTTATCGTTCATGCGAGAAATATAAAGCATGGCGTACAGGCAAAGCGAAGCAATAAGGTAGCGGCTCTTGAAAAGAAGCAGTTCAAGGCGGAGGTGAACTTCAGATATCAAAAGTATTTGGAGGAAAACCCGGAGGTCAAAAAGAAAGCCATACAGAAACGTCTTCAGAAGCAGCGTATCAAGCGTGAGTATGCCAAGGCACTTAAGAAAGGAACGACTGAGGCAAAGCAGGCTGCCGGATATGCAAAAAAAGCGGCAACAACAACCACAAACATGGCTAGAAAAGTAGCAGAGTTCGCAAGGAAGCATATCGGAGCGATAGCGACAATAGGCTTGTTCGGACTCTTTTTTATGCTTATAGCCGCAGGTATATCAAGTTGTTCTGCCGTACTTAACGGTGGCTTGTCAGCTACTATGGCAGGAAGCTATCAGAGTCAGCCAGCTCAGCTTGATGCATCGGATGAAGCCATGACTTCAAGGGAAATGGCATTGCAGAACACCATAGACAGCATTGAGGAAGATTATCCCGATTATGACGAGTACAACTATAACCTGGAAGAAATCGGGCATAACCCTTTTACGCTGATCAATTACCTGTCAGCCATAAAGGTTGATGTGGTGGCTGCGGACTGTGATGCGGAGATCGAATCGCTTTTTGATGAGATGTATGAGCTGACCCTTACACCGAGGGAAGAGACACGAACCCGCACGGTGACTGTTACGAATGAGGAAACCGGTGAAGAGGAAGAAGTGGAAGAGGAATATACCGTTACGATCCTTGATGTGGAGCTTACCCGTAAGCCTTTGGAGGATATCGTAGCAGAGCGTCTTACCGGGAATGATGATGCAAGTACGCTTTATGCGGCATATCAGCAGACCAATGGTGCGCTACAGCAGTTCTATACGCCTCTTGATACGGACTGGTACAGCCTGATAAAGAGCTACTACGGATACAGGAAGAATCCTATCACCGGAGAGAACCAGTTCCACAGAGGTATTGATATCGCAGTACCGGAAGGGACAGAGGTTTATGCCGGGCATGACGGAACAGTAACCACGGCAGCCTATGACGATGATTATGGGAATTATATCGTGATCACGGATTCAAAAGGCTTTACTACGAAGTATGCGCATCTTGAAAGTATGAATGTCAGCGCAGGGCAGACAGTAAGGCATGGAGAGATTATAGGTAAGACCGGAAGTACGGGAGCCGTAACGGGAAGCCACTTACATCTGGAGTGCTTATCGGATGGAGAGTATTATAATCCGCTTTTCTATTTTGAAAACGGTAACGGATCCATTTATGGCACGACAGATCCTATCGGTGGCAGTGGCGATGTAGCTGCACTTATAGCAGAAGCGGAGAACTACCTCGGATACCCGTATGTATGGGGAGGCAGCAATCCGTCAACAAGCTTCGACTGTTCGGGCTTTGTATGTTATGTACTTACTCACAGCGGTTATTGCAACATGCCAAGAACTACTGCTCAGGGTATTTATAACCAGTGTACACCGATCAGTGCATCAGAAGCGAGAGCCGGAGACATTATCTTTTTCACGGGTACATACAATTCCGGTAATCCTGTAACCCATGTCGGTATCTATGCCGGCAATGGTCAGATGATACACGCAGGAGATCCTATCAAATACTCTTCCATCAACACACCATACTTGCAATCGCATTTCTATTCATTTGCGAGAGTTCCAGGGCATTAAGTATAAGGAGGCAAGATGAAAAGAGAAACAATCAAGAAAAACCGCATTCATGCCGCCGAGAAGAAAGAGTATTACACCGAGCGTGAGAAATACTGGGCAAGACTCGAACAGGAAGCGGATGATGCGGAAGCGATGAAGATCATCAGAAAGAAACATATAACACCGGAGCAGTTGGCACTGTTTAACAGCCTTTCTGAAAAAGAGGTTGCGGACATGATAGCTGCAAGGGATAAGGAATCAAAACAGACCCCGCCCGATGAAGGCGGGGCCTTTCATGCAGAAAATGAAAAGGAGACAAACGAAAATGCAAAGAAAGTTATCAGTTAGGATTATTGCATCGCTGATCTTATCGGTGATGCTATTTGCACTGCCGGTCGGGGCATTCGTAGCGAACAGCTCCACGGCAGTATCGGTATATGCCGAAGAGAGCGTGACAGGTAATGAAGCAGGAACTACAGATGATTCGTCATCAAGTGATGATGCTTCAGATAGTGGTTCTACAGATGAAGGAACAGATACAACAGTTGAAAACCCTACAGGCGGGGATAATTCCTGTGCCGGGGACGGTTCCAACACAGGAGACAGCACATCTGAAAATGAATCCGGAGATGGTGAGACTGGAGAAGATGATCCCACACCGACTCCTGAACCTACACCTGAGCCGGAACCTGAGTGTATCTGTGACCACAAGTGCAGCCAGTATGATTACAACAAAGAGTGCCCCGTGTGCAGCAAGAATTATAAGGACTGCGAATATAAGGAGCCGAGCGTAAAGATTACGATCAATACTCCTTCTGGATGGTATTCAAGCGGTACATCTGCAAAGGTCACTTTTAAGGTCGAGGATATTCTTGATACCGGGAACTTTGCCATAAAGTCTGTAAGGGCAAAGGTTGGACAGAATGGTAGCTACAACGATGTAACAGAGGATATGTTCCTTGAAATTTCCGAGAACTGCACTGTGTATGTGCTTGTTACCGATGCCAATGATAAGAGTTATGAGAGAAGCCGTTCCATCAAATGCTTTGATACAAGCAAGCCCACCCTTAATGCGGCGGTATCGGACGGACTTCTTACTATCCAGGCATCCGATAATGACTCCGGTGTAAAGGTTATTTATGTGAATGGGTATGAGTTTACGGATGTTACAAACGGAACCGTGAATATCCGCCTTTCCCAGTTTGATGCAGGCTATGAGTATTTCACGATCACAGCCATGGATAATGCCGGGAATGTGTCGGAGGTTTATAAGACAAAGAATCCATACTATAAGGATCCTAATTCTGATGATGATAGCAATCCGGCAGAACAGCTTCCTGCAAGTGCAGAGGCAACGAAGCCTTCCAGTGCGACAGCAACGGTTACAGATCATACCAAGACTGACAGTAATGGAAATACGACAAGCACTACAAGTACCACAACCAGCACCAATACATCTCCCGAGGCACAGAAGAAAGCCGAGTTTGCCAAGGCTGATGCAGAGGAAGCCGCTTTATCAGATGGAGAAAACGGTGAGGATATGAACCTTGGAAAAGAGTTCTATACCATTGAAGCTGCAAGCGGAAAGGTCTTTTATCTGATCATTGATCGTGACGGACAGGAGGAAATGGTTTACTTCCTGACAGAGATCACGGAAAATGACCTGCTTAATGTAACAACAGATAATTCGGAGACTCTGCCTAAGAACTCAGCGGCTCTTGAATCGCAGATCCCTGTGACGGAGAGCGCATTGCCTAACAACAATACGGATATCGACGATACCCACGAAGTTGAGACTCCTACTGAGACACCGGAGGAACCACAGGAGACTGAACCGGAGGAGGCTGCCGAAGAGGAGCCGGAAGAGCCTGTTAAGAGCAATCCGCTTTTGGGATACATCATCATGGCAATCTTTGGAGCTGGTGTGATCGGAGCTGCATATTATTTCAAGGTTGTTAAGAAAAAGCAGGACGGCGATTTTGTCGAGGATGAGGATGAAGAAGCCGAAGAGGAAGTATATGCAGACGATGCAGATGAGCAGGAAAAGGATCCTAATGACGCCTGGTTTGATAATGCCGATGATGCGGCAGATTATCCTGAACCTACAGAAGAACAGAAAGACAGACCTGCTCCTACGGCGGAGGATATGGAAGATGCAACAATATCTGATACGGAAGAGGAGAGCGCAGCAGATGTATCAGAAAAAGATGAATAAACACATTTACGGCGGAGAGGATAACCTCTCCGTCATCTTTTGAAAGGAGAAATGAGTTTTATGGAACAGACAGCAGAAAAAAAGAAGATGGATGAGATCACCATCAAGTTTGGCAAGGGCTGTGTCGGAGAGCCTTTTACGGGAAAGGATGGCAAGGAGTATAAGCAGATCCTTATTCCCAATAAGGATGAAAATGATCACAGCCCCTGGGCAACATTTGTGGCAAGGTCAAATGCGGTGCATGAGGATCAGTATGGTAAGGGTATGTGGATGAAGCTACCTGCCGATGGTCATACCACAGTACGCAAGGATCACTGCGTCGGAGAAGGTGCTGACGGTAAGAAGATTTGGGAGACCGAAAAGACCAAAGTATCCAACAGAGATCTGAAAGGCATGGTGGAGTTCTATAAGTCCAGAGGCAAGGAGCAGGAGGAAAAGCCGAGGGAGTCCTTAAAAGAGAGACTTTCCGAGAAAAAGGCGGAAGTATCACAGCAGAAGCATGATGCACCTCAGAAGACTGCCACCAAGTCGAAGGAAGCTTCTTTATAAGGAGGCTGCTATGGGGTACAAGTTAGTGGTTACTGAAAAGCCCAGTGTGGCTAGAGCTTATGCGGATGCCCTTGGCGTAAAGAACACGCAGGACGGTTATATCGAAGGAAACGGATATATCATTTCGTGGTGTGTAGGACACCTTATTGAGCTGGCACAGCCGGATGCATATGATCCCGCTTTAAAGAAGTGGTCATATAATTCGCTCCCGATCATGCCGGGGAACTGGCAGTATGAGATCAAAAAGGATACGAAAGCCCAGTTTAAGGTACTTAAGAAGCTGATGCACGATAAAGGTGTGGATGAGGTTATCTGTGCTACCGATGCCGGACGAGAGGGGGAGCTGATCTTCCGTCTTGTATATGAGCAGGCAGGCTGTGATAAACCTATCAAGCGTTTATGGCTTTCATCTATGGAAGAGAGTGCCATAAGGGAAGGCTTTGCCAATCTGAAACCCGGATATATGTACAACGACCTGTATCAGAGTGCTTTATGCAGACAACAGGCTGACTGGCTTGTGGGTATCAATGGTACAAGGCTTTTCACGGTGCTTTATAACAGACTTTTGAAAGTCGGAAGGGTGCAGACTCCTACACATGCAATGCTTGTGGACAGAGACGAAGCAATCCGAACCTTTAAGAAAGAGCCGTTTTATACCTGCCATATAGATGTAAACGGCATGGAAGCGGTATCTGAAAAGTTCAAGACCGAAGATGAGGCAATGTCCATAGAGGGATGTGCCGTATTTAACCCGGTGCGTATTACGAAGGTGGAGGAAGAGGAAAAAAGTATCGCACAGCCGAGACTTTATGACCTTACCACCCTGCAGAGGGATGCCAATCGTATCTTTGGATTTACGGCAAAACAGACCTTGGATTATACCCAGAGCCTTTATGAAAAGCGTCTTTGTACTTATCCGAGGACGGACAGCCAGTTTTTATCCGATGATATGGGACAGACTGCGGAGGATGTGATCGGAGCGGTGTTTAAGAGCGTATTAAAGATGCCGCAGGATTATTCACCGGAT
Organism: Lacrimispora amygdalina; assembly: GCF_003432035.1. Taxonomy (GTDB): domain Bacteria; phylum Bacillota; class Clostridia; order Lachnospirales; family Lachnospiraceae; genus Lacrimispora; species Lacrimispora amygdalina. Next base: position 11,740 of record NZ_QOHO01000102.1, read on the forward strand.
ATCGGCAGAGTCTTAAACAGCAAAAAAGTCACAGACCACCACGCCATCATTCCCACGATGGAAATAGCAAAACAGGATATGGATGCACTTGCAGAGGGAGAGAAGAAGATTCTTTCCCTCATTTCATATCGTGTCCTTTGCGCTACATCCGGGAGACACATTTATAAGAGCGTAAAGGTGGAGCTTGACTGCGATGGTTTTAAGTTCCATGCAAGCGGAAAGACGGTCATATCCGAAGGCTTCAAGAAGTATGAAAAGTTGCTCAGAAACCGCTTTAAGGTAAAACCCGATGCTGAGGATGAGGAAAAGTCTTTGCCAGTAGTGCATGAGGGACAGAGTTTTAGGGATGTGAATCCAAGAGTCGTAGAGGGCTTCACGCAGCCACCAAAAGCTTTTACTGAAGACACACTCCTTAAGTATATGGAAACTGCCGGAGCTTCGGAAATGGATGATGATGTGGAGCGTAAGGGGCTTGGTACACCTGCCACCAGAGCGGATATCATCGAGAAGCTGGTAAAAGACGGTTTTGTCAAAAGAGATAAGAAAAAGCTGGTTCCCACGGATGATGGGATCAAGCTCATAACCATCCTGCCTGATGCGGTGAAATCTCCGCAGATGACGGCGGACTGGGAAAACGCACTTGTCCTTGTCTCCAAGGGTGAGATGAGTGCGGATGCCTTTATGAAGGGCATTAAGGACATGGTAACTGATTTGATAAAAACATACAGTAGCGTAAGTGAGGAGGAAAAGAAGATGTTTGGTTCAGAAGAAGCAATCGGAAAATGCCCTAAGTGTGGCGGAGATGTTGTTGTCGGCAAGTATGGAGCATACTGCACCGAGAAGTGCGGCATGAGCCTTGGCTATGCCATGGGAAGAAAGCTTGACGAGGAGCAGATCAAGAAGCTTCTTGCAGGAGAAAAGATCTTTATGAAAGGTCTTAAGAGCAAGAAGGGCAAGAGCTACGATGCTTTTCTTAAGCCTGAAGGTGTAGAAGCATACGACTACACCAATAAGGATGGCGAAGAGAGGAGCGGTTTCCAGTTCAAGTTTGCTTTTGAGTTTCCGGAGCGTAAGAAGAAGGGAGAGTGAGCAACATGAAGAAAGCAGTAAAAGTATTACTGGGCATTGCGGTGGCAGGGGCTTCGGTCTCTGCTGCGGCCTTAGCCGTAAAGAAGTACAGGGACAGTAAAAGGAAGTATGTCTGTGATGATGACTACTTTGATGAAGAGCCGGATGATTTCGATGAAGAATATCATCTTACACCCGAAGAGGAAGAGGAGCTTATCAGCAAGGATGATCATGATTTTGGAGCATCTGATGATGATTACTATCCCGGTAAATATGCTGATATTAGCATTCTGGAAAAAGAAGAGGTTGCTTTTATCAAGAATATCCTCGAAGGAATCAGGAATGTCGGATACCTTATGAATGTGAAATTTGAGGATATTGAAAGACTTTGCCGCAGAAGAAATATCTCCAATGCAGAAAAGCTGGAGCAGATCAGAGCTATTTGCATGGCAGGAAAGGATAACAATGATCTTTTGGACGGATGCGTTGAAGATATTTCAGATATGGTAAGCGAGAACACCCCGGAGGATTTCTGGGATTTTCTTGAAGATTATACAAAGAAGAAGGAGGACGAAAACGATGCAGAATAACAATGTGATTGCAACAGAGGTTGCAGAAAAGCCGAAGACAAGTGGCAAGGCACGCTTCACAGCCTATATGCAGGGCATGAAGAAGCTGGAGCGTAAGGCTCAGATGCAGAATGAAGTAGCAATGAAGGGAGGAGCAAAAGCATGAATTACGAAGAATTTAAGCAGGAAGTGGCAGACCGTATCAAGGAGTTTCTGCCTGAGAAGTACGCAGATGCGGATGTTTCCATTCAGACAGTTGTGAAGAACAATGATCAGAAACTGGATGGTCTTATGGTAAAGCTTGAGGACAGCAATATCGCTCCCAACATTTACCTTAACCAGTTTTATGAGCAGCATGAGGACGGCAGACCTATGGATGATATCCTGGCTGCAATCGCTGATGTCCGTACACAGCATGAGATGTCACAGGATTTTGATGTGAGCAGACTTACGGATTTTGACAGCGTGAAGGACCGTATCACTTGCCGACTTATCAATGCAGAGCAGAATGCGGAGTATCTTGCAGATAAGCCTCATACAATGGTGGATGATCTGGCTGTCACATATCATATCGCTATTGGTAAAGAAGAGAGCGGCACAATGAGCGCACCTATCACCAACAGGCTCATGGAGAGCTACGGGGTGGATGTAGAGCAGCTTCATAAGCTCGCCCTTGATAACATGGACACCCTTACACCGGCAACTTTCAAGAGCATGACGGAGACCATGGTGGATATGATGCTTCCCGATATGATGCGAAGCGGAATGTCCGAGGAAGAGGCAAGGGAGGCCATCGCCGGTATGATCCCGCCTACACCTGATGAGATGATGTATGTACTTTCCAATGAGGATAAGCTTAACGGTGCGGCAGTTCTCCTTAACGATAAGGTCATGGATGATATCACCGAGAAGCTGGGTCAGGACTACTTCATTTTACCTTCGAGTGTGCATGAGGTGCTGATCGTACCTAAGAATGACCAGATGGATCTTAAGACTCTTGAGAGCATGGTTCAGGATGTGAATGCCACACAGGTAGCACCGGAGGAAAGGCTTTCCGATCACGTATATGCCTATGACGCAAAGGAACATGAGCTTTTCCGTGCTGACAAGGCAGAGGAGAGGGCTGCAGCAAAAGAAGCAGAGGCTTCAAAAGAAGCGACAGTTACAAAGGCTGAAGCAAAGGAAGAGAAGAAGCAGGAGCGTCCTTCCCTTAAGGAGAGACTTGCTCAGAAGAAAGATGTTGTTGCCAAGAATGAAGCGAACAGAGAGCCTCGTCAGATGAATAAGGACAGAGGCGCACAGGCTTTGGCATAAGTATTTTTGCTTTGGAACGGGAGAGGGGCAGTGATGCCCTTCTCCCATAATCTTTATAAGGAGAAACAGGCTATGGCAAGAAAATATGATGAGATCAAATGGCTTGCACAGGCTACGGCACAGGATTTATCAGCAGATACAGAAAAGTGGAAGGGATTTCTTACCACTGCCGGTAGATTATACCGGTATCCTTTCATGGATCAGCTGCTTATCTATGCCCAGAGACCAGATGCCACAGCGTGTGCAGAGCTTGAAACATGGAATCAGAAGATGAACTGCTGGGTCAACCGTGGTTCCAAGGGTATCGCTCTTTTGGATGAGAGCAGCGGCAGACCAAGGCTCAGATATGTATTTGATGTGTCAAATGTGCATCCCGGATGGAATGTTGGAAGGCTCCCGTACATATGGCAGGTCAGAGAACGGAATGAACAGACGGTTCTCAACAGACTTGAAAATATATATGGAAAAACTGATGAAAGCAGACCTTTCGGAGACAGACTTGTGGAGCTGGCACACCGTATTGCGGATGATTATTACAGGGATGTAATGCCTGATCTGCAGGACAGGGTGGATGGAAGCTTTCTGTATGGATACGATGAGCTGAATCTTGAAATGAGATTGCAGGATACCATGAGAGATTCAATCGCATACACTCTTCTTACAAGGTGCGGTGTTGATACGGAAGATTATGATTTTGATTTCCGGTATCTGCATGAGTTCAGCGATGTAAAAACACTGTCAGTACTGGGAAATGCGGTATCGGAAATGACAGAGCCGGTGCTTATGGAAATCGGAAGAGCGGTAACGGTACAGGAGCGTCATATCGCCCGATATGGCGAAGTAGAAAGACAAACGGAGAATATATCACAAGCCGTAGAAAAAAGCGAAAATACGCTTGCAAATGAGGCTAGGAATGAATATAATGCTTTAAAGCGTGAAAGCGAGCGGCAAGGTGATATTTCCACCGATGATTATGAAAAAGGCGAAAGCGCTAATATTTCAGAACAAGGAGGAAATGACCATGGAACTGACTTACATGCAGAGCGGGGATTATCTGATCCCGAACCTGATCGCGAACAGCGAGCCGGAGGAACCCTTAACCAAGTACGGACTGATGCGGAGGAACTTCTTAAAGGAACACAGGAGAGGAACCTACAGCGGGATGATGTTAGAGGGGAATCTGAAGGAGCACTGCCTGATGATTCAGAAACAGGCAGAGGAGAGGATGGATCTTCTGACCGATCAGATGGCGAAGTCACAGGGAGTGAACGAAGCCCTGAAAGCATCAGACCAGATGAAGTGGGTGGGTCTGATGAACAACATCCGGGCATCGGCGGAGGAGATAGTTTTATCGGAGCTGATCTACAGCTAAACCCTCCGGATGCAGAACCCGAACAACTGAATATGTTTGACCTGTTCCCCTCATTTGCGGAGCAGGTGGGAACGATAGCAGCAGCGGAAGCAAGCGTGAAAACGAAGGCTCCCGCTGTTTTTATGTTAAAAGATGACCAGCTTCTTGATGTGATAAGATCCGGTGGCGGTAAAGAGAATAACCGTAAGCGTATCTATGCAAAGTACCAGGCAGGAAAAGATGCTGCGGAAATGACTGATTTCATTAAGAACGAGATCGGAACGACAGGTAAGGGTTTTGAATTTGACGGGCAGAGGGTATCTGTCTGGTATAACGAAAACGGAATGAGCATCGCACCGGGGAACTCTGCTCAGGTGGACTTTGCCACTACCTATAGCTGGAGCCTTGTGGAAGAGTTCACCCGTCAGATGGTGGAAAACGGCTCATATATGTCAAGAAATGAAGCCTTTCTTGTTGACAGCACTGAGCGGGCGAGAGTGGCTGATCAGATCTATTTCTTCTTCCGTGACGGCATTGATGATATGCCTGATTCTCTTTCTATCCAAGGAAGTAATTATCCCGACAGTCAGGCACATATCGCAGAGCTTTTATCTACCCATGAGGGAAGGGAGCTGCTTGCAGAGGAAATCGGCAGGGCTGCGGACAGGATAGAGAGCGGAGAGATTCAACTTCGGTGGAGATATGTAAAAGAGCCGGAGTTCCTACTTTCGGAGATTGCCGACCTCGATGCAGAGCGTAGGGAGTTTCCTCTTGCAGATGAGGTAAATGTAAGGCTTGAAAACTTCATCACCCAGGATGAGATTGACAGCAGGCTAACCCATGGAAGCGGCGTATCGCAGGGGCTTTTCCGTATCTATGATTATTTTAAGGAGGGGCATGACAGCAAGGATAATGTAGCGTTCCTTAAAAAAGAATATGGTACAGGAGGTCAGTCAGATGCACTGATTGGAAATGACAAGAGCTGGGAAGACCATGATGCAAAGGGCATTCAGCTTGACAAGGGCAGTATCATGGAGCCTTATACATCAGTGCTTCTTAACTGGAATGTGGTGGAAAAGCGTATCCGTGAGCTGATCGCAGAGGATAAGTACCTGTCTCCCAAGGCAAAGGAAGCCTATGCGGAGTATAAAAAGGAGCAGGAAAAGGAAGCTCTTGCGGATGAGCAGGAAAAACTTGTTGATGCCATTGAAGCCGGGGATGCACAGGAAGAGCCGGAGAGTAAAGAGGCAGATCATAATCCCGAATTCGGTCCGCCTGTCGGACGGGGAGAAAACAGCCGATGGTCGATAGTCCATGAAGCGGATGATGAAAATGATAATCCCCAGGAGTGGGCAACGAAGCTCCCTTCCGGTCAGTATGTATGGGTAGACCGTGAGGAAGATGGCTCGTATGGGATTCATCCGGTTGCTGATTCTTTTGCTGCTCCTACGGAGACCTTCAGGACTCTTGAAGAGGCGCAGGAGTATGTTGATGAGACCATGCGGGGAGATTTAGAGCAGGAGTCTCCGACATATACAATTTATCAGATTTCAGATGAAGCTGAGGACAGGCGGGATATCATCTTTGAAAATCTCGAGCATCTGCAGAACAGAGGACTGTCTGTTGATGCGGCAAATTACGAAGCTGTCTATACCGGAGAACTGGAGGAAGGAACTACCCTCGATGATCTTTATGAGAAGTTCAACATAGACCATCCCGTAGATTACAAGGGACGATCCATGTCCGTATCGGATGTGGTGGTGCTGCATCAGAATGGTGAGGACAAGGCATATTTCGTGGATTCATTTGGATTTTCGGAAGTGCCGGAGTTTTTGCGTGATAAAGAAGCAGTCCTTACACCTGAGCAGGAGCAGGCAAAGGAACTTATCAATGAGTTCTGCTACAGGGAGTATGACCATGATGCGGATTTCTCTGACCTTTCCAATGTGGAGATAGCTTATACCGACCTTACGGATGAAGCAGATGGAAAAGAGTACCCGATACAGGCTTCTGTAGACCTTGAGCATAACAGCATCCGTCTTGCGATTGACGGCCAGATCATTTCTCAGAATGAATATGATACCCTTACCGACCTTATAGAAAATGAGCTTAAGTACCTTGATTTTGACGAGCTTACCTATGTATCGGAAGAGGACTGGGAGAAGTTCCATAACATGGAGCTTACCGCAGAGGATATACAGAATATTTCTTATATCGGAGCGGAGTACAGCAATTTCGGGCATACAGCGGAGTATGAGCTTGAAGCCGATATCCGTGGAGAGCGTCAGAAGATCCGTTATGAGGTCACAAGGCATGACGGTGATGAGGAGAGCTTTTCTATCCACACGGACAATAACGATATTTATGACAGGCTTTCCGAACCGGAGCTTCGCAAGCTGGAAGAGATACTGTCAGATGAAGTCAGGGTGGGGCAGTATGAGAAGAAGATTGAAAAGGCTGATAGCCTTGATGCAGTTAAGAACATCCAGTATGAGTTTATGGATGACGAAAGCTTTCCAAGGAGACTTGTCGGAAGGTTCTGGGAGTCCTATAACGCAAGGGAAGCGGAACTGTCTGAGACGGCAAAGGTTGAAGCGAAGAATTTCCATATTACAGATGATGACCTGGGAAAAGGCAGCGCAAAGGAAAAGTTCAGTGGCAATATCAGGGCGATTACAACCTTGAAGCAGATTGAGGACGAACACAGGACAGCAACGCCGGAGGAACAGCAGATTTTATCACAGTATGTCGGCTGGGGCGGACTTGCGGATGCCTTTGATGAAAGTAAGAGCAACTGGTCTGCAGAATATCAGGAATTAAAGAGTGTGCTGACACCGGAGGAGTACAATTCCGCAAGGGAGAGTACCCTTAATGCACATTTCACAAGCCCCGTGATCATAAGAAATATTTATGAAGCACTGGGACAGATGGGCTTTGAAAAGGGAAATATCCTTGAGCCTGCCATGGGTGTAGGAAACTTCTTTGGTATGCTGCCGGAGGAGATGAAGGACAGCAAGTTATATGGAGTTGAGCTTGATGATCTGACAGGCCGCATCGCAAAGCAGCTCTATCCGCAGGCAGATGTGCGTATCAGCGGATATGAAAAGACCGATTTTCAGAATGATTTCTTTGATGTGGCGGTTGGAAATGTGCCGTTCGGAAATTATAAGGTAAGCGACAAGCCCTATGATAAGCTGAATTTTCAGATCCATGATTATTTCTTTGCAAAGACACTGGATAAGGTAAGACCGGGCGGCATCGTGGCATTTGTTACAAGCAAGGGAACCATGGATAAGCAAAGCCCGCAGGTGAGAAAATACCTAGCACAAAGGGCAGAGCTGCTCGGTGCGGTGAGATTACCCAATACAGCTTTTAAGGAGAATGCCGGTACAGAAGTAACGTCCGACATTCTTTTTTTCCAGAAAAGAGACAGGCTTATGGATATCGAGCCGGATTGGGTGCATCTGTCTATGGATGCAAACGGTATTGCCATGAACCAGTATTTTGCCGACCATCCGGAGATGATCGTAGGAAAGATGGAAATGGTATCCGGGCCTTTTGGTATGGAGAGTACCTGTGTTCCGGATGATAGCAGACCTTTTGAAGAGCAGCTACGTGAGGCAATCAGCAATATTCATGCGGAATATGAAGCGGTGGAGCTTTCAGCGGACGAACTTGGAAAGTCTGACCTTGAAGTAATACCGGCGGATCCGAATGTGAAGAATTACAGCTTCTGTATGGTGGATGATCATGTGTATTATCGTGAGAATTCTGTCATGAAGCCTGCCGATGTGTCAGATACCATGGAAGACCGTATCAAGGGCATGATCGCTATCCGTGACTGCACGCAGGAACTGATTCAGATGCAGATGGAGGATTATCCCGATGCAGCCATTACGGACAAACAGGCAGAACTGAACGGATTATATGATAAGTTCTCTGATAAATACGGGCTTATCAGTTCCCAGACTAACAAGAGAGCCTTTAATCAGGACTCTTCATACTGTCTGCTCTGTTCTTTGGAGAAGCTGGACGATGAAGGCAAGTTCCTCGGTAAAGCAGATATGTTCACGAAGCGTACCATCAAGCACGCAGAGGTAGTGACAAGTGTTGATACCGCAAGCGAGGCACTGGCGGTCTCCCTGGCTGAAAAAGCCAAGGTAGACCTTGCCTATATGGCAGAGCTTACGGGAAAGGAAAAAGAAGCCATAACTGAGGAACTTGCAGGAGTAATCTTTCAGAATCCTTTGACAGACCAGTGGGAGACTGCGGATGAGTATCTGTCCGGTAATGTCCGTGAGAAGCTGTCTATAGCAAAGAACTATGCGGAGAATCACCCAGAATATCAGGTAAATGTGGCGCATCTTGAACAGGTGATGCCGAAAGACCTTGAAGCTTCAGATATTGAAGTACGCTTGGGGGCAACATGGATAGACCCGAAGTATATCGAGGACTTCATGCGTGAGACCTTCCAGACGCCGGGATATCTTTTTAACCGGAATGTCATGGGCATCCAGTATTCGGATGTGACAGGACTTTGGAATGTAAAGGGCAAAAATGCCGACTATGGCAATACCCTTGTCAACATGACCTTCGGTACAGGAAGGGCGAATGCCTATAAGATACTGGAGGATAGCCTGAATCTTAAGGATGTGCGTATCTATGATACTATTGTGGAGGACGGCAAAGAAAAGAGGGTGCTGAATAAAAAGGAGACTACCCTTGCCGCACAGAAGCAGGAGGCAATCCGTGAAGCTTTTAAGGATTGGATTTTTAAGGATCCGGAGCGGAGAGCTGATCTTGTAAAGGTTTATAATGAGCGTTTCAATTCCACAAGACCAAGGGAATATGACGGTTCGCATTTGCAGTTCCCGGGTATGACACCGGATATAGAGCTGAAACCTCATCAGAAAAATGCGGTAGCCCATGTGCTGTATGGAGATAACACACTTCTTGCTCATTGCGTAGGTGCGGGCAAGACCTTTGAAATGACTGCGGCGGCTATGGAGCTTAAAAGGCTTGGGCTTGCACAGAAGTCATTGTTTGTAGTACCGAACCATTTGACAGAGCAGTGGGCGAGTGATTTCCTGCGTCTGTATCCCGGAGCAAATATACTTGCGGCAACGAAGAAGGACTTTGAGCCTGCTAACCGTAAGAAGTTCTGCTCCCGTATAGCAACAGGCGATTATGATGCTGTGATCATCGGTCATACGCAGTTTGAAAAGATCCCTCTGTCACAGGAAAGACAGGTGGCAATACTGGAGCGGCAGATAGATGAGATCACGGAAGCCATAGCACAGGCAAAGGCTGACAGGGGCGAGCGATATACCATCAAACAGATGGAGAAATCCAAGAAGCAGCTCATGACAAGGCTTGATAAATTAAATGATCAGAGCCGTAAGGATAATGTCGTAACCTTTGAGCAATTAGGCGTAGACAGGCTGTTTGTGGATGAGAGCCACAGCTATAAAAATCTTTTCCTATATACGAAAATGCGGAATGTGGCAGGTATCGCACAGACAGAGGCACAAAAGTCACAGGATATGTTCAACAAATGCCAGTACCTCGATGAACTGACAGGAGGTAAGGGCGTGACCTTTGCAACCGGAACGCCGATCAGCAACAGCATGACGGAGCTTTATACCAATATGAGATACCTTCAGTATGGTACGCTTCAGAAGCTGGGACTGGGACAGTTTGATGCATGGGCGGCTAATTTCGGTGATACACAGACTGCGATAGAGCTTGCACCGGAAGGAACCGGATACAGGGCAAAGACAAGGTTTGCAAAGTTCTTTAACCTGCCGGAGCTGATCGCACTCTTTAAGGAGAGTGCAGATATACAGACACCGGATATGTTAAAACTTCCTGTGCCGGAGGCGGAGTATGAGAATGTGACATTAAAGCCGTCAGAGGCACAGAAGGAAATGGTGGCATCTCTGGCAGACAGGGCAGAGCGGGTGCGTAACCGCATGGTGGATTCATCCGTCGATAATATGCTTAAGATTACAAACGATGGGCGTAAGCTGGCGCTTGATCAGCGTCTTATGAACGATATGCTGCCGGATGATCCTAACAGCAAGTCCAGTGTATGTGTGGAGAAAGCATTTGAGATATGGGAGGAGACAAAAGATAAGCGGTCGGCCCAGCTCATTTTTTGCGATTTGAGTACACCTAAAGGAGACGGAACCTTCAATGTATATGAGGATATCAGGGACAAGCTGATAGCAAAAGGAGTACCACCGGAAGAGATAGCCTTTATCCATGATGCAAATACCGAAACGAGGAAAGCGGAGCTGTTTGGCAAAGTAAGAAGCGGACAGGTCCGTTTTTTATTGGGATCAACGCAGAAGATGGGAGCCGGTACGAATGTGCAGGACAGGCTGATAGCACTTCATCACTTGGATGTGCCGTGGAGACCGTCTGACATTGAACAGCAGGAAGGTCGAATCTTACGACAGGGCAATACCAATCCGAAGGTGAAGATCTTCCGTTACGTTACCGAGGGTACGTTTGATGCGTACTCGTGGCAGCTTATCGAGAATAAGCAGAAGTTCATCGGGCAGATCATGACCAGTAAATCTCCGGTCAGAAGCTGTGAGGATATCGACGAGGCAGCTCTTACTTATGCAGAGGTCAAGGCACTTGCTACGGGCAATCCGTACATTAAGGAAAAGATGGACTTGGATATCCAGGTATCGAAGCTGAAGCTGATGAAAGCGAACCATACCAGTCAGAAATACCGACTGGAGGACAATATCGCAAAGAACTATCCTCAGCAGATATCGGCATTGAAGGAGCGTATCGCTGGAATGAAGGCAGATATTGCCACTTACAATGCCAACAAGCCTGCGGATAAGGATATTTTTATCATGACGGTAGCCGGAAAGACCTATGATGACAGGAAGGAAGCCGGGACAGCGATTATTGGAATCTGCAAGGAAATGAAGCAGGCCAATGTGGCTGTGCCAATCGGTGAGTATTTGGGCATGAAGATGAATGTAACCTTTGATTCATTTTTCAGAAAGTTTACGCTGAACATGAAGGGAAAACTCAGCCATGAAGTGGAGATTGGCTCTGATCCGTCCGGTAACATTACCCGTATCGGAAATGCCATGGAATCCATGACAAAACAGCTTGAGGATGCGATTGCAAAGCTCGCCAATGTGGAACAGCAGCTTGAAACCGCAAAGATTGAGGTAGAAAAGACATTCCCACAGGAGCAGGAGCTTAACGATAAGCTGACAAGGCTTGCAGAGCTTAACAGTTTGCTTGATATGGATGAGAAGGGTGAGGATGCGGTTGATCTTGATGAAGATGCGCCAAAGCCGGAGAAAGAAACAGCAGAGCAGACCGAGACGGTAGTGCCGGCACAGGAGGCTACCAAAGAGGCAGGTCACATATCGGAGGATAAGGCTGAAATAAGCGAAAAAGCTGAGGAGGCTGATATATCAGAAACAGAGGATATGGGGAACCCTGCAACAAAACCGGAGACAAAAGAGGAAAGACCGTCCCTTATCGCAAGGCTTAATGAGAAGAAGGCGGTTGTAGCTGCCATGGATCAGAAAGCACCTGCAGTAGCAAAGAAAAAAGAAGAGGTTATAGCATAAGATTAAAAGGCTTCGGGGATTATCTCCGGAGCCTTTTGGAAAGGAGCGGAAATGGCAAAAGACGAAACAAAAGGCGAAAGCCTTAACGATGCCGCTGTCATAAGCGCATTTAAGGATAAGACCAAAGAGAAGTTCCATGAGCTTGACGGCATGGATCCTGAAACGATAGAGGCTAATGTCAAAAAAATAGTGCAGGATATAGTGAATGATTACGGAATGGATGTAACCATTGAGGATGTCGTTGTATCCGGCAGTCGTTGCAGGGGTATGGAGGAGAAAGGAGCTGACCTTGATGTGGTGTTGTATTACAGCGGCTCGGTGAGGGAGGATGATCTTTTTAATACTCTTCATCAGAGCGATATCATTATGTGTGGCGTAAACCTTGATATAAACCCGATAGCACAGGAACAACACGGGAGTCTTTCCGGGTATCTGACCGGTGTGGAAACGTATCTTGAAGAAAAGCAGGCTCAGATGATGCAGGAAGCGCAGCAGCGTAACACAGAGATAACCTATACCGTTGCGGAGTGCGGCGAATTTCACAGCATGGGAGCCTATCATGAGGGAATTGCCACGATAGAAGAAGCAAAAGCTCTGTTTGAAGGCATCCGTGAAAACCATAGTAATATGATTCCTGCTGTCGGTATCAACATACATGAAGCCGGGACACCGGAGATAGATGATGTGCAGATGGATGTACTTTATGGAAACAGCATAGATCTTGATGATCTGCGGTATGTTCCTCAGATATGGAATAATCAGGAGGGACTCTCAAAGGTCGGACAGATCATAGATGCATTCCCGGATGTAAAGGTAATCGGGACACTGCCGGGATTGACTGTACAGGATATACCGGAACAGGATATGGATGCTGTTAAGCCGGTATATGTGGACGAGGCTGCGAAGCTGGCGGCTGAAATAGACCGCTTTTCCAGTGACTTTGATCCGTATGAGTACAAAGATACGGTCGATAACTGGGAGTTACAGGTGCAGAACATAGCCGATGATATAAGAAACGGCAACTCTGCGGATTATAAGAAGTACCTGGGAACTGTGATAGAAGAGAGTGACAACATCGAGGATGTCCGCAAGGCTGCGGAACTGCTTGTGAAGCTGGCTGAGTACAAGCCACTTGCCAAAGTGGAGGAGCTTGAAGAGGTTAATCTTAACCAGATCGACAATGTACTCAGCAACACGGTTCCAAAATCCGAGGAGAAAAGGGAAGCCCGGCAAGCGGAGCAGGAACGCTTGGAAGAGCTGCAACGAATCGAGGAAGAGGAAAGAAAACGCAGGGCAAGAGGGGAACGCCCATCACTACGGGCGCGACTTGCAGCCAAGAAAGCAATAGTGGCTGCAAACAGTGCAGTCCCCCAAAGAGAAACACAGCGACAGGTGCAAAATGAGCCGGTAAAACCACATATTGAGATTTAAAGGTGTGTTTATTGGACAGGTAAATTTGTAATATGAGATCAGGATGGGGAAGTACCCTGTTCTGGTCTCTTTTTTGTTATACAGCCTTTAAGCAGATGAAAAGTATTGTAAAAAAGTGGAAAAGTAAGAATTTTGAAAATAATGCCAAAACTCGCTAAATCAAACAAGAAATTTCGAGATAACGAGATTTTATCTTTACAAAGCACACGAATAGAGATATAATTGTAAATGAGTTGTTTTACCCAATTTTAGACGTTTTAGTGATGTGTTTGTTTGAGGTTAGCGAGGACAAGGAATGAGTGTAAGTTACAGAAAGCTATGGATGAAAATTGCCGAGAAGGAGATGACGAACCCCAAAGTACGAGAAATGGCTGATGTCAGCGCAAGTACATTTACGAAAATGAAAAAGAATGAATATGTTTCGATTGAAAGTCTGGAAAAGATTGCAAATGTACTTGATTGCGAGATAGGGGATTTGATTGAAATCGTAAAAAAGGATTCCGAGGAGGCATAGGCATGGATTATAGAAATAACTTCCTTTTTTCTGAAGCGTTCATCCAGGACGCTTTCAAAAAAGTGGAGAAAAATGCGAAGGAATATGATGATATTTTCGACAATATTTGTTCATGGTATCAGGAGTATAAGGAAGATTGGACTTCTTTTGAAGATATAGCTTTGGATACTCTGGGTTATGAGAAGGAGCAGGACGGAGATTACCGCTGGATTAAGATTGAAGCGGATAAAACTGTAGCTCTTGTATATCTGTTAGATAGAGACTGCGAAGTAGGATCGACTGTTAAGGGAAAATATTATGCGGTTGATGCTGTGAGAAAAGCTGCAGAGAGAGCTGTGTCATGGGTTGTTATTACCAATGGAACTGAATGGAGATTGCTAAATACTACTGGAGTGAGTCCGTATGAGCACTTCTTCTCTGTCAATATAGGAAATGAACTTGAAACTGGCAAGGCAGAATTGTCCGGCCATGTTTTTGCGTTCATGTTCGGTGCGAATTCCTTTAAGAATAATGGATCAGATACACTTACCATAGATGCCTTTAAGGATAAGTCTGACGAATCCGAGGAAAATGTAGAGGAAGTACTTCGTTCAAAAGCAGAAAGCATTTTAACAGGTCTGTGCTATGGACTTAAGGACAATATGAATAGACCGTCCTTTACAGAGGAAGATAAGAAACAGATATATGAGGATGCGATTATCCTGCTGTATCGACTCCTTTTCCTTGGATATGCAGAAGCAAGGGAACTTCTACCAGTAAGAGCAGACGATCCTGATTACCAGGATAGCTTTACTATGCTGTGTCAGACCGCAAAGGATTATTACATTGAATCAAGACTTACTGAGGTCGGTAATGATTTTGACCTTTGGGACAGATTGGATTCGCAGCTCAGAATATACGTTGATAAAAACTATAACGGCGGACTTTTCTCAAATGATGACAAGCCTATCCTAAAAGAATACCGTATCGCAAACAAGCATCTTGCTCCGTGTCTTATGGAGCTTGCATATATAGCAGGTCGTAAGAAGGACTATGCACAGAAAATAGAATATAAGGATCTATCCGTTCGCAATCTCGGTGCTATCTATGAAGGATTGTTGGAGTACCAGTTGTTCATAGCGGACGAACTTATGGTGCAGAGAAAATCTAAGGAAAAAGTGGCATATATTAAGGCATCTGAAACAACGCTGAAAAACAGCGATAAGAATAACCTCGTTCAACCGGGGGAGATATATCTTTCGCAGGATGCCTTGGAACGCAAGGAGACAGGTGCTTATTACACTCCGGAGGATGTTGTTGATTACATTGTAAAGAACACAGTTGGGAAACGGCTCGATGAATTAAAATCAGAACTTGATGATGAACTCAAAGAGGTGAGAGATGAACTGTCATACGAGCCTATTGAGCACAGAAGAAAACAGCTCCAACATGAGATTGATGAAAAAACGGTTGAGTTTATCACAGAGAAAATACTGTCCCTAAGCATAGTGGATAGTGCTATGGGTAGCGGTCATTTCCTTGTAAATGCTGCATATCAGGTATCGAATTACATTGTAGATATTCTTGAGGGTAACCAGTGGGAGAATGACGAGATAAATGCTGATGTTACCTACTGGCGCAGAAAGGTTGTTGAGAACTGTATTTACGGTATAGATATAAACAATCTATCTGTATTACTGGCGAGATTATCGTTATGGCTTATTTCTGTTACGAATGATAAAGCGTTATGCTTCATGAAGACCAGGGATCAAGCGCTCAAAGGATTGAAGTAAGGATACAGAAAGAAATTGAGGCACTTGTTTCTGAGATATCGAAAGTGCTTAAAAAGCATGGGAGAGAAAAGGACACAAGAGTATATTTCATCGCTGATCACGGAAGTACACAAATACTGCCATCACAGCCAAACGGAATTGATCCAAAGTATTACAAAGACAAAGCAGAGGAATCGGATTATAGGTTTATAGAGGTTGGTGATGAAGATTATGAAAATACGAAAGCTGCAATAGGAAGCTTATGCTATGCACTTGATAAAAAAAGATATGGTACTGAGAACAGTTTCTTTATTGCAAGGGGATATAACCGTTTCATAAAAAATGACTTAAAGGGATACGTTCATGGAGGCATTACGCCCGAAGAAGCAATAGTACCGTTTGCGAGGTTCTCATATGATATGGATATGTGCAAGAATCCCGAAATAATGCTTGTGAACGATAATCTTAGATTTGCTGTGAAACTGAAACTGACATTCCTTGTCAAGAATTATAATGAGTTCCCTGTCGAGAATGTCGAGATCATCATACAAAATGGGAATATCAAGTACAGCAAACCGATAGCAGTTAGCATATCCGGATTAGAAACGACCACGATTGATATCCAGGACGCAAGAATAACAAAGTCGATGGATAAAAAGAATAATGAAAGAATGATAATCACTGTAAACTATTCTGCGAACGGAAGAAAGCATAGCTACCAGTCTGAGATAGCTATGTCTATCAAGTCTGCACAGAGTTCAGGTACTGACCTGTCAGATCTTATTTAAGGAGGGAAAGATGGAGAGTTTTGAGCAGAAAGCATATGACTCCTTTGGAGAAGTAGTAATCAATAAAAATCTAATCAATAGTGCCGGATTCTCCGCAAGAGCCATTCCGACATATGTTGGAGAGTGGATCTTGTACAATTTTCTTGAAGATGGTGAGCTTACAGAGGATTCACGTGATAAGGTAGCTTCTTTCGTGAATAAATATCTTCCTCAAAAGGGATTTAAGGAAGATATAAAGAATAAGCTCCTTAATATGGAAACAGTCCGCCTGCTTGACGATTATAGCGTTGCCGTAAATCTTAAGAATGGAACAAGAACACTCAAGATACCCTTCCTTGATATGAATGATGCGGGGATATCGCAGGAAATTGTTGATGACAACAAGTTGCTTCTCACAAGTGGAGTATGGGGAGTGGCGGATCTTATGTATGCACCGCCGGAGGATAAGGGTGAAAAGGGAAAGGTTTGGATGCGTAGTTTCAAGCCATTTCAGGTCGGTGATGTGGATCTTGAATACTATAAGTCCTGTCGTGAAAATTTTACTACAGATGAGTGGATAGATCTTGTTATATCGAGCATGGGCTTTAATCCCAAGATATATGAAAAAGAACAGAAAACCGTTCTTTTGACAAGATTGCTGCCACTTGTGGAATCAAGGGTGAATCTGATTGAGCTTGCTCCGAAAGGTACGGGTAAATCATTTGTATATGGAAATGTGTCTCGATATGCCCGAGTAGTAGGTGGCGGGAAAATATCCCCTGCCGTTATGTTCCATAACAACGCAACAAACACTCCGGGTATAGTTACGAGATATGATGCAGTGGTGCTTGACGAGGCACAGAGCATTCAGGGTGATGCAAAGGGCGAACTTATAGCAGGGCTGAAGGTATATTTGGAAAGTGGTAAGTTTAGCCGTGGTAATACTGAAGCAGTTGCAGAATCAGGATTTGTAATGCTTGCGAATATCACGTTGGATGAAAACCATGTACCGGTACATTTGGGGGAAGGTCTATTTAGGGAAATTCCGAATTTCCTACAGGAGACGGCTTTTGTGGACAGACTTCATGGCATTATACCTGGATGGTACATGCCAAGAGTATCAAAAGACACGCCGTCAGTGACACTTGGATTTAAGGGGGATTTCTTTTCCGAGATACTGCATAACCTCAGATCGGAACCACAGTATACGGATTATGTGAATATGAATATGCAGCTGCTGAATTGTAACGATATGCGTGACAGGAAGGCAATAACAAGGCTTGCATCAGCATATTTGAAGCTTATATTCCCGGATTTAAAGGTTGAGCAGAGCGAATTTAATGAGTATTGCGTAAAGCCGGCTGTTGCACTCAGACAGAGAGTAAGAGATGAACTGCATAAGATGGATTCTGAGTATGCAAAGGTAGATATACAGGTAGCGGAGTAAAAAGAGGTGAGCATATGAAATTGACCATGAATATAGCAGGTCATGTAGACCGATTACCACTGGGCGAGGGCAAGGCACTTTGGCCTGTTTTTGAAGCGGTGGTTAATTCCATACAATCTCTGGAAGATACACAGGTTGAAGATAAACACATTGAAATATATGCTGAACGTCTGGAAGGAAAACAAATCAATATTACCGGAGCAGAAGAACAGTCTCACTTTACGAACTTTTATATTTCGGACAATGGAAATGGTTTTACAGATGAGAATTATAGATCATTTCTGGAGGCATACTCAAAACTGAAGGTAGCTAAGGGATGCAAAGGAATTGGCAGATTTTTGTGGCTCAAGGCATTTGAAAAGGTAGAAATTGAGAGTATTTACAAGGGTGCAGATGGATCCTTTAAGAGAGTGTTCTCATTTGATAAAGAGAATGGCGTAGAGCCAGAAGATAATACAGAGAAAATTACAGACGACGCTGATGTAAAGATTAAGACAACAGTTTCCCTGAAAGGCATGAAGGCAAATTACAGGGATTCTGTTTCTTTGTCTTTAGAAAGTCTTGCCAGAAAGATTATAGAACATTGTTTGCCGTACTTCGTTGTAAATCAGTGTCCTTCTATTGTATTAACAGACAGTGATGGCGATAAGTTTGATCTGAATAATATGTATAATGAGAACTTCAGTGACAGACTTAATCAGGATACATTCAATATAAAGGATCAGAGCTTTAGGTTATATCATATGATGGTTGCTGAAGGCGCTGACAAACATGAGCTTCATCTATGTGCTAACAACAGGGAAGTGAAACCGGTTGAATTAAAGAAGCGAATTCCCGATTTGGCAAAAAGAATCAACGGCGAAGAGGGGAGCTTTTACTATGTGGGTTATCTAACTGGCATGTTGGGTATGTTTTC
>NZ_QOHO01000103.1 GCF_003432035.1 Lacrimispora amygdalina
TATTGTACCGAGATACAATAACAGGACCGCCGATTTTACCGGCTGCCCTGCTTTTACATTCGAGTCATGTCATATTGGCAAAACGTTCCACTGCCTTTGTGAAACTCTCAATGGTCTTATCTGCGTCTCCATGCTCAATCCCATCTCTGACACAATGATTTATATGTCCCTCCAGAACCACCTGTCCAACCCGGTGCAGCGCTGATTTTGCTGCATTGATCTGAGCAAGTACATCTTCACAGGGAACATCTTCGTCCACCATACGGTCAATTGCCTGAACCTGGCCAATGATCTTTTTTAAACGCCGATGAAGATTATCGGCATCCATACACTGTTTCATTCTGCACCTCCGGATACCATAAGGGGTATCTGTATATTATGATTGATTCCAGTGGCATTGTCAATATGGTTGAATTTATTTATATTTATCAATAAAGGGCCTTAATCCGTTCAAGAAGTTCTAAAAAATCCGCCTGATATTCCACTGGCTCAATAATCTTCACACAATCCCTGAACCCAAGCAGCCAGCAAAACAAAGACGCCTTATCCGACCAATCAATCCTCATGGTCAGCTTTCCGTCCGGACTTTCCCGAAAGCTGTCAATGCCGAATTCTTCTATGAGTCGCCATTTCATGGTTTTGTCAAATTCTGCTGTGATATTTACTTCATTGGTCCATTGAACCTCACGGGGATCCATTCGGTATGGGGGAATGTCCCTTTCGTCAAATTCCTCATTGGTGCATTGTATCTGAGCCATCCGGTTCAGCTTAAACATGCGGAAATCATCTCTCAGCAGACAATATCCCCACACATACCAGGAAGACCATTCAAATATCAGCAAACAGGGTTCTATTATCCGTGTGTTTTCTCCTCCCGGACCGTAATAATGAAATTCTATCCTCTTTTTTTTCTCTATCGCATCTTTAATCAGCTCAAATTTAGGCGGAAGGGAGGACCCATACCATGAGCTTAAATTAATGAGTACCGGACCGCTTGCTCCTACGTACTCATTGCTGCAACAGGAAAGCTTATCCATCAGAAGCTGATACCGGTTGCTTCCTGACACGCTGTCCAGGCTCTTTAACCCGGAAAGAATTGCCTGTATTTCCGTTGAAGTAAATAATGTCTTATCTACCTTATAGCCTTCTGCTATGGAGATTCCCCCATTTTTCCCCTGCTCGGTGATAACCGGTATTCCAGCCTTGCATAAGTTCTCCACATCACGGTTTATAGTTCTTCTGGATACCTCAAACTTCTCTGCCAGATAAGGTGCTGTCACCTTTTCTTTTTGAAGCAATATGGATATCATACCAATCAGCCTGTCAATCTTCACCTCATAGTCCCCCTTTTTTTGCTATTATAACATGAACTCTCCTATCGCAGAATACCAAAAACAGAGGCTTTCGCAAAATAAATACCTCATTTTGCGGAAGCCTCTGACCGATTTAATATTTTGCTGAATCATGTATATATGTGACCGGGGTTATATCGTCTTCTACTGCCGCCGTATATTCCTCTGTATCATTATATTCCGGTACCTGAACTGTTGCTGCAGCCTCATAGCGTACACTCTCCCGGGCTTGCGTGGTGTATTCCCCCTGAAGCCTGAATTTCTCAACTTCCTGTTTTAATATCTGAGCCTGGGCATCCAGTTCTTCACTGGAGGCAGAACTTTCTTCTGCTGTCGCCGCATTCGTCTGGACTACTGTTGATACCTGGGTCAGCCCCTGATTAATCTGCTCAATCGCCTCCACCTGCTCATTGGAAGCTGATGCAATCTCCTGAATGGTATGCTCCACCTGTCCCGACTTTTCAGCTGCTGCTTTCAAAATCCGCGTTGTTTCATAGGCGATCTTTACTCCTTCTGACACGGTCTGAACCGAATGACCGATCAGCTCTGCGGTCTGCTTGGCCGCCTCGGCAGATTTACCGGCAAGATTACGTACTTCATCGGCAACTACTGCAAATCCCTTGCCGGCTTCTCCCGCTCTGGCTGATTCCACTGCCGCATTTAAGGCCAGTATGTTGGTCTGGAATGCAATATCCTCTATTACCTTGGTAATGTTTGAGATCTTTTCAGAAGCCTGTCCGATTTCCTTCATGGAATGATCCAGCTTTTCCATATAGGCATTGCCCTCATCCATTCCGCTTACAGCCTGCCTTACATACCCCGTCGCTTTCTGAACATTATCCGCATTCTGCTGAGCCCGGTTTGAAACACTGCTTACTGAGGCGCTTAATTCCTCAACGGTCGCAGCCTGCTCGGCAGCGCCTGATGCAAGAGCCTGGGAAGCATCGGAAATCTGCCTTGACCCGTCTGCCACTCTGTCTGAAGATTCCTTTATCTTGGTAAATACCGAATTTAAGTTATATGTTATTCCGTTTAATGAATCTTTGATCTGTACAAAATCACCTTTATAATCCTGGGTTGCCGCTACGGTACAATCGCCCTTTTCCAGTCCGCTTAATACCGTGGATATCTCGTTGATATAATTATTCAGCGTATTGACCGTTCCGGTAAATGACCGGGAAAGAGATTCAAGTTCATCTCCCGTATCAATCTGTGGAACTTCAGAATGCAGATCACCCTCATCAAGCGCTTTAATGCGTTCTACCAGTCTGACAATCGGTTTAACGATGGGTCCTGCTATCCTGAATGCCATATGTAAGGATACCAGAATCATCAGGACCGCCAGGAATATTGTTATGCCAAGTGACTGATAGAAACCGGTCATCATCTCAGACTGCTCTGCCACAATTCCAATAGACCAGCCGTCAGTGTTGGTAATAGGCGTGTATCCCATAATCAGAGTCCTGCCTTTTAAGCGTGAAGTTCTGATTGAAGTATTTCCTGTGATCATGTCCTGAATATTAGCGGAAGTAGCTGCGAAATTCTTATCGCTTTTTCCCATCTCAATATAATTCGTCTCATTTGTCACAGTCTCTCTGTCTTTGTGGGCGATTACCTTTCCAGTTTTATCTACAATGAAACCATAGCCGGATTTCCCCATGGAAACTCCGTCAATCATGCTGCTGAATACATCTGCATCCAGAGTTCCTGTTACAACCCCGTTATACTGCCCGTTATTTATCTTAGCGGCAATTACCAGAACTGTTTTGCCCAGTTCCTTACTTTGCATGGTAGTTGAAATATAAGTTTCCCCTTTCAGTGCCCGGTTAAAAAACTCCATTTGGCTCATGTCTGTTCCATTTGCCGCTTTTCCGTTGACATCAGCTGTAGTGACCTCCAGAAAGCCGTAATCCTTTGCCAGCTTATCCATAGCCTCTTTACGATCTTCGGCGCTCTTGTTCTGGTTTGTGATGGAGGTGTATTGTGCGATAGCTTCAATCTTTATCCTGTAAATATCGATTGCATTTTTAACGGACTGACTGTAAGCCTCTGCAGACTCCATGAGCCTCATATCAGTACTTTTTTTTGCATCACGATAAAACAAATAGCCATTAAAAAGACCAAAAAGAACAGAAATTGCAACACACATAGCAATAATTCCAAATAGCAATCTCCCCTTGATGGATTTTTTCCTTCCCGCCTGATCAGATCCCTCTTCTGATTTTTTTATGACCCTCTGAAATACCTTAATCCTTCCCGCCACAGTCATATCCTCCTACTTGTCATTTGCAATCTGGAAATATATTGCCTTTTTGTAAAATTTTTACTACATTTAATTAATCAATATTATATAACATCCTGTAGATATTTGTCAATTATGACAGAAATAGGGGGAATGTTCACTTAATTTGTAACGGATTATCAAAAAATATGTAAGCTCTTTCCTATCCGGCATAAGAATCTTCCATAATTTCATAATCATTTTTTATAAATGCTCCGCTTACATCTGCATTCAGCTGATACATATCATTGAATTTTTCAATTGCGGCCTTTTTTTGTTCCATCAGAGAATGGGCGTAAACATTTAAGGTAATGGATACACTGGAATGCCCCAGCAGCTCGCTGATGGTCTTAATGTCTACTCCCAGCTCCAGTGCCCGGGTGGCAAACGTATGTCGGATTGCATGGAATTTCCGGTCCTTAACACGAGCTTCCTTTAACAGCCGTTTATACAGTTTCTGGAAGCACCTGGGATCAAAAGGAGCGTCGGTTCCCGTAAAAATATAATTTTCCTGGTTTCTGTTTTTAAATACAGCCAGCACCGGCATGCTCAGTAAAAATTGTGGAAGCGGAATCTTTCTCATGGATTTACGGCTTTTGGGTGCTCCTACAAACAGCGCCGTTTTATGCTCCTCCTCTTCGAAATGCCGGATTCGCGAAACAGTCCGGCATATGGATAAGGTCCCGGTTTCCATATCAATATCCCCCCATTTTAATGCACACAACTCCCCAAGACGGATACCGGTATAAAAACAGAGGAGAATTCCAAGCGCCCTCTTGTCTGTATAATGAAAAGCTGCCTGCTCAATCTGACGCTGTTCTTTCATGGAGAAAACCTCCACCTCTTTATCATCCGGCTTCGGATATTTAATTAAATCCATAATGGCAAAGCAATCCGCGGAGCCCTTTAGTATTTCTTTTACTGCAATTTTAAAAATGGTAAGATTTTTCTTTTTGGAAGAATCTGCAAGTTCCTCATTTTCATACATCTCTTTAACAAAGCGGGAGACAGAACCGGTTGTAATTTTCTGGTTTTTTTCCTTCTCAAAAAACGGAATGACATACTTATTCATACACCGGTAATAGCTTTCATAGGTTGACGGCTTCACTCTTATGGAAACATCAACCAGCCAGTCTTCAAACAGCACAGCTCCTCCCCTGGTCTCTCCTGACTTCTTTTCTCTGGTATTTCCCTGGCTTTCCTTGTAATTTTTCATCTTTTCCTTAACGCCTTTATAGCTTTTGGAATAGAAATACTGATACTTTCCGGTCTGTTTTAAAGTTCTTCCTTCCCATCTTCCATCTTTGCGTTTATAAATGTTTTCTCCTCTTCTTGGCATGGTAAAGCTCCTTTGCTTATAATATTTTATTATATGACGGTTTAAACCTTGGAAATTAATCCAATTATTTCCATATTTTGTTAAGAACCGGGTTTTACTTTCCACCAAAAAATGACGATCCAGGATAGCTCTGGGTCGCCATTTACTGATTCCGGTTCCTCTTACTGGCATAAGAACCTGGTTATTCCGGAAATCCGCAAAAACAGCTTCTTATCATTGCCTCTAACTCTATTTATATCAGGAGTTTTCAAATGATTCAATATCATACGGTTTAATTTCTCTTTTTTTTGCTGTCAGAAGTACTGTGACCAGGATGGTATATACAACCATAACTACCCCGGAAACAAGCCAGATTCCGGCTATGTCAATCTGTTCCACAAACAGACTGCAAAAAACAGAGCCGCACATGGAACCGGTCTGTAAGAGAAATGATCCCAGTGAAAGAACACTGGCTCTTAAAGGCCCTGGTGTATACTGGTTGATCAAAGTATTTTCAGCCACACTGCCGGTTCCAAGGAGCAGGTAAATGCCTCCGTATGCCATGACAAAGATCCAGACAGAATTCCATAGCGCCAGAATGAGCAGCACACTGCCCAGGAAAACCCGGCAGATGCCATAGATGCGCCATTGTCTTCCGGGAAATTTTATCAGCAGCCGCCGGCAGAAAGAATTTCCTGCTGCTGCCAGAAAAAATCCGACAAAGGACAGTATTCCCAGCATCCAGGTTCCCTGTGATAAATCAGACAGTTTAAGATAGGCCGGCTGCCAGTATGTCTCAATGGGGGTTATGAAAAATCCGGTAAACATCATCCCTGCCAGGATAAATGGAAAATCCGGCTTTGCAAAAACTGTACGGAATCCTTTTTTTATATGATGGGTAAGGGGAGTCCGCTCTTTTTTGCTGCCGCATATCCGGTCTTCCCGTACCCCAAATATACAAAGCCCCATTGTTACCGCAGTCAGTATACCTCGAAGCAGAATATTTACGTTATAGGAATCCCCTAAGCCGGAAAGGAAACCGCCGAGAATACATCCCACTGCCAGTCCAGTCTCCTCTAGTATTGCAAGGCGGGCTGTTACATCAGGCAGACTGTCTTCTCCCTTTTCCTGCAAAGCCTGATCTATGATTAAGGCATCTAAGCTTCCGGAAGAAAAAGCCCTGCTGACTCCATTCAGCACAATACTGCATAATAACCAGATCCAGTTTCCTGCAAAGAAGAGCAGGCCCACCGATAGCAACTGGCAGACTCCTGAAATAAGAAAGACCGTTTTCCGGCCATGCAAATCCGCACAGATTCCGCTTGGCAGTTCTAAACACAGAACTGTAGCTGAATAACCGGCTATTAAAAGTGGAAGTGTCTTAAGACCGGCGCCCCGGTTAAGAAGAATTAAGTTCAGTACCGGCAGGAGTATTCCCAGGGAGGCATAATTGAGAAAAATAATCAGCTGTTTTATCTTATTCATAAAGATTCTCCCCGGCATTATAAAAAATAAAGGCATATTCCCACGGAGACTTTTCTTTGGAGGGAACCGCATGCGCATCCATAAAATCCAGGATCAGCTTTAATAATTCCTCGCCCTCTCCCGGCGCCAAATGAGCCACTCCAGTCATAATATCCCCCAAATCCCACCTTAGTTCTGAATCCGTATCATAATGTTTCTCTATAAATTTTTTCTTCTGTGTTAAAAAACCCTCATAGGTTCTTGCAATCTGCTCCTGAACAAGAACCTCTTTCTGCATCTGGTTATCATCCGGATGATCCAGACCGATCTGAACATTGACATAGGTGGGACAATAAAATCTTGCAGTGATTCCGTTAATAACCTCGGTATGGTCCAGCGCAATGACCCCAAGTGACTCAAGCTTTTTAATGTGATGCTGAACACTTGATGGGGAAATGTCCAGCTTTTGTGAAAGCTGCTTTGGAGTCATGGGCAGCTTGGAGCGCTCCAGTATCCGAAGGAGATTCTGTCTCACCGGGTGCATATAAATTTCCAGTTCCTTTTTGGTAGATAGCTTAATTTTATTCATATCTGCTGCTCCTGATCTTTTTACTATTCATTGCATAAATTGTAACATTTCACATCATGTAATGTCAAGACAAAAAAACAGGGGGATAAAGATCGCACATTCAATCTGCGATCTTCATCCCCTTTTCATAGACTCTGACGGAATTGCGGATTCTCTTTGCATCATATAACGCGTAATCAGACAAAACAAAAAGCCGCGCTGCATCAAGCTGGCCGGAATATGCAGACAATCCGAAGCTGGCAGTAAAGCATATTTCACGTTCTTCCTCTATCCTGATCTTTTCGGTCAGTTGTCTGATCTCCTCGCACACCAGGACAGCCTCTTCCATTGTCATATTGTGAAACAGCAGACAGAATTCATCTCCGCCATAACGATAGGGTGTATAGTTACAGGAGTGTTCCATCAATACTCTGGCAAACTCTATTAAGCACCTGTCTCCCATATAATGCCCGAACCGGTCATTAATACTTTTAAAATTGTCAATATCCACAACGGCCAGAACATGATTTTCACAGGGCCTTTGGACCTCCATGACAGCCATGGCCTCATCAAGAGCCTTACGGTTATATATCCCGGTCAGCTCATCTACCTGAATGCTCTGCATTAATTGATGCCTTTCAAGATCCGTCCTGATGCTGGCAGCATTCTTTTTCTGCTCGAACCGGATTACCACCATGCCTGCTGCGGAAAAGGCAACCAGTATCACCATAGAAACAAGAAAGTTTCCCATACTTAAGCTGCTGTCAAAAATTCCAATCTTATCTGAATCCCATTTAATCATTATTTCGGAAAATGCAGCGGATCCAAGGCAAAACAAGGCCGTGATACCAGTCAGCCTCTGATCTGCGTAAATGATTGTCATCATGATTGCACCTGGAAAAATATAATAGGTGGCTGTAAAACCGCTGTGAACAGTAAACAGAACAAATGAGATTAAAACCAGCATCAGGGATACGCTGTAAATTTTCTGCTTCTGGGAAAACTGACTTGATTTCATAATCAGAGTTTCAGCCAGAATACAGGAAAGATTAATTCCCGAAGGAATTATGATATATTTTAATACGTACCGTTCCAAAGTTGTATGAATAAGACCAGACCGCACAAAAACAAGACTCATAAGACATTCCATGACCAGTGCAAAAACAACAATTCCCACAGTGGTCTTATAATGAAGTCTCAGCCAGTCATAATCTATGGTCTGATATTGTTTCTCTATTTCTATATTACGGATATCGTCAGGTATCATATTGGAAGCCGCCTCCTGTCCATCCCATTTTTACTGAAGCCTATATTTACCTTCTTATCCTAGAATATTCCTGGCTTTTCTCACAGTGAACCAATTGTAATAGGAACCGAACCAGGATTGAAACAAAAATCAGTATAGCATAGGAATAAAAAAAACGCACTTCATTTATACCGGATTACGGATATAAATGAAGTACGGTTTTCATGTTATTGGGCCTGGACTGAAAAATAGATTGCTGCCAGTTCTTTCTCCCCCTTCAGCTTCTTTTTTAATGCTTCTGCCTTTTTTCCATCCTCTCCCTCCGGATTCTCGAAAAAAAGCTTCATGCCTGACTTTTTTATAAAAACAAGTCCTTCATCCTCTGCGTATTTTTGAAACGTCTCCTGTTTCAATGGTGCATTAACAATAATCATTTTTATCCCCTTTATTATAAAATTCCGCTGGCTGCTGCCATAATAACAGGTATGGTAATTAAAGACAGCGCAGTTGTAATGGTTAAAATATTTGATGCATACTGACTGTTCTTTTCATACTGGAGAGCAAACATGGTACCCATGGCTCCGCTTGGACAGGCTGCAGCTGTTAAAATGGTCACCGATATACTTCTCCCCGCTCCTGCTGCCAGTAAAAGGAGCAGGGTCAGGGCCGGAACCACAATAAGCCTGGATATACTGACAATATAGGTTCTTTTGTTCTTTAATCCCCCCAGGAAATCACTTTGAGCCAGATTAATGCCGGAAACCAGCATGGCAGCCGGAGTATTCATACCACCGATTAAAGCAATTGGTTCACGTATAATTTCAGGTATTTTAACTCCTGTCAGAAACAGAATTATTCCTGTCAGGATTGCTGCATTGGACGGGTTGATCAGACTTCTTACCGTCTTTTTCATGCTTTCTGATTTTCCGCTCATCAGCATAATTCCGTGAGACCAGACAAATATATTAAATACAGTCAGATAAGCCGTCATATAAAACACGCCTTCTGCCCCCAGAATTCCGTCTATAAGAGGAATTCCGATGAAACCACAATTGGAATAGACAATCGACATCCGCTCTACTGCCAGATCAGAACCGGTTTTCTCAGGAACTGCAATTTTAGAAACTGCAATTGCAATGAAGAAACTGGCAAAAGACAGCAGAGCAGTAATTGCCAGCCCATACAACCGTTCTCTGTCAAAGTCAATCTGATAGGACAAAAGGATAACACAGGGAGAAATGATCTTAAGCAGAACAGACGTCAGCCTGCTGCCTGTACCCGCATCCGCAATTCCTGTTTTATATGCGCCTGCACCTATTATCAGAATGATAAACATCTCAATTATTTTAGTTGCTGTAATATAAGCAAGATCCATGCTTCACCTCTGCCCCATGCCGGTTACTGCCCAAGTTTCCATACACACACAAGCCCTGTCATTACTGCAAGGCTGATGAGTATGGACATGGAATTAATCATGCCGGCACGTCCTGTATCTCCTTTTATCCGCTCTGTATTGATAACACCCATAGAAGAGATTGGTGCAAAGACGATAATAACCAAAATTATTTTAATCTCCTGAGTAAATGGCAGGAAATAATAAAGAGCCGCTGCCAGACAGGCTGCAGTCCCATATCGCACAACCAGAACCTTAAGAATGGATTTCAGTATCACTGCATTCCCTGAATCGAACAGGCAGGCAGTAATAATTCCTGAATTTCCCAGAAAGCTCTGTAAATAAGGCATTGCAAACGTCCCGATATTATAACCGGAATAGTTGATCATATGAAATGCCCGGTCATCTCCGTTCTTTGATTTTGCAGAAATATATCCGATAGTCTGCATTTTCCCAGTTTCCCCTGCTGCTTTCGATTAATCTCCAAGTGCCTTTTTTACCTGGGCAATGACCTTGGCTCCATTCATGGTCCCATAAGCCTGCATATCAATGCATTCAACGATTTTTCCAGGACATTCTTTTTCCACCTTTGCCTTGCCAAAACGGACCTGGGGCCCTAAGAGAATAATATCCGCATCCGGTCCTTTTTCTCTTGCACTTGCCAGAGCATAAGCGTTGATCTGGCAATCATAATTTTCTTTTGCAGCTGCTTCTTTCATCTTATTTACTAAAAGGCTTGTTGACATGCCTGCGGCACAGAATAATACAATATTTCTCATATTAACAACTTCCCTTCTTTGAATAGTTTAACCCGAATTATTC
>NZ_QOHO01000104.1 GCF_003432035.1 Lacrimispora amygdalina
TTATTGTACCGAGATACAAAAGTGGAGGAAGCAGTTCATTATTTTGAACTGCTTCCTCCATTTTTTATTTCTTTAAACCAATCTAAATCAATTTTTCTGCACTGCCAAAAACCTTATAATAACAATTACCAGAATAAGGGGAAAGACAATTGCAGAAAATATGCCGATTTTCAAATTGCTGCCAAACACCCCGGAAACTATTCCAACTACCGTAGGTCCCCCAGAACAACCCAGATCACCGGCAAGCGCCAGGAAAGCGAACATGGCTGTGCCTCCGCCCCGAATCGAAGCGGCAGCCAGACTAAA
Source organism: Lacrimispora amygdalina (assembly GCF_003432035.1). Taxonomy (GTDB): domain Bacteria; phylum Bacillota; class Clostridia; order Lachnospirales; family Lachnospiraceae; genus Lacrimispora; species Lacrimispora amygdalina. The sequence continues at coordinate 307 of NZ_QOHO01000104.1, forward strand.
TGTTCCTGGCCACATGATCCCAACTGAAAAGCCGCACAATCCACAGCCGATCAGTCCAAGAACCGGATAGGGAGAGCAGGTAATTAAAAGATAAGATCCCATACAAAGAACTCCGCTGGCTGCCATAACCTTTTTCAGCTCCCATCTTTCCCCATACTGCCCATAAACAGCTCTGGATATCCCCATCATAAGGGCAAACAGCATCGGACCAGCCAGGTCTCCAATGGTCTTCGTCACCCCCAGTCCCTCTTCTGCAAATGCCGATGCCCACTGGCTGACTGCCTGTTCACTTGCTCCCGCACAAACCATAAGAAGCATAAAGATCCAGAAGAACCTGTTACCAATCAATGTGCCAAAGGACATACCTTCCTCCCCCTTTCCAAGAGAAGCTATGGGCACACGGAAAAATAAAACCATGCATACAGCCGGTACAACCGCCCAGATAATCGCCAGTATCTTCCAGCTTCCGATGCCAAAGATCCGGAAAAATAAGGTGGAAATAAGAACCACTCCCACATGTCCCCAGCAATAGAAGGAGTGCAGCATACTCATGGCTTTTTCTTTATTATCTGTAGGACACGCTTCCACAATGGGACTGACAAGAACCTCTAAAAGACCTCCGCCAATGGCATAGATCACAACAGCCAGCAGTAATCCAGCCCATGAAACAGAAACGATTCCAGGCAGTACCGTTAAAAGAATCAGACCGGCAGCTGCCATGACGTGTGCGGCAACCATGGAAATCCGGTATCCCACCCGGTCAATGAATGCAGCCGATAAAAGATCCACCAGCAGCTGAACACCAAAATTAACTGTGACAAGCAGGGTAATTCTTGATAATGATATCCCATACTCCCATTGAAAATGCAGAAACAAAAGCGGTACAAAATTATTGACAATTGCCTGAACAATGTAGCTTAAAAAGCAGGCATAAATGGTACTTTTATAATTTTCTTTCATGCGTCCGTCCCTCCCGAGTCATTTTATTGTATTATACCGCAGATGGTAATTCAGATCTTGCAATTTACCGCCAGCTTATGATACAATCTAGCCGATCACAAAAAGGAGAGCGCTCTATGCAAAGCACAAAAATACTGACCGATGAATCCATGATGGAGCTGGTCTCCCATGGTTTTGCTGACTTTCCGTTTCAATATTACTATGAAGATGTGGGAAAGTTTGACAACCGCTGCATTGACTGGCACTGGCACAGGGAATTTGAACTGGTATCTGTGACCGAGGGAATCGTACATTGTTCCATCGGAAACATCCATTACATACTGGAACCCGGTGACGGTGTCTTTATTAATTCCGGTGCCATGCACCGCTTTTTATCAACCGGAACAGCAATTATACCAAATGTACTCTTCGCTCCGGAATTTATTGCCCGGGAAGGAAGTTCAATCTACGAAAAGTTCCTGGCTCCCTTTTTATTTTCCGGCATATCCCACTTTGTATTAAGGGCGAAAAATCCCTGGCAGAACCGTTTACTTTTCATTCTGTCAGACCTTTACAAACTGTGTGAGGATCAGACAGCAACCTGGGAGCTTGGAGCACATGCACTGGTCTGCCAGATCTGGTGCGTCCTGTTTGAACACAAAGATGAATTTGCCACTATGGAAAATGCAGGGGTCAACCGCCTTTCCCAGGCCCGGTTCAGACGAATGACCCATTTTATTGAACAGAACTATGAAAAGAGACTGACTCTGGAAGATATTGCACGCTCGGTTGGAGTCAGCAAAAGAGAGGCACTCCGCTGTTTCCAGTGTTCCATCCCTCTCTCTCCCATTGAATATTTAAATAAATACCGGTTAAATCAGGCAAAAACCCTTCTTCTGCATACAGACCGGTCCATCACCGATATCGCGGAAAGCTCCGGCTTTGAAAGCACCAGTTATTTTGACCGGCTATATAAGCGGGAATATCATATGACTCCCGGCCGGCACAGATTGGCCTTTCAGCATGCAAATGCCAAAAAGGGGCGATAATCCAGTTTCTGTCAGAATTGCTTTTTCTTCATGATTCTGACAGAAACCAGGTAAGATACAATCATTACTATCAGACTGCCTGGAAGCAGGACCGCGATAACCGGTCCCTGATGAAGGGCGGTTAACCGTTCAGCTGCTGCGGATAAGTCCACCTTGAATATTTTTACCGTTCTCACTGTAAGGAATGCGGAAGCAAAGATTAATCCAATGATTAAACTCAAAGCAGTTCTTCCCTTTTCCTGGCCAAACTTCAACTGTACCGGAATTACCACAGATAAGAACAGGAAAGCTAAAAAAAGAAACAAAAGCGCCAAAACTGCAATTCCCCAAGTATCCCCTCTTCCTCTTAGAACATTCATGATAACTGCAATTATGGTCACAACCAGCCAGGCTAAGCATCCCGTAAGGATACCAAATACATACTTTTCCGCCGTATACTGCTCCCTGGTGATAGGAAGGGTGAACAAAAAAGCATACCCATTGTCAAATTCATCGTAACTAATAGAGCTGAGCGTAAACATGCAAAAGATTAAAGTGGTATAATTAATCACAAAAACCGGATTAAAATCTGCCACAAGCATTCCCACTGACAAAAAGATATAAAGCAGGAAAATGCGCAGCTGGTTTTTCAGAAGCAGAAAATCTTTTATTAACAGTCCTCTCATAACCGTTCCCCCCGTATCATCATCGTAATCACTTCATCAACACTTCCCTTTTCCATTACAATTTCCGGCTTATTTTCCCGGTAATAACTGATCTTATCTGTAAGAAGGCGGTAGCCGTAAGCTTCCTTTTTCCTGCAGAGAATATAACTTTTATCCAGTTCTGAATACTGTTCCTCTGTTGCTTTTAAAAGACCATAGCTGCCAAGGAGTACATCCGTTTCCTCATGCAGAACAATCGTTCCATTATCAATCAGATACAGATCGTCACAAAGCTGCTCCAAATCCGTTGAAATATGGGAACTGATCAGAACAGAACGGTCTCCCGGCTCCATATACTCCCGAATGGTGTCAAGCAGTTCCTCTCTTGCGAGAACATCAAGTCCTGCCGTAGGCTCATCAAGTATGAGCAGTCTGGCCTCATGAGACATGGCTGCCAATACCTTCACCCTGGCTTTCATTCCTGCAGACATATCTTTGACTCTCTTTTTCAAAGGCAGGCCGGATTCCCTGCACTTTTTTATAAACAGGTCCTGATCAAATAACTGATACAGATTTTTCATGACTCTGGCAATATCCTGAATCGTTAAATATCCGCTGAATCCCGAATCGGCCAGAACTACTCCCATATCCTGCTTATCCTTCAGTGACAGCTGATCAAACGGTTTTCCAAACACCGTTACAGCACCCTGGTCTAACGAAATAAGTCCCAGAGCAGATTTAAATACAGTGGTTTTACCTGCACCATTTGGTCCGATCAGCCCTGTAATATATCCAGGCTGCAGTTCCAAAGAACAATTCATCGTAAAATCTCCATACGTTTTCTGAATGTTTTCCATTTTTAACAACATCATTAATCCTCCAAAATCAAATAAAACAATTCCGTCAGTTCCTCATCTTTCATTCCGCAGCTTCTGCCTTTGCTAATCGCCGCTTCCAACCCGGCCTCAACCTCTTTTTTCTTTTCCTCCAGCATGAATTCCTGACTGGCATAAGCAATAAAGCTTCCCTTCCCATGAATTGTAACAATAAAACCTTCCTGTTCCAGAATGTCATAAGATTTTTTTACTGTTAAGGCACTGATACGCAGTTCCTTTGCCAGAGTCCGGACCGATGGCAGGTTATCTCCTTCTTTTAACGTACCCTGCATGACTCCGCTTTTGATCTGCTCTGTGATCTGATCATACAGGGGCTGCATGGATGAATTATTTATTATTATTTTCATATCACCCCTCCTTGACAAACAGTATATAACAGTATATTACTGTTGTCAACTGTTATATACTGTTTATAAAAATTTTCCAGACAAAAAAAAGAATACACAGGTATGCTGCTCTTTCCCGTGTATCCTTTTTTTATTCTGCGCTGAAAATCAAATAATTTATGCTTTCAGCTGAAACTGGCCGATTAAGTCCTTTAAATTTTGTGCCTGCCCTGCAAGCTCTTCGCTGGAAGCGGAATTCTCTTCCGCAGACGCTGCACTTTTATCCACTTCCATGGAGATTTGTCCGATTCCATTTTCAATTATTTTTGCAGAATCCGCCTGATCCATGGAAGCCTTTGCTATGCTGCGGACCTTATCCATGATCTGACTGCTTTCTTTTGCCACGCCATTTAAATTGCCGGCTGCCCGGTCTGCGATTACAGTTCCCTCTTCCACTGCTTTTAAGGATGCCTCTATTAAGTCAGAAGAATTTTTTGCGGCTTCTTTGCTCTGGCTTGCCAGGAGACTGACCTGTCCCGCAACAACAGCGAACCCTTTTCCTGCTTCTCCGGCTCTCGCCGCCTCTATGGACGCATTTAAGGCCAGAAGATTGGTCTGCATGGCAATATCATCAATGGTTACAATCATCTTACTGATTTCCTCAGAGGTCTTCTTTATGGTACTCATGGCAGAAACCATTTCCTGCATATTCTGATTTTCCGTAGAAATATTCTGGGTAATCCGCTCCATCTCCATCTGGATTTCCTTCGTCAGCTCCGCATTTTCACCGATCTGTTCTGTGATGCGGGTAACTGACTCCGACAATCTGCCGGCAATGCCAGCCTGATTTTCGGCTCCGACTGCAAGATAACGGGCGGATTCCGATATCTGGCTGGAACCATCGGATACCTGATTGGCTGCTTCATTTATCTCTTCAAAGCTTCTTGATATCTTTTCAGTAAAGCAATGCAGGGAAGATTCAATATTTTTAAAATCGCCAATAAATTCACTGGAAAAATCCACGTTGAAATTCCCGCCTGCCATCTGCTCCATCGCACAGTCAATTTCCATAATATAACACCGGATCTTTTCCATGGAAACTCTTAAGCCCTGGGCTGCCTGACCGATCTCATCACCGGATTCGTATGTAATCGCCGTATGTAAATTACCTTTTGCAAACTCTCCTGCTGCATTCTGAATCTCCTTTAACGGAACAGCAATTGATTTGGTCAGCCGACTTCCCATGAGCAGCGCAATGCCGAGAGAGGCCAGAGAAAAGAATGCCAGACAAACAGTGGCCAGATGTTCAACTCTCTGGCTGTTTGTATATTTGGCAAGGGCAGCGTCATCTGCCTGGGTGCCGGTTTTATCCAGAGCATCGGCAAGTACCTCTGATGCATCGTTGAATGTAGTCTGGTAGTACTCTACCGCGCCTTTTGTATCTCCCTTTTCCAGCATGGATAATAGCGTAGCGGTATCTTTCTGGAAATCACCAAATGCCAGATCCAGTGCTTCTACCGACTGCTTGTCCTTCAGATTCTCTTTGATGACAGCAATATATTTCACAATTTTTTCGAATCTGCCTTCTATTTCCTTTTTCTGCTCTGCAGTTACAGAAGCATCTTCCCGAATGGCGGCCCAAAGGATTCTTTTATTAATCGTCTGTACATCCTTACGGATCTCCATCTGTTTTTTTGTGGTCTCATACTGAACTTGGTAAAATGTTGACATGTTATTACCAATAGAACGAAAACTGACCAGCGAAAATACTGAAGAAAGAAAAATAATAAATACCAGAATTGCAAATACCCGTTTCAGCCTTGTTGAAATACTCAGTTTTCCTGATTTCTTCATCTCTAGTCCCCACTTTCGATTTGTTATATATAGTAAATATAAATCTATTATATCAATCCCACATCCCGATGCCAACTTAATATTCATTTAGAAAAATAGCCGTTATCTTAACAAACTGTAAGATAACAGCCGTTTTTCTTATAAATCGTATTCAAAACTTACGGAACTGCTGGAAAGATCGAATATCATATTTTCTCCTTTGTACAGCAGAAATCTCCCCCGCAGCAAATGCTCTTCCTTGACAAAACGGCTCATTTCACCCTGACTGGGCGCTAACAGCTGATGGGAAAACCGTTTCTCACCCTTCCGGTTTTGATTGGAAAGGAACACTTTCAGAATATATGCTCCCTGCTTTATAATCACTGCCGTCTCTCTTTTGCTCACCACTCTGGCTCCTAAATAGGTAGCAAATCTGTATTCTTTTCCCTGATACATGATTACGCCGATGCAGCCCTCAAACCGGAATCCCAGCCATGGAATTTTAGCAATAGAGACCATAACAGAAGCATTTTCAGAAAATGAATTACACTGAAGCCAGAGATAGCTCTCCGGAAACGATTTTCCTTTATCTCCTTCTATATACCCCAGCCCTCCGACAAAGTCCACAACAGCACCGTTTAGTTTCACCTTTCCGGACAGTCTGTGGGACATGCTGATTATCTCATGTTTGCATTCCATAAAAGGCATGATCTGAAAAGGACCCATAATGGGATACCGGATTGGGGTAATTGGACCGAAACGGATAATACCCTTTAATGATATGTCATCTGTCTTTATGTTAAGCCTTACTCCCCTGCGGGAAAAAATATTATCATCAAGAATAATCCTTTTCTGATTCCAGTCAATAAGAAGATCCTCTTCTTTAAAATCCACCCAGCAGGCCTGCTCATTCCAGATAACCTGTATAAATGGATATACGTTTCCCGTCCCGTCCATACTAAGTCCGGGAATCAGAGCCAGAACCGTGTCGCCGCTTTGCAATTTAAAGTACCACCCGGCAAAAAATTTTTCCTTATTTTTCATATCAGCCATTTTTATCGTCCTCCAGTCTCCATGATCCCATGATTTAACCTTATGGTTGCCAGATATGGGAAAACGTAATCAGGGAATTGGCGGAAAGCTATTTCTTCCCGCCCAACTGGTATGCACGAATTTGCTTAAATTGGCTATTTAAAAAACTCCAGTTTTTCTATATGATAGAGTTCAACAAAACAACTGATATTTAATTTGAAAGGGCGGAATAACTATGAACAGCAAAAAAACGAAAAAATTAGTATTTGGAGCTTTAATGGCAGCACTTACCACAGCAGCTACCATGGTAATACATATACCTACTGCAATGAATGGTTATATTCATCTGGGAGATGGGATGGTTTTGTTAAGCGGTATCCTTCTTGGTCCCGTGACCGGCGCTTTAGCAGGGGGGATTGGATCCATGACGGCAGATTTGCTTTCAGGCTACGCATTCTATGCACCGGCTACATTTCTCATTAAAACACTGGCCGCCTTCTCTGCCGGATATTTGTACCACAGACTTACACGCAGCCGTCTCAAAGCAGGTTATCGGATCCTGCCATTTCTGACGGCAGGCATAGTGTGCAGCGGTATCGTCACAGGAGGTTATTTTATATTTGAGCTGATTGTATATAATGCAGCCTCAGCCATTATTAATGTCCCCTTCAATCTGGTTCAGAATCTATTCAGCCTGGTTGTGTCCGGCGCACTGCTTCCTATTCTTCTGAGAATTCACGAGATCCGAAGCCTGAGTTAATCTACCGTATGCATTTTCTTCGTATACTCCCGGAGAATTTCCACCGACTGGTGAAACTTATCCAGTTCCTCATCCGTCATGTGGATCTCCAGTATATCAGCGGCACCGGTGCGGTTTAAGATTGTGGGCACTCCGGCAAATACATCCGTTTCCCCATATTCCCCTTCCAGTAAGGTGGATACCGGAATAATCCGGTTTTCATCATAAAGAATTGCCTTGATGATACCGGCACAAGCCGTGGCAATTCCATAATAAGTGGTTCCTTTTCTGTTGTAGATTTCCCAGCCCTCCAGGGTTGTCTTTTTCACAATCTCATCCAGGTCAACATCACCAACCATATCTTTATTATCCTGAATGATGTCATTAAATGGTTTGCCTGCTACGGTCACGGTAGACCATGGCACCATCTGGGAATCTCCGTGTTCTCCCATGGAATAGGCATAAACACTTCTTGGATCCACGTTTACAAGCTCCGCTATAAAATTCTGAAGTCTGGAAGTATCTAAGGAGCTTCCGGTACCAATTACCTGATTCTTTGGAAGACCGGACAATTTATAAACATAATGGGCAATGATATCAACCGGGTTGGATACTACAATGAAAATTCCGTCAAAGCCGCTTGCCATGACTGGGTCAACAATGGTTTTCACAATTCTGGCACTGACCTCCAGCGTATCCAGTCTGGTCTGCCCTTTCTGGGGCGGTGCTCCCGCCGTGATTACGATAATATCCACATCTGAACAATCTGCATAGCTGGCTTTACGTACTTTTACATTACGGTCCAGATACTTGATCGTATCCCTTAAATCAAGCACTTCTCCCAATGCTCTTTCCTCGTTGATATCGATCATTAAAATTTCATCGCATACACCCTGTGTTACCAGACTGAATGCGGTGGAGGATCCTACCAGTCCGCACCCTACAACTGCCACTTTTGATTTCCTGATCTTCATGAGTCATTCCCTTTCCTGATGGTTCCTATGATAACTGATATTTAAAACATAAGAATAGAGATAGTGCTCCGCTGGCTCTATCCCCATCTCTTTAGCGGCTCTACAGATGCTCTAAAAGTGTTTCCAGCTGCTTTGCCGTTCCGTTTAATTCCTCAATGGAATTTAGTATTTTTTGAAATTCTTCCGTCTCTTTTGTAAAAATCTGATTGGATTCCGTTATACGTGTATTAATCGTAGTAATGGATGCATTAATACTTTTCAGCACACCGTCTATCTGACCGATGGATTCGCTGGTAGAGGCTGACATCTTTCTGATCTCTCCTGCCACTACGGAAAAACCTCTTCCTGCTTCTCCCGCCCTTGCTGCCTCAATGGCTGCATTCAGTCCAAGTAAATTGGACTGGGTTGCTACGTCCTTAACAAAGTCCAGAATGGAATCTGTATTCTTTGTACTTTCATTGGCTTCTTTTACCTTAATAGATATCTCACCGTTCATATCCTTAAGCTGTCCGATTCCCCTGCTCACATCATTGGTAGATTCGGTAATCTGGTTAGCACCATCCGTCAGCCTGTTGATCAGTTCAATTAAGTTGTTCCTCTTTTCCAGACTTCTTCCTAAAGTCAGGACACCAATCACCTTGTTCTTTTCCGTTATGGGAACTGCATAGGATTTGAATGGAATGCCATATACAGCTGCTGGCACATCTTTTATAATCACTCTGCCAAAATCTAATGCCTCCCTGATTGCTCCTCCTGCAGGCACAATGTCACCGGGATTAACATGGAATTTTAACTTTTTGCCATTCCATACATTAATAAACTTCTCTGCATCGGTTAAAGCAAAGGATACATCCTCATCAAATAAATTCATTAAATATGGTATAACAGAATAAAAAGAATCCAGTATTTCATTTCCAGTCACTGAACTGCCCATCTTTCGTAATCCCCCTTTTTTATGAAATCATCTGGTTCTGCCTATTGGAGCATAAGCCGATAATTTCAAACACATATCTTATTTTATTACATTCCCGGATTTCTGTCAATAAAACTGCTAATTTCCGTATCCAAATTTCCATATTCTAAAGTTCAACTACTTCTATCGCTTTATCTAAAAAAATAATCCCGTCCAGATGCTCCAGTTCATGGCAGAAACATTTTGCCAGTTCATCTTCTCCGGTGACCATGATCTCATCCCCGTTCTCATCCATTGCCTCGATGGTGACTTTCTTGGGGCGGATGGTCTTTACATAACGGTCGGGGAAACTAAGACAGCCCTCAACACACTCCTGCTCCCCGCTGCACCCGATGATTCTGGGATTTACCAGCTTTAACAGGCAGTCACAATAATCAATTACCACCAGCCTCTTACAGATTCCTACCTGGTTGGCTGCTAAGGCAGCTCCGTTCTCCGTATGATGCAGGGTTTCCAGCATATCATCAAGGTTCTGTCTGATTCTGTCATCAATAACCGTTACTTCTTTACAGCGTTTCCGAAGAATCTCATCATCATTATACCGCAGCTTCCTGACAGCCATTCTTATCCCTCCTGCTTTTATCCGCTCTCGATTTTCTTTCACTTTCCTCAAATAGAAATACATCCTCAATGGGACGTTCAAACACACTGGCAATATCATAAGCGAGCCAGATGGACGGTTCAAACTTCTCTGTCTCAATTGCATTGATGGCCTGTCTGGAAGTTCCTACCAGTTCTCCAAGCTGTTCCTGAGTGAGTCCCTTTTCCTCCCGCAATTGCCTGATCCGGTTTTTCATATTTGTTCCTCTCTTATTGTCACGTTTACCTTACATTCAGTATATGACATTTTAATTGTAAAGTCAACCTTACATCATGTTTTACATTATACGTTCTTTCCATTACTCCACGTCTCCAGTATTACAGAAAGGGGCAGCCTTGTCTTTGCCGCCGTTTCCTCCGGCGTCATCCCCATCCGAAGCAGTCTGGCTATTACAGCAGACATGGCTTCTCCGATTTCCAGTATATGACGGTCCGGATCAAAAATCCGGACTGTTTTCTGTCCCCAGTCCCGTTCAAAACATGGATTTAAATATTCAATGGGATAGACGGATTCTTCCAATCTGTTAAGAAATCGTTCCATATCGTATTCCTCAAAATAAAGGGCTCCGTCATACCCTCCAAAGTGCACCGTGCTGTCCACACCACTCTCCCAGGCACTTTTCTCCTGTAATACCAGTCCTTCCGTAAGAATCACATTCACTCCAAAGTCCGTTACTACACCAAGACCGAACAACTCTCTGTAAAAAGCCTTGGATTTTTCTATATCTGCAACAGCCAGAAGCACATTCTTCAGTTTCATCTGCTCACTCCTTTTACAATGTTATATACAATTATAACATTACTCGAAAAATACAATCAAATAATTTTTAGTTTTATCTTACATAGTAATTCTACCGTTCAATTCTGTTTATTGGTAAAAAATCCCAATTGAGAACCACAATCAATAATTTTTTCTCAAATTATATATACAAATCATTGGTTTTGTGGTAAAATTTATGTAAAATCTTTCGACATATTTCAACATTTTTTATTAAATTTCAACATTCACGGAGGACATAGTATGAAGATGGATAAAAATGACAATGTTTATAAAACACTTTCAGAAATCAATCTCTCAGATGTAATGGAAATAAGTCTGCTGCAAAAATTCCTTGATAATTTTGCAGACAGTATGAATCTTGCAAGCGTCGCAGTAGACCGGGAGGGGAATCCGGTTACAAATCCAAGCTCTTACACAAGAATCTGCGCACAATTCACGCATTCGACGAAGACTGGAGATAGCCGATGTGCCGCCTCCCATAAAAGGGGCGGTGAAGAAGCAGCCAGACTGGGAAGGCCTTATATCTTTAAATGCCATTCAGGCCTCATCGATTTTGCAGCCCCCATCATAGTGGAAGGCGAGCTGATCGGTACGATTCTGGGCGGTCAGATTTTAAGCAAAAAGCCCAATGAAGATGAATTCAGGCGTGTTGCAAGAGAAATCGGAGTCAATGAAGATCAATACATAAATGCGCTTCATGAAGTGAACATTACATCAGAAAAAAATATCCACGCAGCGGCGGAAGTTCTTTTTATTGTTGCCAACTCGCTTTCCCAGATCGGTTATCAGAAATACAAATTAAAATCTATGAGCAAGGATCTGGTCGATCAATTTTCAGTGATCGAGGCAACAATGGAAGAACTGGCAGCATCCTCCATACAAGTCGTTGAGAATCAGAATGAACTGAACAAAGAGATCGTAAATGTGAAGCAGATATCAGAGCAGATCAACGTCATCCTTAATTCCATTAAAAGCATTGCAGATCAGACAAAGCTGCTGGGTCTTAACGCTTCGATTGAAGCAGCACGGGCCGGTGAAGCTGGAAAAGGCTTTGCAGTCGTTGCCACCGAGATCCAAAAGCTTTCCCAGAATTCAAAGGATACTGCAGCCAAAGTCGTTCAGCTGACCGAAGACATACAAAAATCAATTACGAAGACACTGCAGTTTTCCAATTCCACGATGAAAAACACCGAACAGCAGTCATCGGGAATCGAAGAAACCACAGCCAGTATTGAAGAGGTTTTAGCCTTAACAAATGAATTAAATAAAATGGCAAATACCAAATAAAAAAGCACCGGGAAATGATCACCTCCAGACGATCATTTCCCGGTTTTTGTTCTGTTCTCCTATATCAGTCTTCACTCTTGCCTTTTACCGGGCTATAGTGAACCCGGACTTTAATATCCTGGTTATAATTTCCAAAACTGCTTCCAAATATGGTCAATCCGCCTGCATTTACGGCATCTTCCTTTACCTGGAATTTTAATCTGATGGGGTTTCGTTTATCCAGTTTTAAATCATCAATGGTAACGGAGGATATCTTTAAACCATCAATAAAGGTTCCATACTGATTGACCACAATCATCTTAAGCAGACCATACTGGTTCCAGTTGGGGAACCACCAGTCCGGAGTAAAAATCCCCGGAACATCGCCGAAATCCCCCGGACTGGTCCACATTCCAAGTTCCACATTGTTAATGCTGATGGTAATATCGGAAGGCCAGTCATTGTTAATTCCAGGTGCTTCACTCCCGATTTCCACAGAAAATGTAATCTGGTCGATTTTCTGAAGAGGAGGCAGCAGATTGGGAATTACATATTCAACGTATCCTTTGGTAAACCAGACAATGTCAGCCTGATACCGGTCCGGATGGGCAAAATAACGGGGATCATCCACTTCTCCAATAATTGTCCGGCTGCTGGCCAGACCGCATGTGGGCAGAACCTCATAATCGGAAAAATATCCGACTTTAATATCCGTGGTATAGGTGTTTTTCCCATCGTCACTTTGTTTCGGAGCTATATCCACCAGTAATTTATCCACATTCACACGGCATATTTTCTGGTTCCCGTGACCATTGTGTTCTGAAATCACGCAAATAAGGCCGCAGTCTTCCAGTTTCTTAATATGACTGGTCAAAGCTCCATTGGTCACTCCTAAACTGGACGCCAGTTCATTCATATTCAGCTCGGTGTGTTCAATTAAAAGCTTTATAATCTTAATTCTCAATTCCGATCCCAGAGCGATATAAATCTTCAGCCCTTCCTCGACATTTTTAATATGCAGCATAACAGATCCTTTCACACAGATACGCAGTATACTATGAAAAACCTTTTCTTTATTCTAACTATCATCATACATGAATTCGTGTCTGCATACAATACTGTTTTTTCAGATATACTGCACAGCTCATTACTCCCTGCTTCCCCATATGCACGTGTTGTTATCTCCAACAGCCGTGAACGTCATCACCTGTTCTGACACCGTTTTTTCATTATGCTGCTTAAAGAATACTCCATGATACTCCGTACCCTCCATATTGATGGTGATATAATCATACCGGTCACCTTTTATTTTTTTCCACGTTCCTTCCCTGTCACCTTCAATTTTACCGTTGGCCAGTAAAGTAATTGATTGAGGATTGATCATTCCGGGGGAAGTATCCTGACCATGATTAATAAATTCATAGGTACCTGTAATATCGCTGTCCGGATAATGGCCTGCCTTTTCATTCCTGTTCTCATATACAGCCGTCACCGGCCATCCCTTCTGATTGAGAAATTGCTGGTGAACCCGGACCTCGTGATATTCCGTACCCTGATCAAACCGCTGGTGGTAAATCAGATAATGCTGCCCGTCTTCATCAATGAATGCCGAGTTATGTCCCGCTGCCTTGTACCCGGTATTGGTGCCGGCAAGCTTATAATTCCCAATCAGCTTAATGCCATACTGATCATTATTCCTATAACTGTCCGCTGCATGATTCCCTGCCGCATCCAGATAAGGCCCCGTGACTTCTTTTGACCGGAACATGCGCATGTTATAGCCTCCATTGGCAGTCAATGCTCCATACGTCTCATATAAATAATAATATCCGGCTTCATCATCATAGACAATATATGGTCCCTCCCCTGACTGATGGTTACCGCCTGCAAGGTGAATACCAAAATACCGGTCCACATAATTTCCGCTTATTTTATCAACAGAATCCGTTCCGGGATACTTTGCTTCTCCTGTCTCTCTGTCCAGTTCCAGCAGAAAGATTCCTCCGGACCAGGAACCATAAACCATATAGAGTCTTTGACCCTGTGCATCAAAAAACAGGGTGGGATCTATGGCGTTGGGACAATAGTTATGGTTCCATTCTTCCCCCGTAAACCACTTCGTGCTTATCCCATTTTTCAATCTTCCGGAATCAATCAGCTTTTTAATATGAATGGCATCAGTATCCCACCGGGTATTTCTCTGGCTTTTACCATCCGGCTTTCCGTTTTTTGTAAAACCGGTATAGACAACTGTACCTACATAGGTATAGGGCCCTTCTATGTCCTGAGATACTGCATAACCAATACAGGAGCGGCGCCATGTGGAAGAGGCACTGTAATAAATCATATAGGCCCCCATTGTTCCGTTACCGTTATTATAATACGGATTCCAGATCACATCCGGCGCCCATACGGCATATTTCCCACCTGCACAGTCTCCGTCATCATAACCTGCCCAGCGAAATGATTCTGCCAGGTTCTCCTTTACAATTCCAAAAAGCCAGTTATCCGTAACATTGTCATAATCTTTGCCAAGAGATTTCCAGTCCGCCAGATCCTTTGACTTTGCACCTGCCAGATGAGAGCCAAAAATGTAATATTCTCCGTTTCCAGCCTTGATTATGGACGGATCGTGGACAGATACCCGTTTCAGTGGTTCTGATTTTATATTAGATTTTAACGTATTTTTTTTCCCTGCTGCAAGAGCAATACCGCCTGATATCAACAGGACCATAACCAATACTGCAGCACCATATCTAACCGCTTTTATCTGTTTTTTTCCACTGCCCATTCATTCACCCCTTTACTGCACCGGCTGTCATACCTTCAATAAAATAGCTCTGAAAACATAAAAATACTACCAATACCGGAAGAATCGCAAACATGGACCCTGCAATCAACAAATCATAATTATTGCCGTAAGGCGTCAGCAGGGTATTCAGACCGATGGGCAGAGTAAATTTATCCGAATTCCGGAATACCATCATGGGCCATAACATGTTGTTCCATGATCCCATAGCACATAAAATCCCCATGGCTGCAAATGCGGGCTTGGTTAATGGCAGCATGATCTTCACACAGATTCCAAACTCAGTGGCTCCGTCGATCCTTCCCGCATCTAACAGTTCCCTTGGCAGGGAAATCATGTACTGCCGGAAGAAAAAGATGGTGGAGGCACTGCATAAACCGGGAAGAATGACACCCGCAGCCGTATCAATCAGGTTTAAGTCTATCATCTCCTGATACAGGGGCAGCATCAGTATTTCAAACGGAACCATCATGGTTGCAATCACCAGAAAGAACAATACATTCTTCAGTCTGTAATCATACATGGTCAGCCCATAAGCCACAAAATAGCAGATAATCAGCGTCAGTACTACGGAAAGCAGAGTCAGTACCATGCTGTTTTTAAACCACATGAAATACTTTTTTGAATCCGCATTCCAGGAAAAAAGATAGTGATAATTGCTAAATGACATTGTGGAAAAATCCAGGTTAATGCTGAGGCCGCGCCGGATTAATTCTCTGCCGGGCCGGAAAGAAGCCAAAGCCCCGGCCAAGACCGGAAACAACACCAAAAGGCTGAGTAATGCAAAGGCCGCCGTTGAAAGTATGGAAAGGAGTTTTTTCTTATTATGATTCATAATCATTTTTCCTCCTTTCTAAAGGTCCCGTTCAGAATGAGCTGGACCACATTTATAATCAGTGCCATCCCAAGGAGAGTCAGGCCCACAGCCGAGGCATATCCCATCTGGTTCTTTTCAATTCCTCTTTTATATAAGTATCCGACAATGGTTAAACCAATATTTTTTGGTGAAGCATTTCCTGCCCAAAGCATAAAGCTTTCCAAAAACATGGACAGTCCTGCATAAACACTGATGGTCAGTACATAGATTGTGGTCGGTCTCAGCAAAGGAATGGTAATATAACGGAATTTATTCCATGCAGATGCCCCGTCAATAGCGGCGGATTCATACAGGGTGGTATCGATGCTTTTGAGACCGGACAGAAAATACAGCATATTCACGCCGGTCCACCTCCAGCAGCAAAGGGTTAAGAGGGCGCACATGGCAAAACTTCTTTCTTTCAGCCACGGAATGGGTGCCTTTCCCAGAAAGTTTAAAAAGACATTCATCTGACCCGTTGGCAGTTCGGAAAACATCAGCCGGAATAAAGTACCGGAAATCACAACTGATGTAAGAGCAGGTAAATACAAAGCCCCTTTCCAGAATCCTTTCGCCTTCACCAGACTGCTGTCCATCAAAACAGCAAACAGCATGGGAAATGGAATCAGCAATGCAATGGAAAAAAACATATAGGTAAGACTGTTCCTAATCGCTGTATGAAACGTGGTATCTTTCAGCAGTTTTTCATAATTTGCAAGACCGACCCATTCAATCTGTCCCGGAAGAATACTCTGAAAACTCATTTTAACCGTACTGAACAGAGGATAAATCCAGAATACCGTAAAACTCAGTATAAATGGCAGCACAAAAATAAATGGAGCCGCTTTTTGTGAATAGAAAATCCGTTTTATTTTCATTCAATCCCCTCCGATGGTGAAACATATCACAATTACTGTTCCAATTCCAGATATTCCTGTGCTTCCTGTAAAGCCTCATCCACGTCCTTCCCGTCTTCTAAAACCTCGTTAAGGGTCGTTGTACAGAAATAATCATTGATTGCAGGAGTCATTTTCGTTATGCTTAAGGTATTGATTTCTGATTTCACTTCATTTAAAACATCAAACGGATTTGTCTTAAAAAAGCTGATATATTGATTGGAAGAATCTTTCGTTACCGTGTCATCCGTCCATAAGTCGGTATTACATACATCAAATCCAAGCTGTTCCCAAATCTGCCGGCTTCCTTCTGGAGAGCACTTCGCATATGTAATAAAATCTGCTGCCAGTTCCGGATTCGCAGACTGTTTTGTCACTACGGTTCCTGTCCCTCCGATACCTACAGAGCGGTTCTGCCCCTCTTTAAATACCGGCAATGGTGCCAAAGCGATCTTCCCTTTCATTTCGGGCATATAGTTAACAAAGCGGCTCATATACCATAATGCTTTGGGAAAGGAAGCGATATTCCCATCCAGAATATTCTGGAACCCCTCTTCCACATCCACAATTCCGGCCGGTGAGATCATGGCAGTCCCGTCTGTCAGCCAGGCCTGCTGCATGGCAAGCATATTTTTCACGGATTCCAGCTGTACATTCACGGAACCGTCCTTGCCCGCTGCCCAGTCTTCTCCATATTCGGACATTGCTACGGTCAGCCAGTCAACGCCTCCGGTATCCACACTGGTCATCTTCACCTTTCCGTCTGATGCCTCTTTTAATTTCTTTCCGGCTTCCGTGTAATCACCCCATGTCTTGATTTTCGTATAATCAATTCCATACTGATCCAGTATTTCCATATTGTAGTACATGACCGTAGCTCCTACATGGGTGGGCGCGCCATAATAATTGCCATCTTTGGAATAAACATCTAATCTGGAAGGTACCAGATCTTTCTGATATGGTTTAAGCGCATCGTTCAGCGGATAAAGCTGTACATCCCCCTGAAGAAAGTTGGGAAACTGACCGATCTCCACATCACAAAGATCCGGGGCTCCCTGTCCGGTCTGTAATGCCATAATCAGTTTATTATGCATATCGGAAAACGGATAAGTCGTAAAGGTAACCTGTATCTGGCGGTCTGGGTTCTCTTTATTCCATCGTCCCACCATATCCGCATAAAATGTGTTATGCAGCTCAGCAAATGACCACATATTCAAGTGAGTACCGGAATCCGGCCCCACCGTATTCACCACTTCTTTGTTATCTTCCGCAGCAGACTCCTGTGCTTCGGTATCCGCTTTTGCTTTTGGATCTGTTCCTGCTGCAGAACTGCAGCCGGATAACATCATAGCCGCCGTTACGGCACCAGCCAGGAAAACAGTTAATTTACGTTTCATATTGTTTCTCCTTTACATTATATTGAATTAATTTAGTTTTTTCTAAACATTTGGGCAAAAAATTACATACCAAAAGAAAACACCGGATCTCCTTCTTCACTCCACTTCACTTTCAGGATCATGGTGTGCCGGTTTGGATCATACAGAGGGTTTCCATCTATTACGCCATACTCTCTTCCATGATAAATGCAATAATCAGTGACATGATCTTCTGCTTTTACAAAAGAATTATGGCCAGGTCCATAGATGTGCTTCGTTTCATCCGTTACTAAAACAGGCTTCCTGCATTTTTTCCATGCGTGCGGGTCCATTACGTCCCCAGTCTCATCAATGGTTAACATGCCCATGCAGTAATTGCTTCCCGTATCACTGGCAGAGTAGGTCAGGCAGATTCTCCCGCCGTGCTTTAAAACCGCCGGTCCCTCATTCACCCAGAAACCTCTCCGCTCCCAGTCATAATCCGGAGTGGACAAAAGGATATGTTCTCCTGACAACTTCCAGGGCGTCTCCATCTTAGACAGATACAGCTGGGATATCTTTTTTCCAGTGCCCGTTTTCTCTGCCCAGACCATGTAGTATTCCTTTTTATGCTGGAAAACCGTTGCGTCCAGTGAAAAATCCTGAAATGTGAAGAGATCCTCGTCTGATCCCTTCATTCTGCCCAGCTCTCTCCACTGATCCGTGATGGGATCCGGACCTGTACACTGCAGCACATAAGGTCTGATCTTCCACTTATTCTCTGTTTCTCCGGCTGCATAATAGATGTACCAGCAGTCATTTAAGTAATGAATCTCCGGCGCCCATATGTGGCTGCCCTGCTCCCCGTATTCATGTTTGTGCCATATCACATGCTCTGCTGCAGTCTGTAAGCCCTTAACTGTATCTGCGCTGCGCAATATAATTCTGTCATACTCCGGTACTGAGGCTGTAAAATAATAAGTTCCGTCTTCATGCCGGCATATAAATGGATCGGCACGCTGACGTATAAACGGAGTGTTAAACTCGACAACTGATGCATTTGGTCTTTTCATACACTTATTTTTGCTCTCACTTTCTATTTTTGTGTATATTATACAATATAATTCGCCTGAGCTCAAGTATCATTTTAGAAACATATTGATTATTTTTATTAAACCTAAACAAGCTATTGTACACTGATGGTATCTACAATAGACATATTGGAAATACGCTTTGCCGGGCCATGTACGGCTAAAATAACAGACAGGATAACAACAGCAATTATGATGGTTATTTCTGCAAATGGAATATTCCATTGTTCGCCCCAATGAAAAGTCACCAGCTTTGCATATAAAAACTTATTCAGTAATAAACCAACAATAACTCCGCAAAAGCTTCCAGTGACTGCATAGGTTAAAGCCTCCGCAATTATCATTTTTATTAACTGCCGGTTACTCAGGCCAATAGCCCGAAATGCACCGTATTGTTTCATGCGGGCCAAAACGCTCATTGCTATGCTGTTTACTATGTTGAAAATGGTAATTAATGCAATCAGGATCATAAAACCATAGATAAATAATCCAAACGAGTAATAAGAGCCTGTTACACTTCGGTTGCCGGAGCGTTTATCGGAGAAAATGACTTCTGATCCGGCTATTCTATGAATTTCATCTACATCGGACTCTGCTGCATTCTTAGATAACTGCAGATCAATTATCGTATAATCCGTTTGACCGGTCAGTTTACGGAATGTATTCTCAGAACAGATAATGGTTCCGACACCAGGCGCGCTGTTAAAAGGACTTGAAGAAAGTAAACCAGTAATGATAATATCTTGGGAATTATTTCCTATGTGCAGTGTAACTGTATCTCCAGCCTGCGTTGGATTCTGCCGGTCAAAAACAACCAGCCCGGTATTGCCCCCGCGTTCTCCCTCATCTATAAAACCCGCCAATAAATAATTCTTAGCCCACTGAAATTGGTTCTCCTCATAAGAGATCAGATCAACCATTTTCTCTTTCCCATTTACTGAAACAGGCACGTTGTATGCAAACATACGTCCATATGCCCGCTTAACCACTGGATTTTTCCGGACTTTTTCTAATAAGGTGCTGCTGATGGAACAGCTGTTGTCAGGGCTTATAATGGATAAGTCCGGTGTCCACGGTTTTAAGGGAGTGAGCGTATGGTGCATAAAATCAATCGTAACCGAAAACGCAAGAAACAGAATGATGCTGAGAGAAAAAGACGCTGCCATCAAAACAAAATTCTTTTTACTTGATTTTGCGTGATGGATACCAAGTGACGTTTCTATTTTAATAAACGGGATTCGGATGGCACTGTGCACAGGGCATAAATCATTTGCATTTCCCGATACGGCAGCTAACGGAGAAACTCCCGCTGCTCTTTTTGCAGGGGAACGGGCAGCCAGAAGAACTGTCAGGACACCCACACAGATGCCGGCAAAGATGCCTGGCAGGCTTATTCCAAAAACAGGCATTCCTGCAAAATACTCCGGACTGAGATAACGCAACATCGCACATAAAAACCAGATTACAACCATCCCCATTGAAATGCCCAGCAAAATACCAGGCTTACACCAGCCAAGAGCTTCCTTTATAACTAATCGCATAACCTGCTTTGGAGTCGCTCCGATACAACGCAACATGCCAAAAAATTCCGTACGCTGGGCAACATCACTGTTTAAGCTGCTTGCAATCATCATGATACCAGCAAGTAATACCAGTAAAAACAAAACAGCAGCTGAACCATATATCTGCAGCATGAAGGAATTACCGCTTTGACCAAGTAAGCCCAGTAGTTTTGTATTTTCAGAGATCTGCTTATCCGATAATCCAAACTGAGATTTTATATCATTGATCGTTTTTTTTATATTGCAATGTGTGGAGAACTGTACGTAATAGATACTATTGTAATCGGCAGGCTCCCCATCTGTAACTCCAGGATATATGGAACGGAATTCATTGGTTGTCAAAAAAATTCCGTAGGAATCTTCTTCCATTGTTTTGGCTGCATTTTTTAAAAATCCGGAAACAGTAAATTGCAGACTTGTTCCAGCAGGTGTATCTACTGTAATCTGATCCCCAATCTGCAGCCCCAGCATAGTCTTTGCACTTTTCGTTATCATGGCCTCATTGTCCTTTTGAGGAAACACGCCTTCCTCAATGAAACCGGACTGCATTTGCGTAGTCCAGCTTTCTTCACTTCCGCAAATGATGGCATTCTTGCCCGATAACGTATAACCCTGATCACCGCCATAATTGAGAACACCATACCAGGAAGAAGCGATTACCTCCGGACGCGCAGAAATCAGCTTTGCCTCATCTTCACTTATACTCTTGAAAGCTGCATGCCAATTACCATCCTCTTTATGTGCCTGCATGATTTGACTGCGTATAAACATATCTGCCATACCAAAAATAACCGCAACTAAAAAGACAGACAACACAATACAAAATACAGACATTCTCTTTTGCCTTTTATGGACCCTGGACGAAATAGTGACAAGGTCAAGATAACTTTTCATTTTTTCTTCCTCCCCAGTCCGTAAGTACACCATCCGACACACGCAGCACACGGTCGGCAGAGACAGTCAGATTATTATTATGAGTAATCATTAAAATAGTCTGTTGATAAAGACGTGATGCCTTTACCAGCAAATCTACCACATCCTGGCTGTTTTTACTGTCTAAATTTCCAGTCGGCTCATCAGCAAGTATTAATTTCGGTCTTGTGATAAGCGCCCGTCCAATGGCTACCCTCTGCTGCTGCCCGCCGGATAACTGATTTGGCAGGTGATGACGGCGTTCTTTTAGTCCTAAGACCTCCAGAATTTCATTCACTGCCGATAGTTCCGGTTTCCGGTAATCCAGCAGAATTGGAAACATGATATTTTCCTCTACATTCAATTCCGCAATCAGCTGAAACGATTGAAATACAAAGCCAATATTACGCCTCCTGAAAATAGTACGCTGTTCTTCCTTCATGGAAAACAGATCTTTTCCTGCTATGCAGATGTGCCCGGAGGTAGGGGTATCCAAGGCTCCAAGGCAATTTAGCAACGTACTTTTACCTGAACCGGATTCTCCGACCACCGCTGCAAATTCTCCCTGTTCTAATGTAAAAGAAACATCTTTTAAGGCATTTACCTGATTTTCACCTTTCCCGTAAACTTTTGTTAAATGCTGTACGTTTAATATTTCCATTTAAATACCACCTTTCCCGTAAAGGATAACAGGCACGCCTTACAATCCAGTGAATAACAGCTTACATTTACGTAAGGAATGAAAGGGTAAATACCGTTCCTTCCTGCAAAGAACTTTGAACAGAGATCATACCGCCCTGCCCCTCAACAATGGATTTCGTCAGTGACAGACCAAGGCCCGCGCCCTGTGTATCCAAAGATTTTTTACTGCGGTAAAAGCGTTTGAAAATATGATGTAAATCCTCTGCGGGAATTCCTGTGCCATTATCGGATATAGAAATACGGATCATTACAGGAGTCTTCTTCCACGAAATATGTATCTCACCTCCAAAATGAGTATGATCCAAAGCATTTTTAACGATATTACCAATTGCTTCGCTGGTCCACTGCTTATCACAAACGAAAGCCGTTTCTGATGATTTGTCTATCATAATTTCTTTTCCCTCAAGCGCAGCCCGTGTAGTCAATTCACCAATGGCGCGGGAAACTAAATCTGATACACTGCAGCTTTCCTTTTCAAAGACAATACTGCCGGCATCCAGACGAGTGATTTTTAGCATGGATAGAATCAGCTGTTCCATACGTTTCAGCGCCAACCCTGTCTTTTCGGAATATTCTTTTACTGTTTCAATATTGTCCGGTTCATCGGAAATGATTTCGTAATACATGGTGAGAGCAGCGAGCGGAGTTTTAAGCTGATGTGATATATCTGAGATTGTATTCTTTAAAAACTCTTTTGTTTTATTCCCTGTTTCATTTTTAGATTGTAATATCATGGAAAGCTGCTCTACAGAAGCGAAAAGATGATAGATCGTCCCCTCATTCATTTGCGGCATATGGCAGGAAAAATTCCCCTCAGTAAAGCAGTTAATCACCTCAATCGCCTGCAGATAGAGGTGTTCCCTTATCCATAGGAATTTATATATACCACTTAAAAGCAATATAGACAGAAGTCCTCCTATTATGAGCATAGAATACCCTGATACATGTTGAAATTCAGCAATAAAAGGAAGAAACCTTATAGCGGTATGTTTTGTTACACCAATTTTATAAAGAAAATCCATTCCATCCCGGCTGGCTGCCGAACTGGTGATGGCTTTCGCAATCACATCTTTTGAAACCCCCTGCTCCAGAAGAGAAGTAACAACCGCATTATCATGAGATAAAAATAAGTTCTGTACGATTTTTCCCTGTGCTTCATGCAATCCCACACTGCACGCAATAACCAGAAAGAGGAAAAAAAGAAGAAATATGCCGAAATCTCTGACCTGTTTATCACGAAAGATATTCATACAGATACCTCATTCCATTGATAACCGAATCCCCGAACCGTTATCAAATGATCGGGTTTGGATGGGTCAGCTTCAATTTTCTCACGAAGCCGCCTTACATAAACAGATAAAGTATTATCGTCTACAAAATCACCTGTACTGTCCCATAATTCATCTAAAATACTGCTGCGTGTTGTTACCCGGCCGGCATTTCTCACAAGCAGGCAAAGAAGACGGTATTCTGCACTTGTTAAATCCAGCGTTCTACCTCTCAATTGTACACGGCTTCCCAACAGATCTATCCATATATCACCACGTTCAATTACGGTATGATTGTTATTATTGGTATTTCCGGTCCGACGAAGCAGTGCACGAATTCTGGAACACAATTCTCCTAACTTAAACGGCTTTGTCACATAATCATCACCGCCGCTGTCCAGCCCTCTGATGATATTAACTTCTTCATCAGATGCAGTTAAAAATATAATCGGTATCTGATTCCCCTGTTTCCTTACTTTTTCACAGACTTCAAAGCCTGTTCCATCGGGTAAAGTCACATCAAGAATTAATAAATCATATGTGTTAATTTGAGGAAGATGGCTCAGTGCTTCTTTCATCGTACGTACAAGGTCGACTTCAAATCCATTACGTTTTAATGTGTATTTCAAGCCGTCCACTAAACTGATATCATCTTCTAAGAGTAAAATTCTGTTGCTCATTCTCTAACCTCCAAGTACCACAACGGTTTTTTCATACTGGTTCCAGTATTAGTTATACCTTATGTTACCTGATGTTTCAACATGGAATGGGTATTATGCAAGATTATGAATAAACGGGGATACGTATTTTAAGTAGAAAATACTGTTTTCATAGGAATAAATCAATTTCGGATCAAATGTGATTGACACATACTCGCAATCCATATTTTCATACATGCGACTTCAATCTCGTGATGCCAGTACCAGAGAAATGAATTTGTGTTATGTTTTGATATCCTTTCATTACTAATCAGTAATGAAAACTAAAAATCCCCATGTACCTTTACTTCCTTCTGATATTCATTGGTTAAAATCTGCATATGCGTACCCCCTGGAAAGGTAAAACGTATTATTATAGATTCATTATCTCCCAGGGAACTGGTGATAACAACTTGCTAATTATCATACCTTTAAAAATAATTCTCTTTCTTCATTTCTACGTCTGGTAAGCCCTTCAAGCACCTTTCCCCCGCCCTTATTATAAGCAGGAAATTTGTCTGCAACCTCCATGGCATTCCTTCCGGAGACGAGATTCTTAAGATTGCCCGGACCGCAGTTATAGGTAAAAGAGGTCAAAGCGTCAAATTGATTCTGATTCAATGAAAAGGAAATAATCCCATTCTTCTTATAAGCATTGACATAATCAGCATATTTTTCAGCATCAGTCTGCAGCATCCCGATTGCCTGCTGCTGTGTGATTCTCTGCCCGGACTGTACACCTTCTGTATGTCCATATCCAATTGTCCAAACTCCAGCCGGACATTTGTATGCCTCCAGACGACAGCCCTCATATTTTGCAATCAATTGAATTCCCGCGTCAGATATACAGAAGGATTTATTAACTGACGGTGCCGTAAGAACCGCTTCCCTGTGATTTTCTTCCTTTTCCGCTTCCTGCTTTATGAGGTATTTCACATTTACCGGACTGCAGATTGATTTACTTCCGCTTTCATTTTTGTCTATCACAACTCTGTCATTTTTTACTGATGCCACAATCCAGGTGTCTGTTTTTACCCAGTCCGGCATTGTCTTGTCATTATAGTATACTGCTTCACTCATAATCTTTACATGATCACCGGGCCGTATTTCTGCAAGACCTGTTCCCGTATCGGCTGCGGGCTGTTCGGTTCCTTTCTGAACTTCTTCCTCCACTGATATCCCTTCCTTCATTGCATGTTCTACTTCTGCCCGAAACGTATCCATCGTAAACCCTGTATTAAGCTGATTCCAGATATGTTCCGGGTCACCGTGACCGGAGGCCAAACCCCGGTCATGTCCTTCCTTATGACTGATTATAATCCCATCCTGTAGTGGATTTAAATTATACTGCTTACAGAGAAAGGCGAATAACTCTACGGCTGCATGATAAGTTCTGCTCACTACTTCCCTGGCAGCGTCGGGATTGGAACAGATAAAAGCAGCTCCGCCGGTATAACGGATGCAGGATGGTTCGCACATTTCAACTCCGATATGGGTATTATTCGCCTCACCACCGCAGTGCCATGCTCTGTAATCCCAGGGCAGTGTCTGAAATACTTCTCCTGTATTTCCGTCAATAAATCCATGTACACAGGCCCTTGCAGCAGACGGACTGTTCCATTGCACCACAAAGCTGCCGGCTGATGGCTGCGGACACCCGACGCTATGCAGCATCAATCCTTTCACCTTTATTTTTTTGCCTGCATGAAAGCAGGGATGCCTGTCCAGATAACATTGTTTCATATTCATGAAATAACCTCCTTTTATTGTGCTACCAGCTGATTTCTGATCTCTATAAATTTTTTCTCCGGTATCAGCATGGAATCTCCATTATCCATCTCCACATAACACCTACCTATCCGGATCACATGATCTTTATGTATGATAAAACCTTTATGAATGCGGACAAAACTATGGGACAGAATCGTTTCTGCATTTTTTAATGACCCTACCGATTCAATCACCCCGTCCCTGCAGTGCCAGTATACATGATTGTGATTAGATTCCAGGTAAATTAAGTCCTTCTCTCTTACATGATATAATCTTTCATCTAATCCTTTAATCCAGTGACAGTAATTTTCAGGTAACCACTGGGAAAGATGCAGATATTTAATTTTGATACCGCTATCTTCCATCACAAATAAAAGAGTGATATTATGCAGAATTCTGTCTTTCCCGACTGCATAGTAACTTCCAATTACCAAAGAAACCTGCTGTGTGATTAAAATGGTGTAATATTCCACATGTACAATAGAAACCTTTTGTTTTCCTAAAAATCTGATATACTCATCAAAATCCTGTTTTGATGACAAACTCACTCTTTCATAATCCGCCGTAATCCATCTCATATTCGCACTGGAATACTTTGAAACATGTTCTATATCACCTAAATAAAGGGATTGAACAACATGCCTTGCCAGCCTTTCTAATTTCTTTTTCACTTCAATCATCTTTTCTCCCCAAGTGAATGAAACCCCTCTTTATGACCTTATGCGATCTTCATCAAAAGCAAACGGTTTTTCCCCGCTATAAACTCATACACAAGGGAATCCATACTTTTTTTCACAATATAGATTCCGTATCCGCCCGCTTTTTTCCTTTCCAATTCATCTGTTACATCAGGATCCGGTTTTTCCAAAGGGTTAAATGGGATTCCATCGTCTTCAAAAAAAAGTTTTATCTTTCCATCTGCAGCCTTACAGGCAATGGTTACCTCCTTTGCTTTACTATAACGGCAAATATTAGAAAAAATTTCATCTACAGCTATCATAATTTTAATAAAAGACACCTGCCGGACCGCTTGTTCTTTCAGAATACTCTCTACAAAATCCTCGATTTCCGCCATACGTGAGAGATCTGCTAATCCGTGATTTTTCTGATAACCGTCTCCTTTGTAACAAAGTGCAAGCATTGTAATATCATCAAACTGCTCTGCTTTCCCTTTAAATGCCTGCACATCCTCCCAGACTGCCGAAATCTGATCTCCTGGAGGAAATTCACCCCATTTCTCCAGTCTGCTTTTCAGCCGTATTTCTCCATATAATTCATTTCCGGTGTCATGAGCCTCAGTCACTCCGTCTGTATACAAAAACACCTGGTCCCCAGGTATTAACTTCAGCTTTGCCTGGTCATATGTCAATCCATCCATGCCTGCAAGAACAAAACCGGTCCGCTGGTCTAACCAGGAAAATTCTCCTCTTCCGCCCGTCTTTATTAACGGCGGATTGTGCCCTGCATTGACATACACCAGATCTCCTGTTGACAAAGTAAGAATTCCCAGCCATGCTGTTACAAACATACCGTCTCTGTTATTCTCATAAAGACTTTTATTGGTATCTGTAAATACCTTTGCAGGGTCCGGTTCAACCTTCATGCGGCTTCGTATCAATGTTTTTGCCACCACCATGAACAATGCCGCCGGTACTCCTTTACCAGATACATCAGCCACCATAAAAACAAGATGATCTTCATCTGTGAGAAAAAAATCGTAAAAATCTCCGCCCACCTCTCTTGCAGGTGTCATCTGAGCCCATAGTTCAAATTCCGCCCTTCCAGGGAACGCATCCTGTGACAATGGGAGCATATCTGCCTGCAGTCTGGAGGCGACAGTAAGCTCTGTCCTGATTCTCTCCTTCTCTGCAGTAATCTCTGAAAGATTTGAAATATAATTTTTAATCTGTGATGTCATGGAATTAAAGGCTTCCCCAAGATCCTCAATCTCGTCTCCCGTTCTTATCTGTATCCGGTGTTCTAAATCTCCTTTTCCAATGGTCTTTACCTCATCAGTGAGCCTTCGGATTGGATCAGTTATCCTGTCTGCATATACCGCTCCTAAAATGCTTATGATGACTGCTGCGCATATCGTAATTAATAAAAAAGATACCAGCATTCTTCCAATTGCCGCATCCTGATTATCGCCCACTGCATCCGCCAGCGTTATAATCACCCGATGGCTCTCCTGTGCCGGTGCAATCACTTCTGCTACATCTATAACTGTTGCAAAGCTCCAGCCCAGTTCTTTTAATGGAGCATATGCAAGATAAACATCTTTTCCATCAATTGTCACCCTTTCGATTCCAGCTTGTCCTGCTGTCATATTCCGGCAAATATCAGACAGTGGTTTATTTTTGCTTTCCAGTAAATTCAGATAGCTTTTCGCAGCAGTTTCCCCTTCCTTTTGGGGAGAAACCATAATCTGCCCATTTTTATTCACCAGAAATGCATAACCGTTTTCTCCCACCGCTGTCTTTAAAACTCCATGATACACAGTATCCAGATAGGAACCTGCTCCGGCTACAGCCACCACTTTTCCCTTATGATAAACGGGTTGTGCACATACGATACAATCTCCCCCTCCATGCACATCTGCAATAACATCGGAATATACAATCTCTCCCTGCTTCGCTTTGAGTGCCCTCTGATACCACTGTCTGGTTTCCGCCTCATAAAAGACCGGTTCCTTTTCCTGATGGTTGAATTTACTATAGGCAATGGAATCCGCCTGAATCAGCCAGCCCGACCCAGTTGCGACGTAAGCAGATGACACCATCTCATTGTTTGCATTATACTGAATCAGTAAATCCTGAATATTGCCAAGCTTTAACAGTTCCTGGTTCTGCCAGGCGGCCTCCTTCTGCTTCCATGATTTCAGCAGCTGAGCGGATAATCCCCTGCATCCCGGCTGGGGCGGCAGAACAATTCTGTCCGGGTAATTCTGAGGGTTTTCATAAATCTCTTCTGCCATGGAAGCAATTCCATGTACATAGGCAGCCACTTCCGTAAAGGATTTCCCGATATATGCCGCTTTTTCTTTTGCAATATTCTGCAGCTGCTCTCCAGCTATTTTCTCCAGAGCATCCTGTGCATCCTCTGCAGCCTTTTTTCCCAATTCCCGGTTGGTATCCATGGAAATCCTTTTCATGGAAAACAGGCTCCAGACACTGACAATGCCGTGGAGAAACATAGTGAGAAATACTGCAGACAGCAAAAATCCGGTTATGGTTTTGCCGATCTTTTTTCTCTTTTTCATTTGATCTCCTGTTTCATCCGTCCTTTCCCAGACCAAAAACCATATTCTGTGACCGCTCATAGCAGTATTTGACATACAAAAGCAAAGACGCAAATTCACTGCTGACCATGTAATCGTCAAAATAGATCTGCACTTTTCCCGGATTATGGAGTACCATATACTCCTTTTCACTGCATAAAGGCTTAAGTCCTGTAAAAAAATATCCCATTTTTTTTAATATTTCATATGCTTTCACAGCATGGCAGTCGTTACAGTTTAAAAACAGGCTGGCGGTCTGTTTCCTGCACAAAGGAAACTGCCTGTGCAGGTTTAAAAGACGCTTTTTAAAATCTCTGCCAACTAAAAGTACTCTGATTTCAAGATTACTTTGGACAGCATCATTGGAAAAAGTCATGTCACTATAATCCGGCATGTCAGACTCCCCCCATTCAGAAATCATTTTCTCCTCATGAAAGCTGTAATTCACTCCAAGGCTCTCATAGACCATTCCTGCAAATTTCTGATGTTCAACAGGCAGATAAAGCGTTCCTGCATCCCGTTTATCCAGTGCCATGATCTGAATTGCCTGTGAATGCTTGGTGTTCCTTCCATTCTTATAGGAATGGATTATTTTATCCAGATCAAAGACATTCAGTATGAAGCCGGCTGCCCGGAGCCCCGACCGGTACAGGAGCACCTGTGTAATGTGGTGAAATGTTACCGGAAGACAGTAAGCCGCTGAATAATTCCGTGCTTTTAACAGTTCCAGCCCATACTGGAAGAAAGGCAGTGCAAGTCCATAACCGCGGTACTTTTTACGAAATATCTGGGAAGCAATCTCACACATGGACTCTTCCGGATAAAACTGTTTTAAAATCATCATTCCTGCGATTTCTTTATCTTCCGTTTGTGCAGCCAGAAATTTGATATGGTGATTGTCAGACTCACTTTTTATGTACTCCGGATCATAAAAGTCTCTTTTGAAATAGGTTTCTCCATATTCATCACGGATACAGGCAATCATTCCCTCCTCATCCCCTTTACGGTATTCTCTGAGTAACACCAAAAGCGTATCTCCGTTTTTATTCTTTAATTTAACTTTTCTTTCTTTTACCATAACGACCCCTACTGGATATTTAAGATTTCCGTAAAGCCGGTTATCTTAAACACTTCCATGACTCCACTGTTTACGTTTCGGACAACCATACTGCCCTGTTTGTTCATCTTTTTTGCTGCACCAAGCAGAATACGCAATCCGGCAGAAGAAATGTATTCTAACTTTTCCATGTCAATCTGTAAACCGGTAATACCAGACGTCTTTTCCTCAATTACTGCTTCAAACTGAGGGGCAGTTGTGGTATCAAGTCTGCCTTCCAGTTGAAGCAGCAGGTTTTCTTTCTCTCTGTTCTCATATATTTTCATATTCAAAGCCCGCTTTCCTGATTTTCTTCCCACGATGGTTTTCTCGTGAATCCTACATGATAGGTTACCTTTTCCATTGTTAATTCGTGCTCTCCCACCAGATAACGTCCTATGGTAACATCCTTCCCAATAATCGTTCCCTTCGGATAATCATTCAAACAGCGGTTAAGAACCGCAATCTGTGCTGCCCTGGATTGATCCGAAAGGGGATTATTAGGATTGACACTTCCGACAGGAACCATTTTTACATAATGGATATCCGTGAGAGCAGTTTTTTCATCCTGCTTCATGCTTCAGCTCCTATTGATATGTCTTGAGATACGATTAAATTAAGGCTGTTGCGCCGGCAGCTGTTTTCCGGCAATGGCATCGCTGTATTCTGCTTTTTTGTCAAACAGCTCTGTCTCCAGTCTGCTCACATTGCCCTGAGCTTCGACGGCCGCCTTTTGCACAGCAGCCAGCTGCTTGTAATAAAGCTCTGTTTCCTGGTATTTATCTGCCTTGTCGTCATTTAATTCTTTCAGTCCAAACAATTCAGATACTGTAGTTCCGTCTGAAGTTTCTCCGCTGTCCGCCAGCATTTTAATTAAATCACCAGCCTGATTCTGGAGATTATTCCAGGGAGCACTTATCTCGCTCATTACCTGGCTGTAAGCGTCAGATTTTTCCTGGTCTGCTTCATTTGTTTCATCCAGACCGCTTAACTTCTTGGATAAGGCTGCCTGATATGTATTTAGCTGAGAAATGGCAACTTTCTTCAATCGGGCAACATTGCCATCAAACGTATCCCTGGCAGCGGAAAGCCGTGTCTCAATCTGGGAAATATCGTGGCGCAGAGCCTTTAACCGTTCTGCTCGGATTTTTGCACTCTCGCTTAAATCCTGTCCGTTTCCATCCTTTAAAGAGCTTCCAACCAGAGATGGAGCGACATTTGCAGCCATCATATCAAGGACTCTTGCAAGACCTTCCGGAGTGCCATGATTGGTGGCGCGCACATCTACATGATACTTCGCAGAATTATCTGAACTTCTTGTATTGGAACTGTGGGCACTGACGCTGCCGGTAACGGATATTTTGATAAAACCAATACGCGCAGAACCGGTCAATGACGCTCCCATGTCAAATGATGTATCCTTTTTCTCACTCTGCTTAACTTCCATATCGAACAGGACATTCACCTCGTCGATCTGCAAATTGGGGATGGGAACAATGGCCAGCATAGGCACGTCCACCTTCATCTCATCCAGATTGCTGGTACCATCCTCATTCACGCTGCGCTTCTGGTACATGAAAGCCACATTCCGTACTTTTCCGGTGGAATCAAAACCTACCCGGTTGATAAAATCTGCCGTAGAATTTGCCAGTGATGTACTGGCATCTGCTGCAGCTGCAAGAGGGGCACCGATTAATTTGTCCATCTCCAGACCTGCAAATTGTTCTGCAATCGCCATAAAAATACCTTCTTTCTTTTGGTTTATGAATCTTTTCTATGCTTTATCAAAACCATGTGTCATACACCTCACCAATTTTTCCAGTAATGAAAGAAGTTTTTGTAGAATTGTCTGTTTCCTTGGAACAGGTCCCGCTATCTCTCCAATTGCAATGTACTCCACCCACAAAATCTCTTTCTGTGATAAATCAAAACAATTGTTTTCAAATATGAAACGGAAATTTAATTCTTCCGGCAGATTCATGAAATACTGTTCCAGATCTCTTCTGGCGTTCTTAGCTTCTTCCTGTGGTTTTTTTTTATTTGTAATCATTTTCCAGTCCAAAATTGATTTCGCTGCTCATAATCTGTTCCTGGTATTCCATAATGCGGTTTGCAATATTGGACTGTGCCATAAGAAATTTATCCCGGTCAAACTCATAGGGACTTTCATCAAATGCTGCCCTGCTTACCTGCTGCAGCTTTTCCTGTTCCGCAATCATATCTGTTATCTTTTGATACAGCAGCTTTAATTTCTTCACCTTGGCCTTCCGTTCGTTAACCTGCTGCCGCATCATCTTATGAGTGTCAGAACCTAAGCCTCCATCAATGGTAACCGGTGTGTTATCCAGCTGTCTGGCTACCTGGTTTGCACTTAGCAAATCAATCAGCCGCATAATTCCTTCCGTAGCCGGTATGGAAGCCACCTGCATTTTAAAAGATACTCTTGGCAGAAAATCACTGTCACGCTGTTCCGGTGAGCAGATTCGGGCATTGATGTTGCATTTTCCTTCATTTTCATTTACAACACTGATTTCTGCGGAAAATCCAATTTCTGCTTTCTCCACATTTAAATTTGTAACCGGAATAATTGACATAAGCGGTACCTGAAGCTGAAGCTTGTCCACACTGCATCCTTCTTCTGCTTCCGGCCTGATTTGATCATAGGCGAGATTAATACAGTCCAGATGGATAATTTCCTCCTGACCGCTCTGTCTGATGGTCGCCATACCCTTAATTGCTTCCACCACATGAGTCTTCAACTGTTCATTCGACTTTGCCAGTGCATGAAGCGGCGCATATACAAGATCATTCAGGGATATGAAATCGCTGTCCCTGTATCCTCTTTTTCCCTTACCCTCTGCTGGCGGTGACGTTTTCGTCTTCGAGCCTGCTTCCTCAGCCATGTTTTGCTTTCTCCTTTCTCGTACGACGGTTTTGATAGCTTTAAAATACCCTGTTTTATTTTCATTTTCAGCAGAATTGGATATAGAACGGATAAAGCGGGACAAAAAACCATTCTCTTTCCAGAACTCATTAAATTGGGTTTATATCCCTTTTTCTGCGTCATATGTCTGGATTAATTGAAATCTGTTTTCGTTCTTTTTATATTGAAAACAGAAAAACAAGCTTGTTTTCAAAAATAAAATCAGGAGGTATTAGTGTGAAAGAAAGTAGA
>NZ_QOHO01000105.1 GCF_003432035.1 Lacrimispora amygdalina
TAATTTCAAGTATAATAATTAAGGTTTATTTGTCTATTTTTAGCACATTGAATCGGAAACAATCAATCATATCAAAAATGTCAAGTTAAAATTCAGGTTTCCGGTTATTGCAGTGGCATCATTCCGATAATCCAGACCGCTTTTTCGGCATTTGAAATATACTGCGGCAAGAAATCTTCTGCCGTGTTATAACTAAGATACAGCAAGACATATATTAAAGTCCAAATCTTATTCAGCAGGCTTTCTCCATAGATTTTTTCTGCCTTGCGAATGACCGTTCCAATTTCCAATACAGTCTGATGCCATCTTTTGAAGAAATCATCTTCCAACGGTATACCAAAAGCTTCAAACCATTTGCGGACTGTATGCGTCTCCTTGCCATCCCCACACCCTGGGTCATTCAATATATATTCCACCTGGCATTCCTGAATTTTGTCTGAGGAACAGTCGGCCCCATCAATTTTCAAGCAGCGGCCTACCGGGAACATGGCACACACAGTCGGCTTTGATTTGTGAACGGAACACCGACGATCCTTGAGCAATGGGCAGCGTTTGATACTGCCCTGCGGTTTGAGCCGTACAATGGGAATGCGGGAGCTGTCGCCAATATAGGATTCACCGTAACGATTGATTACCTCTTCCGGTGACAGGTTTAATTCCTTCGCCAGATTGTATAGGTCTTTTGGATTAAGAAGGATGTCTTCCCGGTTGACGCAGCATTTACCGCATTGAGTGCAGTGAAACTGGAAGGGCTCATCCACACCGATTTTTATTTCATCAAAATGCTCAACTATATTCTGTAATCTATTATCCATTCTAAAACGCCTCCTGATTTAAAAGTAAAAAGGCACCAATAACGGTGCCTCTCCAAGTGGGAAATCGATCCGGTACTTTATACGCAAGATCAATTCTGTTCAATTGTTTCATCTTTACTGCCAAATTACACCCAAAACCGATCTGAAGGGCAAAGCGCATCTGTCTTCAGAAGCTGTAACCGATAGGTTTCCATACAGTGGTCATCTTCCGGGAAAACATTATATTTATCCGGAATGATGACCCGAAGCACCCAGCGCCCTGTTTCTATATACTTTGTCAGCCGAATGTTGCAATCCTCATAAATCCCTGCCACCATATCGCCGTCTTTGAAGCGCTCTCCAGCCTGCACCCGCAGTCCAAGGGTATTCAGGATACGCATAATCTCCCGATGTCCCAAATGCAGTACCATTTGAAAATCCATATGTTCATACCGTTCCATGCCGTGTGTATGTGCGTTACAGGTGTATGGCAGAAAGTTGGTTTCAACTCTGCCACATTCATCGCACGCTCCGTTTTCACAGCAGTGGATGATCCAGTCTACCTTTTGTTTCATTTAATTCATCCTCTCTTTTGGGCGCTCAAATCGAACAACCTTCGTTTGATCTTGCCACTGTTTCTTTTGTTTCCAGTTCTTCATAGATAGCACCGCATTTGATACAGGTAAATGGGCCAAATGGTTTGCCGCTGTAATAGACAGCCTGCTCTCCGGTATACTGGCCGCTGCCATCTACGAAAATATCGTGATGGCAAACCTGATGGGCACTAAATCGTTCGCTTCCACATTCACATCTCATTTTTGATTCCGCCTTTTATTTTATACATAGCTCAAAGGATCTGAACAATACTTACTAGCATATTGCCTTAATTCATGAAATCGCTCCCTCAGCAGGCTCTCCGCCTCTTCATGAGACAAAATCTCCTTTTTCTTCAGAGTCACCCAGCGAAGATAGCGCAGATATTTTTTCAGTTTGGGGCACTTGCTTTTATCCGTGCATTTTTTCACACGGCCGTTAACAATGTATAGAAAAGGTACGTCTTCATCCCGGTTTTCAACGGTCACCACTGTACCTGTGCCTTGGCTACCGATAAAGCTTGCGATAGTCAACGGGTTTCCATCGAAAATGGACGAGTATTCTACGCCCCCACCCATTGCGATGAAATGGGTCCTGCCAACTGTATCGCCTTTTGGCATACGAAAAAGATTATCTTGGTTCATTCGTATTATCCTCCAATCATTTTATTTTTTCTTTGTTCTTGTCCGCTCAGATATACTGCTTTCTAAGCAGCTTGCCTCAAGTCATTTAAGGCCCGTTAATCGTAATGAACATCTGCTTTCCTGATAAGGTATTGACTGATAAGCCGACTGGTCTTCCTCTGCATCTCATTTTGGTTCCGCCTTTCTCTTTCATTTATCCTTAAGCGCAATGGCTCTAAGGGCAACAAAAAAGCGAGACTGACACACGGAGCCGATTGTTCGGCTATTGTTCACGCAAAAAGTGTGAACCGTGGTCATTCTCGCTATATCAATGGGAAAATCCCTGAAAATAAAAAAACTCAGTAAGATAGCAGCCCGATGGGCACAATTATCCTACTGAGATTTGGCTACAAACTTAACAACGTGTGCAATGCGAGTATTCTCGCGATACTATCTCAAGAAATAGTAGATTCCAAGGAGTCACGCACAAAAATCAATTACAGCTTAATGTTATCACTACATATAGATTTTGTCAATTGTTAAAACACTATATGTAGGCAAAATGCTGTTATAAGATAAGCTAATTTTTTTTATTTTACATATACTCTCTGTTCTTACTGTTTCCAACGGGTCTAAGAACCCCTTCTACAAATCTTATGTTCCCCCTTCTTTCTAACACATTCTAACCATTCTCGTCGGCGAGATGTGTTAGCATTTTTCGACCACATTTGCCAGCCAAATGTAAACTATTCTTTCACAATTACTGCAAATCTTCACAAATAAAACACCGCATACAAGTTAATATCTTTGTAATCGGTTATCTATATAAAAAACGTGTAATTGAATCGGGTCACTCCCACTTTAATTTATAATTATGTTAAATAATCTCCGGTTAGATGATAATCTGCTCAACATTCCGATTTTTCTTGCGGATTATGCCGACCAGCTAATCGGTATCACCATTAAGCAAGTGAATCATAGAGAATAAAAGAAGTGTGCCTGACGGGGCATGCGCTAATAATAAAGGTATTCGCGCAGTACATTCCATTCTTGCAAACCCACGCAGCAAAACAATATGATGTGTTTTCATCTTGACAAACTACTATATATAGAGGTATACTGAAAATGTAATTGATTTTTGTGCGTTGCCTTCGGGCTACAGTCCAGATGGCTTGTATCATGGAGTAATCCGCTTTGCACACGTTGTCAAGTTTGCATTTCAAGTGTCAGTAGTATAACTGCGTCCTTTGGGGCCGGTTGATTACTGGCACTTTTTTTATAGATATCTTAGCCGTAAGGCAGAAAGGAGCCGTTACATCCGGTTTAATCTGATATAGAATATTGGGTACGGAGAATCAGCAAAGAACCGTCATACCTTCCTACAAACAAAGAGGTTGACGGTGACAAAGAAAAATTGCCGGATTGATAATCTATTTCTGGCGCCATTAAGAGGGACCGTTAGCGTTCTTTCAGAGAGATTTCTGAAGACGCTGGCGGTTCCTCTTTTTTTGTTTTCTGCATTTTTAATGAGACTGCCATATTTACAGTATGGAGACAGGTGCGTTGACACAATGCGAGACGTGCAGATAACATGTCCCTGCTGTGGCTTGGTATGGTGTGAGTGAAAGGAGGTGACAAACAAATGAATGGATTAATCATTAAGGTGCCATATGTTTCCCTCTGGGACGGCGGTGTTGAAATCACAACGAGCGCAAAGCTCAATCTAAAAACCGGTGCATTGACGGATATCGAAACGGTAGATCCTGCCGATAGGGTGCAGGTATGCGAAAGGGAGTACATCATTTTAAATGATGACCAAATCGATACCCTTTGGGATGAAAACCATGGCTACTGGGTTCAGTTGCATAACGGACAGGTTGGGCCTTGTACAGAAAACTATGCAGCACACAGAGAAGCCATGGCGGACCTGAGCATAGCCGATGTTGTTAAAATTACGGATTATGTTGCTGTGCTGTCTCAATTTCTGAACGATGGCAATGAAGTCCTGGATGATATGGACAGTATCCTCGCGCCGTTTGAAGTGGTGATAAACACGCTGAGAACGCCAGAGACCTGCAGACATCAAGACTGCGGCTGTTATTTGTATAAAAGTGATTTGCCGCAATACGACTATGTGTGCCCAGAATGTGATGAAAACTTTTGAGTTGGAGGAAAGGTGTTTGCCATGAACATTGACAAATGGATGGGCTCATATAAAATAAGGGCATTCCAGTGGATAGACGGCAAGCGGATATACTTCAATGTACAGTATTACGCTCCTGGTCAATCAATTCAAAAACCGCCTGTATGGGATAAAACAATTTATGTTACCGATGATGCAGCCGGGCGAAGAATCGTATGTGATTTTACACAATCACTCGTTGATTACGTTGCAAGAATGCAAATTCCAAGCGGCACTGAGGTCATATTGACGGCTCAAGTGACCGCATCAGGTGCAGGATGCATCTTTTGAACTGTGTCCTTTAGAGCTAAAAGAATGAGAGGAAGGGGATAACTTTTCCTCTTGTTTATGTCTGTGCCTGAAAACAGCGCTATTCTCATGCGCAAGTAATACGGGTAAACCCGTTCATAGATTTAAGGAGGGATTGAGATGGAATTATTAAACATCTATTATTTAGTGCAAGAATTCTATGCCATTGAGGCAATATTTGCCCTGCTGTCTACAAACCCGGGCAGTAATTTTGAACCCATGAGATATAGTCATAGCCGGTGGTATCGTGACTTTCATGATTTCCGTGACGAATATATCTTGAAATTCGCATCTGCTATCTATGATTATACGGTTTCCGTTGTCGCAGCGGAACTGCGTCATTGCAGGTCGAAAGCTTCCCAGTATTTAAAGGACTACTACTCGGCAGACCTGCCAAGAGATGAAGTCTATCGTGACTGCGCCGTATACAACAAAGATGATATTTTAAAAGCGGGCCTCCGGCTGTTTGATACAGAGCGCGTGAAATGGAATTCCTCTTTCGGCGGCGAAAAATGGAAACAAATCGCAAAAGCTGGGCTCATGAAGGGTAAGGTAAGCGATTGTGTGTTTATTGACCACTGCGTTGACCTGTCTCACAACTGCAGCATCTATTTTGATAAACGTGCAGGAATCTTTAACCTGCAGTACTTACCGGAATATATTGATTTTCTGAATTTTAAACGGGTGTGTGAGCCTCAAGCCTTGCTCGGCACCAAACAAGGATATCATCTTAATCGGCTCCTCTGGAGGGCAAATAACCTGAACATCATTGATGTAAAGGCAGCCGCCGATTCCAACCTCTCTGCTCGTGACGTGGCCGAAACGCTCCTATTTGCTTACCACCCTATTGTATGGGGGGATAAGCGATTGGAGCATTCTGAAAGCAACATCATAACACTGCAGTATTTTTGCAGTGACAGAGACCGTGAATACAGGCGCGAATATAGCCGTGATACCAGCCCTGAAAGCAGCCCTGATAGTAGCGGTGAAAGCAACTGTGAACACATCCGCGAACATAAGCAAGCCGCTTAAGAGAGGAAATGCTATGAGTAAAAAAAAGATTGTAACCAGAAGAACAAAAACACCGTGCCATATCGGGCCGGTGGAAGTATCAAAAAACCTGTTTTGTGGCAGTGAAGCGGAATCCTTCGCTATGGCTGAGGCGCCCATTCAAGTAGACACGCTGGTTCCCTTAAATGATCTGAACCCGAAAATATGGGATAAGGGATTCCGCGGTGAGATTCTGTACTACCCAATACATGATTACGGGACTTTACCGGATGATGTGTTAGATGCACTCATCTCAAAAATCCTTGACAGGTTAAGCCACAACAAGAAGGTTGGCCTGTTCTGTATGGGCGGACATGGCAGGACCGGCTATATCGCGTCCATCGTTTTAGGCAAGCTGGGGCATAAAGACCCCATAGCCTTTTTGAGGACGAACTATTGCAAGCAGGCCGTCGAAAGCAATGCGCAGATTCAGCATATTGCCGATGTATTAGACCGCCCGGAGCTGGTGGAAAAGTATAAAAGTGCAGTCGGGGATCTGAATGATTTCATCTCTTTCAACCGCTTTAATTTCGGGCATGGATATTTCACATCCCACGCTGCAAGAGGCGCGGCAGAGGAACATACCTGTGATGAGTGCGCTTACTTTAACTTGTATGGATGCAGGCTTTATAATGATTATTACGTGAGCGGATATGATCTGGCCTGCAGTGACTTTACTGAAATAGATTGATGACTCTCCTGCGTACCATGAAAAATTGTCATGGAAGCCGGTAGAAAGTTTATCAATCGTACTTAGAAACAAGAGGAAGGGCTCCCCCCTTCCTCTTGTTTCCCTGAAAGGAACGTGAGAATGGATACACTGGCTATTTTAGAAAAATTCGAGGAGGTTGAAATCTCCAATGTGAGCCGCATCTCCCCGGAAGAACTGGCTTTTTGTACCACGCAGCAGGTGCTGTACAGAAAGGTTTTGGGGCAGCATTTTTACTCATTTGATGTGTTACAGCAGTTAAAAGATGACTGCCAGGAATTTATGCAATCCATCGATGAGGACAATGCGTATGACAGCCATGGCTCCACCTATCATCACTACAGCTGCTCGTATGTAGAGCTTCAAAAAGAGGATTTCGCCCTGCAGCATATTGGGAGCATCCATAATAGATTTATTTCCATCATCCTTGGCTATTTTAAGCGGAAATACAATGTTTCCATCGATGAGCCCGAATATGAGCTGCTTTTGGGTATTAAGAAGCCGGAGCGACCCGAACACTCTTTTTATGGCTTTCGTGACCTGAGCGATGAATACAAGGAAAAATTGCGTCTGCAGTCACAAGCCTACGAAGACGCCTATAATGCTTATCTGGACGCCGTTATCAACGCGGAGCTTGATTACAATCTTTTGCTGGATCATATTTTTCTGGAGCTTAACGGCAGCACCTTTGCCGAGCGGGTTGAACAGGAAATTAAAGAGGCCAGCCAAAAGGCAACGTGCACGTACCACAAAAAGGTGAATTACGAGATCAAAAACAAAAAGATTGCATTTGATATTCTTTATCCGAGGAAAGATTTTCGCAATTCATACGAGGTTGAGCTTAACGGTGAGGGGTATCTGGCCATTCTCCGTGCCCTCTCCTATTTTAACAGTGACAAATGCCAGAATGAAATATATTCA
This sequence comes from Lacrimispora amygdalina, assembly GCF_003432035.1. Taxonomy (GTDB): domain Bacteria; phylum Bacillota; class Clostridia; order Lachnospirales; family Lachnospiraceae; genus Lacrimispora; species Lacrimispora amygdalina. Next base: position 7,183 of record NZ_QOHO01000105.1, read on the forward strand.
GGATGGTACCGCTTCACCGGTTACAGCAAGTACGAATCGGACGGAATTTTTGATTCGCATGAAGCCGGCAGTTCAAAGGTTCTTGGCTTCAAATACTATAAAAATGGCAAGTTTGAGGTCACATTTGACACCCACACGACCGCCAGGGAATTTGCCCTAGAGTTTCTATACAGTGAAGGGGTAAAAAGTGCGGACTAATACTGCCAAATACTCAATTCAGCAGATGGTTATACCACAGGAACACAGAGCCAATATCATCGTACAGATTCGATGAGGCAAACAAAAAATATCGCAAACCTGCCACTGCCGGAAACGGCCTGACAGGATCAAGGAAATACCTATAGAAAACGAAAAGGAGATAAAACCATGAGACATTATGATTTCCCCACTTATTTTTACAAGGAGGGCGAACCGCCCTATTTGGTCGCCATGAATCTTCAAAAGGACATTACCACCTGTATTGAAAACAATACAAAAAACATTTGCGCATGGATTATGATCCAGGGGCTGCTCGCCAGTCTGGAGATTTGGACGGCCAACGGTGAATTTGTGCTCTCTGCATTATCTACATTTTTAGATAAGGTTCCGGACCAGGCTTGGGTTGTCCAGGGACTTCAGCCTCTTCTCGTCCCCATGCAAATGGGTGAGGTTGAAGTCCCTGAGGTTGTGTACTTCAATCCATCTGACTTGGAAGGCTACGAACTCTGCTTTCCTGATGACTGCAAATTTGCAAACTAAACTCTCGAAAGGAGATCAACATGAGAAAGACGATTGATCTATTTTATAATGGCAAAAAATACAAAGTCCGCCCACTTGTGAATCGGTATCAGGCGAATGGAAATTTATCTGTCTGGTTCGATTACAGAGGCCAGATGGACTTCGATGTAACAGTTAATATCAGTTCTCTTCCGTCGTTCATGGCGGCATTTAATGAAAACTTTTTGCATAGTGAAGATATCCTAAAGGCCGTCATAGAGTACGGCCTTGCGGTACCTACAGGCGAATCCGTCCAAAGCGGATTTGTTTCCTATCCAATTTACCGATTTAACCGGGATGTGCTATACCGTTATGATCCGGAGGGCACAACGATATATGAGCAGTCGATAGATTGCCCTCCAGAGCCTGCCAAGAGTCTGAAAGAGCAATTTCCTGGTGCAGTCATTATAGAAATGAACGATAAGAAATCATGAAATCGAGGTAAAAAGTATGACCAGACGAAGAATTGCATTGATTGACCCCCAGACGCAGCAAATCTACTGTACGCCGGAGTTTAACGGTGACAGAACAGAGCTTTTGCAGATGGGATCTATGGATAGCTGTGACAAGTACTGGCCACCGCTATCACCCTGAATGAAAGAAGAATGAGGATGAAATGGATTAAAAAGATGATTGGGACGGGAGGTGTGCCTGATGCAGGATAAGCATATAAAGACACTTGAAAAAGCTTTGCTCGCGCTGGCGAAATATCTGCCTCCTGATGAGCACGATGTCTATGAAGAGTTTTTGGACACTTACCGCTATTTTTATGGTAAGTGGAAAAGACAAAAGCAGTCCTACCAGACCAATGCCGAACATTACAAAGAGGTATCACGTCAGTGGCGTAAGGACAATCAGGATAAGGCAAAAGAGTACCGGCGTCAGTATGCCCAGAGAAAAAAGGAGCAAGCTTCAGGTTCCGCGAATGATGAGCAATCATCCCAGTCGTCGGAAAAATAATCATTTGTGAAGGAAGGGTTAGCCCTTCCTTTTTATATGCAGACAGGAAATCATCAATGATTATGGAGGATAAGATCATGAGGAAAGAATACGCAAGGAACAAGATAATTGCCTTATATGGCAATGCAAAAGAGATTGCCGAAGCGGAGGCCGTTCTTGATACACTGGATGGCCTGGAAGGTGAATTTGTTGGACACTGGCTGCCAAACGAAGGTGAACTCCGACTTAAACTGCAGGATGCAATAGATCTCCATAAGATGAAAGCCAGTATTCTGGTCGATGGGAATACCGTATATCCATATGTGGAAATCATAAAGCAGTATGAGCGGCTCAAAAAAAGCGGGAAACTTGAGAAAATGAGCAATACATTTTATCAGTTTCTTCACCTGAATTTCGATATTGCCCATTACGACAAATACGGATATATTGCCTACTACAACAACAATTTTGCAACCTTACAGAGAAAAATTCTGGACCGCGCAACAACTCCGGCATGGCATACCGATGTGCGGCGCATATTAGACCATATACAGGAGAAGACCATCCGGAAAGCTGCATAGGCTGTGATCGCATCATGCCAAAGAAACGTGTGGACTCTTAATATTGGGGACGGAGGAGCTTGAAGCTTCCCCGTCCCCGTACGTTTCCCGTTGGTTATGTTAGATTTGATATTAATAATCTGTCATTTGTAATATTTCTTTTCAAACTCCGTCCAGGATTTAGAAAATTCGTGGTTTTGAAACGCTTCTTTCAGCCCGCTGATCTGTTTCAGACGAATGATCTCGTCCAACTCCATGCCTAAGCTCTCGCTGATTTTCATTTCCGACCATCCCATCTGAGTCAGGCTAACAACAATCTCGCTCATCGACCGGATCTGGTGGGTACCCCTTGCCCTATTATGGCGTATGGTGGAGCCCATGCGCTCATCAAGGGGTTTGTCGATGGTCGTCAGAGGCAGATATCCGTGGTGCTTTGCCGCAATATCGGGATACCGACCGGCCTTGTTGCGATGAAAACCATCCGTGATCTCATAGTGGGCATCATCAATACGGTAGGAGACGATTGGCTGGGTGAAATCATCAACGCGGATCGATGTATACAGCAGCGCCATCTCATCGGGTGCGACTATATTCGGATTGTAATCGTTGGCGTATACCCGGTCGGCCGGAATCCACTCCACAACGTCTACCGGATCGTTAAACGGTGAGCACTCGCCCAGCGCTCGGCGGATTTTATTCAGCGTATGTACTTTTTCTTCCAGTTCCATCGGCACAAGAAGCTCCCGGAGCCTTTCAATATGTTCGTCAATTTCCGTGTTACATGTTTTGTACTTTTTCATATTTGCCGATTCCACTGGCAACCTCCTGACCTTCGCTGCATAAAAACCAATAGTGTTTCGTTGCCCTGTATACGTCAAATCCCCGCCGTATGTAGTAGTCCCGGATAAAGTCGACGTTTGTTGCGGTTCGGATGGGCATGTCCAGTCCGCTGCAATACTTGAACCGGATATCCGTCAACGCTTTGAACAATCCCTGCCTGCGGTGTCCTTCCTCAACATATTCCGTTGTGAACAGGACATATTCGTCCATGATCCGCAGGGAGGAAAACGCGATAACTTTCCCGTCTCTCTCAATCACGAACCATATCCTGTCGGACTCGTTGCGCAGGTAGGGCATCCGGCGCAGATACTGTTCTTCCGCAAAAAAACGCCCCATTTTGGAGTAAAAAAGCTCCTTGTCATATTGCCCCTCAAAGCACTGTATCTTTCCTGTTATCATCCGCCACAATCACCTCCCTCATATGCTTGTCCTCTACATCTTCCAAATGAATGAGATGAAGATACTTTTCTCGGAGCTCTATCAATCGTTGTGCATCCAGCTTTGTGGGGGCAAAGCTGAGCCGCCGCATCCAAAAATCGTTCTTTTCGATGGCTCGTGCCACCCGCCGCCATGAAGGAACCTTTTTTTGCGCTTCCATTTTCCGGTCAGCCTCGTCCGGGATGATATCCAGAAAAATGCCATGCTCCTCCCACCAATCAAGGTATGTTTTAATCTTACGGTAATAATGATCTCTCAGCTCCGGCGCGTACAGCCCCAGAGATTCCAACAGGAATACCGCATACTGCTGCCAGGTCATTCCGGAGGGCTTTTCGGACTTCATGTTGCCCAGCAAGGAAGATCTGGCGTAGATATTGCCAAAATTCACACCATGCACCCGGTTCACCACTTTCTCCCATGTTTCTGGTTCCAGCGCCCTGAACTGATCCAGCCCATTTCGCTGGTCGTCGCCGTAGGGCTGGCAGAGCCGCTGCTGGTGGATGGAAAGCCCATTTTTATACATGAGCTCGTAAATTTCATTAAAGGCAAGATCCAGCTGGCTGACTGCACCCCAGATGTCCTCTGTCCTCCAATCATAAATTGGGTAAAAGTGATAGACCTCACAATCAGCATCGGAGGTGCGCAGCTTTGTCGTCCAGCCGTAATGGTCGTACCGCATTTTATTTTTATTGATAATGGTATTGAAACGGTTGAGGCTTTCATCGCTTCGAATCGCTATGCCAACCCCTATAGGCGTACCTGCCTGCTGTTGAAACCACTGGCTGAACAGTGGTGTAAATTCTTCAAATTCCATCCCTTTATAAAACCAGTCCCAGCCTTCCGGCAGGTTGTTTTCGTGAATGACGCATTCGTGAGCGGGCATATCCCGCACCCATTTGTTACGTTCATTTTGGTCCCAGCAGATCCATTTCGGCTGGATTACCGATACTGCGTTTCGAAGCGATAAAGGCAGGCAGCACCAATAGAATTGGTCTACCACATCCTCTGTAAGCCGGCGCAGCTCCTCAATATGTTCAATGGTCGCACGGTACTGACTTTCGAGATCGATATACAGAACACTAAATTTCCGGTTCTTTTTTCGTGCTATGTATGCACAAAGTTGGAGCATCACCGACGAATCTTTCCCGCCGGATACGCAAAGATAAAGATGAGGAAACTTCGCAAATATGATGTTGATCCGCTTCATTGCCGCGGTAATAACATTCTCGGATGTATAGATTTTAGGGATAGTGATCATCTCCTTCTTATGTACCACACCGACCAGTCAGATGCCAGCCGGTATCGCTTTATTCCCCTTCGTTGCCGGATTCCTGTATTCTGTCAATAAGAATCTGCCTGGCGTATTCCTCAACACTCTGAGCGCCTGCTTGTCTTGCCAGAAGTTCAAAGTCTTTTTGTGCGATTGTCAGCAGCAAGTCCACAGGGGACTCGCTTTCAACAAACGGGTACGGCGCCACTGTCCAATAAGTCCTGAACGAGCCAAAGGTGTAGGATTTCAGCTCCCATTGCGTGACAAAAACCCCGTCCGCATATTCGATGGGCTTGGAAGACTGATAGATATTCCCGCGGCCAGACCATAGCTCTCTTTTTTCAATCAGGGTAAATTCAATATTTGCCACCTCATACCCCGCTTTCGTCAGTTCCTTTCTAAGCTTTTCCGGTCCGTTGTCGGGCAGCATGAAACCGATCACAATAAGGGCCACTATAATTAATCCCAAAACAACGATTGTCAGAATAGGATGCTCCGGGTCCCGGGTATCGAAATGCTCCGTCCATCTGTTTCTTTTCGCCATAATAAAGCAACACCTCCTTCATCGATTGGGGCGATAAAATAATGGAAACCGGCTTGGATGTTGGCATACCCTTGTACATCCGGCCGGTTTACCTATATGTTTAAGTGGTTCATCTTAATTTTATCAAATTTTTGTCTGTCATTTAAGCCCGATGAAGGTCAACTTTTGACAACCTTTTGGGGGATTCTCCATGATTCCACGAAGGTATTTTCCTTGAAAAGAACTTTACAAAACACGAAAAAAACAATGCTACAAAGGCAAGTCCCTGTACTATACTGAATCGTGATAGCCCCGCGAAGGCTTGGGAGAACACAGCTGCGTTCCGAGTGGATAGGAAGGATTAGGCGGCTCTGGTATTTCTGGCATCCACGGTCTGCATTCTGGATGATATAGAATCTGGCGGAACCATATTCATGCCGTCCTCATCGGCAAAATGCCGTGTGGATCACCAGAAAGATACACAAATCAGTAGAATATGACATATTTTATTATATCTGTATTTGTGTGCTTGTGATAAAGGACATGGCTTTGCAATGCCTTCGATGAGCAAACCCACCAGTACATGTATCAAATAAAGGAGGCGTATGCCCATGAGTAATACATCATTGCAAGTGGAACGTTTGGAGGCAGGAAGCGTTGCAGCAGACCAAAATGTAATTTTCGACTCTATCCTGTTTCAATCTGAAAATATAAGTTATAATGCGACGACTGGCGTAATTACCCTACTTGAGCCGGGAAGATATGAGTTTGATTGGTGGGTGGCAACACAATCGTCACTTTCGGTAAACGGTGCCGGCTTTGTTCTGGTTTCATCTCAGGGAGATTCCGTAATCGGCAATTCACCCATAAAGACCGGAGAGGTCGTTGGAGTGGCGGTTATAGAAGTTTCGGCGGTTCCAGTTACAGTGGAGCTAAAGAACAACAGCGCCGCAACGGTTTTTTATTCTTCTATTGTACCGGTAAAAGCCAGCCTGGCTGTAATCGGGGATGACGAGAGCGGCGGTATAGGTCCTACCGGCCCGCAGGGGGATACTGGCCCCACTGGGCTGCAAGGCGATACTGGTTCGACTGGTCCGCAGGGGGAAACTGGTCCAACTGGTCTGCAAGGTGATACAGGCCCAACAGGTTTGCAAGGCGACACTGGCCCCACTGGGCTGCAAGGCGACACTGGTCCCACTGGCCCGCAGGGTGATACTGGCCCAACAGGTCTGCAGGGCGATACCGGCCCGACTGGTCTGCAAGGCGACACTGGTCCCACTGGCCCGCAGGGTGATACTGGCCCGACTGGTCTGCAGGGTGATACAGGCCCGACTGGGCTGCAAGGCGATACTGGCCCAACAGGTC
>NZ_QOHO01000106.1 GCF_003432035.1 Lacrimispora amygdalina
CAGCTATATACTGTGGGTTAGCTGCTTGCCTTGTACACCCATTATTGGAATACTTAATAGTTGATTTAATATTACCTTTACGGCAAATACGAAGCACACGCTTATCATTCACTTTTGTATTATGATATCGTTCAAGCTCATCTCTTATTCTACGGTATCCCTTATCGGGTGATTCCTCATGAATTATTTCAATTATATCTGCTATACGATTGTTCTCGTCACAACCATATTTCTTAGCTATACATTTCTGGCTTCCTTTTCCAGCAAGATATTCGCTAACTGCTTGTAGTTTGTTCTGTGGTGATACATTTCTAGGTATAAAAAACACTCCCTTCTAGATAAACAAGTTTTATTATTTCACTTGTCTACCTAGAAGGGAGCATATCAAAGTCACTCTGTCAGGGTTTTATTTATATTATACTTTTTCCAGAAAATTCAGAGTAAAATGAACTTCTCCCTGCTCATCCAGTTCCATAATCATATAAGAGGGTTTTCTGCCTTCCTGGCGGGGATAGGACATACTTCCGGGATTTAAGATTATAATCCCGTTATGTACCTCATAAAACGGTCTGTGGGTATGTCCGAACATGGCGATCTGAATATTCCGCTCTTTAGCCTCCGCTTCCAGCCGTTCCACTCCCAGAGATACATTATAGTAATGCCCGTGGGTCAGAAGTATCCGGTAACTGCCCACTTTAATTTCCTTTTCCCGCTCCAGGTCTGAGAAAAAGTCATTGTTTCCAAGAACCATGTGAAGCTCACAGCCTTCATCCAGCCAGCTCTCAATCTTCTTTTCACTGCCTTCTGAATCTCCCAGGTGGATCAGCATGTCAAAGGGTTTGTTTTCCCCGATCACCCGCAGAAGATTTTCATCCTTCCGGTGGGTATCACTGACAATCAGTACTTTCATGATTCTCCTCCCCAAACTGCTCTTTCAGCTTATCTTTCATGGCTTCAAGCGCCTTCCCTCTGTGACTGATCCGGTTTTTCTGGTCCATGGTAAGCTCAGCCGCAGTCATATGAAACTCTGGTATATAAAGAATCGGGTCATAACCAAATCCCCCGCCTCCAGCCGGCTTATCAGCAATCAGTCCCTCCATGGCTGCTTCCGTATGAAGCACAGACCCGTCGGGAAGCACTGCAGCAATATTACAAATAAAACGTGCACTTCTCTCCGCTCCAACAGCAAGGGCTGCACGGTTTAATATGGTCTGATTTTTGATTTCATAGGAGGTATCCTCTCCCATATACCGGGCAGAGTAAATTCCAGGCTCTCCGTCCAGGCAGTCTACCACCAGACCGGAATCATCTGCCAAAACGATTCCACCGGACTTTTTCCACACTGCCATGGCTTTTATTTCTGCGTTTTCCCCAAAAGTAGCTCCGTTTTCCTCTATATCAAGATGAATACCGGCATCTTTCATGGAACACACTTCCATTCCCAAATCCTTTAAGATTTCACGGATCTCCCTCATTTTTCCTTCGTTTCCAGTTGCAAAAATAATTCTGTTCTCCCTCATCTGTTCTCTCCTTCAAACCTTTTTTCTATTGGGCAGCCGTATACGCCTTCAGGCACAAATTGCAGTTCTGTTTTTCTTCCACTCTCTCCCACACTCTGCCGTCCGGACTGATATAACCCTCCCCGTCAGATAAATCTACAAAGGTTCTTCCGTCTCCTGCATCATATTCAATCGCTGCAGGGTGAACTGTATCGGGAGTGGTAATTTTCACAATGACTGCAAACCGCTCTCCCTTTTTTAATTTCAGTTCTTTTTTAGTCTTTTTGTCAAAGGATACGGTATAGTAACCAGCGTTTTCAAACTCTCCGTTTGTAAGGAAAATTTTCCGGTCAAACTCATTGCCGTCTATAATGTCAGACTCTTTTCCAGTCTTACGCACCCCGTAAATCTCATAAGATGTGTGAGGCGCAGTCGCATAGAATCCAGCAGCCTTCAAATATTGGGATTCTTCCGCCTCATACACATTGGAAAACCAGACTGTATCACTGCCATAACCAAGCTGGCCTGCCCAGCCCCGTAAATCCGACTGATAGATCCTGTCATATCTGCCCGGATCTTCTACTTCGGAATATACAATATTATTCATACCGATGTTGGAATCATAATAGGATACATAAAAAAAGCCCTGGTCACCAAATCCATCTCCCCAGCTGTTCATACAGATAAACGCCCCGTCACCATTTACCGGAACGTTAAAATTCTCTCTGGAAAATCCATCATCCCAGCCGATAATCACAGAATCGTGATTGGGCGGCTCAGAGCCTATGTAACAATAAGCGGACGCCTCATCATTATAACTGGCCGACTGGCTCTCAGCCCCATTCATGGCAGTATAGAGTGAACTCTGAACTCCTCCGTAACGGAGAACAGCCCGCTTTATTTTTTCGTAGTCTTTCCCAGGTATCATCTGGATCTCCTGAACATGTTTTACTGCTTTCAGTCCTTTTGGAGATATTCCGTCCCCATATGGATCCTCTGCTTCCAGTACCGGTCCCTGCCAGGAAAGGAGGTAAGCCATTGACATGGTATACTCCCCTCCCTCTTCCTGGGGGATGAAAAATCCATTATTTAAAGACATATGATCTTCGGAAAAATCGAAGGATTCTTCTGGCAAAAGTCTGGCTTCCAATGCCTGTAAAGATGCAAATGCCCAGCAGGTACCAAGAGATCCCTGATTTTTCACTGCCGGAGCGCGGCCGTTCTTTCTTCCGTCATAGACAGCTGGAAGCTGTCCCATATACGGATAATCCGCCTGTAAGGGAACAAATTTATCCGCCCCTATAGCCGCAGCTGCGCACAGCACAACAAGAAAAAAGGCAAACCGGATCTTATTTTTCAAACTCATCTCCTGCTTTTCTTTTCGGAGGCTTCGGCCCCATAAACTGATAGAAATAGGTCTTCATCATTCCATTATAAATCTTTCGGTTCTTATCTGCCTTTCTGCCGATATACCTTTCCGCATCCTCGAACGCAGTGATCATATACAGAGACCATGCATCAAGTGCAGCATAGCGTTCTCCGATCTGACGGTACAGTTCCGGAAGATTCTTCTTTTCCTCAATACGTTCGCCATATGGAGGGTTGGTGATGATAAAGCCGTATTTTTTCGGGTGGCTTAACGCATCGACTGACCGCTGCTGGAAATGAATGAGATGTTCCACACCTGCAGATTCTGCATTGGCTCTGGCTGCTTTTACAATTTCAGGATCAATATCATATCCCTGTATATCCACCTTGACGTCATTCATCACCAGATCATTGGCCTCATCCATGGTATCATACCAGCACTTTCTTGGTATGATATTCTTCCAGTCTTCAGATAAGAAGGACCGGTTCATTCCCGGAGCCATATTGGCTGCCATCATGGCCGCCTCAATGACAAACGTACCGCTTCCGCAAAATGGATCCACCAGAATCCTGTCTTTGTTCCATGGGGTCAGCATGATCAGCGCTGCAGCCAGGGTTTCCGTAATGGGAGCCTTGCTGGTGAGTGTACGGTAACCTCTTTTATGAAGGGAATCTCCCGTCGTATCAATCCCTACGGTAACCTCATCTTTATACAGAAAAACACGAAGAGGATAGCTTGCTCCATTTTCTTCAAACCACTCCACTTTGTAAGCGCCCTTCATTCGTTCCACCATGGCTTTCTTCATAATGGACTGAATGTCGGAAGGGCTGAACAGCTTACTCTTAATCGATGAGGCCTTTGCAACCCAGAATTTTCCGTCAGAAGGGATATATTCTTCCCATGGAATTGTCTTAGTCGCCTGAAAAAGCTCTTCAAAGGACTGGGCATGGAAGCTTCCTGCTTTTAAAAGAACCCGTTCGGCAGTTCTTAAAAATACATTGGCACGGCAGATTGCCTCATCATCACCCAGAAAGGTCACTCTTCCGTCTTCCACTAAAGTAATATCGTAACCAAGTTCTGTAATTTCTTTTTTTAATACCGCTTCCATACCAAAATGGCAGGGTGCAATCAGTTCATATGTTTTTTTCACATTAATCTCCTAAGTTCATTTCTTTTACAATATTACCTTCAAAGTCCATTATCCGGAAATTCCGGTCTTCAAGCAGCGCATACGTAGGCGGATTTCCTCCTTTTGGAATTGAAACAGAGCCTGGATTCAGTATGGTGATATCTCCTGAAATTTCAGCAGTCAGGATATGCGTATGTCCGTGAAGCAGAATATCTCCCTTTTTCATTGGAAGAAGATGTTCCTTATTGTAGATATGTCCGTGTGTGGCATAAATAGTAAGGCCGTCAATCACAAACAACGCGTAATCAGAAAGGACCGGGAACTCCAGGACCATCTGATCAACTTCCGTATCACAGTTTCCCCGCACATTGTAAATCTGGTCCTTATAACTGTTCAGCATGGAGATGACCTCTTTGGGCGCATATTCTTTGGGAAGATCATTTCTCGGTCCATGGTAAAGAATATCTCCAAGGAGGATCAGTCTCTCAGCTCCTGAATTTTTATATGCATCTATCAGCTTCCTGCAATAATAAGCGGAGCCGTGAATGTCGGAAGCAATCATATATTTCATACGTATTTTCTCCTTTTGTTGGTTATCAGGTATATTTTAAGACCTGGAAGGTATATCTGTCAATGAATACCTATCCGCGTACCATATATTTTCCCTTGTAATAGGCAATTCCATTAGCCAGATTGATCGCATGAAAGCCCATTGCCTCCAAATGTCTGCAAACATTCATGCTTTGTCCGCCTCTGGAACAATAGAAGATAAGACGTTTTTCTCTGGGCAGCTGTTTTTTCCATATATCATACTGCTCATAAGGAAGATTCACTGCTCCTTTTAAATGCCCTCTTTGGTAAGAATACGGGCTTCGAAGGTCTATGAGCATCACATTTTCATTATTTTCTATATATTGATCGACTTCCCACACCGGTATTGTCGTGAACATACTATCACCTGTCCTTTCTAGTAATAATATATTCCGGATTTTTCAGAATGGGAAAAAGCAAAAAAAGCGCGGGAAAGGACCCCGTTGTCACTTTCCCACGCCTTTTTTAATTTTGTCTGATATTAGAAAGATTTGTTCTGGTTGTTGTTGCGGCTGGAGTCACGGCTGGAATCACGGCAATTACGGTTTGTGTCCTGCATGTTATTCTGGCTGTTGTTCCGGCTGTTGTTCTGGCTGTTGTTCTGGCTGTTGTTCCGGCTGTTGTTTTGATTGTTGTTCTGGCTGTTGTTCTGGTTGTTGTTCTGATTGTTGTTCTGGTTGTTGTTCTGGTTGTTGTTCTGGCTTGATGTGTGGTAATTCCTTGTAGAATTATCCATATCGTTGTAGCTGTCATTATAATTATTATTAGACATTTTCATACCTCCTGTGGGTGTTTTTTGTTACATGGTGTAGTATGGCGAATATCCGGCATAATATACTTATTTTTTTAATTTGGAAAATTCTTTTTTTTAATTTGTTTTTAAAATAACTTTGCATTTTTACAAAGCCTATATTATAATTTACTTGAGGAATATTATTCCTCATCCTTATTAATTATTTATACTCCCCTCAGAAGCAGCCGAATAGCTCCCCTATTACGGCTGTTTCTATTTGACCCATGAAAACTAAGTATTTACTTTCTTTTGCATTATTATTTGGTGTTCTTTCAAAAAATATCGCTTCAGATTCCTTAAATTATAAATTTAAACATTTAGTATCATAAAGGCCAACGGGAATGTGGGAAACCCGCCTCTTGCTTTATTGCAAACTTTAAGTCCTTTCCGCCTATCAAACCCTTGAAAGAGCCACACAAGGAGGAACCCGATGTAGGGGGGCAGACCTCCAACATAGCAGGTGGTTTATTGAAAGACTTCCATACAACAAAAGACCTCCGGCAATCCCATGCCGAAGGCCCTATATCCCTTTCCAAAATCCGGTAATCCGCTATTTCATTAATCGCCAAGCACGTTGACAATTTTTACAGGTGTCCGATAATTCCACGGAGATGTCTTAATACCTGTACTGTAAGTTGATGAATGTACTACTTGTCCGTTCCCGATGTACATGGCAACATGATTGATGGAACTTCCGCTTCCATAAAAAATCAGGTCGCCCGGACGCATCTGATCTGCACTGACTGCTCTTCCCTGTGAAGCCTGTCCTCCTGAAGAACGGCTGATGGAAAGGCCTGCTGCGTGCTGCATCACATATCTTGTAAATCCGGAGCAATCCACTCCTGTATGAGGATCACTGCCGCCATAGGAATAACGTCCGCCTATGAACTGCAGTGCATAATTAACAATGCCTTGTCTGAAATTAACGGTTGACTGTGCCTGAGCTTTTTCTTCCAGCGCTTTTAACGTCGCTTCATCGGTTGCAGTTACAGTGGCACTTCCCTCCGCCGGCAAATAGCCATATGTATCGTTCACCTTAACCTTTAAATATCCGTCTCCCATATCTTCCACAACTTCAAAGGCGGATCCTTTGGAAGCGTTCATTAAGGGTTCTGTACCCTCTTCATCTTTACTGATTGTAACCTGATCGGAATTTACGGTTACCATATAGTTTCCAAAACTTAATCCTGGACCGGATATCTCATCTGCTCTTACATCTGAAGGAACTGCAACGATCATTGTTCCACAAAAAGCCATAAGTCCTAACGTTTTCCATACTTTATTTATCATCGGGAAATCTGCTCCTATTTTTACTTTTTGAGTTTCAAATGTTACGTAATTATTAATTTCATTACGGTTATTATACATTTATTTTATCTTTTCGTCAAGTATTATTTAAAACTGCACGAATTTAAAATTATATTAGTTTAAAACACTGACAAATTTCACAGGTTTGCGATACATGACGTTTGTTACGATAATTCCTGTTTTTTCGGTGGATGCATGGACTACTTTACCATCACCCATATACAAAGCCACATGATTAATGGCTCCGTTTTTTCCATAAAATACCAGATCCCCGGGACGGGCCTGTTCGTAACTTATTATTTTTCCTTTCCCTGACTGTGACCTGGCACTGTGATCTAACTCAACATCTGCAGACTTTTTCAGAACATATCTGGTAAAACCGGAACAGTCCACACCTGTATTTGGATTTACACCGCCGTATACATAACGTCCTCCTACGAACTGAAGAGCATAGTCCACAACCTCTTTGCGTTCCTTGGCAGACTCGTCCACCTTTTCCTGTGTTTTTTCAATCAGTGTCGCAGAGTCACTGCGTATGTATCCATCGCCCTCAGGCACTTTCACCTTCAGCCAGCCAGCCTTTTCAGGTTCAACCACCTCACAGGTCTGACCTTCCAAAACAGTGGTCACAACTGCCCCGTCATCCCCTGCAGTTGATCTGACAGATACAGGCTTGTCCATTCTGGCAAAGAGTGTTGTACTGGTTTCTACTGTGATCTCAGCAGCTTTCGCCTCTGTCTGAAAGCTTAAATTTAAGGTAGTTAGAAGTCCTAAAAGTCCCATGACCTTCCACATTCTGAATTTCATATTGAATCTCCTGTCTGCGTAGATAGTTCCCGCCGCAAATATTTGACTTAAATATTACATAATTGTTACATTTCGAATTATATCCTCTCTTTCAGAATTTGTCAAGCAAAAACGGCATTTATGACCATTCAAAGTCATAAATGCCGTTACACTTTTGTAATATATTCCATTTATATTGTTACATAATAGTGACATTATCGTTTCAATCCTTTTATAAACCAGTAAATAAGTCCAATTAAAAGCAGCGGTCCCATCAGAGGCGCCAGAAGGCTGAAAATACCGGTTACGATTGTTGCAGCAAGGAAGAAAAAAAGAACAATTGCAACAACTCCAAGGAGCTTCCAATACCATTTACTTAAATCATAATAATGCATTCCCCGTCTTTCCTGACCGGGTTCCTCATAAACATTCTGATCCTTTCCGGAAAAGGAGCTGTAAAAACTGCCGCTGCCACTGCTGCTGCTTTCTTTTGCATTCTCACTGGCTTCTATAATCGTCTTGGCAATCAGTCTCGGGTCTCCGATCGCTTCGGTAACAGCTTCTTCCGAAGAGCCCTTTAAAACTTCTCCACGGATATATTCTTCGTAATATCTGATATTTTCTTCAACCACGCTGCCGGAAACTTCCCCTGTCAGGGTATCCCTTAAACGCTGTAAAAATTCCTGTCTGCTCATCTGAGCCTCCTTCAATAAAGTAAGTAACTTTCGACTATTCTACCATTTGACAGGGGTTCCGTAAAGAAATCTTATCTGAAAAAAATCTTAATTTTTCATAATGTGCCAGACTACTCTACCCGTTCTTTTATGATTCCCTCCCTGTAAGCTGCCACCAGCTCTTTTAAATCCTCAATTCTTCCAGCCAGTTCCGTTCCCTTATCCGTATCGGCGACCATCACCCGGTGTTTCATATTCTCAACAACCGAAACCTTTGGTGTACTCTCCTTATCCGGATCAAAAGGCTTATGTTCGGCTAAAGCAAGGTGATTGGAATTATAGATCAGTGTATAGCCTGCAATTCCTGTTTTTGACTGATATGCCTTCGACAGCCCGCCATCTATAAGAAACAGCCTTCCTCCTGCTTTTACCGGAGATTCTCCTTCTTTTATCTTAACCGGAACATGGCCGTTAATTATATGGGCACTCTCTCCGCAAAGTCCAAATTCTTTCAATATTTTTTCGCAGTATTCTTCCTTTATACTCAGTCGGTAATATGGATTCATCGGCTCCTTGTGCGTCTGATGGTCTTCAATAAAATAATGCTCAAAGGTCGTCATCTTTCCTTTTCCATATACCGGAGACTTGGCTCCGCACCATAGATACCACATAAAATCCCTGGCATCCCTGCTTTCAGAAGTATGCTCCGGAAGAAAATAGGCATTCTGGATCTTATTATCAACATAATCCATGAGCGCTTTCCCGGAATAGAAAGCACCTTCCATCAGTAATTCCTCAAACGTACCATCTTCCCGCATGGGGATACAGCCATGATAAAGAAGATTGGAGTTATAGCATTTATACATGCTTCCATGAGAATAGAGGAAACGGACATGGCGGTGAAGCAGTTCATTGTGCATAAATGACAGCTGCAGAGTTCTTAAAAGTTCCTCTTCCTCTTCATTCAGTGCCAGCGGATTTTCAGGATCAATGGTGGGAAAGGATGTATCAAGAAGCGGATATTCTTTTCCTTCCACAGTTACGGTTCCCTTTCCGTAATCGATGGATTCCAATAAAATTCTGTCATTCATTTCATACTCCGGATGGCGCTTTATAATCTGCCCCTCTACTTTAAACTGAATCACAGCAATTGCCTTATGCATCTTGGCTGCCAGCCCCGGATCCACAGCATCGTAAATATTTTCATCAAGAATCTGGGGAGAAAAACGCTCGCATGGATCATTGCGGTATACTCTTGCGGCAAACATGGAAAGCGGTCTTAAATTAATCCCATACCCATCCTCCAGAACATCAAAACTGTTGTAGCTGATGGCAATTCTTAAAACATTGCAGATACATGCAAGATTGCCGGTTGCTGCTCCCATCCAGGATATATCATGGTTTCCCCACTGAATGTCCACATCATGAAACTGCAGGAGTTCATTCATAATCATATCCGCTCTCGGTCCCCGGTCAAAAATATCTCCAATGATGTGAAGGCAGTCAATGGTTAAATTCTGAATCAGTTCACAAAGAGCTATGATAAATTTATCTCCAATGCGGATATCAATAATCGACCTTATAATTTCGCTGTAGTATACCCGTTTATTGTCATCGTTATAATCAACATGAAGAAGTTCGTCTATGATATAGGCAAATTCCGGAGGCATCTTTTTTCTGACCTTGGATCTGGTGTATTTTGAAGATACTACCTTGCAGATCTGAACCAGGCGGTAAATTGTCACTCTCTGCCAGTCATCATCTGCCTGTCCGCTAAGCTCCAGCTGGTTCATAATGCGATCCGGATAGTAAATTAGGTTTGCTAACTCCACCTCCTCCTTTTCCGGCAGGATATGACTGAACGTTTCTGAAATCTTTTCCCGAATCACACCGGAAGCGCTCTTCAGCAGATGAATAAATGCCTCATGTTCCCCATGTAAGTCACTGAAAAAATACTCTGTCCCCTTGGGAAGTCCCTGAATGGCAGTCAGATTAATAATTTCACTGGAGGCTGCCCGGATAGTGGGATATTCCCTTGCCATAAGCTTTAAATAAGCCAAATCTTTCATAAATACATTCTCCCTTTTTTTTGACACGGTTGCATTGCATTTAATTTTATAGTATCATAAAAAACGTCAATTTTAAACCCCTTTCGCCTGCCTGTCTTTCATATTTCACCAGACTTTGAACGCGAAACCGGGAACTACCGCAACTATAAGGAGATACCTATGGAACAATTATATGTTTTCGGAACTGGCAACGCCGCTGCCACCAGATGCTATAATACCTGCTTTGCAATAAAAAAAGACGAGGATTATTTTATGATTGACGCCGGAGGCGGCAACGGAATCCTCTCGATATTAAATGATATGAAGGTGGATCTGTCCCATATCCATCATATATTTGCAACACATGAACATACCGATCACATTCTGGGCATCATCTGGATGGTGCGTTTTATCGGAACCAGAATCAAATCCGGGAACTACGAAGGGGACTTAAATATTTACAGCCATAAAAATCTGGTTTCAGTAATCGACACCCTCTGCCGTCTGACTCTGCAGAAAAAATTTTATGAACTGATCGGAACCAGGATTCATTTAATTCCCGTAGAAAACGGAGAAACCAGATCCATACTTGGTTATGATATCACCTTTTTTGATATCCATTCCACAAAAGCAGAGCAGTACGGATTCACCACAGTTCTTAATAATGGAAAACGCTTATCCTTTTTCGGTGATGAGCCCTATAATCCCAAATACGCCGGATTTGTTGCAGGAAGCAGCTGGCTGCTCCACGAAACATTCTGCCTTTACAGAGACCGGGAAGTTTTTAAACCTTACGAAAAGCATCACAGTACAGTTGCTGATGCCTGCCGGGTTGGGGAAGAATTAAAGGCGGACCATTTAATACTGTGGCATACAGAAGACAAAAATTTAGAAAACAGGAAAGAGCTTTATACCACGGAAGGCAGTCCCTTCTTTTCCGGAGAGCTTCTTATTCCGGAAGACAGGGAAATCATTGAACTTTCCTGATAAAAAGATGAAAAAAATTCACGCTCGTCCCCGGTACTGCATATGATATAACAATAGAAAAGCAAAGGAGTTTCTCATATGTTGTGCCCGGGCGGCTTTACCCCTTACCGTGACGTCGACTGCAGAGACCTGGCTATTTTCTATGAGGCCACCAGGGATTTACGCGGCACTACCTACAAGCCCTATCTGGTAGCAACACAGGAAGCCAGGGGAGTCAACTTCCGATTTATCTGCAACTCCACGATTATGACCAGACCTCCTCAGAATGCAATCACTATGGTGTGCATTTTTAAACCCTTTTGCAAAGAACACGATAAGGTCAGGGCGGTTGTGACGAGTATCTGTAAAATGGGATGCTATAATTGTTTTTAAAATATAAATCGGAACGGTTTTCGCACCGTCCCGATTTTTTTAATTCAGCATTCCCTTTTTCCAACACTGACCCGCTTTCCGCATTATCCGTCATAAATTCCGTTCTTTTCGCATATCATATATGGGAAAGCCAAAGAAAGCTGCTTTCCCTTTTCACATGCATCTTTCATGGAACGACAAGGAGAATTCTTATGAACCCATTCAAAAAGAGTTTTACATCTTTCCCCGAGGCACGGCATCATCTTATTATTTACATAGAAATGATCATTCTTACGTTTCTTTTAGTCTCCCTATTTTTTATATCACCCAGCGGCAGATTCTCATTTCCAGTCGTGAATCAGGAAGAAAAAGCCAGTTCTTCGGAAGCAAAAAAGTATATAAAATGGGTGGATTTTGACGTAACTGCAAAAGCTATGCAGGAAGCCTTCCGTTATGATGTCAACACCTGCCAGTCTGAAGTTCATTTAAACTGGGTGGATTTGCTTGCCTATCTGGGAGCCAGATATGGGGGGGATTTCTCCAGATATTCCAGCAAAGATTTAGACTCGCTGGCTGAACAGCTCCTATCAGGAAAAACAATGGAAGAGCTGACTTGCAAAATGAAATATTACAATTATTACAGGGAAGCCTATGGAGCCGTGTTAGACGGTCTGGTTGGGCAATATGAGATTCAGATTCCTTCTGCCAATGCCCCGCTCTATGCCACACCGGATTTACTGCCGGATGGTTCCGTAAATCCCGATAAGGTCTGGGTAACCAAATACGGGTTAAAAGGCTATTCCCCCATTGCCAAAGGATTTCCCTACAATGATTTTGACGATTTCGGAACTGCCAGATCCTACGGATTCAAACGCCAGCATTTAGGCCATGATATGATGGGTCAGGTTGGAACTCCTGTCATTGCGGTGGAAAGCGGCTATGTGGAAGCCATCGGGTGGAATCAATACGGCGGTTGGAGGCTTGGTATCCGAAGTTTTGATGGAAAACGTTACTACTATTACGCCCATTTAAGAAAAAATTATCCCTATCACAAATCATTAAAACAGGGCAGCATTGTAAATGCGGGAGATGTCATAGGATATCTGGGCCGTACCGGATACAGCCGGACAGAAAACACCAATAACATTAACCAGCCTCATCTTCATTTCGGACTCCAGCTGATTTTTGATGAGTCCCAGAAAGAAGGAAACAATGAAATATGGGTGGACTGCTACGAACTGACCAAATTTTTGTCCATGAACCGCTCTGAAACAGTAAAGAATCAGGAGACCAAGGAATACAGCCGGGTCTACGGCATGAGAGATCCAGCCATTCCTGAAAATTTCGTTGCACCGCCTCCGCTTCCTGAAAAGGAGCAATAAAAAACAATGATAAGAAGCTTATTCCGGATTCTTTCAATCAATCTGTGAATAAGCTCCTTTTTATGGATTTTACATTTTTTTCCAGTGCAAAAAATGTTATAATATAGAAAACTCTTTAAGCAGACCATATTCAGGGGAAGGGGAATTAAATGGAAAAGCAAATCAGTTACCAGATAGGAAATGAAACAGAATGCAGTTTTAAGAATCACGCAGATTACTGTGTCGGTACAGGGCGGATGGGGCTGGCCCTGCAGCAGCAGTATCAGGAACAGTTAAAGCTGGTGCAGGAACAGATCGGTTTCAGACATATCAGAGGGCATGGGATCTTTTGTGATGATATGGCGATTTATCAGGAATATACGGATGAATCAGGCAGCATCAGGGCGGAATACAATTTTACATATTTAGATATGGTCATGGATGCTTATCAGAAACTGGGGATTAAACCGTTTTTAGAGCTGGGTTTTATGCCTTATAAGATGGCTTCCGGTGATCAGACCGTCTTTTACTGGAAAGGAAATGTCACTCCGCCCAAAAGCTATGAGGCATGGTCCGGTCTGGTACAGGCTGTTCTTTTACACCTGATAGAACGTTATGGAAGGGAAGAGGTAGTAACCTGGCCGGTAGAGGTATGGAACGAGCCAAATCTTCCCGGATTCTGGAAAGATGCCGACAGGGAAGAATATTTCCGTCTGTTTCAGGAAACCTATTATGCAGTAAAAAAGACTGACAGCCGCTTTCTGACAGGCGGACCGGCAATCTGCGGAGTCGACGACGTTCTCTGGCTGGAGAAATTCCTGGAATTTTGTGAAGCACAGGACTTAAAACCGGATTTTATCACTAGACACCATTACATGTTTGAAAAACCGGAACAATGCGGTCATTACAGCTACGGCGCCTTAAGAGACCCCATGACCGCATTAGGCGAACTGAAGGTATCCCGTGAAATAATAGACAGCTTTGAAACATTTAAAGGATTGCCCATGCATATAACGGAATTCAACACCTCCTACAGCCCAGACAGTCCCATTCACGATACCACAGTCAACGCTGCCTATGTGGCATGGCTTCTGTCTAAGCTGGGAGATTATTGCGAATCCTATTCTTACTGGACATTCGGCGATATTTTTGAGGAAAAGGGCGTGCCATTTACTCCATTCCACGGAGGATTTGGTCTGGTTGCAAACGGAACCATTCCCAAACCAACATTCTGGACCTTTGCCTTCTTTAATAAGCTGCAGGGCAGATGTATCCACCGTTCCGATGAACTGATTGTTGTGCAAAAAGAAGATGGGAGTTATTGCGCAACCGCATGGAATCTATGTCTGGAGCAAAAGGAATGTCTGCGGCTTTATTTGACTTTACCGGAAAAAGAGGAAGAAGAATACTGTCTGCTCACAAAGACCGTCGATGAAGCCCATGGAAACCCCAGAAAAATCTGGCATGATATGGGAGAACCTTCCTGGCTCTCAAAAGAAGAAACTCAGATATTAAAAGACAGCGCACAGCCAGTTATTCATACAGAAACCTTTTGCGCTTCCTCTTGCGGCATTTCATTTTCTATATTGCTTCAGCCAAATGCAGTTGTATGGTTCCAGCTTAAGAAAATTAAAAAATGCAAAGACCGGGGGTATGATTACTTCCGCGGAGAAGACCCTGCGGCAGGTACCGGAAATTAATAATTTTCCTGACCTGCCGCCGTCTTTCCTATCCCTTAACGCCTCCAATTGTAAGACCGGTAACGAAATACCGCTGTAAAAACGGATAAAGGCACACAATTGGCAGCATGGTAAGTATGGTGGCAGCAGCGCGTACCGAGGTAGGCGTAACGGCCGCCACCGTATTTTTCATGGACTCTGCCGAAGTGCTCTGATTTGTTACAGAAGACAACAGCTTCATCAGCTCATACTGCAAGGTGGTCAGGCTGGAGTTCATTCGATTGTAAAGCATGGCATCAAACCAGGAATTCCAATGTCCTACCGCACAGAATAATGCAATTGTGGCATATACCGGTTTACATAAAGGGGAGATAACCTTTGTAAATATAACCAGATCCCCCGCTCCGTCTAATTGAGCCGATTCTTCCAGACTGTCAGGAATTCCTGACATATAAGTACGGATTACCAGCATATTGAAGGCTCCTACCATACCGGGAATTACATAGACCAGAAAGCTGTTGGTAAGGCCTAAGCCCTTATATAGTAAGAAGGTAGGAATTAATCCTCCGTTCACATACATAGTAATGACCCAAAACAGGGCAAGCTGTCTCTTAAAAAGGAAACGTTTCCGGCTTACAATATAAGCGAGAAGAGCATTGGCTGCCAGTGCAGTGAGCGTTCCTATGACCGTTCTTGCTACAGTCACACAGGCTCCCACCAGTAGATTATTCTTATGAACCACAGTAATGAAATTCTGAAATGTCCATTTTCTCGGCCATAAGTATAAACCGCCCCGGAGAGCATCGGTTCCGTCATTAAAGGCTAAAACCAGTGTGTTCCATACGGGATAAAGAGTAATGATCACAAATACAATCATGAATATGGTATTGAGGGAAACAAATATTTTATTGCCCAGTGCTACTTTCTTTTTACGTAATACCAAACTTCTCGTCATGTCTAACCTCCTTAGAATAAGCTTTCTTCACCGGCCCGTTTTGCCATCTCATTTGCAATTAATATGATCGCAATACTTACCACGCTTTTAAATATTCCTGCTGCAGTACCAAGAGAGTAATCCCCCTGGCTGATTCCCCATTTCAGAACGTAAATATCAATGGTCTGGGATACACTCTGCACCAATCCGTTCCCTAACAGGTACTGAACTTCAAAGCCGGCATTTAAAACATTTCCTGCATTCATTAAAAGGAGAATAATAATGGTTGGCTTAATACCGGGCAGCGTGATGTATTTGATTCTGGCCCACCTTCCTGCCCCGTCTATGGCCGCCGCTTCATAGAGAGATGTATCAATGGCTGTAATGGAAGACAGATAGATAATTGCATTCCAGCCCGTTTCCTTCCATACATTGGCGAAGGCAACAATACCCCAGAAATACTTTGGATATGCGAAGAAATTAAGTGGTTCCTTTAACAGATGAAAGCGAATGAAAAGATCATTGACTATTCCGGTTCCGGACAGAGCATCATGCAGAATGCCGGTAACTATAATCCATGATAAGAAATGAGGAAGGTAAGAGATTGTCTGTACTGCCTTTTTTCCCCCTTGAGACTTCACTTCATTTAAAAGAATTGCAAAGACAATTGCCATAACCATGGTGGTAATTAAGTTAATCACTCCCATGGCCAGGGTGTTTCTGATGACATGGATAAATCCATCATCAAGAAACAGCTGCCGGAATTTTCCAAGGCCTATAAATTTTGAATGAAAAAATCCTTCCTTGGGCTTATAATTTTCGAATGCCATGAGCCAGCCTGCAAGGGGCAGATAACAGAATATAAAACCATATATCACATAGCCTGCAGACAACAGCAACAGAACCTTTTGTTTTTTTAGCTCTTTCCAGTTGATGTTTCCTTTTTTTACGTTTCCAATGGATGCCACGGTATCACTCCTTTGCTAAAAAACAGGCAGGCGCAGGGAAGTATCCTTATCGCACCGCCTGTTTTTTACTATTTATTTTGCTTCTGCTTCTTCTGCGACCTTAATCCTCCGGTCCACTTCCGGCTGTACTTCATCAAGAAATGCCTGTGGATTGCAGGTTTCATAAACAGATAAATATTCCTTCCAGCCTGCCTCAAAATCGGGTGCCATGACAACCTTGGGCAGATACTCATGTTTTAATTCTCTCATCTTAATCCATGCAGTCCCGCCAGGAGTTGCAGTTGTCAAAGTTCCTACAAAGGTATAAATGGGGTACCATGGTCCCGGAATTTCATTTCTGCCCACCATGTCTACATAGGTTTTGCAGCCATATGCCTTAAGACATTCCTGAACGTTCTTTGGAAGACTGTCTAAGAATTCATTGGGCTGCAGCTCCGGTTTTGCTGCGTTAATGCCATCCTGACTCATTCCGGTCCATATAGGGAAATAGGAATATGGACACAAATGAGAGGCTTTGTATGCAGTATTGCTGACTTTCATACGAATCTCCGGTGTCCGGTAAAATAATCCATCTTTATCCACCAGATAATCCACATCTTTTTCTCCCCAGTTTCTGAGAGTAATGATTTCCTCACTCAGCAAATCATCCACAAACTTCAGTGCTCCCTTAACATCTTTACAACTTACACTGATAGACAGACCGGACCCCACATTTAAGGTATCTCCCGAGGTATGCCATCTGTTTTTTACGCCCTTGTCAATGGTAATTGGAAGGGGAACATAATTACAGCCCTGTTCCTCCAGTCCCTGCTGTTTTAATGCATCATTGACGTTCACATAGAAATCCCACCACTGGTCAATCATACCGAGCACACGGCCGGTGGAAAGCTTTGCAATATATTCATCATAAATCTGAGTGAAGGATTCCGGATCTACAATTCCCTTTTTAAATTCTTCATTCAGCTTCTGGAAATAACGTTTTGCGGTAGGTGTCGTATTGTAATCAATTACTTTCTTCGTTTCCGGATCAACAATACAGCTTCCGTCATTGGCATATCCGTCCAGGAATAACGGCGCATTCTCCAGACAGAAATATCTCCAGTCATCGCACAGAATGGTGTATGGAATGTTCTTTGTTCCATCCTGCATGGTTGGATTTGCTTCCTGATAACGCTCAATTAAATCAAAATATTCATCCATGGTGGTGATTTTGGGATATCCTGCCCATTTTAACACACGGGTTTGTATCCAGAAGGCTTCATCGTTGTGAGTCGTCTCCATTTCCTTCCCGTAACTGTTGTTAAACTGGGGAATCCAGTAGATATGGCCATCTGCCTGGCGCAGCTGATCCCATTCCAGCTTGGTAAAGAAATTCTTGATATTGGGATAATCATCAATATAATCATCAAGTGCGACCAGTGCCCCTGCATCATAAAGCTGGCTGGTTCCGTCACTGCCGCAGATAAAATCAGGGTATTCCCCTCCGGCAATTAAGGTTCCCACTGCTTCTTCGGCAGACTGCCCGGTCAGCCAGGTTTCCTTCACTCTGGCCCCTGTAATTTCCGCAATGTGCTGCTGAATCTCATTATCATCGTTGATTTCGTTCCCCGGCACCGCAAAGAAAGCGGTAAATTCTTTTACTCCTCCGTCTTCTTTTGACGCACTGGCTGTAGATGCCGTACCCTTGGAACATCCTGTCAGAGTCTGTAAAATCATGGCGCCGATGACCAGCAGGGCTGTAAACTGTTTCCGTCTCAATCTCATATCCTCCCTTTTCTTTTTATACTAATAGTTTACTTCAAAGCAGTGTTTTCACAACTGGAGAAAGCTTATAAAAACACAGGGTAAATTATAGATGCATCATACACAATCCGCCCTGTTTCTTTCTATTTTCCCCCTCCTTTTCTAAACTTTGACGGTGTACAGCCCTTTACGGATATAAAACGGTTTACAAAATAGTCCAGGTCACGATATCCTACCTCCTCCGCAATCTGGTATATTTTAAGATCAGTCCTTAACAGCCTGACTGCTGCCTGTTCGATCCGGCAGTTGTTTAAATAGTCCTTGAAGGACATTCCGTATTTTTTACGGAACAGCTGGCCTAAATAGGCGCTGTTTAAATAATATTTGTTGCTGTATTCTCTTAAAGTAAGATTTTTTCCATAATTTTTTCTGATGTCTTTCTCCACTTCATGAAGAATATCCTTTGATACATGCTTCCGCAGCTGTTCTAAATAAGCTGCGTATTCACAGGATAACCGGATTAAATGCTCCTTTCCGCCTCTGAGCATATCTCCTTCAAAGACATTTTCACTGATATAGAGCATGATTTCTTCCTGATTTACATAGCTGTCCTGTTCAGACGCCAGGTGGATAAGCTGAAACAAAAGGTAGTTAATATTTAAATTCACCGTTTCCATGGCAAATCTTAAATGATTCATTTCTTCATACAGCCGCTCTACGCTTTCCTCAATTCCCGCCCTCTCATTCTGCTCCACTGCAAGCAGCAGATCATCCAGATATTGTTTACATAAGACAATCCCGTTGTTGTTTACCTGTACCTCTTTTTCATAATAGTAGATACGCTGCTTTTTGCGGAAGGCCTGAAAAGAACGTAGAATTCTTGCTGCTCCATAAGAATTTGAAATTTTTGAAATATCAACCACTTTTTTCCCAACCAGCATGACAACCGGCAGACACATGGCATCATTAAGATACTTTCTGAACCGTTCCAGATACTCTTTTTGGGTTTCTCCTTCATTCGATGCCATATAGTCACAGTATATAAAACCAATATCATAGCTTTTTTCATGGCTTGTAACATCAAAAATGCAATGATCTCCATCATCCTTTAAAAATGCGAGACAGGCACTGTAAAGTTCTCTCTGCTGGTTTCTTTTCTCTTCATCCATCAACTCTTCCATTTGCTCAATGTTGTCAATTTCAATGTCAACGTAACTGATTCCTTCCGACCACCGCATATGATCTCTGATGTAATCAAGATTAATCTGATCGTATTTACCATAGATAAGGGAAATCATATTTCTGGCAAGGTATGCCTTCTCCATCCGGATGGAGTTCTGTTTTTGCGTTTTGCTGCCCTGTCTTTGATAATTAAGCCGGTGGAGCACACGAATCAGTTCTTCTTTCACTACAGGCTTTAAAATATAATCAAAGCTGCGGTACCGGATCGCCTGCTGCGCGAAGGAAAAATCGCTGAAACCGCTTAAAATAATAAAGTCAGCATCGGAAATCTTATCTCTTCTTAAAATTTCCAGCAATTCAATCCCTGACATGACAGGCATTTTAATATCTGCAATTATTAAATCCACCTGACTGCTTTTTAAGTAATCGAGAGCCTCCAAACCATTAGCAGCCGTTTTAACGATCTCATAACCTTCTTCCTCCCAGTTAATCAGTACCTTTAATCCCTGCACGATGAATGGTTCATCATCCACTAATAAGACACGTATCATTGCAGCCTCCCCCATTATTTCAATATATTTAATACCGGAATTTTTATTGTCACCATAGTAGAAATTCCGGCTTCACTTTCTAAATCAAAACATACCTGGTTATCTGTCGCCATCTTCAGACGCAGACAGGCATTTAAAATTCCTACCCCCTTTTTATCCTTCAGCTTATCAATACTGGCATGGTCCATCTTATTTTTCAGTTCTTCCAATAAAGTCTCTTCCATCCCTTCTCCAGTGTCTTCTATCTCAATATAAAACATATCGTCTTCTAAATATACACGGACAAAAATCCACCCATCCGCTGTTTTACTCTCAATCCCATGAATACAGGCGTTTTCGGCAAATGTGACAATGGTCAGCTTGGGAATCCGGTAGTCCAGGCAATCTTCCATTATGTCCAGGCGGTAAGACAGCCGGTCTCCAAAGCGGTACTTTTGCAGCTGAAGATATGCCTCTACAAATGAGATCTCATCCCCTACAGTGATGAAGTCCGTCCCCCAGTCAAAGTTCTGGCGTTCCATCACTGCCAGCCGTTCAACCATACAGGCGGTTTCTTCTTCATTTTTCAGCAGACTGTGCATGCGGATGCTCTCCAATGCATTAAAGAGAAAATGGGGATTAATCTGGCTGTGGAGCGCCAAAAGCTCTGCATTCTGTCTTTCAATATCCATTTCCTGTTCTCTTAAACGGTCAATGTAAACGGTCTGGATTAAATCATTAATGGTGGACACCATGCGGTTATAATTGCGCATTACGATTCCGATCTCATCTTCTCCCCTTACATTGTCAATTTTCATCAGTTTCTCGTCGTCAATGCGTTTAAATGCCTCACTCAGCTCCTTCAGCCGTTCGGTAAAGGACTGGTTGATCGCTATCATAAAGCCCAGAGGCAGAAGGATGTTTATGAATACCAGCAGAATCAGCAGCGGTATATTATTTAACATCTGCCTCATGATTTCTGTCTCCGGTTTCAAAACATAAATTGTAAGCTCTGCTCCGTAGGAAGCGAAGGTTGTTTTATAACCGGTTTTTTTCTGAAGATCAAACGTTTCAAAATCCTTCCATTGTCCGTAATTGCCCTGATTTGATAAAATGATCTTATCATTCCAGCACACATAAACCGGGGCCTCGTAATTCATCTTAACAAAGCTTCGTACCATGGTGCTATAGTCTATATCCATTTTTACAAGCTTTTCGCAACCATCCCTTTTGTAAAAATTAAGCTTTCTTATAAAAGAAATTTTCCTTTTGGAATCTACGGTTGGAATTCTGCTTTCATCATAATAGATATAGAGTACGCCGTCCCGGCTGGAGCCTTTTAAATACCGGTACCAATCCTGGTCTTTTACAGTGGAAAGCTGTTTGAATTCTCCTCCGCTTACAATGGTGGAATTGTCAGCATACATGGTAATGGAAGATGCTGTAGTCCCTATGCTGCTTTCAAACAGCGAATCTTTCATAAAGGCCTGGTAGCTTAAATAGTAATCCAGCCCGGACTCAAACTGTTTATCCATGAACTGGTTCACATACTTATTCATATATATTTTCTTCGTTGTGCCGGCCGCTTCTTCAATATCATAGAAAAAATTATATTTTACGGCACTTGCAATGTTCTCCATACCTTTTTGCATGGAGGCATTTTCCGATGCTATGAATATGTAAACGATCACGCTGTCCGTTATGATAATAGGCAGCAGTACACTGTAAATATAAAGAATTTTAAGCTTCTTTTTTAATTTATAATCGTCTAACCTGCTGCTGATTTTTTTTAATATTCCTTTCATCTCTGGCCCCCCTGTTAATCCTCGTCCAATCATATTATAACTCATTATATTAATTATACGGGATAAACTATTTCTATCCTCCCGGCAAACTATATAAATTTGCCAGACAAATTTGCATTATATGGTTAAATGCAAAAGAAGCGTATCAGAACCCGGTTAAATGGGTCTGATACGCTTCTAAAATTTTTGAATTTACTTAACTTTCACTTTCGGCTGCTGCTGTGTGATACAGTGTATATTTCCGCCTCCAAATGCAATCTCTTCGGTGCGTACCCCTACTACCTTCCGTTCCGGGAACATTTCCTGAATCTGGGCTAAAGCAAGGGTATCATTTTCATCACCGTACTGGGGAACGATTACACCCCCGTTTACAATAAGGAAATTCATATAGGATGCAATGGAGATTTCTCCGTCTTCTCTTGGCAGAGTACCCTCTACCATATCAATGGAATCTGCACCGCTTAACCGTATTGGTTCTTTCGTAAGACAGAGCTTATGTACCTTCAGTCTGCGTCCCTTTGCATCCACCGCTTCAGAAAGAGTTTTGTATGCAGCCTGTGCTTCCTCATAGAAAGGATTTTCTTTATCCTCAGTCCAGATACAGGCAACCTCACCCGGTCTTACATACTGGACGACATCATCGATGTGGCCGTTTGTTTCATTTGGATCAATTCCGTCTTTAATCCAGATCACTTTTTCACAGTTTAAATACTGACAGAGCATTTCCTCTATCTCTTCTTTAGTCATAAGAGGATTGCGGCCCTCGCTTAACAGGCACATTTCTGTTGTAACCACAGTTCCCTCACCGTCTACATGGAAGGACCCGCCCTCCAGTACAAATCCTTCTGTCCGGTAGGAATCAATCCCTTCCAGATCACATACTTTCTGCGCTACCAGATCATCCTGATCCCATGGAAAGTACAGTCCGTCAACCAGACCGCCCCATGCATTGAACGTCCAGTCACAGCCTCTGATCCCGCCTTTATCATTGATTACAAATGTGGGACCGCAGTCACGAATCCATGCATCGTTGCTGGTTACTTCTACGACACGAATGTCAGATGGCAAATGTGCGCGGCAGTTCTGAAACTGGGCTGGGGAGGCGCATACTGTAACCGGCTCAAACTGCCGGATTGCTTTTGCAACCTGGGCAAATACGGTCTGTGCAGGCTTTGCACCGTTTCTCCAGTTATCCGGTCTCTCCGGCCAGAGCATCCAGATTCTTTCCTGTTCTTCAAATTCTGCAGGCATATGGTATCCATCCTGCTTTGGGGTTGTATGTAAAATTCTCTTTGCCATAATGATACCTTCTCTCTTATTTATCTCTTTTTCTGTTAACGATTACCTCACCGATTATAATGAATATCACCGCACCTATGGTGATAGGGAGCTTTGATGCCAGAGTCTCTGCATCAAAACTTAATGGAATTGCCGTAAATATCAGTGCAATCACAATCAGTAACATGGGCAGGCCTGCTAATATCTTTAAAAATAATGGACTGCCCGGAACCCGAAACGGCCGTTCTGTGTCTGCATCCGTCTTTCTCAGCTTTAAAAACGCAGGAAATACCGGCAGGTAAGAAAGCAGAAACATAACCAGATTCAGTGCAAAGAAACTCCAGAATAAATCTTCATTGGGCATAAACGGAGCGATAATAAGAACCAGGCTGGCAACCAGTCCATTCATGATTGCTGCACCAATTGGCATATTTGTTTTTTTACTGCGTACTTTAAATACTCCGGGCATATCTCCATTTTCTGCGGAATAAGCGGCCACATTATTCACACCCAATGACCAGGAAATCATATTTCCAAAAAGCGTAAGCAAAAATCCAATTGCTACAGCAATTACAATCACACCTCTGGTTGTACCGGTTAAAATCTGAACACTTGCAACAAGTCCTGTACTGGTGCTGATCTGGTCGGAAGGAATTGCAACGCCAATTCCAAACGCCATAAAGATATAAATAGCTGCTATTACCAGACCTCCGGCAATGATTGACTGAGGAATCTGCTTTTTCGGGTTTTCCATATCTCCCGCAAAGGTACAGACCACTTCAAATCCAAGGCAGTTAAATAAAATTACGGAAATATAGGATAAGCTGTTTAAATCAAATTTGGGAAGCATGGATAAAAAGGTGTACTCATTTGCTACGCCATGGGTTACCGCTCCGTAAATTCCAAGTACGCCTAAAGTAACGGCAATTAAAATTTTAATCACAGCTGCCCCATTTAAAATCCATGCACTGTCACAAATTGAATTAAAACTGATTAATACGATAATCCATACAAAGGCCAGCTCAATCAGTAAAGATGGAACAAGACCCATCTGGGTGCCTGTCAGCAAACTGATAACGTTAGGGAACATCAGCGCCAAAGAAGCCATCCAGAGGGGAAAATTAATCCAGTAATACCACGATACTCTTCCTCCCCATTTATTACCAAAAGCCTTTGATACCCAGTCATACAATCCGCCATCCCCCTCATAGGTTGTACCAAGCTCTGATGAGATCAGGCCATAAGGCAGTAAAAATGTAATGAGCAGAAAGATCCACCAAAAATACTGGGAATTACCAATTGCTGCTACCGGTGCTGCTGCTTCTGCCACAAATACGACACAGATTACGGCCATAATGGCATCGATCAAACGAAATTTTTTCTTTGGCGCTTCTGACATGATGATTCCCCCTTATCTGATATGTCTCTCATCCATGAATTTTTCTAACTGTTCTTTTGCTGCTGCGATCTGCAGTTCGCTTGCTGTCTGCTCTCTCTGGTATTGAGTGAAATAAACCAGCAGACCTCTCATTGCAGTCAGACGGTTTCCTGCCTCTAAGAATGCGATGGAGCTTTCACTGTCAAGCACTTCATCGGTCACGTCCTCTCCTCTTGTAGCCGGGAGGCAGTGCATGAATTTACATCCGATATTTCCAAGAGACATCAAATCCCTGTTTACCTGGTAATCTTTAAATGTAGCAACCCGTTCTTCTTTCGGAGTCTCATTTTCGTAAAGTC
Source organism: Lacrimispora amygdalina (assembly GCF_003432035.1). GTDB lineage: Bacteria > Bacillota > Clostridia > Lachnospirales > Lachnospiraceae > Lacrimispora > Lacrimispora amygdalina. The sequence goes on from NZ_QOHO01000106.1 coordinate 24,753, forward strand.
CATACCATACATCCGTATAGATGAAATCCGCTCCTCTTACGCTTTCACGATTATCGGTCACTTCCCAGGTGCCGCCTGAAAGCTTGCAGTTTTCTTCCATAATTTTTTTGTGTTCTTCTAAAAGCTGGTTCTTTTTGGGACCATAATGAACAAAATGCATACCAAGCTTTGTTGTGATAAATCCCAGAGAAGCACAAACCTGAGTGCCGTCGCCTACGAATGCCACCTTGCAGTCTTCCAGCCTCTTTCCTCTTGGAAGATGCTCCACAATCGTACAGAGATCACCAATTTCCTGAGTTGGGTGATTATAATCGCTCATACCGTTTAACACAGGGATTGAGCTTGCACCTGCCAGCTCTACTACGCTCTTATGCTCGATTACCCGTGCCATTACCACATCAATCATCTGTGATAAAACTCTTCCTGTGTCACCGATGGTCTCATGGCCGCCCAGCTGAATCATGCCAGGTCCTAAATACTGGGCATGTCCGCCCAGCTGCTCCATTGCTGTTTCAAAGGATACACGGGTTCTTGTAGAAGACTGCTGAAAAATCATTCCAAGCGTCTTTCCCTTCATAAGGGGTGGATTATATCCTGCTTTAATGCTTTTTTTAATTTCCAGAGAAAGATGAATGATGTCTAACAGTTCCTCCTTTGTAAAATCATTGGTGTCAATAAAGTGACGAATTCCGTTTGCTCTCATGGTAAATCCTCCTGTTTTTTATTTAATTAAACGTGAATGCAGTTCCGGTTTTTCCGTCCAAGGCCTCAATGGCTTTATCCAGGGAAGTGATAATTGCCCGCTTGGAAGGATTGGATCTAACAAACTTCATGGCTGCCTGCACCTTTGGAAGCATACTTCCGGGAGCAAACTGTCCCTCTTCGCAGTATTGATTTGCCTCATAAATACTGAGATGATCCAGATTCTTCTGATCCGGTTTATTGTAATTAACAGCTACCTTCTCTACCTCTGTGAGAATCATAAGGATATCCGCTTCTACCTGCTCTGCCAGAAGCTCTGCTGCAAAATCCTTGTCAATAACCGCTGCAGTGCCGCAAAGAGAACCAGCCGGATGTTCAATTACCGGAATTCCTCCGCCGCCGCAGGTAATTACGACTGCTTTTGGCCAAAGCTCCTTAACTGCATCAATTTCAACAATTTTTTGAGGCAGAGGCGAAGCCACAACTCTCCGGTATCCCCGTCCCGCATCTTCCTTCATCACATATCCTTTTGATGCTGCCAGCTCATCGGCCTCTTCTTTTGAATAAAAAGGACCAATTGGTTTGGTTGGATTTTTAAATGCCGGATCCTTCTCATCCACCACCACCTGGGTTGCAATGGTCACAACAGGGAAATTCTGATTTCTCTTATTGAGCGCATACTTCAGTGCCTGCTGCAGATGATATCCGATATATCCCTGTGACATGGCTCCGCATACATCAAACGGCATCGGGGGTGTTACATCCTTTGCTGCCTCAGATGCCATCAGGATTCTTCCGACCTGGGGGCCGTTTCCATGTACAATGGCCATTTCATACCCACGTTCGTTCATTTCTGCAATATACTCACAGGTCTTATGAACGACTGAAAGCTGTGCTTCGGAAGTTGCTTCTCCTTTTCCTGACTGAAGGGCATTTCCGCCTAAAGCAAGAACTATTTTTACAGCCACTGGTGAAACCTCCTTTATTTTCATTTTGCTGTGATCGCCGGTCCAAACCGCTCTCACAAGACGAAAATAACAGTTTTGGGACCGGTTGAGAATGTAGCCCAAGGGTAGAATTTTATAACACTTTTTACTGTTTTTCACATAAACCCTTCTAAACTTTTGTGCAATTTGCACTATTTTTTTGTCGATTTTTGTAATTTCGCAGTTGAAAAAAGTTTTTATTTTGATATACTGATAATAACTTACAATGAACGGCTTACGAACTGGAGGCACATATGGCAAAGGGCATAATCTTTCTCTACAATCTGTTTATAATCATTGTCTATTCCGGAATTATGTGGATGTCTTTTTTTCTGTTTATGAATGGAAAAGATAAAATACTGCTTTGGATTGGGATCATTTACTCGGCAATCATGATAGATGATATTGTGAATTTCGCATCAGAACTGTTTCAGAATTTTGCTGAACAATATAATCGGATTTTTATGATCGTACCGACTCATAAAACATTGATTTATTTAATCCTGTCTCTTGGCTATCTAATTATTTTCAAACGCCTGATCAATAAAAAAATAACCTGGTATGACTATAGTATTCTTGCATTTTATGTTACCTTTATGTTTTTTGTCCCTGTACTGGATAACAGCGCATGGAAAATCTGGCTCTATTATCTGCCAAGCCAGCTTTACAATGCCTACGTGGGTGCGGAGGTTTTATGGACAATAAAAAAGAACCCTGAAAATTATCAGAATTCTTTCTACTGCTGGTGTAAACGTCTTTTTTGTTTCACTGTTTTTATGAACCTTTGTATTATCGCCGAAGACACCATCGTCATTTTTCATTTTGATGTGTACTCCAAATATTATATCAACATGAATAACAGAAGCTATACTTCTGATATTTTATATCTTACTCACGCTTTATTTTCCGGCGCATATTTAATGTATTATCTAAAAACTTCCCTGCGCAATAATACAATTGTAAACGATATCAATAGCCATACCCACTCAAATCTGCCTTCTGATATTGAAGAAAGCATTCTGTACCGTTTCAGTGAAGCATACCACCTGACGGTAAGAGAACGGGAAATTTTAAAAGTGCTGCTCTTAGATAAAACAAATCAGGAGATCAGCGATGATTTATTTATCTCGCTTGGTACAGCGAAAACCCATGTTCATAACATCTTTCAGAAAATAGGCGTTGTAAAACGTCCCCAGCTTCTGAATATTTACGAAGTCTACCGGAAAGAACAGCTGAATGCAAAGCCGGAAAATGAAATACCGTCCCCGTAGCCTTCCGGCTCCAGGAACGGTGTTTTTTATTTCAGCATATGAATAAACAGCCCGCTTCTTAATTTTGGTTCAAACCAGGTTGATTTTGGAGGCATTAAAAGACCGGCATCCGCTACAGAGAAGAGCTCTCCGATGGATGTGGGATACATGGAAAATGCCACTGTCATATCTTCCTCACACCGCTTTTCCAGTTCTTTTAATCCCCGGATTCCTCCTATGAAATCGATCCGCTTATCAATTCTCGGATCTCCGATTCCCAGAATTGGGCCTAAGAGATTGTCCTGTAAAATAGATACGTCAAGACCTTTTACCGGATCAGCACTCTTTAAGGAATCCTTTGCTTTTAAGGAATACCAGGTCTTATTTAAATACATTCCAAAAGTTCCCTTTTCAGACGGACCATAAGCTTCTTCTCCAACAGAAGTTACCAAAAAGCCGTCTGAAAGCTTTGAAAGGAATGCTTCCGGAGTTAATCCGTTTAAATCCTTTACCACGCGGTTGTAAGGAAGAATCATCAGCTGGTCATCGGGAAAGAGCACCGACAGGAAGAAGTTAAACTCCTCTTCTCCTGTATATTCCATCGTTTCTTTCCGTCTCTTTAAGCCTACCTTTACGGCAGAAGCAGCACGGTGATGTCCGTCGGCGATATACGTGGCAGGAATGCGTAAAAAGCTTTCTTCAATCACCTCCACTGTTTCCGGATCGGCAATTCTCCATACCTTATGGCTGATACCGTCATCTGCAGTAAAGTCATAGAGAGGCTCTGTCTTCTTTTTATCTTCTACCAGCCGGTTAATCTCCAAAACAGAACGGTAAGCAAGGAAGATGGGACCTGTCTGGGCATCTGTGGTATCCACATGGCGGATTCGATCCAGTTCCTTTTCCTCTCTTGTATTTTCGTGTTTTTTAATCACGCCGCTTACATAATCATCAATGGATGAACAGGCCACGATTCCGGTCTGGCTTCTTCCCTCCATAATCAGTTCATAAATATAATACGCTTTCGTGCTGTCCAGTTCAAAGGTTCCGTCTTGCATCCAGTCCTTCAGCATGGCTGCCGCCTTTTCATAAACGCAGTCATCGTATATATCCACATCCTGGGAAAACTGTGTTTCCGGACGGTCAATATTTAAAAATGATTTAGGATTTTCAGCCGTCACCTGACAGGCTTCCTTCCGGTTATATACATCGTAAGGAAGAGCCGCCACCAGGCTGGCCTCTTCCTTATTTGGTCTTACACATTGAAATGGTTTTACGATTGCCATGTTCTTTTCTCCTATTTGATTACTCTGACCCGTATTACACCCTTAATGGCATTCAGCTTCTGAATGCTTAAGGCATCCGGTACATTCTCTAAATCAAGGAGTGTATATGCATACTTTTCACGGCTCTTATTGGTCATGTCGGAAATATTCACATCACCGGCTGCCAGAGTTCCTGTGATCTGCCCGATCATATTGGGAATGTTTAAATGCAGAACTGCAATACGACTTGCAGCGTTGCAGATTCCCATATCACAGGCAGGAAAATTCACGGAATTACGGATATTTCCATTGTCTATATAATCCATGATTTCTTCCACTGCCATCTTCGCACAGTTATCTTCCGATTCTTCTGTGGAAGCTCCCAGATGAGGAATGACAATGGCACCTTCCATATGTACAGAAGTTGGATTTGGGAAATCAGTCACATATTTTTTGATCTTCCCGGACTTTAATGCCTCTGCCATATCATTTTCATTTACCAGAATATCTCTTGCAAAATTCAGGATTACTGCTCCGTCCTTCATATTGTCAAGGGCAGCTTTATTGATCATTCCCTTTGTGGCATCCACTAACGGAACATGGAGAGTTATGTAATCACATTCCTTATAAATCGTATCCACAGCGGTAATATGTTTTACATTTCTGGATAGTCTCCAGGCAGCGTTAACCGAGATAAAGGGGTCATATCCGTACACATCCATTCCAAGGGAAGAGCAGGCATTGGCGACCTCTGCACCGATGGCTCCAAGACCAATGACTCCCAGCTTCTTGCCTCTGATTTCACATCCGGCAAATGCACTTTTTGCCTTTTCTGCTGATTTAGCAATATTTTCATCTTCCTGATTTTCCTTACACCAGCGGATTCCGCCTTCAATATCACGGGAGGCTAACATCAGCCCGGCAACTACCAGCTCCTTTACTCCGTTTGCATTGGCTCCCGGTGTATTGAATACCACGATTCCTTCTGCAGCACATGCCTCCAGGGGAATGTTATTGACACCTGCCCCGGCTCTTGCAATTGCAAGAAGACTTTCCGGAAGCTTCATTTCATGCATGGAAGCGCTTCTGACCAGCACACCTTCTGCATCCTCAATCTGATTTGTCAGCTCGTAATCTTCTGTTAACAATGCGGTTCCGTATGTAGAAATCGCATTAAGGCAATAAATCTTTTTCATGGCTGTGATCTCCTTTCAGTCTGCCTGTCTCGTGTGTTTTTCTTCAAAATCCTTCATAAAGGAAACCAGCTTCTCCACTCCTTCAACAGGCATGGCATTATAAATGCTGGCACGCATACCGCCTACGGACCTGTGACCTTTTAAATTCTCAAGTCCTGCTGCTTTTGATTCTTTCACAAATAAGGCATCCAGTTCTTCATCACCGGTAACAAAGGGTACGTTCATAAGAGAGCGGTCCTTTTCTACAACAGTGCCGTGAAACATCTTACTGTGATCCAGGAAATCATAAAGAATTGCCGCTTTTTTCTCATTGATCTTTTTCATTGCTTCCAGTCCGCCCAAGTTCTTTAACCACTTAAAGACCTTACCGCAGATATAGATTCCATAGGCAGGCGGTGTATTATAAAGGGATTTCGCATCTGCATGAGTCTTATAGCGAAGCATGGTGGGCGTTTCTTTTAAAACGTCCTCCCGGATTAAATCTTCCCGGATAATGACAATTACTACGCCCGCTGGTCCCACATTCTTCTGGGCTCCGGCAAAAATAAGACCATACTTGCTCACATCAACAGGTTCCGATAAGAAACAGGAGGAGAGATCTGCTACCAGTATTTTTCCCTTGGTATCAGGCAGTGTTTTATATTTGGTTCCGTAAATGGTATTATTTTCACAGATATATACGTAATCCGCATCTTCTGAGATAGGAAGATCGGAAACATCCGGTATATAACTGAATGTTTTGTCAGCACTGGAAGCTACTGCGTTGGCGGTACCATAAAGCTTCGCTTCCTGGTACGCTTTCTTTGCCCATTGCCCGGTGATGATGTAATCTCCAACCCCATTCTTAAATAAATTCATGGGAACCATGGCAAACTGCTGGGAAGCTCCGCCCTGTAAAAACAGCACCCTGTAATTGTCCGGAATCGCCAATAAGTCTCTTAAATCAGCTTCTGCTTCGTTGATGATAGTTTCATAAGCCTTGGACCGGTGGCTCATTTCCATAACCGACATGCCGGTTCCCTTATAATCCATCATCTCCTCAGCTGCTTCTTTTAAGACTTCTTCCGGCAGGACTGCAGGTCCTGCAGAAAAATTGTACACTCTGCTCATATCTCTTCCTCCTCAAATTCGGGACTTTATCCCTTTCCTTACTGATGTTAAATCTTTAAATCTTCTTCGTCAAATGCATCCTCGATGGGCGCCCCCGGTGAAACCATTGGGAATACCTTATCATCGCAGTGAATCTGACAATCTATAACAACAGGAACATTGAGGGCAATGGCTTCTTTTAAGACTTCCTCGAACTCTTCTTTCCCGGTAACCCGGTAAGCCTTTGCTCCCATTCCTTCTGCTATCTTTACAAAATCAACCTGGTCATTAAGAACTGTATGTGAGTACCTCTTTCCATAGAACAGGGTCTGCCACTGACGCACCATACCCAGTACATGATTGTTTAATACAACCTGGATGACGGGGATATTATAACGGGTGGCCGTTGCAATCTCATTTAAATTCATGCGGAAACAGCCGTCTCCTGCCACATTGATCACTGTTTTGTCCTTACAGCCCATCTTTGCACCAAGAGATGCGCCAAGACCGTAGCCCATGGTGCCAAGCCCTCCTGAAGTGATGAAGCTTCTTGGCTTTTTATACTGATAGTACTGAGCCGCCCACATCTGATGCTGCCCTACCTCTGTGGTGATAATGGCATCTCCTTTTGTCACCTCATAGATTTTTTCTATAATATAGGGTCCGGTCAGAATGCTCTTTTCATAACGCATGGGATACATATCCTTCATTCGGTCAATATGAGCAACCCATTCCTCATGATTGATGGGATCCAGCCTTGCATTTAATTTCCTTAAAATGGATTTTACATCACCGATTACACTTGCATAAGCCTTAACGTTCTTATTGATCTCAGCCGGATCAACATCAAAATGCAGGATCTTTGCATTTCTTGCAAAACGGGATGCATTGCCGGTCACACGGTCGCTGAATCTGGCACCCACTACGATTAATAGATCGCATTCCGTAATTCCGAAATTGGAGGTCTTGGTTCCGTGCATACCAACCATTCCGGTATAGAGTTCATCGGTTCCGTCAAAGGCTCCTTTTCCCATCAGACTGTCTGCAACCGGGGCCTGAATCTTATGGGCAAAGGAAGCGAGCTCCTCAGAAGCATTGGCAATGACTGCACCTCCGCCTACAAAAATGTAAGGCTTCTGTGATTTGCGGATGAGCTGCAGCGCCTGCTCTAAATCTTCTTCCAAAATGGTATCTTCCTGGCGGATGATCGGCTCAGGTTCCTTCTCTTCATAATCACAGGTACTGGCTGTCACATCCTTTGTAATATCAATCAGAACCGGACCTGGTCTTCCGGTCTGGGCTATCTTAAATGCCCTTCGTATGGTATCCGCCAGTTTACTGATATCCTTTACAATGAAATTATATTTTGTTATGGGCATGGTCACACCGGCAATGTCAATCTCCTGAAAGGAGTCTCTGCCAAGGAGTCCCACCGCTACGTTGCAGGTAATGGCTACCATTGGAACGGAATCCATGAAAGCAGTTGCGATTCCGGTTACCAAGTTGGTTGCCCCCGGACCTGAGGTCGCCAGACATACTCCCACTTTTCCGGTTGCTCTGGCATAACCGTCCGCTGCATGGGCAGCTCCCTGTTCATGGGATGTGAGAATATGGGTGATCTCGTCCTGATGCTTATAAAGGGCATCATAAATATTTAAAATGGTGCCGCCCGGATATCCGAAAACGGTATCCACGCCCTGTTCCTTCAAGCACTCGATTACGATCTCTGCTCCAGTTAATGTCTTCATAAGCTGCTCCTTTTCATTCTATTTCCAGGATTGCCCCACGGCTTGCCGGGGCTGCCATAGCCGCATATCTTGCCAGATATCCGGAGGTAACTTCAGGTTTTCTTGGCTGCCATTTTGCCTTTCTGGCTGCCATCTCTTCGTCAGATACCTTTACATCCAGTCTGTGATTGTCAATATCAATGGATATGATGTCGCCTTCCTCTACCAGTGCGATCGGACCTCCTACTGCTGCTTCGGGACAGGTATGACCGATGGAAGCGCCTCTGGAAGCCCCGCTGAACCGCCCGTCTGTGATGAGCGCTACGGTAGAACCAAGCCCCATACCCGCAATGGCTGAGGTTGGGTTTAACATCTCTCTCATTCCCGGACCGCCCTTCGGTCCTTCATAACGGATTACCACTACATCTCCTGCTACGATCTTTCCGCCCTTGATGGCTTCAATCGCATCCTCTTCACAGTCAAAGACTCTTGCAGGACCTTCGTGCTTTAACATCTCAGGAGCAACAGCAGACCGTTTTACAACTGCACTGTCCGGTGCTAAATTTCCTTTTAATATGGCGATTCCGCCTGTCTTGCTATAGGGGTTTTCCACCGGGCGAATTACCTGGGGATCTTTATTTATACAGCCTTTGATGTTCTCTCCCACTGTTTTTCCAGTTGCCGTAATGCAGTCCAGCTCCAAAAGTCCAAGCTTGCTGATCTCATTCATTACTGCATAAATGCCGCCTGCTTCATATAAATCTTCTATATAAGTAGGGCCTGCCGGCGCAAGGTGGCAGAGGTTGGGAGTCTTTGCGCTGATTTCATTGGCAAGCTCCAGATTTAAATCCACGCCTGCTTCATGGGCAATAGCCGGAAGATGAAGCATACTGTTGGTGCTGCATCCAAGAGCCATATCCATGGTAAGTGCATTTCTAAATGCCTTCTCACTCATAATGTCACGGGGACAGATATTCTTCTTTAACAGCTCCATAACCGCCATACCTGCATGTTTTGCAAGTTTCAGACGTTCGGAGTAGACAGCCGGAATGGTACCGTTGCCCTTTAAGCCCATTCCAAGAACCTCGGTTAAACAGTTCATACTGTTTGCCGTATACATACCGGAACAGGAACCGCAGGTCGGACACGCCTTCTGCTCGTATTCCTTGACATCCTCTTCCGTCATCTTACCCGCTGTATAAGCTCCTACCGCTTCAAACATACTGGAAAGACTGGTCTTATGGCCCTGCACACGTCCAGCCAACATTGGTCCGCCGCTGACGAACACTGTGGGTATGTTAATGCGGGCTGCTGCCATCAAAAGTCCGGGAACATTCTTATCACAATTAGGTACCATAACCAGTGCATCAAAGGCGTGGGCTCTTGCAAGACATTCTGTGGAGTCTGCAACTAAATCCCTGGTGACCAGTGAATACTTCATACCAATATGTCCCATTGCAATTCCGTCACATACTGCAATGGCCGGAACCATGACCGGTGTTCCGCCTGCCATGGCAACTCCCATTTTGACGGCATCGACTATTTTATCCAGATTCATATGGCCTGGTACGATTTCATTATAGGAACTGACAATACCGATTAACGGCCTTTCCATCTCTTCCTCTGTCATTCCCAGCGCATTAAACAGGGAACGGTGAGGTGCCTGCTGCATACCTTTTTTAACTGAATCACTTTTCATCTGCTGCACACTCCTTTTCTTTTTTCATAATTTTCTGATTATATGGAAATCCGGGAGCGTATAAAATCAAATGTTTTATCCGCTTCCGGCAATTTTCATGTTTTAAGTTGTTGGGTGATCATTGGACTAAATAATCCGCTCTGCGATTAAATCGCCCATTTCTGTTGTGGATACCTTTTTAAACCCATCGGAATATATGTCTCCGGTCCGGTATCCTTCTTTTAACACCTGTTCCACCGCTGCTTCCACCACTGCTGCTTCTTTATCTAAATCAAAGGAATACCGAAGCATCATAACTGCTGAAAGAATGGTTGCAATGGGATTGGCAATATTTTTTCCAGCGATATCAGGAGCGGAACCATGGCTTGGTTCATACATTCCAAATTTGCTTTCATTCATGCTGGCTGAGGAGAGCATTCCGATGGATCCTGTAATCATGCTGGCTTCATCGGATAATATATCACCGAACATGTTCTCAGTAAGAATTACGTCAAACTGTCCCGGATTCATCACCAGCTGCATGGCACAGTTGTCTACCAGCATATGGCTTAGCTTCACTTCCGGATAATTCTGCGCCACCTCTTCCACCACTTTTCTCCAAAGTCTTGAAGAATCCAGCACATTGGCCTTATCTACACTGATGACCTGCTTTTTCCGCTTCATGGCAATATCAAACGCTTTTATAGCGATTCTGCGGATCTCATTCTCATTGTAGGTAAGCGTATCCACTGCAGTCATCACACCGTCCACCTCTTTTGTGTAACGGTCCCCGAAATAGAGTCCGCCGGTGAGTTCCCGCATGATGATCATATCAAAGCCGTCACCGATAATCTCCTTTTTTAAAGGGCATGCATCAGCCAGTTCTTTATAAAGATAGGCTGGACGGATATTAGCAAATAAATTAAGACCTTTGCGGATGGCCAGCAGCCCCGCTTCAGGTCTCAGATTCGGTGCCACATCGTACCATTTTGAATTTCCAACATTCCCCCCGACTGCACCAAGGAGAACGGAGTCGCTTTTTTTTGCTGTATTAAGTGCTTCGTCCGTTAATGGGACGCCGTAAGTATCAATGGATATCCCTCCCATTAAGACTTCTGTATACTCAAACAGGTGGTGATAAACCGCTCCAACCTTATCTAATATCTTTCTCGCCTCTCCAATGATTTCAGGCCCTATCCCGTCGCCAGGGATTACTGCAATGTTATAGTTCATTTGTACTCTCCCTCTGTGTCACTGTAATCTGCTGATATATTTCTTCTCATAATAGAACATTTGTCAGGATTTTTCAACTAAAATAAAATATTTTTACTGGAAAACATATATGAGAAAGGAATTGATACCATAATTAAGAGTTATAAGAGAAAAAACCCTGCCTGCCGGTCTGCGGTAAAATCTCCGCTTAAACGGCTGTGCAGGGTCTGCTTTTCTATTTTTTAAATTCCCTTATCCACTGTCAGACACTTATCAATGGCGGCTTTCTCTATCTCATTGACAAATGGTGAATTCTCTGTTCTTGTATAGTAACAGCTGGAATCCTGATTTAAACTGCCCACAGTCAGAGTAAAGGTTTCATCCTTACCGTTCTTGTTATAAGTATAGGTAATAACGGCAGAAGGCTGATCAAGGCCATAATCCTTTAACTGGGAATCATCCACATTATAATTGGGACAGCTCTTTACCTTCAGGCTGGTGAGAGAATCAGCCAGTACATTCAGAGGTGAATTATCCTCCACCTTATTCTCCTGGGAGTCCGCAGAGTCCTTATACCATTCAATGGTTCCTTTTTCATCATCCAGCTTTTTCTTTATAAAATATTTGCTGCTGTCTCCCTTCGTCACAGTTATGCTTGTGACATCGGTTCCTGCAGCAGCTGGAAATTCTTCCAGAGCCATAAAGTCATCAAGAGCGCTGTCTGTCTCCGTAAACAGGGAAGAGCTGATGAGATAAGGGGTATCCTCTCCCTGAATCGCAGCATAGTAATCTCCGTCCTGTGTCCCATTACCCAGGAGAATCACTGACTTTTTATTGTCTGCACCAGTGACTGTAATGGTCCGGATGGGCTGATCCAGTCCATATGCGTCAAAACCGTCGCCTCCTTCCAGTTTTCTGACTGCCTCCAGCTTAGAGACAGTGGAGGCAATGCCATCCATCTTTTCCTGTTTCACAGGGAATTTATCATCCTGATCATAGATCCATTTACCGTCTTTTTTTGTGAAGGAAAGCTCCTTACCGTCCCGATCGTAAGAAACTGACAAAACATCGGAAACGTCGGTCATAAAGACCTTGGAAGCCTCCTCTTTATTTTCAGTCTTTTTCTGTGAGCGGTCCATATACTGCCCCACTCCCACATACACTGCACAAAGCACTGCCAGCGCGGCAGCTCCATATATCAGGCCATTTTTTTTCTTCATAATCATGCCTCCTTCTACAGACGCCTGCGCTTTAACCAGATCATGAGTCCGCAGCAAAGAGCTGCCGCAGGAATGACTAAAATAAACAGGATTCCCCACATGCCGCCATGTGTCACCGTATTGTAGGTCACTTCAAGACTCTTAGAAGGAATGGAAACATTGGCAACATCCTCAAAATTGGAGGTTACTGCATTCATAAACAGGGTTAAATTGCTTAAATTGGTGAAGCTGGTATTTAAGCTTTCATCAATGAGTGAAGGAGTGGAAAAAACGGTCAGCCGGGCAGAACCCGTATCCAGCTTCTTTTCTGAAACAGCTCCCAGGATGTATGTGCCTTTCTTCTGGGCGTCCGGAGTAACAAGCATTCCTCCGTCACTGGTCTGCATAAACGGGGTTACACTAATTCCCTCAGGGAGATTTTGAATCTGGGTCAATGCGCCTGACTGTAGAACCAGTGCCGTGCTCTTTATATCCACACCGTTTGTCACTTCACTTCCGGACTCAATGGTTGGGAAAATGTAGTAAGGATTATTCTGATAAAAGTTCTTGGTATCTGCAGCCATTCCATTTTCTAAGTTAAGGCCATATGCACTGATAACAGAAGTCAGGTTCGGACGCTCTTTCTCAGAATATCCGGCAAATATTAATACGTGTCCCCCTTTGTCCAAATAATCAGAAACCATTGTTTTTTCATCATTTGCAAGATCAGAAGCCGGTGCATTTATAAGAAGAAGCTCACAATCCTCAGGAATCTTTCCATCTTTTAAGAGGTTAATGCTAGTAACTGTTAAATTGGATTTGCCCAGCATATCAGTTACGGTTTTTCCAAATTCAGCCTCTCCGTGTCCCTCTGTGACATAGATGGTTTTGGATACATCACTGGTCACATGGGAAATGGCTCCTGTCAGCTGGCCCTCACCGTCAAACTCGGTTTCTTTTGCCTGCCCGTAATAGTAATAAGAGGATTCATCCATTTTAATAATATCGTTAAATGGAATGGACTGAGTTTTATTTGTAGCCTCACAGCTTACAAGCAGAGTGCTGTCCGTAGCATTCAGTTTTTTAACCTGTTCCGGGTGAAGTACGGAATCCACCGTCTCTACTTTGATATGGCCGGATAAATCCCCGTAACGTTTTACAAAGCTTGTGATCCTTTTATCCACGTTTGCCGGGTCTCCCACCACGTAGATCGTCACATCCTTATCAAGTGCTTTTAACAGGTCACTGGTGGTCCCTCCCAGGGTGTAGATCTGGCTGCTGCTCATATCCCATTGCCGCACCTTTTCCGGAAGACGTCCCACAATCATATTCAGTATAATAACAGCAGCAATCACAATCACGGAAAGAATTGCCGTATAGCCGCCTTTTTTTAATTTTCTGGTCATTTCCATCCTCCTAACTCCATCTGCGTTTCTCTATGGACTGCACAGTCAAGAATACCAACAGGAATATAATGCTGATATAGGAAACCAGACCGCCTGCATCAAAGATATAATGGTTAGCAAAGTTCTGGAACACGCCGGTGATTGCAATCTTCTCCATAACACTGGTCAGCGCCCGGTCAAACAGACCTTTTTTGATTAAGTATAGTCCAGCCATAACAATGATTCCAACTGCCTCCAAAATCACCGCAAGCCCGTTGTGGCTGGTGATACGGTTGACAATTAATACGGCAAAAGACCAGAGAAGGAAAAACCCAATCAGTGACCCCAGCGCGGTTGTAGGTAAAAATCCCACAAGATTGGGCCACAAAATCAGCAGCAGAATGATTCCAAAGGTGCCTACTGCCGCGATGATCTGGCTCTCTGTCAGGGAAGAAATAAACATTCCTATGGCAATATAAACACATCCCAGTAAGAAAAATGCCAGAATTGCCGCATAATCCGCTTTTAAATGGGCAGTTCCGTTCATCTTGATGATCAGCGGACAAAGGCAGGATAACAAAACAGGGACTGCGAATACGGTGACCATGGACAGATATTTTCCTGCGACTATTTTTCCTACGGAAACCGGAGATGTTAACAGCAGCTGATCCGTCTTTGTCTTTCTGTCATCTGCAAAGCTTCTCATGGTAAGAACGGGGATGCCGATCATGATAATTGTCACCATTCCCGATAAGGTATAGGAAAAATATGGATACCCGCTCATCATGTTGTACGCCATGAAGTAGATACCGATGAACAGCACCATAAAGGCAATGAAAACATATCCGGTCATGGACTGGAAGTAAGATTTCAGCTCTCTTCTATAAATAGCAGCCATTATAATTCCTCCTCTCCATCTTTCTCAGTATTTTCTGTATCTGTGTTTTCCGTTTCCATATCTGTATAAACTTCTTCCTGGGTTTCCATCCCCATATCTGCGGACTCGGCATCTGCAGTCAGTTCTAAGAATACCTCTTCCAAGGATGCCCTATTTACATGCATGGAAAGAATCGGGAGTCTGTTGTCTGCAAACGCAAAGAAGATAATTTCCCGGATATCCGCTCCGTCTTCCCCTGTACCGGCCATACGGAATGTTACTTTTTTTACAAGCGCTTCGCCGCTCTCCTTAATGCTCACGTCTGCTGTCTGGGGGATGGTGTCAAGAATCTCACGGATTTCTTCCTCTTCTCCTTTTACCAGCAGCTCCATTCCGGAAGCATCTGCCATCTGGCGCTCTAAGTTTTCCGGTGTATCACTGGCAATCAGGCGTCCCCGGTCTATAATCAGCACATGGTCACAGACTGCACTGACTTCGGAAAGAATGTGAGAGCTTAAAATAACGGTATGCTTTTGTCCCAGTTCCCTAATGGTATCACGAATCTCAATGATCTGCTTTGGATCAAGTCCCACAGTGGGTTCATCTAAAATAATCACAGGCGGAAATCCCAGAACTGCCTGGGCAAGCCCTACTCTCTGTCTGTAGCCCTTGGAGAGGTTTCGGATCAGGCGTCCGCTTACATCTGTAAGCTTCGCCAGGCTCATCACCTTAAGGACTTCCTCTTCCCTGTCCTTTTTTGGTATTTTCTTTAGCTCTGCTGCAAAATCAAGCTGTTCCTTCACCGTCATATCCACATAAAGGGGCGGAAGCTCCGGCAGATAACCGATACACCTTTTGGCTTCCTCCGGATCCTCTAAAATGTTATGGCCATTAATCCACACATCCCCTTCGGTAGCACCTATGTAACCGGTTATAATATTCATTGTGGTGGACTTTCCTGCTCCATTGGGTCCCAGGAAACCATAAATCCTGCCATCCTCAATGGTAAAGTTTAAATGATCCACAGCCAGATGCCCGCCGTAATCTTTTACCAGGTTTTTGACTTCAATCAACTCTCTCTCCTCCTGTTCTTTTTCACATAATCGTGTCCTTACTTAGGGTAAAAGGGAATTGTGAAAATTGTGTGATTTAACTTTGTTTATTGTGTGATAAAAGTATGAATTATTTCGACAGGAGAAAAGACAGGAACAGCCTGGGACATCCTGCGCCCCAGACTGCCAATTACAATGAAATGATTATTCAGCCGCTAACCGGTTGATTTTATGGTAAAACATATATTGCTGCAAAATACCTGCACAGCCCTCATACCTCTTAAGCGGAAAACCCTCCGGATAATATGTTGTAAGGATCTGCTTCACATGGGTATCCACAGGGAACGCTCCCACATGGTGGAGTCCAAAAAGGCAGACACAGTCCGCCACCTTCTTTCCGATTCCCAGCTGCTTAAGCAGCATGGCATGAGCACATTCATAATCCGCTTCCTTTAAACCGGCAAGCCACTTCTTTCCCTCCGGCCCGCTGCAGCTCTCCGCAATGGAAAGAATATACTTATCCCGGTATCCCAGCCCCAGGCCAGAAAGACCGCTAAGACCAGCCGACGCAATGGATTCCGGTGAAGGAAACGTCATATAGCTTTTCCAAACCTCTTCCCACCTTCCGTCAGAAGACAGCACCAGGCCTTTTCCCGTCTTCTCCATTCCGAATCTCTGGCATAGTTCTTTTACACTGCCCTTAATCCGGGGGATATTATTATTCTGGGATATGATAAATGTGACCAGCATCTCCCATAAATCCTGGCGTAAAATTCTCACTCCCCAGCCGCACCTGATGGCCTCCCTAAGGTAAGAATCCTCCGATGGCACCCGTTTTTTATATCCGGCATAATCCTCTTCCAGATCAAAATAATGAGACCATATCGTTTGAAATTCTCCCTCTTCACAGGAAAAAAGAAATTCTTCCTCTTCCCTCACTGCTTCTATGTACCCGGCCCCGGCCGTGACAGACCAGACACCCTGTTCCAGCTCTTTCATGCGGAAGCATTGCCCGGACTTCGCAATCTGCCCCAGATCCATATCAGTAATCTTAATCCGGTACATGACTTACTTCTCCATTCTCACTGCTTACAGCTAAATATTTCTCATACTGGTCAGTAAAATACTTAATCTTATGGTCCACCTTGCATAAGTATTTCTGCATTCCGGCGATCTGGTCCTCCACATCCTTTTTATGGGCTTCCAGCATGGAGCAGCGTTCTTTCAACGTCTCTTTTCCCTGTAAGCTCAGCTCCACAAATTCCCGGATCTGTCTGATGGCCATTCCAGTGTTTTTCAGACAGCAGATTAAAGAAAGCCACTCTAAGTCCTCCTCCGAATAACGGCGGATTCCGCTTTCACTCCTGTCAACGAATGGAAGAAGCCCTTCCCGTTCATAATACCGGAGAACGTGGGGCTTTAAGTTTGTCTTTTCTGATACCTGTTTTATCGTATAATTCATATTTATCCTGTTCCGGCAGATTTTCCAATCTGTCTCTTGACTTAAAGTTAACGTTAAGGTTTACAATACTAACTATACAATAGTTTGGTCCCGTGATCAAGCAAAATCAATAAGGAGGTACCTGAATGAAATCTTTATCAGACAGTTTTATACTGGCTAACGGTGTCAAAATTCCCTGCATTGGCTTTGGCACCTGGAAGGCACAAAATGGTGAAATAGCAGTCAACTCAGTGAAACAGGCATTGAAGACAGGCTATCGTCACATCGATACTGCGGCACTATATTACAATGAGGAAAGCGTTGGAATCGGAATAAAGGAAAGCGGCATTCCAAGAGAAGATATCTTTGTAACCAGCAAGCTTCAAAACGGAGAACATGGATATCAGGAAACACTAAATGCCTTTGAGGTAACCATGAAAAACTTAAATCTGGATTACTTAGACCTATACTTAATCCACTGGCCCAATCCCATTAAGACCAGATCCAACTGGCAGGAGGCTAACGCAGGCACCTGGAAAGCATTTGAAGAGCTTTATGAGGCAGGACGCATCCGTTCCATCGGTGTCAGCAATTTCCGCCGCCATCACTTAGAAGAGCTTAAGAAAACAGCAAAAATTGCTCCAATGGTAAACCAGATCAGGCTTTGCCCGGGAGAAACCCAGGATGAACTGGTTTCTTACTTAAGGGAACAGAATATACTGGCAGAAGCCTACAGCCCCCTTGGTTCCGGCAAAATCTTCGAAGTTCCGGAAATGATTGCGCTGTCAGAGAAATACGGAAAATCCATTGCACAGATCTGTATCAGATGGAGCTTACAGATGGGCTTTCTTCCTTTACCCAAGTCCGTTACAAAGGAGCGTATTGAGGAAAATGCCCATGTGTTTGATTTTGAGCTTACAGCCGAAGATGTATCCATCATAGCCGGCTTAGATGGATGCTGCGGTTATTCCACCAATCCGGACACCACAGATTTTTAAAATAATGTATAGAAGAGAGGGGTATTACCATGTTAAATTTTAATTTTCACATTCCCACACGCATCTGTTTTGGAAAAGACTCCCATAAGGAAATCGGAAGTCTTCTGGCTCCTTATGCCAAAAAGGTCCTTTTGCATTACAGCGGAGACAGAATCAAAAAGAACGGACTGTATGATACTGTCGTTCAGTCTTTAAAGGAAAAAGGAATTGAGTTTGCAGAACTGGGAGGGGTTGTACCCAATCCCCGCCTGTCACTGGTTTATGAAGGCATAAAAATATGCAAAGACCAGGGCGTTGACCTGATTCTGGCAGTTGGCGGCGGCAGTGTCATTGACTCTGCAAAAGCCATCGCCATTGGAGTCTGCTATGAAGGTGATGTTTGGGATGTTTATGAACAGGGAAAGGCAATCACTGCTGCACTTCCGGTTGCTACGATTTTAACCATTCCGGCTGCCGGCAGCGAATCCAGCAACAGTACAGTCATTACCAATGAAGAAAAGCAGATGAAGCTGGGATATGGAAGCGATCTGGTCCGTCCGGTCTTAAGCGTTATGAATCCGGAATTTTTCTTCACTCTTCCGAAGAACCAGATTGCCAACGGTGTAGCAGACATGATGAGCCATATATTCGAGCGTTATTTCACAAATACCCTGCATACGGATTTAACAGATGGTCTCTGCGAAACCACTCTGAAATCAATTATGAAACACGCACTTCTGGTTTCCCATGATCCGAAAAACTACGATGCCTGGTGCCAGGTGGGGCTGGGCGGCACCATTGCCCACAACGATTTACTGGGACTGGGCCGGAGACAGGACTGGGCATGCCATGGTATGGAGCATGAGCTGAGTGCCATCTACGATGTGGCTCACGGTGCCGGACTGGCAGTTCTCACTCCCGCCTGGATGAAATACGTGTATAAAACAAATATTAACATGTTTGTACAGTTTGCTGTTAATGTCATGGGTGTGGAAGGAAGCTTCCGGGATCCTGATGCCATTGTTCTGGAAGGAATCAATCGTCTGTCCCAGTTCTTTGTAAAAATGGGGCTTCCCACAACTCTAGAGGAACTGGGAATCGACAGCACCAATTTAGAGCTGATGGCTAAAAAATCAACCGGAGAAGCCTACGGCGTGGAACACCCGTTAGGCGGGTTGAAAAAGCTGTATTGGCAGGATGTTCTGGAAATTTATAAAATGGCTTCAAAAGCATAAAATAATTGGAGACCGGGAGAATTAAAAAATTCTCCCGGTTCGATATGTAGCACGACCATAAACGAATAAAAACTTGGAATCGCATTCAGAAGACTGATTTTTTACTATCGACATAGTAAAGCTCAGTTATTATAACGAAATTCAATATAGTATCGTAAACATTTTGTTGAAGCAAATCTGCTTTCCCGGTGTAGCGAGCCTTAATACTCAGACAAAATTTATTATTCTATCAGTTATTCTGAAATCTTTGTTACACTTCGTTCCGTACTGAAAACTTATATTGAAATAACTCTAACTAATTTACAAAGCATCTAAATCTATTACTCTGTTACAAATATGTAGTATTTGTGGACGATGAGTTATTATAATTGCCGTTTTATTATTAAGTAATTCCTCCATTTTACTACATACCTTCTTCTCACTTTCATTATCCATAAATGATGTAGGTTCATCAAGAATATACATTTGCTTCGGGGATGAAAACAATCTAATTAAAGATATTTTTTGCAGTTCACCTCCTGATATATTCATACTTTTTTCATTAATATAAGTTTCCCAACCATTACTAAATTTACTAATATTAAGTTCAAAAGATTTTATCATTTCATCCTTTATGTCAATAAATTCATTCTCCACACCAAATCTTAATATATCTTTTAGTTTCCCGCTTACTAGATAATTACTTTGCAATACATAACCTATTTGTCTCCTTAAATATTCCAAGTCATATTTCTTTAAATCTACTCCATCAATCGTAATAATACCTTGCTCTGGTACGCATAAACCTGCTAATAGTTTAATAATAGTTGTTTTTCCGCTTCCATTTTTTCCAATTATTCCTATAATTTCTCCGGAATTAATTTTAAGATTAAAATCCTTAAAAACATAATCTGGATTTAGTTGATACTTAAATGATATTGCTCTTAATTCTAATGATCCTTGAATATCTGTAACTGGATAATAGTTACCACCATAAATTATATTTTCATTTTTCAGTATGTCTAATATTTTTGAAATACTGGGAGAAATATTTTTTATTGAAACAAATGTATTACATATACTACTAATTGGTGAATATAATCTTTGAGCATATAATAAGAAAGTTAAAACTATTCCTATGGTTAGATGTCCTCTAAAATACTCTATTGATCCAACAAAAAGTACAATTAACATTGATATTATTACGTATAGATTTGAAACTCCTAATGATAATGATACTATATTTGTATTTTTTATATTATTATCTTTTATATTATCAATGCTAACTTTATACTTATCTATAAATGGTACAACTAATCCGATGATTTGGATATTTTGAATATTGTTTAATATTTCATTAAGAAGAGAAGAATTATCTCCTAAAGATTTTCGTAAAATCAGCATATTATTTTTTATAAAAATTCCTAATTTACGTTGTATTGCGACAAATATAAAAGCTATAAGAATGAGAAGTCCACCAATTTTTATATTAAGATAAATCAAGAAGATACTCATACCAATAATAACAAAAATATTAACTATAGCATCACATAATTTAGTGGTCAGTAACGATTCTATTCTAGAAATATCACTCTCAACTACAGACATCACATCTCCGATTTTATGATTATTCCAAAATGCTAAATTAGTATCCATAATTTTACGAAAAACTATAATTTTTATATAAATTAATATGTCTTGTGATAACTTAAAAAAACTCAATCTTTCTAAATATTGGAAAATTGTCATCATTATTCCAATGATCAAAAATATACTAATATATACAATAGTGGAATGGTAATCTCCCACCATTACTCCCTTGTCCATTACCAGACTAACCAGACCCGGGAAAATGACTGATGTTATAGTATAACCAAGCATAAATATAAAACATTTAATATAACGAAAAATATATTTTTTGAAGGAAAAGTTTAATTCTCTCTTTAAACCAATTAGTTCTGTCAAAATATCAACTCCAAGCTTTTTTCACTTATATATTTTTATATTTTACTTTCTCACATTACGCATTATCACTAATACATATTTTATTTATTAGCTATCATATTCCGAACTTAGCCTTAATTTTTTTATCTATTTGTTCTGTATACCATCTACACTCTTCTTTAAACTCCTTAGCACTTAACACACCCCTTAAAATACACCCATGACAAAAATATTTATTTTTACATTCTCTACATGATTCGGAATCATAGCTAGGTGCTTTTATTTGACTAAAACCATGTACAAAGTCTTTATTATCACCGTATAATGTTTTGAGATTTGTTATTAGGACATTTCCGATCCCACTATTAAAATAATTTCCAGTATCCATTGCGCATATTTTTGTATTCCCATCACAGGCAATTACAATGTGTGAACTTATGGCGCCACAGTTAGTTCTATTAGTGCGAGAATCATCTATGTAAGAAATTAGTCCTGGATATTTTTTATCAGTTTTATTTATTATATCGACAAACTCTGGATTTTCGTCGTCAGCAAACAATAAGTCAGAATCACGTTCTTTTGCACGTCCAAGTGCCATCACTAGCCCTAGTCCCCACTGTTTTATGCCAAGTTGGTGTATCCATTCAGATATCTTCTCCAATTCACCTAAATTTTTTCGCGTGACCATAGTTGCAATTCTCATCGGAACTTCATTAGCAGCTAAAATTTCAATATTTTTTGAAATAATATTCAAAGTATTTTTTTTCTTTGTAAACCATTCTAAATATTTATCGTCAAAGCTTTGGAAATCAATTTGTACATATATTCTTTTTTTATTTTCTATTATTAAATCTATGGTTTCCGGAAGTAGCAAAACACCATTTGTCAGCATGGATATTCTATTAAAATCAAGTGATAAAGCATACCTAATAATTTTGTTAAGATCTGGATGCATAGTAATTTCTCCTCCAGTCAATTCTATAACCACTACGCCCATTTCGTTTAATTCACTCAATAATTTATATACTTTATCAAGAGGCATAATTACATTATCTTCGCCAAATGATCCATAACAATGTATACATTTTAGATTACAAGCATTAGTAAGTTCTATGGTTGCAACTCGTGGATAATTATTGTTATTATATTTAACTTCAATTTTTCTGCTTGTTTTATCACCCTCTAAAATTTCTAATTTATATTTGTCCTTTATTTTTGTAAAAAATGGTTCTATCTTTTTCTCTATAGAAGAATTTTCCTCACCATACTTCTTTGATAAGTATTCAATAATTTCTTTATATGTTCTAGTCCCATCAATCAACAGTAAAATTTCTGCTCCAATTTGATTAATCATATACTTACCATTGCCAAATTTGCTATCAATCCCTTTAACTTTTAAAAGGACCATATTATCCGGTTGGTATTCTATTTCTACATTTTGGTTAAAATATAAGTATTTATTTCTCATATTTTCCTTCACGGCATACAATAATTTGTCGTTTTCTCCCTTCTTTTAGTCTAACAATTTTAACTTATAATAGATGCTTACCTACTCAGGTTCTATTTTATATTTACTAAGTATCCATTAATAAGTCACGTACTAAATCAATTTTGTAATTCTTTTAATCTGTTCCCGAAACTGCAAACGAGTGTTCAATTGCTTGTGGTGTTAACAAACATACGATACAAGCTGCACAAGCTAAACATTCCCAACCATTAACAATAATAGGTGTTTCCATATTATATCCTCCTTTTAAAATGTATATAAAACCCTAATAGGTAAGCACACTTAAATAATCTTGTTTTCACTTTGGAGTAATTTCACTGCTTCTTGTGTTATCTCTTCCGGAAATTCCATGTACTCTAATAATTTTATAGCATTACGTGAAATAGCGGGGCCTTGATGAATCTTATATTCAAATAATATTTTTTTATCACTTATATGTTCCGAAAAATGAAAGTTTTCATAATAATTTTCTAACATTTCCGTTAATTCTATATCATGAGTAGCAACTACTGTAATACAATTTTTTCCATATAAATATTTCAATACTGCAACTGATGCAGCAATTCGCTCTTCGGTATTTGTCCCCCGTAAAATTTCGTCGATAATACAGAAAACTAATTTCTTTTCATTCAATGCGCGAATGATTCTTCTTATATATTTAATTTCTTTTATATAGTAACTTTCTGCTGTCGAAACTTCATCACGAACAGCCATTGATGTAATTATTGCAGAATAGGGTATTATAAACTTTTTGGCAAGACATGTATAAATGTTTTGTGCTAATAATGCATTGATTGCCAAAGCTTTTATAAATGTAGATTTACCAGAGGCATTGGATCCTGTAATAATACATCCTTTTTTTAATAATATGGAATTATAAATTGGATTTTCCACTAAAGGATGATAAATATCCTCTGCTGTAATATTATTACTTTTACTAAATATCGGTGTACAATAAAATGGAAGTGTTTTTCTAAATGAAGCAACTGAAATTGCTGAATCTATTTCACCAATTACTGTATATAATGCCATTAATTCTTTCTGATATCCTATTAATTGGCAAATTATTTTATCATATTGAATTATATCCCATAAAGTAATACCAAAAGTCATTGATTCTAATAATGTCATAGCATCACCAGATATATTAGATGAAGATCTATGCTGTAATTTACTAATCTTAATTAATAGTGGACGAAATTTATCTAAGTTGTAACCTAAATCTTTAAAAATATTATTGTATTTAAGAACTGGTTGATCTACAATTCGTTTAGATGCAATCAAAATTTTAAGTACACTACTAAGCATATTAAGATAAGTTTCATATTTACTTTTTTGAAAAGAATAAATAACAATATTAATTAAAGCTACAAAGAATGGAAACAA
>NZ_QOHO01000107.1 GCF_003432035.1 Lacrimispora amygdalina
CGAATTTAATTATACGTCATCCGAAATGCCCTTGGCGGATCAAAGCTTGCCAAGGCAATTAACTATGCAATACAAAAATCCTGTGGCTTGAATAATTGAAAAGCGGAGGTTTTCATACCTCCGCTTTTTTCTATGATTTGATTTATTATATTATTCTTTCCAGTATAGGTTTCGTATAGACAGGCGACCTTATGTTGTATCTAACCTGGTATTCAGTCGTTTTAAAGTATACTTCTACTTTTTTTCCTCTCGAATACCTCAAGCAAAATACACCCTACACCGTAACAAGCTATATCCTTTATATCAAACACCGAACCTAATACGATTCGTAAAAACCTGTTATTTTCCAACCCAAGTACATATACTAATTTGAAATATTGCAACACCTCTACTCCTGCTGCAAATAAGAATACATACAATGGTAGTAATCTGCATTTTTCTGGTACAAAGATCCTCGTAAAGCTATACACTAAAATTACTACCAACATATCTCCTACATATGGCCGTATAAAAGAATCATGTACATATAACGCAATTATCACTTCTATAAGCAGGAGCAATACAAATGCAATCCCATACTTAATTCTTAACTGATTTCTTTTTGTCTTTTGTAAGCTCATAACTCTCTCCAATCATTCTGATAATATCTTTATCTGGAATTGTCCCATCGAGAATTATGGAATTCCAATGTTCTTTATTCTGATGATATGCCGGTATTACAGAAGTAAATGTGCTCCTCCAGAAATCTCTCCACTCCGGGTCGCATTTAACGTTTATCCAGATATTGCCTTCCCTCTCATAGATCCAGGCAAATGCTTTCTTATTGGTTTTATGGCGAATTAAAGTCCAGTTACTATCGTGAAAGGGATAATCCTCATAGACTTCTTTTAATTTCATACATAAAGTTATTACTTCTGAGCGTTCTTTCAAAATTATCACCTTCTTTAAACAATTATGGAAATAGCAATCTATATAGACATACGAATTTTATCTACTAAAGTTATATCCGCAGGTAACCAGCCCACTGAATTCTTCTCATGCGTCGTCAATCATCTTGTATTCTCATGCTCTTTTAAAACCAGAATTCAAGGGTGGCTGTTTTTAAAATCGTTATTTTCGTCCATTACCTACCTCGCAAATGCTTCTTGCTATTCCATCTCAGAGTCTTTGACATTCAAGGGTATTGTTCTATTATTCCACTAACCCATTGTGTTTGATTATTAACTTGTCTCGATTCCAGTATTTAGGTCTTTATTTTATTATCTTCATAAGAACATGTTCCTTCAAGAACAATCTCTGCAATACTTTCTTCAACAGCGCGTATACACTCATCTGTGTGTTTCTTAATATCTGTACCCCAAAAACGAAGAACTGTCCAGCCAAGAATCAAAAGTGCTTTATTTACTTCGTCATCTCTCTTCATGTTACGTTCTATCTTTTTAATCCAGAAGCTACCATTATCGCTTTTGAGAAGTTTCACTCTTAGTTCATCCCAGTCTTTACCATGAAAAAATTCACCGTCGCAAAAAATTGCAATTTTATATTTAGTCAGTGCAATATCCGGTTTTCCTGGTAAGGCGGCATAATTCTTACGATAACGAATTCCTTTTTTCCATAAAGATTTACGCAAAAGTACTTCTATAACCGTATCCTTTGCTTTTATGTGCTGCATATTCTTTCTTCTCTGCTCTTTAGTAAGAACATCAGACATATCCATCACCTCAGTCAAACAATTTCACCATCATCAAAGACAAAACTTCTTTCAAATGTTACTCCTACAGCATCTGCAATACTTTCCAATTCAGATACCGTAAAACTACCTCTTTTTAGTTTTGCATTAAAATTCTGTGGTGTAGTTCCCAGACGTCTTGCTAATCCAGCAAGACTAATATTCTTCCTGACACACAGTACTTTTACCTGCTCTGATATTGTCATAATCACTTGTCCTCCTTGCCATGTGTCAAATGGAAATCCAATATCAATCCGTCTCTTTTATCATTAGAATAAACATACTCTAATTTATCATAATCAAAAACTGGATTTAATTTATGAATGAGTGTGTGATGGTTAGGACATAAAATCAATAAGTTATCTGATGAATTATCTATACATGAAGAAAAATACTTAATGTGATGAGCCTCTGCGATATATGTATCATATTCATATCCAATATTCCTACCACAAATTTGACATCTGTATGCATACAACCTCTTCAGCATTTCAATCTTACGTCTTGAATAAATACGTTGCTGAATTTCTTTCATTTTTGTATTTAAGGATGCTGAATCATCTTGAAAGTTGAGATAAGCCTCTACTTCATACTCAGTAAGATCTTCTTTAACCTTTGATAATTCAATTTTGTCCTCTTTTTCAAAAGCACCAGACAACACTGTTTTAACCAATTCGGTCATTTTCTCAAAATTCATACCATTCCATTGCCGAAACATCTCCATCACCTGAACAGTTGGCTTCCTATTTTGGTATCCTGCCCTTCCATTCTCAAAAAACACATCAAACTCATCACGCCTTCGCCTAATGTACGAATTAGGTATAACATTAAAACCAGTAATTCTCTTAGATATATCATCCATGGCTTCAGTCCATGTCCCAAAATATCCCAATTCTTTATATGCTTGTTCATTAAATTTTGAAAGATAAAACGCTATAATCGATTTTTTTTGATTAATTGTCACTCTCTCTCACCTAATATATCCCTATTAATGTCAATAATTTGTCTGAATATAGCTTCCAGTACATCTACAACAATACTATTTCCTGCCAGCTTAATCAGCTTCTCTGTAGAATACAATTTTCTATTTTTTGTTACCTGTGGATTATCATAAATTACTCTTTCATAATCACTTTCGTCAAATCCCATTAGTTTAAAACATTCTCTGGGAGTTAAGTATCTCCATTTTGCTTTATTTCTGGCATAGTTGTGGTAAGTAATCAATCCTGAATTTGGATTTCTGTCCTGTTTTGTAGTGACAGTGTTTACGTAAATTTCATTTATGGTTTTCCCATCAAAAAGCATATCATTATCTCTCAGTATTTCTTTTCTTGAATTAGTATCATTCGGCTTACTTGCATCCGCTTCCGCTTTGTATTGTGGATTCGAATAATCAAGGCACAATATATCTTTCAGCATCAACTTTCTCTGTCTTAACCTATCCACCTCATCACCTTCAAGATTATGTTCAGTAAAATACTGGTGAACTGCTGCTTCTATATACTCATCGCCTCCACATAATACACTGATCATATATGCTCTTTCACGTTTTTGAGGAATACCAAAATTTTTAGAATTCAACCGATAAATCTTATTGTAATAACCAAGATTCTGTAGGGTTTCTTTCCATTCTCCAAAATCCTTTTCATGTGGTTTAGAAAGAATATTTGTAACATTCTCCATCACTAAAAACCTTGGCAGTCCTCTCCCATGTTCACTCATTTCAATCAAAATTCTTTCAACTTCCCACAGCATTCCGGAACGGTTATCGGCATCTCTTGCTATTCCACTCTTATTTCCATGCCAGCATCCGCATAATGACAAATCTTGGCACGGAAAAGAATATGTAAATAAATCAATATTTTCAGGTATGTCTTTACCTTTCACATCTGTTATGCTCACCAGATTATTTGTTTCTTTAATTGCTACATATATCCTTCTCTTTAAATCCATTGGTAATCGTTTAAATGTTTTTTCATTAATTGGTTTTTTACCATCTGCACTTAAGGTCAAATTTTTTAATGTATCAATAATATCAGTATCACTTATCATCGAATATTTATCTATGTCAATCTTTCCTTTATGTATCATACAATAAGCCAAAATTGCATTTATATCCCAATCGGCAGTATTAATAATATTATACTCCGCGCCAATTCTTTCTAATGCCTTTGCTTGGCTTCCTATACCGCTAAAGGTTTCTATTACTCTAAACATTCATGTCTCCTTGGATTACCATACAGTATATTCCAAGCCATCTAAATCAATTGTGTATGTAATTTGAATTACTGACTCTGGTATATGGTCATTCTTAAATGAGGATTTAGTTATCTTTGGAAACTTATCATCAACCTCATATTTTCTCTTTTCTAAAACTTTGTATTTTTCTTCTCTTACACTTGAACCATACTCATAACCCAACTGATATAATTGCTGTTCAATTTTTTCTTTATCGTATCCATCTGATACTAGTTTGTCTTTCATATCATTTATGGACACACCAATCTTTGATTGTTCCAGTCTACAAAAGTATAGCTGTAATCGTTTCAAGCTTTGTAACTGATGTTGTCCTGCAATTGTTATTGTAGCTCCATATCTCTTAATAGTTGATTTTACTTCATAGCTATCCTGATTGCCTTCAATGTCATGACTACCCGCGTGTACCGCTGACCATTCTATTGTATTATCATGAATATATAGTTCATCAAGTACAATCATTTCTGCAA
Organism: Lacrimispora amygdalina; assembly: GCF_003432035.1. GTDB lineage: Bacteria > Bacillota > Clostridia > Lachnospirales > Lachnospiraceae > Lacrimispora > Lacrimispora amygdalina. Next base: position 4,456 of record NZ_QOHO01000107.1, read on the forward strand.
TAACACTATATGGTTTTCGTTGAAAAATAGCGTTTCCCAATAATTCGCGCCACTGTTTCCACCATGCTAAGGGATCAGCCAATAAATTTTTTCTATCTATCCCATTTATTCCTGGTTCGATAAACTGAGCACATACAGTTGCAAATTCATACCGCAGACTATCCAGCGCACATCTTAAAATCAAATACTTCTTTTCTTTTCCACCAATTGCAAGTTTTTGTGTATATAGGTTACTATTTGCAAATTTCTCTGATATATCTCTTTCATCATCAAATACAATTGCAACACCATATCCTTCATTGCTCCTTATTACCATAGCCGGATATTCCGATGTAAGTGACTTAATATCCCTGGCACCGTTTTGTGTTGAAGCAAAACATTCTCTGATTTCTTCAAGTATCCCCATTTTTTAGTCCTCCCTGAATGCGCTGAAAACAGTCTTCGCTACTCCCAGAGAAAGTAACGGTGGAACTGCATTTCCTATTTGTTTATAGGCATCTCCCATGGAGCAGTTAAAAAAGAAATCATCAGGAAAAGACTGAATTCTTGCTGCCTCTCTTACAGTAATTCCTCTCGGTTCCCATGGATGAATATGGCTGTATGTATCTTTTGCCAGATGAGCCACTAATGTATGCGAAAGTTTTGTTTCATCTAAACGTCTCCACTTGTTTTCAAATTTTTCTCTGTCATACTGTGGAACCATTTTATTATATAACTTTAAATATTCTTCACTATTTTTTTCATATCCAAAAACTTTTGCCTCTTTAGAAAATAACTCATTCGCAATTTTTGAGGCTGCAATATAATTATCGCCTTGTTTCATTCTTGAAAATATAGGAAAATCACGAGTATTCTTTCTAAATGCATTCGCTGTGACACCATAATTTTCTTTGCCATACCATGTTCTCATAATTTTCTGAAACTCATTATTTGCTTTTGATTTATATGGATATTCAATATTTAATGATACGAGCTTATATTTCGAATCAGCTGTAGGAAAAATTACTGGCAAATCTGAAAATGCTTCAACTATTGTTGTCCATGGCAAACCTGCTTTATTTCCATCAACCGGTGATTTAAAATATGTAAACTGCTTATATCCTTCAAATCTCTTTTGATGTTGAGTCAGTTCATCCCCATTATTCTTATTTGTAGGTATAGGAAGAGATACTTCTTTTTTTTCATTCTCTTTAATTGCTATCACGAACACTCTTTCTCTGACTTGTGGGACCCCAAAATCTGCAGAATTTAATATTGTCCAAAAAGCATTATATCCCTTCTCTGAAAGTTCTTTACACACAATTTCAGGTATATTCAAACCACCAAAATTAGTAGATTCTGGTACATTTTCCATGACTACAGCTCTTGCATCCATCGCAAATACGAATCTCAGAAAGTCCTGATACAAAAATCCTCTTAAATCCTTTGTATTAATCCGGTCTTCTCCAAGTGATCTCAACTTTCCCCTGCCGGCCATTGAATATGCCTGGCAGGGAGGGCCTCCAATAATAATACAACCTTCATCTCCAATTTTCTCTTTGAAAATATCTCCTTCTATCTCGGTTATATCTCCACAGATATGTGTCTCTTCTTTTCCATATCTCCAAGCTAAATTATAGGATATTGTTTTGCATGCTTCTGGCATCAGTTCTATACCTGCGACAATATCAAAACCCGCTTTTTCAAAACCCAGAGCCAATCCACCACAGCCTGAAAACAAATCTATAACTTTCGGCAACATCAGACACGTACCCCCGCATCCATAAACAATGCACGAACATATTCTTTTTCGCCACCTAAATATAACGCTGGATCAACTACCATTACCTTTGCGGTATTTAGTCTCATAACTACACGAAACAAATCATCCTGCTGACTTTTTGTTTTCTTATTAAAATCCTCCAATACAGGTTGTGGAATATGACTAAAATAATACATGATATATCTGTAAACACTTATAAAAGTCCCCTTACGTCCTGTTCGCTCTTCCAGATTTAATATACTGTCAGTTGAAAAACAAGGTGCTTCCAAGACCTTTGCCGTTGTTATCATGTCTCCCTGCCAAGACAGATGCACATACCACCATATTGTTCTAAGCCAGATACGGGCAGGCTTACTCCAGTAGTGACTTTCATTATCTTTACCCCATCTTTCTGCCACTACATCTGGCACAACTTTAACAGAAAGATATCTCCAAAAATCATCATTTGCCGCAGCTCGCAGATTAAATCCAGGCTGATGCCACAAATAATCGTATAATAATATTCCAATATGTACGTCAATATAATAATCCTTTTTTGAAAGCTCCTGTGGGCATTCTGCTCGCACTAGGCTATTAAATGACTGTATATCGTCACGTATTCTTAAATATTCTCCTTCAATCACTGGCATTGATGGATAATTCACAATCCATTCCTTCATTGCATTTTGTGACTCAGAGCGATTTAGTGTTTTTATAATCATTTTATCTACGTCCTTTGGTCAAAAAATTTTCTAATTGACAGCGACATTCCTTCTGGACTTGACACATCCCATTCGAGAGAATTAATAAAATAATAAATTGCCTCAGAAACACTTCCTCGTTGCAGTTCTTCACCAATTGTAGTTGCATCCCAGTAATTATTCTGTTCTTTCAATTTTGTAATAATTAAAATTAATGCACTCGACATAATTTCTTTTAGAAGATGGTCATTGTATGTTCTTTTAGTTTTATCCAGATATTTATAATTTTTATGCGCTGTGTTTATATTAATTGAAACACTTTCGGAGAACTGGTCATAAGTTGGATCATCCCACTCACATTTAACATACCATAACGGCTGTCCAGGTTCATTTATTTCATACATTGGAAATACCGAACCATCTCCATCCAGCTTAATAATAAATTTATCCAACTCTCCAAGAAGGCAACCATAGTCATTTGCAAGATGTCCCTCATCCCATAATGGCGTTCCTGCACTCTTCAGATAAATAACGGTTGAAAACTCAACTGCACCTCTTAACTGTGCCTTTGCAAACTCTCTGTTAAGTAAAAACTCCAGATCTCTGGAGGAATTTTCTATATCGCCAATTGGAATTACACCTCTTTGCTTAGAGTCTGATGATGTCCACACAAGAGCAAGTCCAAGTATTGCATTTTTACAAGCTATGCCTTTCTCTCCAAACAGACACTGATATGTCCTGATAGAATATCTTCGCCTTAAGCACAGACTATAATCATCTGGCGACCAAATACCTTCATCATCAATAACTTTATGTACTGTAACACTGCTTTCAATTTCTTCTGCACGTAAAATATATTCCTGATCATTCCTTATGTAATATAATTCATATGGAGAAGTCTGATATCTCAATTTCCCAAGCAACTCATCGTTAATTACTGGAAATAATGAAAAATTAGCTGCCATTATCGCTCTCCTTCATTCTTTTCCACAATAAATAGTGGCCTTAAATCTTTTCTGTTTAATTTCAGTTCCACAGATATTTCAATTTCTATTGAATGTTCGTTCTCCATTTCAATATGTAGTCCACAGATGGTACTGCTTTCTGTTTTCTCCAGTTCACAATTTATATCATTGAATTTATACTCGTTTAATTCACAATTAAGATGGTACTCTATATGCGTATCCTCACCATCTAATTTACCAATACTCACATCACAGCTTTTAATTTCAAATGGCATATGTAATCCCATTCTGTTTTCCCAGTCTTTGGCACTAATTGCTCCGGTTTCAGAGTCTATAGCCAGTCTGATTCCGGTTTCAGTTATTTTCCCTCTGGATTTTATCTGCAACTTAACCACCATACCTGATGAAGTATACATTGTTTTAGTAGCATCATATCCAAACATAACATTTCTATGCTTTTCAAACTGTTGTCCACCACCGGTTGTTTTACCTGCTCCAACACTTGGTTTTTTACCAAAATTTTCAGGAGGTAACAATAAATCCCCAAACATTTTTCCTAATCCAGAATTTAACTTGCTTGTATTATCTTCTTCCTCTACTGAAAATTCTTTAGAAATTTTGTTATTTACCTGTCCTTGGACTTTAGAAATGATTCTTGGGTTGAAATTTCCCATAGTGAAATCTCCCCATGAAGTATGGTCAGCCATTTCACTTTTTCTAACGTATTCTTCTAAACTGTAATATGTGTCTATTTTAGATAGTCTATTATCGGAGTTCAATACAAAGATTGCCAGTATAAATTCATCCTTATTGGTTGGACAGATACCCTCCACCCATCCGCCTACATCTTCATACGAAACGATCATTCCTGGTTTACGTGTAAAAAATACAACGGGTTTATTTTTCTCTTTGTCTCTGATTTCACAATTAAAATACATATAGGGTTCTGGCTTATTGTCTGGAAAGCCTGTCTTTAATAATGTCCTCGGAATTTTTGTATAAGCAATAGTCCCTGCTTTTGTAGTATCAAGAACATTTCTCAGGCTGATATCTTCTACATTATATACAACTGATGAATCTAACAGAATATCGCCTGTTGTTTCAACACCAATTGCTTTGTTATATAATGCATGAACTACTTGAAATGCAGGCTCCATTTCATCAGTTGAAATTCCGTGATCATTGACTTTTGCTGTTAAAAACTTTCCATAAGGATAATTAAGATTGTTCAGCCTTGGAGCGTACCATCGCTGTACCGCCACCTTTAGATAATCCTCAATATTACTTCTCCAAAAAGGTTGAATTATATTGTCTTCACCGTCTCTGTATTCAATCTGATTATTTTCTAGTAAAATCTCTTCATTAATATATGGAATAATAATAGTAGTTCCTGTAAGATTATCTGTATAGGGTTCAATACCAAATATGTTCAGAACTTTTGCAATATAGTCATCATCAGTAATTGGTCTGGTTTTATTTTCACCAATTTCTTCTCCCCACCATGCAATCCCTCTCTTTGATTTTTCACTCAGCACAGGTATCAGCGAATCCATTTCTAATTCATTTTCAACCAATGATGCTGCAAGTCTTGATTCATAATCACCCTGTTCATTTATTATCCTGCTATAATAAATGACCAAACCTATACCCACTCGAAAATAAACAGTTTTCCCAAGCCCCCATGATCCACCTGCCCCTTCCGCTTCCTGTGGTTTGCTTATTTCATATATTAGTTTAAGTAAGTTTCCATATTGATTGTCCGTAACATCTTCGTAATGAAGTTTACCCGTTAATCCCACTGTATTGGAATCTTTTATTGCAACATATTTATATGAATCCTTCCAGAACTTTTTGTTTAACGCATCTGTAATTCCGTCAAGCTCTGCATTTAATAAAGCTTTTCCAAATTCACCTGTCAGAAACTCTACCATAACGTTTGGATCCGACTCATTTTTTGCATCCAAGCTGTTTTGTATTGATTCTCTGACCAATAGATCTAATATTGGCATATTGTTATTCTGAATTAATTTAAGCAAAGAGCTACCAGATTGTGTCATTCTGCCAGGTTCAGCAATTTCAATCTTCATGTGTATCCTCCAAATCACCCTCATCATTAAAAATATCATTATTCATGTGTATAGACACAGTTGCAGTATAATCAGTTCCTCTTCTGCCGCCTGGTATATTAAGACATATACCTACAATATCTTCAACCGCTCTTAAATCTTCTCTCGTTTTAGAAGTACCTTGTACTTTTGAATCTTTATCAATCATATACATGATCAATTGGGGCGTTGCATCCAAGCCCGCAAGGCTTCGGATTTCTCTTGCATAAAGAGATTTGAATTTTTTCACCTTACTAATTACTTCTTCTGACTGATTTTCCAAATCTACATCTGCTATAACATCCTTGGGATCGCTTAATACTCCAATATTTAGTACATTATCGGATTCATTCATGGAATGTTTTTTTGTACGACTTACCTTGTTTATAGCTCCTCCTGGAGAATTCCATACAGAATTCTTATCACTTACTTTTCCAGCCAGAACAATATTCCAATTTTCGAGCTTCCCATCCTGAGTTATTTTCTCTATCCAGTTAATTAAGCTGTTTATATCGTCAAAGACACTTAGTCTTTGATGGAATCTATAATCTGTTAGCAATTTTTTTACTTTAGAAAAATCAACATTTCGCCAGATAATTGTATTCCCTGCATGGTCATTACAAGGCTTTATTGATTCCGAATTCCCCAATTCCGAAATAAACTCATTTGCAACATTAATATTATGTAAAAGAATTTCCCGATCATTATCAAATTTATGTGTTTGGTTAAATGAACCACTAAAATCCATGTCTGTTGACTGCGCTGTCTGCATTCTATTTTTGGCAGTTATTCTTATAAAACTAAGTTTCGGCGAATTCTTAACTTTCGGTCCATAAACAGCAGGGCTTTTTCCCAAGGTATCCATTTCATGAATTTCATCTCTTAACTCCTGATCCAATGTCGCAAGAAATTTAAACTGATCATTTGTTTTAGATGTAATCCATAATCTTGGCAATAACTCATATCCCTTTCTATAGCCAAACCATCTACCCATCTGCATCAGAGTATCTGCCTGACTAACAGACCGCAGGAAAAATGTACTTATCAGACCTTCTATTGTAAGACCTCTTGATAAAGTAGCACCTCCCACAATAATAAATGCTGGTGCTGGAGATGGCATATTTGCTGATGATGGATATGCCAGCCTTACATGCATGCCTTCATCATTCACACCATTATTTTTACAGTTATCTACACATAAATGCAAACCTTCATGATAGTTAAGTTCATTTTCTTCATCAAGCGGAATATTTGATATATCTTTACTCAACAAAATAGCTAGTTGTTCTTTGATCTCTGAAAAATCCGGATATTTTTTTATTTCATCATCTTTTCTATCATATTGTGGATACTGTTCTCTGAACTTATTAAATGTAAACACTTTGGTCTCATACTCCCAAATTTCTTTACATTTTTCAACTAAAAAAATTGGGTCTTTACTGGTAATCCAGTCTTTTACAGCTTCTGAAATATTTTGATGATGATCTGTTTTCTGGCTTGTATGAATAAGCATACTAATTGGTTTCTTATATCCCCATATTCTCATGCATGAAACTCCACATAAAAACCAGCAGATAGAATGTTGTAGTGCTAATGGAACATATGGAGAGCCTTCTTCATGGATAAACTTAATTGCCTGCAAATCCTCATCACTTATAATCCGTACAATATCTAATCCTTCAAATGTAGTCTCTCCACCTTCAAGTCCAAAAATTTGTTGTGGTCCAAAGTATTCTTTTGATACACTAAGCGTCGAAATGAAACTTCTTGGATAAAGAGAATCTGTCCCCGCTTCATTTAAAATATTGGCGTATGGTGTAGCAGTGTATCCAATATAATTCATAGCCTTATACTTATTTGAGATTTCCTGTGACTTTTCGTTTCTTCCATTCACAAGATCTCTTATTAACCGATTTATTGTTCTGATTGTGGCACTATTAACATCCGCAGTGTTTATTCCCGCCTGATCTGCTTCATCATCTATTACAAGAATTTTCATCTGTTTTTGTTTATTTGCGTCTGACTGCAACCATTGGATAAGCTTTTTCAACCTTCCTGGATTTTTCAGACAAACTGTAAAATAACGCTGCTTTGAACTCTCTTCAAAATGAAGACTTTGAACTCTTTGGCTAATGTCAGTTTGCTTTGAAAGATGTTCCAAGGGTCTCCAATGCAAATTACTACCGCCTTGGTTTAAATCCTGAAAAAGTCTTGTTTGGGTCTGCTGTCTTAAATTTTCAATTGTCCCGGACAAAACTATAAACATATTCCAGCCCCAGTCAGCAGCCATTGCCATTAGTGCAGCCATATTTGCTGTTTTTCCAGACTGAACATTACCAATAACAAGGCCTTTGACAGGAAGCATGGTTGTTGTATCGTTACTCAGTCGTTTAAGAATTTTCAATGTAGCTCTTTCCATTTCTCCTACAACTTCATCTTTGAACCCATTTTGTATTAGACTCTTTCTATATAGTTGCCACGCTGATTGTGTATCTCCAGGTATCGAAACATCATTATCTTCCCCTTCTTCCATAATCATGGCTTGACCACTTAAATAATCAATTTCTTTTGTTTGCTCTTCGGCATCTTTCTGAAGTTGTACAAGTGCTTTCCAGTCAACGCAATCAATTTCTTTCCAAAAATTCAGCTTAGTCTGCTGCATCAGGAAATCTTTAAGGCCTACATCATCTCCTCTTGCAGCAAACATTATTAAGTCCCAGCTCATATTTCGAGTTCTGGCATTCATTATCCAGCCTCTATGTTGATCATACTCTGGCAATCCGTAATTAGACATTTTCCCCTCCACCAATACATTTAAAATTCAGTTCGACTTTTGTGTCATTTTTTGTCACAAATATAAAATTATTATAAAACCACAATTTTATATCGTCAACTTTTATTTATACGTATTTGCAATATACTTTTTTAAAATAATGTGTATTTCACATTTTGGGGACTAAGCTTTGCTTTCTCTTTGATAAGGAAGTTTAAGTTAGCCTTCTATCATTGTAAAATTAAATACATCTTATTACTTTGCAAAAAGAGCATCCAAGTTCTTGGCTTGAATGCTCTATGTAACATAAAATAATTTAAAAATCATAAACTTACAAAAGATATCATTCCATCCTCAGAAATAACTACATCGAAACTTTTACCATGGGTATTTATATAATTAATCTAGGATTATATCACCCATTCCTAATTTCAGCCAATTTTTCTTTTGTCATGTGCCCATTCCCCTTTTACCAAATTTGGTACCCTTGTCTTCTTGCCGAATCATAGACCGGCTGCATGTTTTTCTCAAGAATATGATAAAATTCCTCTTTTGAATTTCCCTTTCTATATAGCTCCTGATTAGCCCATATGGAATGCAAATTATCCCGAAAGCAAGACTCGTACTTTTTTCTAATAACTGGCTTTCTTTCATCATGAATTATACCATACAAAATATACTGGTTACTTGCAAATCGTGCAAAAAACGGATCCCACTTTGGAAGCTTATTACTTTTCGATGAATTTAAAGCGGAATCTATAGGCATTAAATTCCATAATTCATCGTTCATTACGAAGGACCAAGGAATAAAATGATCCACATCGTAACTTCCCTTTACTATTGGTGAATTCTTAAAGACATCCACGATAGGTTTCTCATCCAAAACTGCTTGCCAAAGTTTCCTTACGCTATTAAGTCTGCGCATTTTTTCATCCATTGGTGCCAACTTGTATATAAGTCCTGGGACTTCAGGATTATTATTCTGAAGCCACTTTACCTTTTCATACTGAATCCAGCCAAGAATCGATACGGTATTGTCCTGAATCATCTTGATCCATGATTCATTAAAATAGACTTCTTTCTTAAGTTTACTTCCTGTTCCAAGTGTATAGGGCAGTAATGATATTTGATTGACACGTTCGATATAAGAAACCATTCTTTGAGTGCTACCCCAATCTGCTCTTTCATTACATTTATCAAAAAATCCTGAAAGCGCTCGATACGGAACCATATGAGTTAACTGATCTTTATAAAGTGCTAATTCTTTATCATGCTGTTTTATTTTATTCTTAATTTCTATCTTGGAAGCATTTCCTGGAAGCTGGCTTAAATCCTGAAGCGTAAGAACAGCTCTTTCCAACCCATCTTTTATCCGGCCTTCAATCACACCGCTTAGATGTATATGAAATTCTAAAACCGTATACCACGCATTTGCAATCATCTCATCAATAATATCGTTGAAACTGGTCTCTTTTAAACCTTCTGAAATTAAATGAACGATTGCCTCAAGCCAATAGAACTTATAGCAGTATGACGGGTTTTTCATCATAAGAGAGAATGCTTCTATATCAAGACTGTTATAATACTTACCATCAATATTTAAATGATATCCGATTTTTTCATAATCAAATTGAGGCATTTATCCTCATCCCCCTTGTCTTACGTAAACAGGTGCAAATCGTTTTTCTGAATCATCTCTGTTTCAGCTGATCATATTTTTCCTTACTGCCCTTCGCTAATTCTACTGGATACTTTTCATTGTTTCTTTTAATCTTCGCCTGTACAATCTCATCTATATCTAGACCGCACGCATCTGCCATAAGCACGCAGTAATTTATTACATCAGCTAATTCTTCTCTTATCTTGTCCATCTTCTCTGTGCAATTCACATCCTCAGCACTCCACTGAAAAACTTCCAATAGTTCAGCCGCTTCCAGAGAAATTGATATGGCTAAATCTTTCGGATTATGAAATTGTCTCCAGTTACGATCATCACGAAATTGCAATATCTTATTTATTGTTTCTTGTGTCATTCATATTCCCTCTTACTTTATCCTGTTTTTTAAAAGAACCGGTGCAAAAAGTTCAAAATGTTTTCTTTCCTAACCGGCTCACTATGACCCACCACTGCTAACTCAAAGTCAATCATACATAATTCCTCATATAATTGTTTTGTTTTTTCCAAATCTCTGTAATGATTTTGATAAAAGTCATCATTATAAATATCTCCTAAAAAAATCACTCTTTCCTCTGGAATGAAAACAGCTACGGAATCATCACTATGAGCAGAGGGAAGGTGCATGCATTCGCATGTAATGCTACCGCAGTCCAATACCATTTTTTGCTCAAAGGTTATCAGTGCTGGAACTACCTTTATTTCTTTTAATTTTGGATACTCTGCCCGGATGTGCTCATCAGCAAACGAAATTTCTTCGCCGGATATCAACCGCTCCTTCATTTTGGAATCAGTAAATTCCCAGGAAGACATTCTGAGCAATTCCTGGTTGGTCTTTGTATGTGCAATTGTTTCCGCATCAACGGCATGCATCCCATATGTATGATCCCAATGCCAGTGTGTTATAATACAATATTTCGGCTTTTTTAAGCCTTGCTGCGTTAGAAAAAAATTATAATCTTTCACATGATTCGCCGAATTCCCTGCATCAACCATTACTGAACACCGATCCCCATTGATATAACCTAAAACAGGGCGATCGCTGTTGGAATCGCATTCCGTATAATATATATTTTTTGTTAACTGATTCAATCTCATAAAATGTCTCCTATTCTCCAAAGCCGCTGTCCGCAAAATTTGCGATGGACAAAATTGCTTCTTTTTCATCCTCGCCCTGGGCTTCAAATGTCAGTTTGTCCCCCATGATTGCGTTCATATCCATTACTGAGAGTACATTCTTTGCATTATATTTCCTGGTGAGGTCTTCATTTTTATAGACTGTAATTTCACTTATAAATCCCATAACGAGCTTTGACAGCAAACTAGCCGGACTTGCATGTAATCCATATGGGTTTGGTACGGTCACGATAACGATTTCCATGGTATTCCTCCCCTTCTAATACAATAATAGCGGCATTTAGATAATCATCAATCTCTTTAAGGAAAGTATAGTTTGTAATGTTGGTTCTGTAAAGTAAAAAGCGGGCGAATATGATCATTATCTTTAGATGACAGCTTTTAGAACACAGATTTTCATTAAATAGAGCCATGCATCTGGCACGGCCCTGTTCAAATAATATTTATATCTGCATGATCTTATGCACCATACTGCATCTTTTCTTGTCATGGGCTAAACCAATGTACAGAACTTCTCCTGATAATCCTGCATAATATTGATTATCCATTATCTGTTGTAATTTCTCTTCACTAAGCCGCTCCAAATCTTCTCCCTGTTTAAACTCAATAATTACATGACTATGAACAGGCATCAATACCTGATATTTCGGCGATTAATACTTGAATTTATGACATCACTTCATCATTAGGAATTTTTACCACCGCCGTATTGGAATCAATCCGTTTCAGGGCAGTCAGATAGCCCGAGTTCACCAGTAGTCCCCACTAACTATAATTACTATCTCGTTCTATTTACGAAGTTTCTAACGTAAGCCATACAGATATTTCTTTTCGTGAAGCAATTGATCAAAGTCTTCCCAAAATCGCTTATCTGCTGTCCGTAGTGCTTGTTTCACTAATAAGTTAGAGGATGTATTAATCCAATAGTTATCCAATGAACCTATATCAGCATAATTTAAAACAGACCATGGATTGTATATTTCAACTCCTCCAAACCGGTAACCAACATACTTCATACGTACATTTTCGTCCAAAATCAAGCCATAATCAGTTAAAAGTTTTTCTGTCTCCCCAACAGTAAGGCCAAAATAAGATGCATATTGTTTGTGCATCACCGTATACACTCTGGCATTGTTAAATTGAGAGAATATACTTTCCTTAGCAACTCTCTGTACTCCCGTAATAAGAGCCTGACCAAGTGATGAATTTCCCTTCATTACACTCCCATAAAGATTGGCAAAAAATGGGCCCAGCTTACGTTCTATTAAGAATTTTCACAGTCCTTGATAAACCTATTGTTTCTATACTTAATTACCTTTTGTAAATTGATGATGTAATTTTTCATTTCATTTTCACTTAACTCAGAAAATAAGTACTCACGTTCTATATATCTGCTCTCTTGAGAATACATACACTGTATGTTAGTTTTAAAAATATCTGCATCATCATAATTCAGTTCTTTTGTTATACCATCAAACTCTATACAGAAAAAATCCCGTGAAAACATACACTCTAAATGCTCACTTTTAATCCACTCTACCAATTTTTCATTGTTATCTTGAAAATATATAGAAAGTTTTCCACCTTTAAAGCACTGCCATAATGTTAAATCAAGTTTATCTTCCGTTAAACGAAATCTATCATTATTCATCAATCTCTTACCATATGAATTTGTTTTATCTGGTAACAGAAAAAGATTTCCCCGAGTCCAATATTCTTTAGCTTGGTAATCAAACATTTCCATTGTTCTTTTTATTATTTCTTTATCTTTTATGTTTAGTAAATTACTTATAACCTTAAAATTTTTAGAATATCTTCCCTCCTTATTCTTACGTACACCGTCAAGCTTTACATCTTTGATTCTAATCATCGTACTAAACAGTATCCAAAAAGAAAAAGTAACATCTGCACACTTAGCATACATAATATTCTTATTCTCTAAAGTTTTCTTTTCAATTTCAAAAAACAAAGCATCTCCGTCGCTTTTTTCTCTTGGCAAACTACTATTAATAACATCAAAAATACAATAATAATTAAGTAACTTTTCCACTGGTGTCATTTCATTTGATAGTAATTGCTTTTTTTGAAATTCTATACCATTAATATTATCTAATTCCTCTGATAAATTCTTATAGATTTCATCTAGTGCTTGATCTAATTTCATATTATCTCCAAAATCAGTATTTAAAAATCCTGCCAAAAATTATTACTTCTTCGATAAAAATAGCGCTCCAATTAAAGCCAGAGCGCATTATAATGAGCGTGTTGAGAATTGAACCCTTTACTGCTGTTAAAAGTGCTCCTATTATAATGCTCATATATACAAGTTTATGATACTACAAAGTCTAAAAATTCACAATATGAAATAACACCCTAACCCTCCAGATTCAATCCTAATCCTCCCTAAATGCATCTATATATATATCAATAATCTTCGTATCAAACAGTAAAATTCTTCTTATATAAATCACCGCATGTGCTTCCTCTGCCATGTTACGGAAAGTATTAACTCCAACATAATATCTTTTGTCTCCTATTGCAATAAGCACAGATCTTTTATATCTAATCATTTCTGGTTAATGCTATCTGGTAACACTTCTTTTTTCTTCATCTGTTCTATCCCTTCTGATGCTTTGAATTGTATGTTGATAGGTCCAAGAGGTAATGCTTTCGTGTGAACATATTAAACAATCATTCGCAGACACTTTAAGTCTTGCCCTGTGCTCATAGTAATACAAAAAGGACACTTCTCTACCCATTATCTGGGCTTTGAAATGTCCTAATATTTTTACCACACACTATTTCTCGCATGTTTGTGATTTTATATGATTGTTGCTGTATTCATAGAATTTTATGTCAGTTTTCATATCCTTTATATAGATCCATTATGCTCCATTGAAGCTTAGTTGTAAACAAGAATACTAATCGCGTACATTGTACTAATTTGTATCGAATTTCTTCTTATCTATCAAGCGATTTCATCGTAGGGACGACTGCTCACTATACTGTCGTTACCCTGCATCATCCTGCAGTCCCAACATGTTATCAAGCTTCTCACTTGCCGTTACACTGCACCATACTGCACCTTACATTGGAATATCTGTGGCACAGATGTGGCACTCGGCAAATTTTTGTGGTACTTGGGAGTCCATCAAGGACTCTTCCTAAATGACATCATGATCATTTAACTGATCAAATATATCCTTCTTTTTGCTCTCCGATACTTCGGCGTAGATGTCCAGAGTTGTCTGAATATCCTTATGCCCCATAACGGATTGTATTACCTTAACATTGGTTTCATTCTCACAAAGCCTCGTACAGAACGTATGCCTTGTGATGTGGCAGCTGAAATCCGGTATGATCACCGGCTCTCTGCCTTCTTTCTTTGCATCCACTATTTCCTTTGCGTTATGATCCGATACTATGCGCTTAATTACCTTATTCACGCCAGCCGGATTGAGCAGCCCGCCAAAACGATTACAAAAGATGAAGTTCTTCATTCCTCCAAGCTCTACAACGCAATGATAGCCGTACTTTTCCTGGTTCTCTTTTTCAAGCTCCAGAGCTTCCTTGACCTTCTTGAGCATCGGAATAGTTCTGATACCCGCCTCTGTCTTTGGAAGTGCAAGCTCATATTCACACTTGTAGTTCTTGTCAGATCTCGGATAATAGGTAATATCGTGGTCAATGGTTATAATCCCATTATCCATATCGGCATCATCCCAACGCAGACCGATAACCTCTCCTATACGGCATCCAGTACCGAACATCACGGTAAACAGTGGCTTCCATTTCAGATTCTTCTGAAGATTAAGACAATCAAGGAATGCCCTTTCTTCCTCTATTGTGAGTGCATGTCTTACCCCGGTCTCGCCGTCCCACTTCTTATTTACCTCAGCCATTGCTCCATCCGCAGGATTATTACGAATGACATTATCCCTGACTGCGAGCTGGAAGGTGGGACGTAGCACCGTATGAACAGAATCCACCGTGCTTACGGATAATCCCTTGCCAAGCAAAGCATTGTAAAACAGCACCACATCAGAATACCTGACACTTGAAAGTTTCTTCTTTCCGAATCCCTTTCTTACGTAGCGGTCATAGGTATACAGGTAATTGGTTCGTGTCGAACTACGAAGTTCAGTCTTAGTAGCTATGTAGCGGTCAAATGCGAAGTTCACATCTGCTTTGCCCTGGACATACATATCAAGTCCATCAAGCTGATCCCGCTGAAGCTGCTTTTCCTTCTCCCTAAGTTCCCCTAAGTCCTTGGAGTAGATACATCTCCTTTTTCCAAGGGGATCCGTATAGGAGTATCGGTAAAGCTTCTTCTCCTTCTTGTAGTCCTCGCCCTTGTGTAGTACCTTGCCCTTAGTGTCTTTCCGTATTTTTGCCATAGTTCATCCCTTTCTATTCAGGAAAGAGATTTTGCAAAATTACTTGTGCTTGGTTTCAAACAGTAGCCTGACACCTTCACGTATGGTTTCTGTTATGGTCTGGTCGTTTTGGTCTGCACGCTGCTTTAACTGCTCAAATTCTTCATCGGTAAAGCGGATGGATATTTTACTTGACTTAGGCTTTTCTGCCTTCGGTCTTCCCATCTTTGCCAAATCAGCGTACCTCCCTTCAACCATCCTCATTATACTTTTTGTCCTACAACATGTCAAGGTTTTTGTCCTGCAAAATCTCCTAACCGAATCTTATGAATTGTTGAGTTTTATGTACTCTTCAACCTTTTCAAGATCCACAAGCGCTATCTTATCAACATGTACAACCGCATCGGAATTGTTTGCCAGATCAGTAAACTTCCTCTCGCTCATGCTATACAGTTCTGCGCCTTCTTTATACCTAACATATTTCTTTGTTGAGTATCTTTGCGTCCGCAGGAGAACAATAGAAAAGACATCACTCGGCACATAAAAGACCATATCGTTATAGATGCACTTAACGAGGCTCTCTTCATCTTTCTCTTTCGCCATAGGCTTATGCTCCTCTCGCTATAATAATTCATGGCTAATCAGCCAATAAAGGCGCACTTATCCCCTAAACCATATTTCTTAACCGCAAATGCGCTTTTATTGACCGATAAACCTTTTTCTTAAAAAAATACTTTGCAGTGATCCTGGGTACAGATCACATTGGAATTCCACCAGCTTCATCAGCCCCCACTCTCCGGGGAAGTAACTTTAACTAAGGAACGTATCATCGCCATAGGATCCCCAATCCTATTCTCAGCAACATATACGACGCTCCGCAGCTCATAGAGAAATTCGCTTTTCTTCCTAAATATAAGAGTCGCATCATGGCGTACTTGCTGTTTGGCTTAACGCTCCGGTTGTTCTGCAAAGTACAAACAATATTCAGTTTTCAAAGTTCAGTGCCACCGTTACGGTGGTAATTCCTAACGCCGGACTTGTCAGCCCGAAAGGTACATAAGCGACACCTGCAGCTGCTACACCGCTTTTAGGCATATGCACCTTATGAGAATGACAAATAATAAATAATGAAGGCGATAGGAATCAGGAGTTATCGTTATAGTTGATTATTCCTTAAAGTTCATTACTGCGTTATCGAGGATAACGCCAACATCCCCGAGGAGATTGTCAAAGTCAAACATATCGGGGCTGAAACCTATAGCCTCTGACAAGGCCATTATCTCCTTGTTCAACTTATAACGCATAAGCCTGTCATAGTGCGCTCTCACATCAAACAGCGCAACAATATTGCCGGTAATAGCTGGCCTGATAAGATCAGCCTCCGGCGGAGTATATTTACGCCTCTTCACTTTCACTTGCCGCTCCTTTCCTCAATTCTTTAATCGCCTTCGATTTTGTAGATTTTACTGTCTCGTACTCAATGCCCAGCTCGTTAGCGATTTCCTCAAGCGTCATATCCAGCAGGTAATACATAAGTAAAATCTCACGCTTTCGTTTCTGTAATTTGGGGAGCAATTTTGCAAGGCGCTCATCTCCAATGAAGACATCCTTGCCCCGTACCGTCATTTTTACTGCGTACAGGTTGTCATGCTCATCTTCTTGCATCATCATCGACGGATCTATCTCACCGCCGCCAAAATGAAGGATCAGGTACTGTGCCTGTTTGAATACCAGGTTGTGTGCTGCTCTACCGATCACCTCCTTGCAGTAACAGTCAAACCTGTCCCTTAGACTCCCATCTTTATCTTTTGGATCGAATTCATAGCCGCTCATAGTTATCCTTTCTACGAATGGCTCCTGATTCCGTCCTTCATTACAGAGAAGTATTTTCGAGGTCCAAATGTGGGTATAAATTTTGAAAAAAATTATTTTTCCTTCAAAACTTTACATTTAGACTTTACTATTATATAATTAAAGTGCGTTAGTTTCGAGGAGGTGATATAAAATGTCAAAACTTCGAGAACAAAGAATTGAAATGCTAAAAGAAATGGCCGAAAAGACCGGCGGCATGATCACAACATCCCAGATAGAAAAAGCAGGTATCAGCCGTGTACTGATACCCACCTTTATAGATGAAGGCATTCTTGTAAAAGAAGCTCGTGGAATATATTATTATGCAGATGAGTTCCCAGATGATCTCCAGATCATACAGGCGAACAACCCAAGAGTAGTTTATTCCTATGGCACTGCCCTTTACCTTTGGGATATGTCCGACCGTACTCCCCATGTATGGGATGTCTCCGTGCCACAGGGATTTAATGCAACCCGGTTAAAAAAGGACAATAAGAATATCAGATTACATTATATAAATGCCGATAAATGGAGTGTTGGCATTACAGAGACCTTGACACCGGACGGAAACAAAGTCCGTCTGTATGATAAGGAAAGATGTATAATTGACCTGATCAAGAAAAAAGACAAGATAGATAAGCAGTTATATCTGCAGGCTCTGCACGAATACTTTAATGACCGAACTAACGACCATGCGCAGCTTATCAGATATGCTAAGATCTTCCATATAGAAAGACCTGTCAGAGACTACATGGATATACTGACAGGCTGAAAGGAGCACCACAGATGAAAACACCGGAGCAGCTTAAAGGCGCAATCCGCAATATAGCCAAAGAAAAAGATCTTCACGCTCAGGAAGTATTACAGATTTTTATGTTCGAGCGTATTCTGGAAAGATTATCCCTCTCTCCATATAAAAAGAACTTTGTCCTTGAAGGGCGGTCTGTTGATTTCTTCCATGATCGGCATTTCTGAAAGAACCACCATGGACATGGATACAACCGTCCGTGGAATAGATATGGACGAAGAAAACATTGAAAAAATCGTAAAAGAGATCTTCGACATTGATACCGGAGACGGAATCATCTTCCGTTTTGAGAAGATCGAGCCTATCCGTGAAGATGATGATTACAACAATTTCCGAGTTCACTTTGTTGCAGAGTACGGCAAGATAAAGAACAAAATGAAGATTGACATCACCACCGGGGATGAGATCACACCTGCAGCTATCGAGTATTCTTTTCACACCATGTTCGATGAAAAGGACATTGATGTATATGCCTATACTTTGGAAACGATCCTTGCAGAAAAATATGAAACAGTTATCCGCAGAGGCATCGGGAATACCAGATCAAGGGACTTCTATGATCTGTATGTTCTCTTCCATCTTTACAGGGATTCCATCAATCCGGCACATTTCAGATTGGCTGTAGAGCATACTGCCAAGAAAAGAGGATCCTTTGATCTTTTGAAAAAATATGAGTCCATCTGCGCTGATGTAAAAGCAGAAGAATCTCTGGCAAATGACTGGAGCAATTACATCGCTGATGAGACATATGCAGCCAGGCTCTCATTTGATGAAGTGGTCGATAATGCTGTTGTAGTCGGAAAATATCTTGAGAACATTCCGGAAAATAATTGACGTCAAGCTCCTGCTCTGCTAACATGACCTCAGTTCAAATTTTATAAGACACCTAAACTGCTACTATTACCGGTGCACCCGTGCGCCCGTACTGTGGCAGTTTTTTATTTTCCATTTATTCCCCCACAGTACAAAAGCATAAAAGCAATCGCCGGATACGGCGTTATGGGTTCAAAGCCGCCTGCCCTATGGCAGTCTGAACCCGCAAATCGGAACCGATTTGCAAGAAAAATACCAAGCATTGGATGTGTCATGACACATCCACATTTGCTGAACATTTTTCCGGCTGGAAAAATGACGCAAATGAGCTTGCAAGGGGATACTCCCCCTGACCCCCGTTAATGCAGAACTGCATCCTTTTCCCTCTCCGAAAAAGAGCATTTCTGCCACAAAAACAAATACGCCGGATACGGCAATTTTGAAAGGAAGTGTCCTATATGAGCAAGGAACGTGATAGAAAGATACCCATCCAGGTGTATCTGAACGAGAATGAAAAATATGTCCTTGATGAGAAAATCAAACAATCCAAAATGCGGAATATATCTGAGTATATTCGTCACCTGATCCTATACGGTTATGTCTATGACATCGACTATAACGGGCTGAAGGAATACAGCTACCAAATAGCCGCCCTCGGCAGAAACATAAACATGATTAGAGAGCGAATTATGAAAACAGGGAACGCTTACGAAGAAGATCTAAATGAGATAAAGGAGCTGATGGATAAGATATGGCATACACACGAATCCATGCTATCAAAAGTACCGTTACAAAAGCTGTAGCTTATATTTGCAACCCGGATAAGACCGAGCAGCAACTGCTCGTTGATTCATTTGGCTGTAGTCCCGAAACAGCCAGGCATGACTTTGACTATGCTCTTTCCCGAACAAAGCAATCCGACAAAAATCAGGCTTATCATCTGATCCAGTCTTTTGCAAAAGGCGAGGTTTCTCATGAAGAAGCACATCGTATCGGAATTGAACTTGCAGACAAACTGCTCGGTGGCAAATACTCCTATGTTGTCGCAACCCATACCGATAAAGGCCACCCACATAATCACATTATATTCTGCGCCGCCGATAACATAGATCACAAAAAATACAATGCCTGCAAGAAAAGCTATTATCACATCAGGCAACTTAGCGATGAATTATGCAAAGAACACAACCTTTCCATCATTGAGCCAAGTGGCAGAAAAGGTAAAAAATATAATCAGTGGAAAGCTGAGCAGGAAGGCACATCATGGAAAAAACGGCTTCAGGAAGATATCGACGAATGCATTAGAATCGCCAAATCCTACGAGGGCTTTTTGCGCCTAATCAAAGAAAAAGGCTATACAGTTATCGGTGAAAAAATCGGTGATCCTCACTCAAAATACATAAAGTTCACTGCCCCAGGACAGGAGCGACCTGTGCGTGGCAGCTTCCGCAATTTTGGAGCAGGTTATACAAAAGAAGAAATCAAAGACAGGATTGAAAATCCCGAGAAATGGCAGAATAAAGAACAAACTGTACAGGAGCCAAACACCGCAGAAGCTCCAAAGCAGAAATCACGGATCAAGATACCAAAGAAGGATATCGTCACCAGAACCGGTGCAAGCAGAACGCTCATAGATACCTCCGGAGAAAAATTTCAAAACAGCCCCGGTCTCCAGCACTGGGCATCGGTCAAGAACCTCAAGACCGCCGCTGCCAGCTATGCCGCCGCAGATAATCTTTCTCAGCTTCAGAAGCAGATTGACAAAAAGACAGCCGAGGCAAAATCTGCCCGTACTGAGCTTGTAGAGCTGGAGCATCAAATGAAAAAAATCTCCGAACTACTCCTCTATGCGGAACAGTACAGAGACAATAAACCTTTTCAAGAAAAATATAAGAAGTCCAAGGATCCAGACAGATACCTTCGTATGCATGAAACTCAGCTCATCTTATATGATGGTGCTGAGCGTTTGCTTCGCAAAATGGGACTTGACCCGAAATCCGTCAATGCTGCTGAAATACGTGCAGACTATGAGACAATGCAGGCTCGCAAGGCTACTCTTGAGAAAACATATAAATCAGCAGAGAAAGAAGCTAAAGCCCTTCAACAGAAACTGGCAAATGTTGAGCAGTATGTCGGAAAGGATAATTCTCTTGACCATGCGCAACAGCAGGTCAATACAGAACGTAATAAAGGCAGAACATAACCATGAGGGAGCGGCTATCCACTCCCTCTCTCATACCTCATCTACTTACTATGGTAGGTAATCAAAACATTTGAGTTCTTAGGATAAATGTCTCCTTCCTCTAACTCATCATTTCCATTGATCGTAACCGCCTCGACTTGTCCGTTCTTCTTCATATTGAAAACATTCAGGTCGTTGAGTGGTACTGCGGTTACATTTGTAAAGCCCGCACCTCTGAACAAGAGCACTACACTGTTAAAATTCTTATCCTCGCAATTGACCATAGCATCCGAAATAGATACATCGTTCGGACTCACATACTTCCGGGGCTTCTTTTTCTTATCGTCACTCTTGATAAAGGTGAAAAGACCGATATAAGCACCTATGATGATGCCCCACATTCCACCGAGTGGTGATGCAATGCATATTAGCGCTCCGACGACCACAAAAGCCAATGCTATACCATAAGCGATGAACTGTGATTTACGGCCATGAGAGTTTTCTTTCTCCTCCAGTTCCAGTTCGCGCATCCTGATCATACGCTCAGTTTCTGCCTGCTTGATCCCAGCTTCGTCTATTGTTCTGTAAATGTGCTCATTGTCATTAGTGATCATCACTTTTGCCCCACAGTATGAGCAAAATGCGAACTCTCTTCCATCTTCTATTGACAAATCTGCTCCACATTCCGGGCATTTAACAGAAATAAATTGAACTGCCATATTCTCCCTCGCTCCTTTTCATTTGTCGAACGATCAGTCAAGCGATGTCATCGCCGCTACGATCGCATTTGTAAGAGTTTCCTGTTGTGATGCTTTCAGATCATCAGAGGTACGCACCACCATAGTTCCAAGAACCATATGTGATCCCGATGAAAACATCCCTGCACCATCAAATGATGCCAAATAGCTGTTGCGTTTCTCCGCTTCCTCTACTGTCCTATATGTCTCTATAGCTCCGCCAGCATCAGTACCTTCATCTATTAAAGGATTACCGGTAAGATTCTGCGTGCCAAGGAGTGCTGTACCAAAATACACGGTAGATGTATATCCCCCTGCTTTGTTCAGATTGCCGTTAGGGTCATTTTCCTCTGTTACAGGAGCCATATTAGCGACATCCGATACTCTTCCGAGCCTTGTTAGTACCCATTCCTCAGTAGGTGCCGTAATCTGTCTCTGTATTGCGTAACTGTCTTCCAAATCCTTGCTTTGAACAGTAAGTGTATTGATAAAAGCAGAATAATCCGGCACACTCAGAGCATCCTTCTCAGAATTGATCTTGGGTACATCATTGTTGTACCCGGTAATCTGAGCATCCAGCGATGATGTTGCTGTATCAATATCAGACTTGCTTGCCTTTTCCATATTCGGATCTGCCTGTATAGCAGGAGCTACCTCTTTCAGTTCAGGTGTCGAAACCTTGTTGTTTCTTGCATCCTTTATACTGTTGCTGAGAGTTGTTATCTTTGCTCCTTCATATGGCGTATCTCCGCAGTCAACAAGAGCCTGTGCTGTACCGATGACCTCATCAAACGCATCATTCGCCGCAATCACATCCTTTGCCATGTTGTTGTATTGGTTTACCGCCTCATTATATTTGATGATCCCATCATTGCAGGCTTGAACTTCAGCAAGATATGCCTGATAAGCGTTTTCACGAGGTA
Organism: Lacrimispora amygdalina; assembly: GCF_003432035.1. Taxonomy (GTDB): domain Bacteria; phylum Bacillota; class Clostridia; order Lachnospirales; family Lachnospiraceae; genus Lacrimispora; species Lacrimispora amygdalina. The sequence continues at coordinate 27,243 of NZ_QOHO01000107.1, forward strand.
CTTTAATTCCGAAATACCACCCGCATATGGCTATAGCGACAACAAGTATACCTGCAATCGCCGCAATAATTACACGCTTTGTCTTCATTTGTGGAGTGACCGCCTTTCGTGCCTCTTCTTGCCGTTGCCTTTTTGCCTCTGCGGCCACCTCTCTTGCTTTTCTTTCCTCTTCCTTTGCTTTTAGCTTTTCCTCACGTTCCGACTCTATCTCTCCGAGTTTTGCCTTAATTTCTTCTATCGGGCATCCGCAATTCGGACAAACTGTCGCCTTATCGCTCATTTCCTTTCCGCATTCTGTACATTTGATCATTGCCATGTTGATTCACCTCCTTTTATCAATCCTTTGCAAGTCCTTTTTCATCCGGTCTGATTACCCTATATCCATATGATTCAAGGGTTGCAATCACATCCGGTGTGATGTTTAACTCTAAATCCATATCCTTCACATCTGCCCTTTCAATTATCCTGTGCAGATCATCTATGGAAACATTTATTACATCTGACAGTTTTCGGAGATTATCTCGATCCGGGAGTCCGCCGTCCGTTTCCCATTTGGCTATTGCTGATTTCGAGACTCCAATGCGTTTTGCTAACTCCTCCTGCGTCAGTCTCATGATCTTTCTTCTCTTAGCAATAAACTTTCCTAAACTGATCCTTTCTTCCATCGCCTCATCTCCTTCCCCTCCTATCGTAAAGACCGGAATTCCAGTATCAAATTACTTTTTTCTTACGCAGCGTAACCGTCGAATTCGTTCATATTGATATCTTATCAGTTTTTAAATACAAAAATCCCCACCAAAATGGTGGGGAAATTCACTCTGCGTAAACATTTTCTATTCTGTCGTATGCTTTTCCAACCCGTGCTCAAGAAGCATCTCGTCTATATCATAAAGGTTGTATATCCGATTATTTATCGCCACTATCAGCACGGCATCCCGTGGATCCTTTGCATACAGCTCATTCAGTCCATATAACTTCAGTGCTCTGTTGGTCTCATCCCAGTTAAAATGACCTGCGATACAAAACCGTATGATTAGGTCTCTATCCTTGGTATGCTTCTCCATGGTAAAGATCTTGCTTCCATAAGATTCCGTAACTCCGGCAAAAGAATATACATCCTTCAGCTTAATGTTCTTCTCATCAAGCACATCCTTCATATAGTAATAAAAAGCCTTCTTCTCGTCAGCCATGTACTTTTCATTATCCTTAAAGTAAGCCTCAAGCTGATCCGGTTTCATATTTTCAAGAAGATCATTCAATTCATCCGTAGGTTTCTTCTGCATGAATCGTACCTCTTAATTCTTCAAGCGTTGCTTTCAGTTCGGTGACATTATATCTATTATCTGCATCCAGGCTGATACATCGCTCTATTATATTCCAAAGTTCTCCCTCGGCTCTTTTTTCTTTAGGAAATCTTCGTGTTGTCATGACATTAAGCAAGACTCCGAGAGCATATACATCCGATTTTGCCGATGATGCCGATAGTCCATATCCGACCTGCTCCGGCGCAGCGTAAAATCTTGTTCCCATATATCTGGTATCGTCGGTTTTATCGGGATCATACCATTTCGCCACATTCATATCCAGAAGATATATTTCATTCTCTGGAGTAATAACTATATTTGATGGTTTAATATCTCTGTGGATTATAGGTGTCGGCAGGCTATGGATTACATTCAGTATTGTACATAAATCAATACCGATACCGATTGCCTGATCTCCTGACATAGCCTTTTCTTCAAGGATATCCGCTATCGTTTTGCCCTCAATGTATTCCTCTATTACAATCAGACAGTTATCGCCCTCATATATCTCATGAATAACCGGCATGTGATCAACAGGGTTTTCCTTAAGATAGTCATAAACGCTCCTGTTATATGTCGTGAGTAGCTTTTTTATATACTTCTGCCCGGTTTCACGATGCATAACAAGTATAATATCCGGTCGATTATCAATATGCTCTATGTCCCGGTACACCGACAAAGCCAAGACATCCTTGTCTGAAAGACCTTTGTACGGACTGCGCTGCTCTGCCTGGAACTCGTCCTCAGAGGCATAAAGCTCGCTCTCATCAATCTTGTTGACATACCCACATTCCGTACAAGTCCACTCCCCGTTATTATCAGAGAATCCGTCCTGTATATTCAGCATGGAGCCGCACTGATCACATATCCATGCGATATCATCATCGGCATCAACCTCCGGATTGATAAGCATTTCACCGCATCCCTTACAGATCCAATATGGAAGATCATTACGGTATCCTTTTTGAAGCGTAAGATTAGCTTCGCACCGAGGGCAATACTCATACATATCTCCCTCCGTTATTTCCTGTGCCTTATTCTGTTTATATCCTCTCAGTTTATCTAATAGACCCATCTACTCTCACATCACTAATGTTCTAACAAATTCCCGACACATTGAAAGCGGAAATCCTGGGAACTTCTCGTCAAATTGCTTCTGTTCCGAAATATTCATCAAAGCACCTGTCTTCACATTTGCATCATAAGGATCCTGCGTCCATCCGGAAAACGGATCATCCTCAGTGCCAACAATATTCTGCCTGCGGCACATCTCATAAACGACATTATCCCTTATCCCGGTCATCCCAGTTTCTTCAAAGAACGCCTGTATATTAAGGATAAATTCAGGATAAAACTTCTGATACGTCAGCACATACTGGACTCCGCTGGGTTGCTTAAGCGTTTTCACAATGCTGAACACGTAGTCGGTTTCCGCAATAGCTTCTATCAGTCCCTGGTTTTCGCCAAGGAACTGACGTATTCCTGCAATCAACTCATCCTGTGTACGTGGCAAAGATTGCGACTCATCAACAGGGAATATCAACGCAAAGCAGGCTGCATTTTCAGTTTGAACCATATAGGGCAGGGATCCCTCCGGATCGTCCGGCATGGAATCTACTCTCTGATAGTATTTCGGAATTGAAACACTCTTACCATTAACATGAAGTTCTTGTATATCCATATTTTTCATTATTATTCCTTAATCCTTATTGAAATGATCATGGTTTACGCTCCCATTCCGACCTCAAATGCGCTCTTGAATCTGTTCATACTCTTCATTGCAATCTTCATAGCATGAGCTGATTCCTCCATATTCTTGATTTCAAGCTTTAATTTCTTTTTCTCCTCTTTGCTTGCGACACTCTCTTTAAGCTTCAGATCAACAGTCTTTTTCTCAATTTCGGCAATATTGTTAACATATTGCTCGTAAACATAATTGGAATATTCCAGATCATGCTCGTCGTTTAGGAATATTTCTCTTACAGAAACCATCAGTTTTGCTGACTGTAGAATTGTCGATTCTTTCCCAGCAATTCCAGCTGCCGTTACCGCTGCTCCCGCGCCTGCTCCAACGCCAACACCAAGGATTGCACTGCCACCAACTATTGCCATTGTTCCACCAGCCATCCCAAGACCACCCATTGCGACCGCTCCTCCGCCTAAATATGCAAGACATGCGCTTGTTAAGGCAGCTCCGCTAAGGCCGGCAAAATTAGATCCAACAAGTGCTACCGCAATCGCAGGCGCAAACATCCCCGCTGTCAGGATAGCTACTACCGTTATTGCTGCCGTTACCGCAAGTCCGGTGATTGCTGACTTCAAAACCTCATTTAATTCCTTGAGCACCTTATTATATGTTTTTCTGAGTCTAGCAACATATCCATCAGATGCATACTGAAACAAATACCGCTCATCAAGAAAATCATCTCCAACACCCTTCTTATACCCACCTATCGGATTATGAAGAGATTGATACTTTTTGCTGGGAATATCATTTCCCTTTTTGTCCTTCTCAAGACTCAATGGATAATACGGTTCAAACACCATAGCCTCCAAAAGTACAAGCCTATACCAAACTTTTTCGGCTTCGTTCTCGCTAATACGCTCTTTCAGTTCCTCTGGATCGTACCAATGCAATTCTGCATTTTCATTCTGAATGAATCCGGCAAAACCAATTTCCATATAGTGCTTCCATTCCTCGACCCAAGCCTGCTTTAATTCCTTGATACCATCCCCACCAATTGGAACTGAGGTACGTTCAATATCATTAAGAGTTTTCTGTAACTCGATATTATAGAGAATTTCCGTCTGCTCAACCGTTAAGCCAAATTTTTCCACATTCATCGTGTCGTTCAATCTCCCATAGATATTATCATCCGTCTTAGAATAAGTATTCCTCTGAATCTTCTCATACATATCCTTAATTTGCTTAACATCTCTTAGCTTCAGATAGTTGATAGTTTCAGTACCTAAAGCGACCGTAAATCTGCCGATGCCAACATAATTTACAGAAACAAAATACTTCTCAGTTACAATAGCTTCTGTAACATCTATAGTCGTAAACACACCTGTTGCCACTAATAGCATCCTGGAAATAGTTGGATTATTAAATGGTGCAATTACCTTCCAATCAAGATCCTTGAAATCTTTAATGGAATGAATTTCATTTTCCTTCAGTGTAATCGCCAAACGCCTAATAAAATAGAAAGTCCTAACTATACAATCATTTGCAATTACTGGTATGGCTTGCCTTCCCATTTCAGCCAAAGCACCAAGTTCCCCACGAAAATCCAGTTTTATCTCTGTGCCTTTGATTATCTTTCCGGCTTCATCATGCTTTGCAAATAGTGTCCCGTTGAAAAGCTTTGATATAAATAATGATAATGATTCCTCATTAACACAAACATCCTTCATAAATGGTAAAACAGATATTTCCTTAACCATCGAAAGAATCGGTCCTGGGATTCCCGTACCACCACTTAATCCAGCCGTGCTACTCGATCCGGCAATATCACTGATGAGATGAAAAAGCCATATAACAGTCCCCCGGAAAATTTTATCCGGAACACTTTCTCCAATAAATGTCTTACTCTTCTCCGGAACAGGAACAATTATAAACATTCCGGATGTATCCGTTCCGTACGACATACCCGTAAACTGCGTTAAAAGCGAAAATATAAGTCCTACTATCGTAGGATGATGAGCAAAGTCTCTTAAATGGTGCTGTAATCCACCTCCAAAATCAGGAGTGTTTCCGTCTGCAGGGATTTTGAACTTTTCTTCAAGAAAAGCAACTGCTCCCTTTATATCATCATCCTTGCATCCAAGCAATTTGGCTGTCTTTTTTACAAAACCTTCAATTTCTTCATTCGCATAACCTCTGCCTCGTCCCAGATCAAACTCACCGACCCATAGGATATCCATCATTCCGCAGATAACACCGGATGCAGCTGCAACAAAATAATCTATTTTATCAGCATGGCTTGAGAGCAGATCAATCTGTTTATCCAGTTCAAATAGCGTTCTTTCTATATCCGTATTTGCTATTTGCGTTTCATTTAAAACGCTCACAGATATTTTGTTTTCGCTCATTTAGATTATCCTTTCCCGGTTTTGAATGTATGATATCTTACAACAATTTTCGCATCTATTCTTATCAAGTCAGATTTACGGAAATCAGTTTTTCCGTCAATTTCAACACTTTCAACAGAATCTTCTTTTACAAGCCATCCCTTACTTAAATCAGGAATTGCAATTCTTTCGATATTTACAAAACCCGCATTAGAAAACTCCCATGATATATCATCGACGTCTTTCCTTTTAGCTCCTCTTGATGTGATCGGAGGTTTCTGCCTTTTCATCATGTGATAGACAACTTCTATACTGGCTGAATAAGGGAATTGAGTATCCTTATCAAATACCTCAACTCCATTAAAGGAAACTTTATCCACGATCCCTTCTCGTGCCTTTTCATCCGCAGAAAGATCTTCTACAATTCGAGTCGCTATATTATGAAACTCCTGTGCTTCAAGTATGCGAACAACATCGGAATAATTCATACTTCGGCAGGCATCCGCAGCAATGCCTGCAGTCTGCTTTTTGCCCGTCAGTGTTCTCCAAAGCTTCTTACGGCTCTCTCTTCTTTTCTCCGCCTTTATTCTTTGTTCTTCTTCCCTTTTCTGTTGCTCTTCCTGCCGTCTACGGGCTTCTTCAGCTCTTTGCCTCGCCAATTCCTCCTGCCGTCTTCGTGCTTCTTCGGCTCTCTGCTTGGCAGCTTCTCTCATTCTTTCCTGATATTCTTCTGAATCATAATATGATTCTTCCTCTTCATCGCTGTCGGAATCATAAGATGAAAAACCGCTGTAATCTATTTCATCTTCTTCGTCTTCATCTTCGTCAACCACATCAAATTCTGCACCGCTATAATCACGGTGAAGTTCAGCATCACATTCCGTACATGTCCAATCATAGGAATACTCATTGTATCCAGATTGCTTAAAAAGACTGACGCCGCAGTTTGGGCATTTGTGTTCATCATCAACAACAGTGAACGGATCACTGCTATATTCCCTATGCAGTTCAGCATTACATTCAGTACATGTCCAGTTTTCCTCGTAATCACTAAATCCCCATTGGTTTTTTAGATATGCTCCACAGTTTGGGCATTTTTCATCATCATCGACCTCGGTGAACTCATCACTTGAATAATCTCTGTGAAGCAAAGCGCTGCACTCTGAACACGTATAATCATTCATATTTATATATTCCTTTATCCGAAAAGTGTCTTCTACAGTACGAAGTGTAAAAAGTTTATCCATACCTACTCCGGGAAGTCTCGGCTGTGTTGGCTTTGCACCTGGAGAGAGGATCAGCTTATCATAGTTTTCTTCAAATATCTCACCATTCTCTAAATTTTTCACTGAAACCGTTTTTCGTTCCGGATGTATGGAGATAACTTCATGATGAATTTTCATGTTAATACGGAATCGTTTAAAAAAACTCTCTGGTGTCTGTAGTGTAAGTTCTTCCGGGTCTGTGATCACGTCTCCGATATAATATGGAAGCCCACAATTCGCATAGGATATGTATCCGGATCTTTCAAACACAGTAATTTCTGCATGTTCATCCAATCTTCGTATTCTTGCTGCAGCTGTAGCTCCTCCGGCTACACCGCCTACGATTATTACCTTCATCTTATTTTTCCACCTTTCCTGAATAAGCAGCAATGCCACCAATATTATTTACTTTAGAATATCCCATTCGTTGCAACATCCCAGTTGCTTGACGACTTCGGGCTCCGGAATAACAGTATACAAACAGCGGTATTTCTGTATTCTTCACTACCGAAACAACATTGTTAAGTTGTTGCAATGGCACATTTTTACTTTCTGGTATATGCCCTTCCTGATATTCCTGCGGCGTACGAACATCCAGCAGAACTGCACCAGCAGTCTTTTTATATTCCTCTATCCCTTGATTAATATTCGCCTGTTTTAAAAAATCAAAAAATCCCATTAACGCACCTCCTTAAAGCATCTCTAAGATTGCCTTCTTAGGTCTTGCCCCTGAAACTTTTGTTACAATCTTCCCATTCTTCATAACCACCAAAGTTGGAATACTCATAATACCAAATTTACTTGCCAGTTCTGGCTGCTCATCCACATTGATCTTTCCAACTTTGATATCAGGGCGTTCACTTGCTATCTCCTCTATGATAGGAGCCACCATACGACAAGGAGCACACCAAGGAGCCCAAAAGTCTAAAAGAACGGTTTTCTCGGAATCCATTATTTCATTCTGAAAATTATTTTTATTGATATTAATAGCAGACATTTTACAGTCCTCCTTGTTTTTTCTTTTGTGGCTTTATTATAATCTGAAATTCATTTGTTTTCTGTGATATCATCACATTATTATCATGATTAATTTTTAACTAATTTATTTTTTCATCTTATGATCTGATGGCAGTCTCACTTCTCCGGTCCTTTTCTTCATAATCGAGTTCTGTGTCTCCATCTGTGTTGGAATATAATCGCTTTCCTGCAGAAATGCACCTGCCGCCTCAGCATATGATTCATATCCAGCTGCTTTCATCCTCTTCAACATTTTTGCCAAAGCACTGTTCTTGTCTCTACTCACCTGACGTGTGCTGATGCCCAGTTCCTCTGCTGTTTCTTTAACCTGTTTTCCCATGATAAAATAATCGCTCACGATTTTCTTTTCTTTCTCTGTCAGATCGCTGAAGAGTTCTTTAAAGAAGATCTCAGTTGTAATATCCGATGCAATGTCACGTCCACTATCTGCGATAAAGTCTGTCGCACAACCGTTTTCTGATTCTAATCCACAAAATAATACTGTATTATTTCTCTGATGCTGCTGATCAAACATATAATGTTCCTTATTATAAAAAATATTAAGAACTTCCAGCTCTTCTGCTGTAATATTAGCGTATTTCACCTTCTGATATCTGTCGTAAAATGTGTATTTTCTTTCTTCCATGATTGTTTCTCCGATTTGTCGTTTTTGTTGATTTGATTTGTGACAAATCGAAAATCATGGATATCTGGCATAATGCCTGCCTCTTCCCTGCATCTTGATATGCTCTTCCTTTCCGGCATCTACCTGTTAAAAAGGAAGCTTTTTCAAATCTGCAACCTGTTTTTGGGTATAAAAAAAGGCCATGCCCTTCCGGGCACAGCCTGACGCCTTAAAATTTGAGAAAAGAAAAACCTCCGCAAACATTACGTCTGCGAAGGTCTATTTCTCTCAGCATATCAATTCTAACATGCACGTATTTTCATTGTAATACCATTCACATGCCAGTTTACTGTCAGTTCACTGCCACTTTACTTCCACTTTTCTTCCAGTTTATTTCCTCCATCTTATTCTGTATCTTTTCCGGACGTGTAAATGCCCAGAGCATTGTTGCATACAAACGGATTGCTTTCTTACGGTTTCGATAATAAGTAGTGCTTGGCATATCATCCAGCATCAGCATCACATCTTCATTGGTATTTCCTGCTTCAAAATATCTATATTTCAAAAGCCGATAATACAGCTGTCCATTTTTTGGATAATCCCTCAAAGCTATCAGGGAATCTCTCATGATTTCCAGCAAACAGAGATTCATATCATTATTCAGAAGCTTTTCCTGGATTCTGCGTTTCTCTGCAGTCGCATCGAAATCTACCAGATCATATAACATTTCCTTCAGATGCTTCCCTTCCTCTGCATACATTTCATAATCTATATCCACAAGGTTCTTCTCAATACGGAACATTACTTTTGTCTTTGACTTCATCATCAAAAAGAAAGTTCATAACCTGAAAAAACTCTGCATAATGCTCATCAAGCTGATTTTCATCTATCTCTTCAAGGGTAGAATACAATTTATATGGTGTAGCCGACAACAGAAGTACCCTTGTATCATGTCCACTAAGGAAACTGTGTGCAAGAATACCAAGCTCACTGTCATCGGATGACAAAAGAAACTTAAATCTCTGAAACTCATCCATGATTACCAGATCCGGCTCAAGCATAGATACACTGATTCTCGCAAACATCACACGAAGCTTATTCATCACATAGTAATTGGAATATGTAAGCTGTTTATTGTATCTTCTTTCATGCAAATGATTAAGCAGCATGTCCCTTATACTTTCATACTCCTGATAATTAAGGATTTTTTCTATCACATTTTGTGGATAGACACCCTTCGTCATCTTTTCGCATTCTGCCACACGATTTTCAAAGTTCCATTTTGCCCATCCATCCCATGCTTTTACAGCATCCATTATCATAAATTTTTCAAGAGAAGTTACATGTCCTTTAAAGTCCGGCATTCTCCTTAAAATGGCATACATAAGTGCTCTTTCCTGCACACTTCCACCTCCGGTGGTCATGCGGAAAGATGTTTCCGGTGTAAGTGGGATAAGCTGTATAAAACCTTCCTTTATCTGCGGATCATTTTCCTGCTCAGTAATCTTTAAATGCTGCATAGACAGTCTGGTATCTGATACTGAGCCGATGGCATTCTTTCCTGTTACATCAAGTTTTCTGATATTCTGATTTGCTATGTTCTGATTAGAGCAGATATAAATTACCTTAAACAGATCATCTTTCTCTTCGATTCTAAGTCTTGCTGTCTTTACAATTGCTCCTCTGGCAATAAGAGTTTTTCCCATACCCACTTCATCTGCTACAAGCACACGATTCTGATTATGCCGGAACAGATAATCCACTCTCTCCACAGTCGCTCTTTGAAAATCCTTCAGACCGGAAAGGGTACGCTTTTCAATTTCATCTATATTAAATTGTAACATGACATCACCTCGTTATCTTCTGATTTTCAAAGTATTACAAAAAGTCTCATACAGTTCACGGAATTCATCCGGTATAATATCCTTATCTGTAACCATCTTAAGCACATATCCAATGTCTTTTATTCTTTCCGGCCCTTCTACAGATGTCTTTAACATCTTTTCATAGAGTGCCGGCATTGCATCACTCGAATTGGCAAAAAAGCCGGATTCTCCCATCTGCTTTCCTTCAAGCATAGATGCTACATAATCATCACCAAGTACAAACGCTATGTACTCAACAAATGATGCCCTATCTTTTACCACACTGTTTACTGCAGCACTTTCTCTGTCATCCGGGAAACCACTTGTAGGGATCATAATAATTCTGCGAATTGTATCATCACCTGATCTTGCAGTAATCTCATAGAACTCTGATAACTGCAAGATCTCAAGCTCTGAAAACTCTATATGTTCTGACAATGTCTGCTCCTGCTTTGAATTAAATGGTGATACTGTAACCTCACTATCAGATTCAATACCACTGAACTCAACCTCTATCTTGTACTTTCCAGCATTCTCATTATCTTCTGAAATTACAGCCTGCCTTTTCACTCGGCACAAGTCCTTAATTTTCTGCTCCAGCAGATTTCTATTGTCACTTTCTGTTTCCAAAACAGCATCCGCTACTGTAACCTGCTCAAATGGATTCTTTGCATCTCCTACCGGTCCACAGAATATATCCTCTAAGAATTTATCCCCATTCAGATACATATTCTTTGTACCAAGCCACAGCATCATTTCAACATTTTTATTAATTGCAGAATAGGAAGCATTCATGGAACCAAGATACAGGTCAACATCTGAATATTTCCTTCTCAGATAGATTTTTGCATGAATATCCTGTTTCTTTTTATCTGCGAGTTCATCTGAAATTTCTTCCTCACCATCTATAATCTCATCCTTTAATGCATAGATGGTAAAATTATCTACATCTGATGCTTTGAGTTTTCCAAGCTCAGAACGTCTCGTAACAAGTGTTCTCTTACAGTCCGACAATGCCCTGTCTGTCAGGTTAAAATCTGCAATCACACTTTCTGATAAAAACGGAGACATCACTACAAGCTCATTAAATGTCGAATTGGCATTTCCTCTTTCCTTGCAGAATAGGATATCCTCCTGCATCCGGTAAGCATTTTTTCCAATACCAAGTGGAAGCACTTCAAAATCCTCTCCAAATATTTTACTATCAAGTGAAAAGGATACATCCTTAATGTCTGCACATAATCCACGAATCAGGTTTCTTTTCTTTCCGGCATTATTGCTGGTATTATGCACATTCATTACAAGATAATCCAGAAAATCACAGATAGGCTGAGTCTTTTTCTTCTGTCTGACATTTTTACTGCTATCCATTGCAAAGCTGATATCCCAGCTCCTGTCAAAAGTCAGATTTCTGCTCATTACCACAAAACGATATTTTTTATCTCCATCAGCGTTTACATATGCTAATACCCATGTTTTCGGATGAAATGACGGATATCGACCAAGCTGTCTATCTTTTGGCAGTGCGACCTCTACTACCATTTTCTCTAATAAAATAGATAGTGCAGTCGGTTTTGTTGGCACTTTAATCTGTCCTGCTTCACAAAACAGCACGATTTTATCTGATACCTTCTGCAATGCATTCAGCATACCAATTGGATTTTGCATAAGCTTACTATCTGTTTCTTCAGATAATCCAAGACATATCGCCACAGCTGTGAGTGCTTCCAGGTCAAGTGAATATGTAGTGCCTACTGCTCTGTCCAATCTATATCCGTCCGGAGGCATCAAAATACCGCTGTAATCCGTTCTATCTCGGTTTGAATCCGGTCTAAACATCAGCACTCACCTCCCCGGCATAGATGTCATTCACAATTCTTCTGGCATTCGAGAATCTGTAATCGAGCATTCCACCGCCTACCCATTTTGAATGATCAAATTCCTTTGTTCTGCTTAACTTCGCTCTGGCTGCTCCTTTCAGGCTCCGTTCCCTCTTGCGAATCAGTTCATCAGCCATATCAATATCTAATGTAATAAATGCTGCTTGTATCCCACATAGAAAGCTCTTTGCCCTTGGATTGATCAACTGGAATTCTCCAAACACTGCATCCAGATCTACTGTCGCATTATGCCTTATATCCGGAAGCAACCTGCTCCATTCATCATTTGCGTATGTATTCTCGTCTTCTGAAAGCATGACATTGTATCTTACTCTCGCCATATACACCAGATTATTAAAATCGCAGGCAAGCTTCATCATATATGCCAGCTTTTCACCTACTTTTTCCGATAGTTCAGCCGTTAAAGAAGCAAAATCATCATATTCATTCAAATCAATACGATTTTTCAATACATATTCCAAAAGAGACCCTTTCGTTGACTTCTGAATCTGCTTATCCAGATAGAATGCTTCCTCCTGCGTCAGCTCTATTGTAAGGTTGTCTCTCCAATCATCATGATAAATCGGAAGATTCCAGAATCTAATATTGCCGATGTCTCCTGCATCCGAATCATCCTTATCATTTTCCTCTGCATCATCATTCCTGTTTCCCAACCGGCTGACAGACTTCTGTTCTTTTAGCTTTACCGCCAATGAAACATACTCCGGTATAGACAGACCATAATCACAGAATATTCCAAAGGTACGAATTCCATTCCAGTAGATATCTGATGGTTTTCTTGCCACCCAGCCCTTTGGCAATACACGACTTCCAATAACACCTTCTGCCTTGGGATCTGCTTCTAACAATCTGATGCCACAATCTTTTTCAGCAGAATCTATAGCTCTTAAAACTCTATTTGCATCCTTTCCATACCTGCCATCAACAGCCTCCCTTAACATATATGGAACAATAAGGAAGTACTTTGCTCTAGTCTGGATGGTAGATGTCCCCGGAAAGAAATAATTGGCAAAAGCATCACGAATAACGCCGATTCCAAGTTCATCGACTGCTCCCTGTTCACTCAGAAGGTTAATCACATCGAATGCCTTCTGCCGGTCTTCTTTTGAAAAATCTATCCATCCTAACTGCATGTTTTCACTTCCTTATTTCTTCGTCAAATATGTATCTTCCACATAAGTCTCCGGTGTCGCCTCTTCAATTACTCCCGACTTTGGATCAAAGATATATTTCTTCTTCAATCTCTCATACAATACAGAACCTACAGTCTCCATTACCTGCCTCATCATATCAGGATCATCAAACAGTTTTCTGAAAAACTGGTCATTCTGCTCATATCTGTCTGCTGCCATATTCGGAAAATCCTTTTCAAATAACAGCATAAATGTTGCCCTGTCATTGTTCTTTGCGTAGCTCTGCCATTTCTCCTGATTGGCATAATCATTTTCCATCTGAACAAGAACTTTATCCATCTCTGTAAAATGAGTGCCATACTTTTCGTTTATCTTATCAATGATTACTGTCAACGGGTCTTTCTTAGGCTCTCTATGACCGGAATCACCGGAGATAGGTGTATATCCGCCTTCTGTGCTTTCAAGCTCTATCGGACCTTCAAAGTCTTTTTCCAGCTTATAGTATTCAAGAAGAACTTTGTCATCAATATTTATCTTCTCTCCACCATGTCCCTTAGGAAGCATTGTGTATAAGAATTTTGAATAAATACTGAATCTATGAATATCCTTGTCAAATCTGAGATTCCATCCGGAAAATCGCTTTCTTACCATACTCAGCCCCAAAAGCGGGATACTCTCTGTAAAGAAATAAATCCGAATGACAGAATCACTGACTGAAGAAAGGAGGTCATTCTATGAGATTACGTCCATACATTCCTGACACAGACTACAACTACCTGAAGCAATGGATCAACACAGAAAGAATTCATGCATTCTGGTGCGCAAACCGTTTGTCTTATCCTGTTACAAAAAAAGCTTTCCACTCTTTTCTGAAAATCAACGCAAGAACCAGGACAGAAAACGCATTTACTGCAACAGAAGATGACGGAAAACCTGTCGGCTTTTTCTGTTATTCCATCGACACAGAAAACAATACCGGTTTTCTTAAGTATATTATTATCGACAATGCCAGACGCGGAAATGGTTACGGATCACAAATGCTGGCACTGGCACTGCAGTATGCCTTTCAGATCACAGGAGCCATATCTGTACAGTTAAACGTATTTGATGAGAATATATCCGCAAAACACTGCTATGAAAAAGCCGGATTTTCTGAAAGATCCACTGATTGCCATCCATTCATATTCAAAAACGAATTATGGAACAAATGTAATATGATCATTTACCGGAATGATCGCAGCCGTACTGTTTAATATTCCTTCGATATCGAAGTAATTCCATATTCTTTCATAAATTTCTCCTGTTCCGTTTCGTTTCTGATCAGACAGACCTCCTGGAATTTTCCCGTCCGGAGATCCCGGAATTCTCCTACCTGCTCTCCTGTGCAGATACTGCATCTGAGAACCGGAATCTGTGTTTCTCTGTCATACGTTTTCGTTTCGTTTTTTTCGGAAAAACATGGTATCACCCGCCTTTTTCTCGTATTTCTGTACCTCTATTATATCAGAAGCGAAGTATTTTGTATCCCGTTCCAGATTGTGTTTTTCATGGCAACCTGTATGTTTTTCTTTCCTGTGAAACTTTTTCTGCTGCAAACGATTTAGCTGTTATCCTTTCGATTAATAATCTGGCTGCCATAATCGGTGAACCCATTTCGCAAAAATCATCGGATGATCTTTGGAATATAAGAGACCGTTCCACTAAAAGTCCATTACTTATCCAATGTCTTCTCTTAATTCACAGGACTTGAAAATTGAAAAAAATTCATCTTTCTGTCCTCCCGGCAAAAAAATTTCCCGTTTTTTATAAATTATGCTTGACATATTTCTTTCCTTTAATTATACTTTAAATCGTTAAACCGACAATAAAGAAAAAATCCCAGAAGAGAACAACGCTGTTCCTGTTACATATTTCAGAGAGTCTGCGGATGGTGAGAGCAGATATAGAGACAGTTACAGATATCATCTCAAAGATGCAGGCTGAACCGCCAGTAAGCTGAGCCGGCTTCCACCGTTATCAGGAAAGCGCATGACTGTGCGTTTTAAGTGCTGTTATATAACAGAAATCGGGTGGTACCGCGGAAAAATTTCGTCCCCTTTCAGATAGACTGATTCTGAAAGGGGATTTTTTATTGTCAAATATCATAAGGAGGCATTCTCATGAAAACGTTACAAAAAGTCAGCCATTTTCTGTCCAATTACACTTCTCTGGTTGTAATTGCGATCGCCGTAGTCACCTTTCTCTGTCCTGTCATCATGCAGTGGGTCAACTTCACTTTGTTTGTTGATCCTGTTTCCAACAAATTTACATGGCAGTCTATTATCATCGGAATTATTATGTTCAGTATGGGACTGACTCTGACAAAAGAAGATTTTCACATTCTTGCGCAGAGACCGTTTGATATCTGCATTGGCGCCATTGCACAATATCTGATCATGCCTTTTCTTGCCTTTGCCATTTCCAGAGTGCTGCAGCTGCCGGATGCCATTGCTCTCGGACTGATTCTTGTAGGATGCTGCCCGGGCGGGGTGTCTTCCAACATTATGTCCTACCTTTGCGGAGGAGATGTGGCTTTCTCCGTAGGCATGACCACGGTGTCTACCCTGCTTTCCCCGGTAGCCACTCCTCTGCTTGTTTCTTTTCTTGCAAGCGGAACACAGATCACAATCAACGGAATTCCCATGTTTATTTCCATCATTGAAACTGTGATTCTGCCTGTAGCTCTTGGATTTATCCTGAACTACTTTTTAGGAAAAAAAGCTTTATTTATGGAATTTCAGAAAATCATGCCGGGAATCGCAGTACTCGGACTGGCCTGTGTTGTCGGCGGCGTAATTTCTTCCCAGGGATCCAATTTCTTCCGCTCCGGAGTGATCATCTTCCTGGCGGTTCTCCTGCACAATGGTCTTGGATATCTGCTTGGATATCTGGCGGGTTCTGTGACCGGAATGAATTATTCCAAGAGAAAGACAATTTCCATCGAAGTAGGTATGCAGAATGCAGGACTTGCCACAAACCTGGCAACCACTACCGCTCAGTTCGCTTCTGCACCTCAGGCGGCAATTATCTGCGCCGTATCCTGTGTATGGCATTCCATTTCCGGAACTCTGCTGGCCGGTCTCTTCGCCTGGAGAGATAAACACAAAGAAAAGAAAGTTTCCACAAACCCTGTGAAAGCTTAAGTACCAAAGAGGATTCCCCACAGATCGTCAAGTTCTGTGGAGGAATCCTCTTTTTCTGTCATTCGTGATAAAACAGCTTCCCGTTCTTCCGCTCTGATTTCATTTCATCCGATCACTGAATCGCAATAAACGGTCTCACAGCTTTTCTCCCACAAAAAGTCCGTGTGAACTGCATCAGCCTCAGGCATTATAATACAACAGAAATATTGACTGGAAGCTCCGGAATCTGATAGGATATCCCATATAGAGGCCTGTGTATGAAAACCGGGCAGATATATGATATTCAGATTATTTTTATCTTCCAGAAAAACAAAATTTTTATTTTAATGACCGAAAAGGAGTACAGAATGAAAAAGGAAAAAATATATACTGTATACATCAACGAAAACGGCCCCGATATCGGTACGGTATCCGCCCCTGTGATTGAAGAAGACGGCTGTTTTTTCAAAGATTCTGCCCGGACCGGAAAGCTGCTTCCCTACGAAGACTGACGTCTGGATGCAAAAACCAGGGCTATGGATCTGGCCTCCAGGCTGTCAGTTACTGAGATCGCCGGTCTGATGATGTATTCCCCTCATCAGATGGTACCCTCACTGCCCGGCGAGCCATTTTCTTCCACTTACGGCGGCAAATCGTTTCCGGAAAGCACGGCAGAACCATGGGAATTGACGGATCAGCAGAAAGTTCTCCTCAAAGAGGACCATATCCGCCATATTCTGGTTATGAAGCTGGAAAATGCCGAGACTGCCGCAAACTGGAGCAACGCCATGCAGCAGGCGGCAGAGGAACTTCCCTTTGGAATCCCTGTCAATATTTCCAGCGATCCCCGCCATGGAGCCTCCAACGCGGGAGCCGAATTCAAGAGCGGCGGCAGCGACGTCTCCAAATGGCCTGAAGGACTTGGGATTGCCGCATCATTTTCTCCTGAAATATGCCGCAGTTTTGCCCGGACTATTGCCAGAGAATATCGGGCGCTGGGAATTACCACGGCACTTTCCCCTCAGATAGATCTGGCCACGGAACCCCGTTGGATGCGCTTTGAAGATACCTTCGGCACTCATCCGGAGCAGGTAACTGAACTTGGAAGAATCTACTGCGAAGGCCTTCAGACAACAGAAAACAGTTCTGACGGATGGGGGAGAGACAGCGTCTGCGCCATGGCAAAGCACTGGCCGGGCGGAGGATCATGTGAAGCAGGAAGAGATGCCCACTATCCTTTTGGAAAATTTGCCGTATATCCCGGAAATAATTTAAAAGACCACTTAAAGCCCTTCGTAAACGGTGTTTTCCGGCTCGGAGGAAAGACCGGATGTGTCTCCGCCGTTATGCCTTATTACACTGTTTCCTGGAATCAGGACAGAAAAAACGGACAGAATGTCGGAAATTCCTACAGCGAATATCTTATTCACGATCTGCTGCGCGAAAAATACGGATATGACGGGGTTGTATGCACAGACTGGGGAATCACACAGGATCCATCACCGCAGATTGACTCTTTCGGCAGCCGCTGCTATGGAACAGAATCCCTGACGGAGGCAGAAAGACATCTTCTTGCCATAGAGAACGGTGTAGATCAGTTCGGCGGCAACAGTGATATCAGGCCTCTTCTCGAGGCGTATCAGCTGGGCTGCAAAAAACACGGAGAAACCCGCATGCGAAAACGGATGGAAGAATCTGCCGTACGTCTTCTGACAAACATGTTCCGATGCGGTCTTTTTGAAAATCCCTACCTGGATCCGGAGGAGAGCAGACAGATCGTCGGCTGTGAGGAATTTTCCAAAACAGGCTATCAGGCTCAGCTCCGATCGGTAGTCATGCTGAAAAACCAGCATGCAATGCCAGTGCGCACCGGAAAAAAAGTCTACATTCCCGCCAGAACTATTAAGGCAAGAAAAACTTTCTTCCGCACCTGGGAAGAAGGAAAAACAATCTTACCCGTGGATCAGAATCTCACAGAAAATTATTTTTCATGGACTGATACGCCGCAGAACGCGGATTTTGCAATTGTATTTATAGAAAGTCCTCTGTCTGACGGATATTCAGAGGAAGATGCGTCGGGCGGCGGAAACGGATACGTTCCCATTTCTCTTCAGTACAGACCTTACACTGCGGAAAAAGCAAGGGAACACAGTATTGCGGGAGGTGATTTCCGGGAGGATTTTATCGACAGGAATTATAAAGGCAAAACCGGAACTGCTGCCAATGAAGCGGACCTTGATCTGGTCATCAATACAAAGAAAGCAATGGGAGACAAACCTGTGATTGTCTGTCTGCGAATGCATAATCCAGCGGTATTATCTGAACTGGAACCTTATGCAGACGGAATCCTGATTGATTTCGGTGTACAGAAACAGGCCCTCTTTGATCTGATCTGCGGAAATGCAGAACCTTCCGGTCTTCTTCCGATAGAATTCCCATCAGATATGAAATCCGTGGAGATGCACTGTGAAGACCTTCCTTTTGACATCCCGCCCTATACGGACAGTACGGGAAATACCTACCGCTATGGATTCGGACTGAACTGGAATGGCGTCATCCGGGACGGCCGTGCGGAGCGATATCGAAACTCCCCTTCTTCAGAGTCGGAACTGTAACAAAAATCACTGTACTGGAAAACATCCTGCCGCTGACAATTCAACGGCAGGATGTTTCAGTCAATCAGATCGTTCTGAAATCTGGACAGATGTTCATACGGAAGAATCAGCCGACCGCGGTACAACCCGCATCCGTCATTGATGAGACTGTTATTCACTGCAGAAAACATATTCACATCTACCTTCGCCAGTTCCAGCTGCTGCAGTTTTCTGACCCGCTCATATGCTTCGTCGAAATAAACACATTCCCCTTCTGGTATTGCGTCCCTTCTGGCCCGCTCACTTTCCTGTTTCTTTTCATATCCGAGGTGGTTCGCTGAGCCGATCTCCGCAATATCATCCATATCTTTGGTACGGAGCTGCATTTCCATATAACACTTTGCGCTTTCATCAAAAAACGTGATATGCAGGGAACGGTATCCGTGCTGTTTTTCATTGGAAATATAATCCCTGTAAAACGGTCTGACTTCTTCGCTCAGCAGAGGAGAAGTACTTATTTTTACTCCGAAAGCCGGTTCTGCCCGGAACCCTCTTTTTTCTAGAAACCCTTTCAGAACGTTTGCAATCTCATACAGATAGCGGATCTCTTCCTCCTCACGCTGTACGTCATCTCTGATATGACATTTGGGCATGGAAATGACAATACGGTATGCAATCAGGTCACGAAATCCGTTCAGCTTCTTTTTCAGTTCTTCCAGAGGCGGTCAGGAACCATTCTCTGTATAGTAATCGTAGATATACTCCACAATATAACCGTTAAATTTTGTTTCCGCCCGGATCAGGGACTTGATCCTGCCTTTAAACGTAAAGGAAAGATACGGGTATTCTTTTGCCATATACTTGTAGAATTCCCTGATCTTCTGGGACTGTGCCGTCAGAAAGTCATTGTGCTCCAGCAGATCCGAAGTACGATTCAAAAATTCACAGTGTATTCTGTCCACCTCATTATTATCTCTGACTGCCGAGATTTTCAGATCTCTGCTGTATTTTTTCAGAATTTTCAGTACCGTATCTCCTGAATATAAATAGTCGTTTAACGATATCATTATCCACACCTCAATTTCTCTTGTTAAACCGATACATCTCCTGAATTTATCCTCAGTTTTTCAGTGACTTCTTTTTATCCGGAAGCTGGGCAAGAATTACAGCCGAAAATACAAGAATACATCCAAACAGTTCCCTTCCGGAAAGATATTCTTTCAGAACCAGCCATCCGGTAAGCGCTGAAAATACAGATTCCAGACTGAGAACGAGAGAGGCTACGGCAGGATCCGTATTTTTCTGAGCAACGATCTGAAGCGTGTACGCTACGCCGCAGGAAAAAACTCCGGCGTAGACCAGCGGCAGCCATGCTGCAAATATATCACCCATCTGCGGCTTTTCATATAAAAACATCGGAACAGAACACAGGATTCCGCTTACAAAAAACTGAATGCATGAAAGACTCACTCCATCCACTTTCGGAGCAAAATAATCAATGATAAGAATATGTATCGAAAATACAACAGCACATAAAAACACAAGAAGATCTCCCGTCCCGATCGTAAACCCTTCGTTAATGCAGAGAAAATACATTCCCACAACAGCCAGACCTACACCTGTCCAGATTTTTGCTCCTGCTTTTTTTCCAAAAAATAATCTGATCATCGGAACGATCAGAATATAGAGCGCCGTGATAAATCCCGCTTTTCCTGCAGTTGTATATACGATACCGGCCTGCTGGAGCGAACTTGCGACGGCAAGAGCCAATCCACAGCAGATTCCGCCGGCAAAAAGCGTCTTTCTGTTTTTTCCCTTATTCACACTTTCTTTCTTTGTATCATTTCTCTTCCCGTTCTGACAATGTAATACAAAAATAACAGGCAAAAGAACGATGCCGCCCATCACACACCGGATCGAATTAAATGTAAACGGTCCCAGGTAATCCATGCCGACGCTCTGCGCGACAAAAGCGCTTCCCCATATGAATGCCGTAAGTGCCAGTAAAATATTATTGAATGATTTATGTTTCATTGTCTCCCCCTGATGAATGTTGCCGGAATAACGTTCCTGAAAACGAAACCCAGAATCAGTATATCACACTTTTCCCTCTTTAGCACTTTAAATTATCAAATAAGCGTAAAATAAAAAATCCGGCAAAATAAATGAGTCACTGTATTCTGCCGGATCTGATATCTGATGATTCTGTTATTCTTTTTTATTGTTTCCCTGCTCAGCTGTATTGCCTGTCAGGAAATATGATATCCGCGGCTGCGGAATATCGTTGCTGATTCTCACCGCCTGATTTCAGACGTTTTTTTCATTCCTTTACATAATAAACAGTGTCGATCCCCTCTCCCCTGTCGTCCTTCAATCTTTTTACCGTATGATATCCCATTTTTTCCAGGATATGCTTCTGTGCCTGATTGGAAGACCATGTACGGAGCGTAATGGGAGCCCCCGGATATCCGGCTCTTATCTCTTTTTCCGCCAGTATATACAGACTCTCTGATATCCCCTGACCGCGCCATTCCGGATCAATACAGAGCGTTGTCATATAACAGGAATCCGGATAGCTGATAAGGTGGCCGCACTGAAAATGATCTTTCCAGGTAATAAATGCACGGACCTTCCCTCTTTCTTTCCAGAGAAGAACATGCTGCCGGCAGATGTCTTCCAGATATGCCCTGATGCCATCCTGTTCTTTCTCTGCCCCGGACCAGTCACTCTGGGATGTACTGTTCCTCGCGGACAGCGGAGGAACAAAATCTTTGTCACAGACTCTGAGCAATTCGTAAATCTGTTCTTTTTCTTCGGCTGAAGATATTGTATCGCGCAAAACAGTCTCACTGCTCTCACAGAAAAAAGGAATTCGGCATACAAGCGCCAGAGCGGCCGCAAGTCCGCTTTCCAGCGTTGAAATATCCAGCCACTCTTCCCTGGTGTGAGCTCCTCCTCCGCGGCAGAACCCGACACAGACAGAGGAAATATTCTGTGACAGAGGAATGTTGCAGTCGGTCGACGCTTCTGAAGCAGCCGGTTCGACTCCCGTTGCCGCCTGCAGTGTTCTGACACAGCAGTTTGTCAGCCGCTCCATCTGAATCGCGTCTGTCTCTCCCGCACAGGGACGTCTGCCGACCTGCTCGCAGCGATATGATACATCACAGCACTTCCGGCTTTCGATTTTTTGCCGCAGATATTCTTCACAGTTTTCCAGAGCTTCTGCCGAATCCGAGCGGAATTCAAACAGTGCAGAAGCCTCCTGGGCAATTGTATTGACCGAAGTACCGCCTTCCATGACTCCCACATTATAAGTTGTGCGTGAATGCTCCGGTATTTTCATCTGATACAGTTCTGTCACCAATCCGGCCAGTTCGGCAACTGCATTTTTCTTTCCAAAGTCAAGAAACGAATGACCGCCCTCCGTCCTGACCTCAATCCGGTAGCGCGAAGAACCGATACACCGGGGATAAACTTTATCTCTGTACAGATCAAATGCAATTACCGCACTGAGCTGTTTCTGAAAAGCACTTGTCAGTGCGCGGATTCCTTTCAGATTTCCCAGCCCCTCTTCTCCCGTATCTGCAGACAGAATCAGACCGCAGGGAAGTTCCGGAGATATTTCATTCAGATATTTCGCCGCCATCAGAAGCATCACGACGTTCACCGTATTATCTCCGATCCCCGGACAGCACCATCTGTCCTGATTTTCCACAAGCTCAAGAACTTCGTCCATGGAAAAAACCGTATCCAGATGTGCGGTAAACAAAATCTTTCTCTCGCATTCCGGCTGATATTCCCAGATAACATTGCCTGCTGCATCACAGTAAGCACCTGAGATGCCCTGCATTTTCATCCATTGCAGACAATACTCCGCTCTCTGTTCTTCATGACCGGTGGCCGCCGGAATCAATACCAGCTCTTTCAGCGTCCGCTTTGCGAGAGGCAGATTCTTTCTGCTGAATTCTGAAAAATCCTCTTCAATTTCCCATCTTCTCCTCATCCGGCACTATCCTTCCTTTCTGATATTTCCATGCTGTTCCGTAACGCCTGCTCACACGTGTGAGATATCCGGCAATTTCTGCCGCCGTCTCGTCCTCCGCTTTATAAGGAATGTTCTTTTCCGGACGATTACGATGCATGCCGAGTTCTACCGGAAGCAGCTCAATATGTTCACATTTTCCGTCCCTAATTTCAAAATACGGCAGAACACTTCTGTAGACTTCCGGGATTTCGTAAAGAGAATGGCTGGACTGCTCCTGACGTTTTGCGATCCCCACAGAAGCTGCCGTATGGATATTCAGTCCATATTTTTCCATATAATCAGAAGGCAGAAGACGAACATACTGATTTTCAAACACAAAATTTCCAAGGCAGTAAAAAACAGGTCTGCCGCGATAAAATTCAATACCTTTGAGCTGATGAGTTCCCCCGCCGATCACCGCACAGGCTCCGGCATCTATACATGCATGGGCAAATTCCTCCAGAAAGTAATCTGCTTCTTCATCATTGTCACTGCGGATCTCATGTGAATGTACCATCACAATGACCGCTTCGCACGTCATCAGAGCTTCTCTGATCATATCCGTCGTCCGCTTCAGATCCCCTGCATCTGCTCTGGAATGTCTGCCCTCTTTTCCGTCTTCACAGACTTCAAAACGTCTGCCTCCGAATTCCATTACACCTTCAGGCAGCGGAGCCACAAATCCCTCCTGCCGGTGAAGATCGCGAAGCCCGTTGATCATTGTCGCCCCTGCAATCTCTTTCAGAACTTTCATATGTTCTTCTGTGACATAATACGTCTCATGAAAGCGCAGAGGATTCAGCCCCGGCCGCCCCGGCTGCCGTTCTGTCTGGCTTCCTGCCCGCGCCGCATCCTCAAACGTCGAACAGATATCAATAACCGCCACCTGTCCGGCAGTCGTATCAACAATCGCCGGTCTGGATGCCTCATACAGATTCTTCCCTGCTCCCGCATATGCAATTTTCCTTTTTTTCAGATGAAACAGTGTCGACTGCAGACCTTCATAGGAATAATCCATTGTGTGATTGTTTGACACACCCAGGACATTAAATCCGTACTGAAGAATATCGTCCAGACATTCTTCCTCTGCCGTAAGCCAGGTACCTCCTGAATAAGCAGAAGCATAACATGTCCCGTCGGAAATCGTTGTCTCAAGATTTGCGGCGCGCACTTCTCCCTGCATCAGAAATTTTCGGATCGGTGATATTCCCTCATAGCCCGGTATCAGACGTTTCATAATGAGAATATCTCCTGCCGCTGTTATTTTAATTGTATCATTCATATTTTTCTGCCTCAAACCAGTCAATTCCGGACAACGGTTTCTTATGCCGTATATCCGGAATTTTCCCTGCTTTCTTTTCCTTACCGATTGTGATATGCTTCGCTTCTCCGTACCAGATCCGCAAATAACTTATTCATCTCAGGAGCGGTATGAATCAGCCCTTCCGGATGCCACTGAACCGCGACAATCTGTCCGTCACTGCTCTCAATGGCTTCCACTGTTCCGTCAGGAGCTACTGCTGAGACTGTCAGATTTCTGCCAAGTTCACGAACCGCCTGATGATGCATGGAATTAACCGCATGTTTTCCTTCACCGAGAATCCCGGCCAGATATGTGTCTTTTCTGATATCCACGTGATGAAACAGGTAACTGCGTTCCAGAGACTGCATATGCAGGATAGAACCCTCCCTCTGAAGATAGAGATCCTGATACAGGGTTCCGCCGCACAGTACATTCAGAAACTGAATTCCTTTACAGATGCCAAGCATTGGGATTTTTTTCTCCAGCGCGTATCTTCCTGCCGCCATCCATGCCTCATCAATCTCAGGACGAATTGTCTGAATCCCCGGAGAGGGTTCCTCTCCGTAATACCATGGACTGACATCTTCTCCTCCCGGCACCAGAATACCGTCACAGAAGGATAAGGCCGATTCCGGATCGTCCAGCATGCTGACGGAGGGAACAGCAATCGGCATTCCGCCGTTATTCAGCACAGCCTCCACATAATCACTGTTTACATATTCACGCTTTGAACTGGAAAATTTAGCCGGCGTTGTTTTATATGTATTTCCAAGAATACCAATGATAGGCTTTATCATAAATCAGATTACCTCGTTTCCTTAATTTTGATCAAAAAAGATCCTGATGACAGATATGGCGGATACGTTCCGCATCCAGACCACGGATTACGGAAGCCGCAAGGCTGCTGGCAGCCTCCATATCCTCCAGTGCACAGAAATTATAATGGCTGTGCACATAACGGGACGGAACACCGAGAACGAGACACGGTACCGCCTTTCCCGTCAGACTGATCTTTCCCGCATTGGTACTTCCGCCTCTTCTCACCGCTTCCTGGTATTTGATTCCGTATTTTCCGGCCAGTTCCTCGGCGTACTCAATAAACTGAGCGTTTGAAATATAACTCTTGTCAACGATACGGATCTGAACACCGTGTTTCATCTGCCCCTGCGCCTGTCCGGCACTGATAAAGAAGTCATCGGAGGGTGAACCTTCAAAAACAATCGCAAGGTCCGGTTTTACAATCTGTGCCGTCACCGCTGCTCCCCGGGTTCCGACTTCCTCCTGTGCAGCCATTGCGCCGACAACATTTACCGGAAGACTGTCTCTTTCCCCGTACAGCTGTTTCATAGTATCCACAATGCAGGCACAGCCGGCACGATTGTCAAAAGCCTTGCCAAAACAGATTCCGTTTTCTTTGTCATAGGAAAATGTCACGTCCGGTACTATCGGATCACCGATATGAATTCCGAAAACTTCCTCTGCCTCCTGACGGCTTGTGGCTCCCACATCCAGATACATCTTTTCAATTTCAAGATTCTGTCCGCTGCGTTCGGAATCCGTCATAAAATGAACCGGCTTCGCACAGATAATTCCGCGCACCATCTTTCCCGACCTTGTTCTTATCTTCACAGAATGTGCCGGGAGACTGGTTAAATGAAAGCCTCCAAGCAGAAGCATCTGGAGTGCACCGTTATCCAGAATGCTCTGCACCATCATTCCGCATTCATCCAGATGCGCATCCAGCTGAACCACAGGTTTTTCTGACTGTACACCCGGCATTCTGACATAAAAATTGTTCATCGCATCATTTGAAATATCAAACTCTCCGCAGTATTCTGCCAGAGTACGCACAACGTCCTCTTCAAAACCGCTTGGTCCGAAAGCGTTGGAAAGCTTTTCTATCATCTGTATATCCATTTTTCTGATCTCCTTCTCACTATTTACAATACCATCATCAGTACACCACAAAACAATGTGCTGTAACAACATCCATCCAACGATCCGTTTCCAGTCTGTTGGTAAATGTATCGATTTTCTGCATTCCCGGATAGAACGACATCGTATAAGCCTTTTTCCAGTCTTTGTACGTCACCTCGTAAGTGAAATGTTCCGGCACCGGAAGACAGCGGATTTCCCCGATACGCCTGACAGCATCTGCAACACCGGAACGGATTCTCTCCTGTACCTTCTCCGGTGAGACGCACCAGGTCGCTGCTCCTTCCCCACGTTTTGTTGCCACCGTTTCAATTCCCGGGAGAAATTCTCCGGCCTGCCGGCAGATTTCTTCATCGCCTGAAAGGAAAAGAACCGGAACACCGTGGGAAGCGGCTGTGTAACTGTTCAGCATACATTCACTCATAAATTTTCCGTTCAGGCGGATATACAGGCTGTTTCCCGTTGACGTATGGCTGATGGAAAAACAGGGATTCCCCGCAGGCGCATGGTAGCCGAGAAATAAAACTCCGTCGAATGTATCATCAATACCGTACATCATATTATACGGGTGTCCGCTCTTTCCGCGAATCAGCGTCACATATTCCGGCATTTTCAGAGGGTCAATGTTGGAAGCATCTCCATGCCCGTCCTTTACAACGATTTCGTCCGCTCCCGCCTCATGAGCAGCCTCACAGGCAGCTACAACTTCTTTTGTCATCTCTTCTGCATAGCTGCGATATACACTTTCCGTCTTATGCGTTTCCGCCGGCATTGCCAGACCCGCGCAACCCTCAATATCAGCACTGAGAAACAATTTCATCTGTAAACCTCCGATAAACTTCCTTTTTCATCCGTATGTTTCTATACAGTCATATTCAGACTGTTTTATTTCTGTCATCATACAAATGACAGTACACATAATGTCCCTCATCCACCTCATAACGTTCCGGCGGAATACTTTTGCAGCATTCCATACATTTCGGACAACGCGTATGGAATTTACATCCTGCCGGCGGTTTATGGGCGGACGGAATGCTTCCGGAGAGAAGAATACGTTCTCTTGGCGCTTCCGGGTCCGGTATCGGCACTGCCGAAAGAAGCGCCTGGGTATACGGATGCATCGGGTTACTGTAAATTTTATCTTTATCTCCGACCTCCACAAAATTTCCCAGGTACATAACACCCACCCGGTCACTGATATACTCCACAACACTGAGGTCGTGCGCTACAAAAATATAGGTAAGATTCAGATCTTTTTTCAGCTCATTGAGCAGATTCAGCACCTGTGCCTGAATGGAAACATCCAGTGCGGATACCGGCTCGTCTGCAATAATCAACTGAGGTTCCACGGCAAGAGCCCTTGCAATTCCGATCCTCTGTCTTTGTCCGCCTGAGAATTCATGAGGATAACGGTTGGCATGATACGTGTCAAGGCCGACCCGGTGCAGCAGATCAATTACCTTTTTTTCCAGATCCGCCTGATCCTTGTACAGTTTATGCACCTTCAAAGGTTCTGCAACAATTGAAAAGACTGACATTCTGGGATTCAGAGATGCATAAGGATCCTGAAATACCATCTGCACTTTTTTGCGAACAGAACGCATCTTTTTGTTATTATAGCCGGTGATTTCTTCCCCATCGAGAAAAATCTTTCCCGCCGTGGGCTGCTCCAGCTTGCAGATTGCTCTTCCCAGTGTGGATTTTCCGCACCCGGACTCTCCTACGATTCCGAAAACCTCACCCTTCCTGACTTCAAAACTGACACCGTCTACTGCTTTTACATAGTCTTTTTTCCCGATAGATGCTCCTGATACCGGATAATAAACCTTCAGGTCATCCACCTTCAGCAAAACGTCTTTCAAGTTCAGACACCACCTTTCTGGCCGTCATTTTCCGATGCAGTACTGTTCTCGCACATCCAGCATCTGCTGATATGTCCTTCTTCCGGCATTCTGAAAAATCCCGGCTCCTCTTTCCGGCATTTTTCTTTTGCATAAGGACATCTGGGAGCAAACTTACAGCCTTCCGGCATATATTTGGGATTTGGAACATTTCCCGGAATTGACTGCAATTCTTTTCCCGCATCTCCGACTCTTGGAATTGACGCCAGCAGTCCCCGGGTGTACGGATGGGAAGGGTTGTAAAAAATTGACTTTACATCTCCTTTTTCCACCACGCGGCCGCAGTACATAACCGCCACATCGTCGCAGATTTCTGCCACCACACCGAGATCATGTGTGATAAACAGTATCGAAGTTCCCGTTTCTTTTTTCAGCTGATTCATCAGATCAAGGATCTGCGCCTGGATTGTTACGTCCAGTGCCGTCGTCGGCTCATCTGCAATCAGAATTTCCGGTTTGCACACCAGTGCCATTGCAATCATGACCCTCTGGCGCTGTCCTCCGGAAAGCTGAAACGGATATTCTTTCATCATATGGTGTACTCGCGGCACACCGGTCATTGTCAGCATTTTTTCCGCTTTTTCATATGCTTCTTTTTTGGAAATTTTTTCATGCTGGAGAACACATTCCACAATCTGATCTCCGATTTTCATGACCGGATTCAGACTCGTCATCGGTTCCTGAAAAATCATGGAAATTTTATTTCCCCTGATTTTTCTCCGCTCCTCCTTGCTCAGGCTTACAATATCTTTACCGTCCAGCAGGATTTCTCCCTCTGCAATTTTGCCTTTCGTTCCTGTGAGAAGTCCCATAACAGAAAGCGAGGTAACACTTTTTCCACTGCCCGATTCTCCCACAATCCCGAGCGTGGAACCGCGTTTCAGTTCCACATCCACACCATCAACAGCCTTTACCACGCCGTCGTCGGTGTAGAAGTAAGTATGTAAATTTTTGATTTCAAGTACGTTATCTGTTGCCACTTCTGATCCTCCTATCATTCAGAGAGTTTTGGATCCAGAGCATCACGAAGCCCATCGCCCAGAAGGTTAAAGCTCAGGACAGTAAGGAAAATCGCAAGTCCCGGAAAAATCGTCACATACATTGCGCTTGTCATGTAGTTTCTTCCGTTGGAAAGCAGGAGTCCCCACTCCGGTGTCGGCGGCTGAGCACCCATTCCAAGGAAAGACAGACTGGAAGCCGTCAGAATAGAAGAACCAAATGACATGGAATACTGTACAATGATATCGGGAATTGCTCCCGGCAGAATATGGCGGAAAAGAATTCCCGCATCCGAAACGCCTATATTTTTTGCCGCCATGACAAACACGGAATTCTTCAGCGTAAGTGTCCTGCTTCGCACAAGACGGGCAAAGGTCGGAGTGGAAAACACAGCCACTGCAATCACAACATTCGTCATACCGCTTCCGAGGATCGCCACAATGGCAATCGCCAGAATAATTCCTGGAAATGCAAATAAAACATCACAGATTCTCATAATAATGGAATCAATGATTCCGCCGTAATATCCCGCCAGAAGTCCGAGAATAGTACCGCACACAGCACCTACCGTAACAGCACCGAAACCAACCGCAAGGGAAATTTTTGTTCCTGAAAGTATTCTTGAAAACAGATCCCTTCCAAATTCATCTGTTCCAAAAAAATGTCTGAGGGAAGGACCCTGAAGAATGGCAGAATAATCATATTCATTGATTTTGTAAGGAGCTATTATATCCCCGAAAAATGCAAGAAAAATGAGAAAGATAATAAAGCAGAGAGCAATCACTGCGTTTTTCTGTTTTTTGAATTTACGAACTGCCTCTGAAAAAGGAGTCCTAATCCTGTCCTGATTTTGAGTCTGTATTTTTTTGTTTTTTTTCATTTTCACTCATCTCCTATTGCAGTTTGATTTCCGGATTCAGTACTGCGTACAGAACATCCACCAACAGATTGATTACAATAAATTGCAGAGAAAAGATCAAAATCAGTGACTGAATCGCCGGATAATCTCTGTAATTAACCGACTCAATCAGAAGAGAACCAAGCCCCGGATACGCGAAGACCGTTTCTGTGACAACAGATCCGCCCAGCAGAAATCCGAACTGAAGTCCTACAACTGTAACAACAGAAATCATGGAATTGCGGAACACATGTTTCCACACAACCACCTTTTCTCTGATTCCTTTTGCTCTTGCTGTCCGGATATAATCTTCTTTAAGAATTTCCACGATAGAAGATCTGGTAAAACGCGCTATGATTGCAGCAATTCCAAGTCCAAGCGTAATGGAAGGCATAATCAGACCTTTCCAGTCAGAACTGCTGGTGGTAGGCAGAATTTTCATTTTCACCGCCAACAGCATAATCAGCAGGAAACCTATCCAGAACGACGGCAGCGAAATACCTGATACCGCGACCGTCATACCTGTATAATCCTGCCACTTTCCTCTGTGTGTGCCCGACCAGACTCCAAACAGGACACCTGCTATTGCACTCCACAGCAGAGTAACTGCTGCCAGACGAACCGTATTTCCGAATCTTCCGGAAATTTCTTCCAGTACAGGCCGTTTCGTTCTCAGAGATGTTCCGAGATCCCCATGCAGAAGTCCTGAAACATATGTGATATACTGAGTTGTCACAGGTTTATTCAGACCCAGCCGTTCACGGACAGCTTCCACATCCTGCTGAGTCGCCTGTTCACCGGCCACCAGTCTTGCCGGATCGCCAGGTATGATCCTCACAAACAGAAAAACAAATGTTACTACTATAATCAGTGTGGGAATTGTACCCACAATACGCTTCAGCAGATATTTTAGCATATTGCATCTCCTACTTTCTTAATAGCAGGTACAATCCCTGCGGATTATTTCCTGCCGATCTCTCACAAGAAACCAGCGCCCTTTTTCAGGACGCTGA
Organism: Lacrimispora amygdalina; assembly: GCF_003432035.1. Taxonomy (GTDB): domain Bacteria; phylum Bacillota; class Clostridia; order Lachnospirales; family Lachnospiraceae; genus Lacrimispora; species Lacrimispora amygdalina. The sequence continues at coordinate 58,252 of NZ_QOHO01000107.1, forward strand.
TTCTTTTCTGTAAAAACTGTGATACTGTCCTATTCGGCTTGCGCCTCAGTATGTCTTATCATTCTCCGGCCATTCTTGCATTTCTCATGCAGACGCTTCCGTCACCCAGCAGATATACACCTGTAATGTTGCTGCTTGTCGCCCAGAGATTTGCACTGTTTGCTATGCAGACAAGCGGAACCTCTTCCCATACAATATCCTGTATCTGCGCATAGATATCAGCACGCTTCTCCTCATCTGCCGTGGAAAGTCCGTCCTTGAGAAGCTGATCAACTTCTTCGTTCTCATAATAGCTGATGTTGTAGCTCATCGGCGGTTCGGACTCGATTGCAAGCATCGGACGCAGACCCCAGTCGGCATCACCGGTAGATGTTGACCATCCGCTCATATAGCATTCAACTTCTGCTTCGCTTCCGGGAACATCCGCTCCCTGAACCTTTTCATTTACAAGCGCACTCTCCATACCTTCCAGCTCAAGTGTAATTCCTACCTCTGCCAGCTGCTGCTTGTAGAATTCCGCTGCTTTCTGATTTCCGGTTGTATTGGAGTAAATCAGGCTGGTAGTAAATCCGTCCGGATAACCTGCCTCAGCCAGAAGCTCTTTTGCCTTTTCCGGATCATACGGATACGGATCGTTTGCTTTGTAATGCTGCACTTCTTCTCCGATCATGGAAGTCGCAACGGATCCATAACCATTCGAAACAACCTGAACATATGCTTCTTTGTTAATCGCATAAGCAATCGCCTGACGGACTCTTACATCATTGAACGGTTTCTTCTGATTGTTCATGAAGAAATAATAAACTGTGATACTGTCTCCCTCGCCGACTGACACGTTAGAGTCCGCTTTCAGTGTATCAACGCTCTCTGTAGGTACTGACCATGTAATCTGCGCATCACCGGACTGCATTGCCGCTACACGGGTTGCACTCTCGGCAACAGGCTTGAAGGTAATTGTTTTGAAACCTGCGTCCGAAGCGGCAAGTGCGGTTCCTCCGCAGATATCCGCATCATATCCCCACCAGTCAGGATTCAGTTCCAGAGTCAGGTGATCTCCTGCCACCCACTCTACAAACTTGTACTGACCTGTACCAACCGGATTCTGTGCACATGCATCCACTCCGGCCTGAATCTGTGCAGGACTCATAATCAATGTAGCCGGATGAGCCAGATTACTGATAAATGCTCCGAAAGGCTCTGTCAGATAAATTTTTACTGTATAATCATCAATTTTTTCTGCATGATCCAGAGTGTTGCACAGGAATGTGGTTCTCTTCAGTCCCAGATCCTTGTCAGCCCATTTATCAATATTTACAAGCAGAGCATCTGCATTCCACGGTGTTCCGTCAGTAAAGCTGATTCCCTGGCGCAGATGAATGGTATATTCCGTTGCCTGATCATTTGCTTCATAATCTGTTGCCAGCATCGGAATAATCTGCATGTTTTCATCAAATCCGAACAATCCGTCCATCATCATACGCTGAATGCCTCCGGACAGTGTATCAGATGTATCCATTGGATCCATTGTCGTAAAATCGACAGAGACCATAGCCGTTACATCCTGCTGCTGCGATACCGAAGCTCCGTCGGCAATCGTAATCGTCGCGGTATCTGACGCCGATGAAGAAGACGTGGAAGATGCAGAAGCCGATGAAGAGGCAGAAGATCCTCCCGCTGCGCCACCGCTTCCGCAAGCCGTCAGAGCCAATGCGGAAACAACTGCTAAAAGTGTTCGCATAACATGTCGTTTTTTCATACTTACTCCTCCTGTTTCACAACCAGTTTTTAAATCAAAAAGGCAGAGCGGTACTTTTTATTAAATAGCCTCTCTGCTTATTTAGCAGTATAAAGTGTCACCCTGCAGTTGTCAATAAAATTTTAACTCATTTTTTCGTAAAATTTTGTTTTTTTCGTTTTTAGGATGATTATTTTTACGGTTTATGTTATAATTATCCTAAATTTTTGAAAGGAGGAATTCTCATGCGGCCCGATAAAACTTGCGGAAATATTCTTATTATCTCCAGTAAACAGAAAATTGTCTCTGAGCATCAGACATACCTTCATTCTCTTCTGGGGCAATATCTGGTGTTCAATACACTTGTCTCTGATAAGATAACAGATCCGTCACAGTTCAAGGATTATCAGTGTCTCCTCTTTATAACTCAGAATGAAAAAGACCGGTTTCCTTTCCACCTGGATGAGAGCATTCTTCAGATTGTCTGCACACGGACATTTAACCATACCTATCTCAGCAAAATTATTCAGCTGCCTCCGCACGAACGGGTTTATCTGGTAAATGACGAAAAAGATTCCACACTCGCCATTATCAGTCAGCTGAAAGAATGCGGACTCACGCAGTATGAATTTGTCCCTTTTTACCCGGGATGCGAGGACACGGAGTCAGACATTACTTTTGCAGTGACGGCAGGCGAACCGCAGCTGGTTCCGAAACGAATTCAAAATGTTCTGGATATCGGAAACCGAATCGTGGATATCTCAACAATTCTGGAGCTATGTGAATATTTTCATATTCCCCGGCTTGCAGTCAACCGCGTAACCCGCAGCTATATCAATCAGATTCTTCGTACGATCAAGACAACCGATACCTATTATACAAATTTCCTTCAGACACGCCATCTGATGCGTTCTGTTCTTTCCTCACTCCCCACGGGAATCTGCCTATACGGATGTGACGGCCGCATCTCCTTTATGAACATGCGTTTTGCCCAGATACTGGATCTCCCGTCAAACAACTTTCAGGGACAGCCTTTTTCCGACTGTCTTCCGAAGTGCTGCTCTGATATCGCTCTGAACCGGAACGGAGAATGGGATATTCCTCTTGCCAATGGCAGAAATACCGTTCGCATGAACATACTGAATCTGATGTCTCCCGTGGATTCCCCCATGTTTCTCGCTTTTTTTCCGGAACAGAACTCCGTATCCATTCGCATGGAAACAGATGAAAACAGGAAACCCGAAGAACCGGCACAGCTTACCCATTACTTTTTTTCTCTCTTCACATCGCCGGAAATCAAACTTCTGACCAACCAGGCAAAACATCTGGCCTTATACGATTTTCCTGTACTGATTTTCGGACAGAGCGGTACCATGCGCCTTACTCTTGCCAGAATGATCCACAGCTGTTCCAAAAGATACTCCTATCCCTTTACTGTTCTTCATTCCCCCGGCAGCGATCTGACGGAATCCGCCCTTCGAAAGATACTGGAAGAAACCAACCACGGAACACTTGTACTGTCTCAGGCAGACCGTTTTCCTCCAGAGGTGCAGGACCTGCTCACAAATATTCTCATGAATACCTACGGGAATTTCTTTTCCGCACCTGAATCCTATCGCTATGACGTGCGTATTATCAGCATCGCTGATGAAAATCTGTATGAAAAAGTTGAAAACGGAACTTTTCTGAGAGATCTGTTCTGCTTTCTGTCCGCTTCTGAAATTCATACAGTGTCCCTTCAGGAAATCAGAAATGATATTCCTCTGCTCCTTGATCATTTTCTGAGACAGTTATTTCAGGATTCGGACATATCTGCTGAAAATATACTTTCCGCCAGTCTTCTGGATTTTATGAAACACTACAGATATCCGGGAAATCTGCGGGAACTCTACAATCTGTCCTGCTGTTTCTACACAAAATTTTCAGGGCACCAGCTGGTGCTTTCCGATCTGCCTTTCTATCTCCGCAAACAGTACAGAATGCAGACGCCGGCTCTTACTGATCTGCAGACCGCAGTTCTCCGGTATCTGTCCTCTCATCCGAAAGCCGGACGGAATACCATACGCCTTGGGCTTTCTGAGTCAGATATCTTTGTTTCTGATGCATCACTCAGAAATGTGCTGAGCCAGCTGGCAGAAAACGGATTTCTGATCGTACACCGCACTAAGGGAGGCTGTGAAATCACTGAATCCGGAAAACTCGTGATCGGGCAGTAAATCAGCGCTGCCCGGCACTCTCCTGCCTGTCCCGTATCTTCAGAAATTCTGACAGGCTCCGGTACCATCTTCCATCCAGCCCCTGCCTTGCCTGAGCGGCCGTCATCGAATTCAGAATTGCTTCCTCCGTACTCTCGGCTACAGCATCAAATACGGGATTCAGCATATCTTCCCGAAGTCTGAGACAGGAATCAACCACATTCCCATTTCCCGCTTTTACCCGGTTTGCTGTCGTAAATCCGATCATTACTTCGCCGCTTCCGTGCCCGGTATACGAACCGGTTCTCGCAATTCCGACACCGCACCTGCGTATGATTCTGTACAGCTGGCGCTCTGTAACCGGAAGATCCGTTGCAACAACTGTCATGATGGAACCGCGGTCTTCCGTGTTATATCCGTCCTCCTGCCGCAGACATTCCTTGATTCTGAGTCCGACCGGCTCTCCGCTCACTTTCAGATCCTCTGTCGCTCCAAAGTTTGTCTGTACAAGTACGCCGATTGTGTAGGAACTTTCTCCTATTCTGACAATTCTGGAGGAAGATCCGATGCCTCCCTTCAGTCCATAGCAGACGGTTCCTGTCCCTGCCCCCACATTGCCTTCTTCAAAATCTGGACCAGCCTCCGAAATTGCCGTCCGCAGTTCATTTTCACCTGCAATTCTGTTCTGAATCCTGTTGATTCTCGAATCATTGCATTCACCCACAACCGGATTGATGGAAAAAATTTCTTCTCCCTCTTTTCGCGTTTCATCAATCATATACGACACCAGTGCATCTGCCATTTTTCCCACATTCAGTGTATTCGTCAATACGACAGGGGTTTCCAGCGTTCCCAGCTCTTCCACCTGCATGAGCCCACATGTCTTTCCGAATCCGTTATGTACATAGACTGCAGCAGTATATTTTTCCAGATACGCATTGTCCTTTCCGGGCAGCACCACAGTCACACCTGTATGCTGCATCCCCTCATCTACTGTCCAGTGCCCCACCTGTACTCCCGGTACATCCGTAATTTTATTTTTTTCACCTGTCTTATATTTTCCGATTACATATCCGAAATCGCGAATTCTTCTGTTCATATTTCTTCCCGCTCCTTCCAAACAATTTTATCTCTTCTGAACGATATATTATGTATCAATCCTGTCCAGAGTATGAATATTTTTATTTCTGTATACAAGATCGTCTCTTTCAGAAAATCCAATCCTCTCCCAGAAACCGTTACCCACATGATTTCTCTCGAACGCTACCAGCGCTACTTTATTTATCCCTTCTCTGTCCAGAGCATTCATTGCACATTCAACAAGCTTTTTTCCGATTCCCTGTTTCCTGTGATCTTCCAGTACTGCGGTATGATGGATATATCCTCTTCTTCCGTCATGCCCGGCCATAATGACTCCGATTATCGCACCGTCACATTCTGCCACAAAACTCGTTGTCGGATTCCGTTTTAAATACTTGTCAACTCCTTCTCTGCTGTCGTCTTTTGAATTCAGGCCCATACCGGGTGTGTGCATCCACAGATCATATACTTTATCGTAATCTGCTATCGACATTACTCTGATTTCCGTCATTACAGTCACCTCCGTTGATCGGTTAAGTGTTTTCTCAACTATATACCAATAAATATGAGTGTCAGCCATTTAATATTTTTTCTCTGTAATCTGTTATCTGATTTATCAGTGTTTCTATCTGTACTTTACTAAAATCTGTTGTATCCACAACAATGCGCGGTCCATTCGCAGTAAAGCTGTCCATCCCCCTTTCAGTAATGCCATTCACAAACTCCTCATACGAAACAGATTTGACAGTTCTGTTCGGATTTTTTTCGGGATAGACGTCATTTACAATATGACCCCGGTGTCTGTCCGGACTGTTATTTCTCTCTGCAAAACGTTTATATATTTGAGAATAGTTTCCTGTCAATGTCACAGTAATTGCTGTATATGCATATCTTTCAAGAATCTCCATCAGAGGTTCTTTTGATATTTTTTCAAAATTATTTTCCAGTATGAACGGCTGATTGTTTTTCATCAACTGTGCCGCCGTATAATACATAATATTCATACTGGCAATCCCCAGTTTGACTTTCTCATCCCTGGACTTAAACCCCAGATCATCATACAGCAATTCTTTAATCCTGTCTTTTGAAATAACAGGCAGCCCGAAATGTTCAGCCAACCGTACTGCCATCGTACTCTTTCCTGCTGCAGGAATACCGGTCACCAGAATGCAATACATATTCAAACCTCCACATCAACTGATATATAATGTCTCACTGTTTCATCTATTTGCAGCACAAAATCTTCAGAAACATTTATTTTTTGGCAACAATCAGATATCGATGAATTGTTCCCTCAATCCTGCCTTCTTTTTCTATCGTATCCTGCATTTTTAACAGTTGTTCAAAACACTGATCTACAGAAAAACCGGGAAACTCCCATTCTATTATATGGGCAAACCATACAAACGCCCCTACATCATAGAATTTTATCGGGCGATATGCTTCTTCCGCCCGAACAATTTCAAATCCGGCAGTTTCAAAATGTTTACGCTGTTCTGTTAAATTCAGGTGCGGAAAGGGTTTATCAGTTTCCGGCAACACCATTTCAACCAGATCCCTATCATTATCTCCGCCTACCTGTTCCGTAATGAACAATCCATTCTGACGTAAGATACGAAACAGTTCTCTCTCATCAAAATCTCCATGCCTGTTGATAATTAAATCAAAAGATTCATTTTCAAACGGAATATTTGACGGATCATCACATTCCCTGAAATTAATTCCCAATGGCAGCAACTTTTTACGGCACAGTTCAACATTCGGCGGATACCCTTCCGTTGCGGCCGTTCTGCCATATGGATGATGTAAAGACAGCAGAAACTCGCCGCCACCGGTATCATAATCCATGATATTCAAATTTCTGCACAGATACTGCCTCACAATCTCCTCATAATCCCACGGCAAGTCATTTTCTTCCTCATATCTGCCATGAATATGCGAAAAATCCCAGCCATGGATATGCGCAGCTTCTTCTTCCTGTTTCCAAATGTTTCTCAGATATTGTTTATTCATAAAACTGCCTTCCTTTCATTCGAATCATTAAAATTCCTGACAGATGCAGTTTCTGACAACATAAACAAAATATCAGCCTCGATACAGCCTGCTGTCAGCTTTTAAAACTGCATCGAGTAGTTAATTCGTTTCATCGCTGATTACCTCCGGAACTTCTGATTTTTATTTTCTCATTTTATCACATTTATATTTCCAATGCCATTCCCATATCAGTCCTGCGTCACTGCATAAGGGTAATACCATCGATGACGGGCAGACTGAAACTCTGCAACATAATATTTTTTTATCTCTTCTATTTTTTTAATCTGTAAACTGAAGATATCTTTCTCTCTTACTCCGGAAACAGTGTTCCGGCTTTCAGAAAATCTGAATCCGGAACACTTACAGACCATTCAGAATTAGTTTCTTTTTAAGTCTGAAAATTTCGAAAATTATTGTAAATGTTGGAAAATTCAGGTGCTTTATGATATTATTATGCTATTAAACACGGAGTTTTCAGTCAGGGATCAGAAATGCAAAGATTATATCAAAGAACCGAAACAACAGATGTTAAAATGAAAGAAAGGAAATATAATGTTCCATCCTCCATGAAACATTATACAGGCATGTTAAATATGAGCAAAATCAAATTAGAACCATGGAACAGGGAAAAATGTGACAAACTGTCAGAAATCTGTAATCACATTGACAGAAGTTATTTAAGCAATATGATACCGGATCCCTATACGGTAAAGGATGCTGATTACTGGTTGAATATAGCAGAAAAACACGACGGAGCGGACGGAATTTTCAGGGCCATCATTTATAATGGCGAATATGTCGGTAATATATCAATTGAAAAAAAGCAGGATGTATATTCAAAAGATGCTGAAATCGGCTATTATATCAGAAGAGAATACTGTTCAAGAGGAATTGCTACGGAAGCTGTAAGACTGGCATGCAAAGAAGCTTTTGAAAAACTGGATATTGTCAGAATAACATCTCTGGTATTTTCTGCAAACAACGCTTCTAAAAGAGTTTTGGAGAAAAACGGTTTCGTGTATGAAGGTGAGATGAAAAACGCAGTTTTTAAAAACGAAACTATATATAATTTATGCATCTATGGCAAGTACAGATAAAACGTAAGCACTTTACAACGGCTGGACAGGCCGCAGACCAGTTTCCACCGGACCGCAGATCAGCCTTCCAGCCGCTCTTTTTATCATCAGAATACCGCACTTATTTCTTCATCAGATCAGCACCGCTGCGCCATGCCTGACCGACTTTCTCCCCGATGGCATAATATCCATTCTGCATCTGATCAAAGGCAAAAGCGTGAAGTTTTCCCGCGTCGATTTTTCCGGCCTCGTCCAAAACTTTTTCGTCTGCAATCACATTGACAATCTTTCCGAGTACACGCAGGCCATAGGGCTGGGACTGCATCTCCACGACCTCACACTCTAATGTGAGCGGATATTCAGTAATGACAGGGGCGTCCACTCTCTCACTTTTGACAGCGTGAAGTCCTGTACGCTCGAATTTATCCGCCATCTTGTTGGAGCTGGCAATTCCGAAAAAGTCAGATTCCCGAAGCGTATCTGTTCCGGGAACAGAGAGAGTGAATGCTTTTCTGCTTTCCAGATTGGCTACCGTTTTATGTTCTGCTTCCAGATTCAGCGCGACCATATCTTCAGCGCAGATTCCTCCCCACGCCATCATCATCACGTCGACCGTATTATCTTCATTGTAAGTACCGATCATATAAGTCGGCATAGGAAACAAGTATGGTTTGACTCCAAAATTCTTTGACATAATTATAACTCCTTTCATATTAACCGGATTGACTTTATCCGTTTCTGATATTACAATTATAACAAGAATAGAAAGCAGAACAAGTACGCACATTTAAGTGCGATACTAACATTAAGATAATATACTTACTTTCAGGAGAGTGTAAAATGAGCATAGAATGTATCAGAGATGCCAATTTGGAAGAAACCGGGTTCAGCTACACTATGTCCCTGATACAGGGAAAATACAAGATGTTTATCCTGTATGCCCTGATGGGATTTAAAGTTGTGCGCTTTAATGAATTAAAGAAATATATCAAAACCATTTCCTACAAAACGCTGAGTACCACGCTAAAGGAACTGGAGGCAGACGGACTTGTGCATCGGGAGGAATATCCCCAGATTCCGCCCAAGGTAGAGTACAGCCTGACAGAACGGGGAAAATCGCTGATCCCGATTTTAGACAGCATGTGTGACTGGGGAGAAAAAAACAGAAGATAGCCTCTGAAAAAAGTATGATATTTTCATCCTGAAGAATTTCCACATGCCGGCCAATCTCCTTTGGATCCATATCCTGATTATCTGCCGTTGTCTTTGTTTATCTCTGTCTTTTTCTACTTCAGTTCTTCCAGATACGATTCCAGCGCAACATCTTCCGGAATTGTAAATCCGCATCGGCTGCATACGCTGTGTCCTATGGTTCGATTATCTCTTTCAAATACTTCAATGCCTTCCCCTGCCCCGCGCTCCGGGCAGTCAATTTCTTTGATTACCGCCATTTTCCGGACATCCTGGCAATCTGCAAATGCGATCATTCCTATCACCTGCCTCCTATAAAATCAAAACATATCTGTTTTCTGTACCGCCGCATCGTCAAACCTTTTTACTCCTGCGGAAATCCTCTCCTTTTCTCAAATACCCAGTTTTTCTATAATCTCCCCGTCTCGCAAAGATACTGGATCAATAAACCACACAACATTGTTTTTCCTACACCGCCTTTTCCTGATACTGCAATGATATGCCCCATAAAACTCCTCCATATCCCTGAAAGATACACTCAGCCGTTTTTTCTTTTACAGCTTCTTCACAAAAAGAGCACGTATCGCATTCAGCGCAGCGATAAAATTGATACACTGCGCCTGATCTGCACCAACAGCAGCAGCAGACTGATTCCCAGCAGGATATGTCCAATCCCGGCAATACCGGAAATCGCCGCATTCAGACTGTTGGGAAGCGCAGTTCCCAGCACTTGAATCACACCCCGCACCACAAACATCGCAGCAGTCAGATTCAGACCGATATGATAAACAGCCAGTATCCGTCCGGTCTTAGCCTCGGTAAAAGAAAAGTTCTTTTCCAACAGGAGAAGGAGCAGGAAAAACACCATGCCCAACAGGAAGTAATGGGTATGTACCACCCCCAGAGTGGTTTTGGCGGTAAAGCCGTTGAACTTGGTAAACTCTCGATAGAACGCGCCTCCAATCATTGCAAGAACGGCGTAAAGCAGCGCCGTATTCATATATTTTTTCATGTTCATTCCTCCTAGTATAATAAT
>NZ_QOHO01000108.1 GCF_003432035.1 Lacrimispora amygdalina
CATTATACCATTGAACTGGTAAAAATCAATAGATGATTGGCGCTGGAAAAGGCGTAAATAACACCGATAAAATAAGACTTTCCACCAAAAAACGAAGCTATGTATTTTTAAAAAACAATTTTTCTTAAAAAAAGCCATTTCGTAATATTTACGTAAGAAAATGAACAGATAAATGTTATAGCATTTTTACAACATATGTATTATAATGTTCCATGTGATGGAGGAATTGATAGCTTCTTCCGGAATTGTAAATATTTTTTTGAATTTGCAAAATATGCAAAAAAAGTAAAAAAAGTATTGATAATTTCCATTATAGGAAGTATAATTACCTCGTAATGCTATTAGGAATTTCAGAAAGTATTTCAAAAAGAAAAAAGGAGAGTGCATTAATTATGAGAAAGCAGACTAAATTAGTTGCTGTTTTATCTACAGCAGCACTGCTGGCATTAGGCGCTTCCATGTCCTCTTTCGCAGCTACTGGCTGGCAGGAAGAAAATGGTACATGGGTGTACTATGACAAGAGCGGAGACAAAGAGACAGAGAAGTGGGAAAAATCTGGTGACAACTGGTTCTACTTAAATGATGATGGCGAGATGGCTACCGATGTTATTGTTGAATACAATGACAACTACTACTATGTAGATGATAACGGTTCCATGGTAACCAATAAGTGGGTTTCCATTGAGAATGAAAATTATGATGGAGACAATGAAGATGAGCCTGTAAATCACTGGTACTATTTTGGCGCTAATGGTAAAGCTTATAAGAGCTCAAGCACCAGCAGCACAGCTTCTTTCAAAACCATTAATGGTAAAAAATATCTTTTCGATGATGAAGGAAAGATGTTATTTGGCTGGATCGGCTCTGACGGCGAGAGAAAGACTGGCGATACAGCTTGGCAGGAAGGCGATTATTACTGCGGAGATGAAAATGATGGAGCACAGGCAGCTGGCTGGGCATATCTTGACATCGTAGATAGTGATTATACAGAAGATGAAGCTGGGAAATCAAGCAGCAACGTATTTGATGATGAAAACCAGACTCGTTGGTTCTACTTCAAGAGCAATGGTAAGAAGATGACCGAAGAGAAAGGCAAAACCATCAATGGTAAGAAATACAGCTTTGATGAGTATGGCCGTATGAATGCAGAGTGGGTTATCTATGATGCTACACCTACAACAGCTAAGACTGCTACAGGAAGCATCACAGCAACACAGGGTTCTGCAGATTACACCAAAAACTGGAGATATTATGGTACACCAGAAGATGGCGCAAGAGTAACCAAGGGTTGGTTCAAGGTTGTTCCGGATGAGAATCTTTATGAAGATAAGTATAATGATGATGAAGATTCCTGGTACTATTCTGATAAAGATGGTAAATTAGTTGCTTCTGAAATCAAGACAATTAATGGTAAGAAGTACCTCTTTGATGAATACGGCAGAATGAAAGATGGATTAAAGTTCATTAAATTCGAGACCGGAAGCACAACTAATGTTGACGCTATCGCATCTGATGATACATTCAGCGATAAGAAGTTTGATACAGAAGACAACTTTAAAGAGAATGCTAATGAATTATTAGATATGGGCTACTTATGCTATTATTTCGGAAGCGGCGATGATGGTTCCATGAAGACTAATAAGCAGAATGTTTCTATCGATGGAGAGTCTTTAGGATTCCTGTTCAACAAGTCTGGCAGCTATAAGGGCGCTGGTAAGAATGGCGTTGATAACAAAAAGTACTATATGGCTGGTATGCTTTTAAGCGCTGATAAGGACGACAAGTATGCAGTTATCAAGATTGATGAGTCTGGTACAGCACCAAGATATTCAATCTTAACTACTGACGAGTTCAAGGATGAGTCTTATGTAAGCCCTGCTGCAGTTCCGACAGGAAAAGACTATACAGAGTACTATACAGTTAATAATACAGCTGCAGAAACTGCTAAGATCAGCTACAAGTTAGTAAATACTAGCGGTAGCGTACAGAAGAGCAAATCAAAAGCTAAAGATGGTAACGATCGTTGCTATAACTTAACTGGCGAGAAGATCAACTACATCTACGTAGAAGATTAATTATTGCTATAAGTGTGAATGGGGTAGGATTCTTTGGATCCTGCCCCATTTATATTAATTGGGTATGGCTGCTATTACTAAATGAGAATAGGGTTGCATTATTATTTGATATCACGTATAATCAGAATCGTCAGGGTTATTTGATTAGTATTTATAAAGTCGTCGTTAGAAAGACTGGATACGAGAGGTTGTGTTAAATGAAAATAATATCTGAAAAAACACGCTTTTTAACATGGATAGTTGCAATATATGTATTGGCTATCGGGATAGGAACTCCATTAATAATAAGAAATGCGTATTTTGACATATTAGTTGTTAAGTACTATTACTATTGTTTGTGTACTATATCCCTTACTATCTTAATTGTATTATATGGTTTAACTAGTGGGAAAAAGTCGGTTAATTTATACTTGAGTGATGGGAATTTAAAAGAAAGATTAAAAAAATTATCAGTTGCTGATATTAGCTTGCTGGTATTTTATTTTAATGCTGTTTTATCAACGTTTACATCGAGTTATTTGTACGAATCTTTTTGGGGAAATGAAGGAAGATACACAGGATTATTCTTGATAACCTTGTATGTATTATCTTACTTTTTTATAAGCAGATTTTGGGTTTTTAAAGCGTATTTTATTGACTTAATGTTAGGTATTGGAATATTAGTCTGTTTATTTGGAATTACGGACTATTTTAAATTAGATATTTTTAGATTTAAAGTGTTGATGCTAGAGGAACAAAGAGCAATATTCACCTCTACTATTGGCAATATCAATACTTATACAGCTTATGTTGGAATAATAGTGGCTATTTCGGCTGTTCTTTATGCAACTAGTAAGGAGAAAAGACGTATAGCTGTTTATTATATATGTTTGATCATCAGTTTTATAGCAATTGTAACGGGAACTAGTGATAATGCTTATCTCTCATTACTTGCCTTATTTGTTTTTTTACCCTTCTATCTATTTGAAAATAGATTAGGAGTACGAAAGTATATAACCATATTAGCTACCTTCTTATCAGTTATTCAGGGCATTGATTGGGTAAATAAAGCCTTCCCTGATAAAGTTTTGGGAGTGGATGGTGTTTTTAATGTGGTCATAATGAGTGGATTGTTAATGTATTTGATAGCAGGTCTGTGGATAATAGTATTTTTATTGGTTTATATAAAAAATAAAAATTCGGAAATTAAGTATAATTATAAGTTTCGCAGTATATGGTTGTTATTTGTATGTATCGGTATTTTAATTGTTTTATTTATCCTATATGATTGTAATAGTGCGGGTCATGCTGAACGATATGGAGGATTGAGTAACTATTTTCAGCTTAATGATAATTGGGGAACACATAGAGGATTTATATGGAGAAAATCAATTGAGCGTTACAAAGAATTACCAATTTGGAAAAAAGTAGTGGGTTATGGGCCTGAGACTTTTGGAATTTTAATGTTGGATCGATTCAAAAACAATCCATATAATGAAATATTTGATAGTGCACACAATGAATATTTGCATATTCTGATGACGATGGGCATCTTGGGTTTGGTTTCATATTTAGTATTTGTTTTTGGGGTTATTAAAGATTGTTGTTCCAGAAATAGTAAAAATCCTTATATTATTGCTATTGCATTTGGAGTTATATGTTATGCTGTACAAGCATTTGTGAATTTAAATCTTCCTATAGTCACTCCAATATTTTGGCTGTTAGCTGGAATGGGGGCGTCTAGGCTTCTCACAACGGATAATAAAAGTCAATAATATTAAAAAACACTTCATCTGACCGGGAAATGGTATTAAATATCTTGGTAAGACAGAGTGTTTTTTTAAGGTAAAATATTCATAAATTCTTAAATATTAACAGTGCTTTTTGTAATGAAGAAGATTGTACTTACAACAACTTATATGGTATACTAATATGGCTTAAATAATTACAGAGAATACTATTCCTACTGATAAGCGATGTAACGGTTAATAAATCATATTGGAACATTATTATTAATTTCCAGTTTTGACTAATACAGATAAAAAGGTGTTAATAATATGAAGGTCGATGAAAAGTATAAACGTCTAATAAAATTAATATTTACATTGGGAATAACTTCGATGTTGATTTATTTATATAGTTGGACATGGAACAATTATTATAATAAGATAATAGAATTCCCCTTTTTCAGAAGAGGAAATTGGATGATGATTTTTCTGTACGGAGTTATTCTTATTTTATTTATGAATACTTATGGAGGATTCAAAGTTGGATATTTAAAAAAAGTAAATTTAATATATTCGCAAATGCTTGCAGTTATATTTACCAATATATTTACATACCTACAAATAGCAGCTCTAGACAAACATTTTTTGAGTCCATTACAACTTATAAGGATGACATCACAAGATTTTCTCGTTATAATTCTTTGGACATTAATTTATCAATGGATATATAGCAGATTATTTCCACCCAGAAAAATGCTTTTGGTTTCCGGCAAGCGGTCTGATTATCATCTTGCAGATAAAATAAACTCAAGGGAGGATAAATATGAGATTTGTAAAATAGTAGATATAGACTCTGGAGTATTATATATATTTGGAGAAATTACCAATTATGACGGAATAATAATTGGTGATATAAATAGTCATGAAAGAAATCTAATATTAAAGTATTGTTATGCTAATTCCATTCGAACCTACAGCGTTCCTAAAATTTCTGATATTATACTTAAAAGCTCAATAGAATTTAATTTGTTTGATTCTCCCTTGTTGCTGTCTAGAAATGAAGGATTAACAATTGAACAGCAGTTTATAAAGCGATTGTTCGATATTCTTATATCTTTAATTGGTATAATCATAACGAGTCCTCTATTTATGATTATAAGTCTATGCATTAAGCTGACAGATCCTGGTCCTGTTTTTTTTAACCAGGTCAGAATAACGAAGGACAACAAAAGTTTTGTAATATACAAATTTCGTACAATGATTCAAGAGGCAGAAAAAGATGGAGTTGCACGGCTGGCGGCTGAAGGAGACTGCAGGATATTACCTGTTGGGCATATACTTCGGAGAACCAGGTTAGATGAATTGCCTCAATTATTCAACATATTAAAGGGAGATATGTCATTTGTGGGTCCTCGTCCTGAAAGACCAGAATTAGCTGAAAAAATTCTGGAAGAAATTCCTGAGTTTTCATATAGAACAAAAGTTAAAGCTGGTTTAACTGGGTATGCTCAAATTTATGGGAAGTATAATACTACATCATATGATAAATTGAAATTAGATTTAACATATATTAGAAATTATTCGTTTCTGCTTGATCTGAAATTGTTTTTAATGACACCTAAAATATTGTTTATGAAAGAATCAACAGAAGGAGTACATCAGGATTTATGAAAATAGCATTTGATGTTCAATTGTTTTTAAAAGGGGATAAGACAGGGATTGCCTGGTGTGCAGATAATCTCATTAAAGAAATATCAAAAAATACTAACAATTCATATCAACTTAATTATTTTGAAACTAAAAGATCTAGAGAAAAGCTTTTTTTACTCGATAAATACAGAACGAGTGGTTGTATAGATAATAGGTGTCGATATTTTAATGATGTGCTATATAAATTATTGTGGAATATAATACCCATCAGATACTCAGGATTTTTTGGAAAAAAAGCTGATATTACACAATTTTTTAATTATTCCGTACCTCCTGGGGTCAATGGGAAAAAAGTAACTATAATTTATGATATGGCATATAAATCAATTCCGGAGACAGTTCGTAAAAAAACTAGAATATGGTTAGAATTAACAGTCAAAAAATCGTGTAAAAGGGCTGACCGAATAATCACCATTTCTGAATTCAGCAAATCGGAAATAATTAGATATTTGAAAATACCTGAAGAAAAAATCGTTGTTATGCCAATGGGAGTTGACACTGATTTATTTCATAGTGAATATAAAAACGATCAAATACTTTCAGTCAAGGAGAAGTATGAAATTAAAGGAGATTATTTTTTATATTTAGGTACATTAGAACCAAGGAAAAATATTGAAAGAATTATAGAAGCATACAGTAATTTTATAGAGAGAAATAAAACTATAGAAATTCCCTGTCTGGTATTGGCAGGAAAAAAAGGTTGGATGTATGACTCTATATTTGAAAAGGTGAAACAATTACATATTGAAGATAAAGTCATATTTACTGGATATGTATCAGAATCAGAAGCTCCTATTTTAATGAGTGGAGCAAAATGCTTTATATTCCCTAGTTTATATGAAGGATTCGGTATGCCAGTAATTGAAGCAATGTCTTGTGGTACACCGGTGATTACTTCCAATACAACCTCCCTTAATGAAATAAGCGGTGAAGCTGCTTTGAAAGTAAATCCACTGGACTCATCTGAAATCACAAAAGCTATCGAGAAATTCATGTTTGAAGAAGATACATTAAATGAATATCGTTTGAAAGGCTTTGATCATGTAGGCAAATATACTTGGCGTGAAGCTGCTTCAATACTTACTAAAGTCTATGAAGAATTATTATAATGGTGATGAGATGTCGGATAGAAAAATCAGAGTTTTAGAGGTAAATAAGCTTTATTATCCAGTGACTGGTGGAATTGAACGTCTAGTTCAGCAGATAGCAGAAGGCCTATACCAAAAAATGGATGTTAAAGTATTAGTATGCAGAGAAAAAGGTTTTGGTACGAAAGAGTTGATAAATGGTGTTGAAGTTATAAGGGCTGGCAGTGCCGGGATGTTATTATCTCTTCCTATTTCATTATCTTTTCTAGTAAAATTTAGAAAAATGTCTAAAAATGCGGATATTGTACATGTTCATCTTCCATTTCCACTCGCAGATTTGGCCTGCCTTTTATCAAATTATAAAGGCAAAATTATTGTTTCATGGCATAGCGACATTGTTAGACAAAAAAAAATGATGAAATTTTATAAACCCTTGATGAAAAAATTTTTAAAAAGAGCAGATCTAATACTGGTTGCAACCCAGGGCCATATAGATGGATCCGATTACCTGCCTGAATATCGTGATAAATGTAAAATAGTGCCATATGGTGTCGAACCGCGTATTGAACAGCTGGCTGATGAATATTTGTCCTGTAAGGAACTGAATAATGAAGGTTCTTCGAAATCTGTCAAATTTTTGTTTATAGGCAGACTGGTATATTATAAAGGGTGTGAAGTTTTAATTGAAGCGTTTTCGAAAGTAAAAAATGGTGAACTTTGCTTAGTGGGCACAGGTCCTCTGGAAGAAAGGCTGAAGCAAAAAACCATAGATTTGGGTATTGCTGAAAAGGTCATGTTTCGCGGAGCGATAACTGATGATGAGATGATCCAATGTATTTATGATTGTGATGCACTCGTATTACCGTCTATAGTTAAAAGTGAAGCATTTGGTCTTGTGCAATTAGAAGCGATGGTTTTTCAAAAACCTGTTATAAATACAAACTTACCAAGTGGTGTTCCTTTTGTAAGCCTTGATAAAGAGACTGGTCTAACTGTTGAACCCGGATCACCTGAAGAGTTGGCAAAGGCTATGCAGTGGTTGATAGATCATGAAGATGCCCGGATAACTATGGGAAAAAACGGTCGACAGAGAGTGAAAGCACAATTCACTACCAAGGATATGCTTGAAAATATCGAACATATCTATTGCGAATTGGCTAAAAATAAAGAATAGGAGAGAAAATTTGAAGATAGCGTTTGATTCTCAAATATTGTTTGAAAGGCAAAAGACTGGAATAGGAAGAAATTCAGAAGCTATTATAAGTAATTATATACAACTTGGAACTGATGATATTGTATTAAATTATTTTAGAATGTTAGAAGAAAATAAAAGAGAAGAAGTAATTGACCATTATTTATCAAATCATAAAGTAAATATAAATAAATGTAAATGGTTTCATAGTGTATTATATAATAGATTAAATCGTTATTTGCGCCTTCCATATAAAATGTTTTTTCGTGAAGAGGCAGATGTCACCCAATTTTTTAATTATGTACTTCCACCGGGTGTTAAAGGAAAAACGGCCTTATATGTCTATGATATGGCATATAAAGTATATCCTGAAACTATTGGAGAGAAAACTTTAAGAATGCTGAACGAGAACCTGGCGGAGTCGTGCAGACGCGCCGACCGAATTATAACCATCTCGGAGTTTAGTAAGCAGGAAATAATTAAATATCTGGGCATTCCCAGTGAAAAGATTGCTGTCGTACCTTGTGCTGTAGATCATAGTATTTACAATAATATTATTGATTTGGATGAACTTACGGTCATTAAGAAAAAATTTAATATAGACCAGGATTATTTTTTATATTTGGGAACATTAGAACCAAGGAAGAATATAGAAAAGTTAATAGATGCATATGCAGCTTTACATAAGCGTGACACACTGATACCCAAGTTAGTTATTGCGGGTAAAAATGGCTGGAATTATGACAATGTGTACAAAAAGGTCAGTGACTATAAAATAAATGAAAATGTTATATTTACAGGATATATAGAAGCTGAAGAGGCAGTTACTCTATTAAAGGGCGCTTTAGCCTTTGTCTTTCCTTCGATTTATGAGGGGTTTGGCATGCCTCCATTAGAAGCTATGGCATGCGGAGTACCTATCATAACCTCTAACGTATCCTCCCTTCCTGAAGTGGTGCAGGATGCCGGATACCTGATTGATCCCTTCTCTGCCGAAGATCTAAGCGAGGCTATGTTTGAAATTATTAGTAATACAGAGCATAGAAAGCGATTAATAGAAAGGGGGCTTAAAAGAGCAAAAGAATTTACATGGAAAGGTTCTGCAGAGCGGTTGCGATCAGTCTATGAAAATATGCAATAAAATAGAGGTATAATCTAAATGAAAAAAATAAAAAAATATAGTATTATAGTTAGCATATTGCTTTTTATATACATTGTTTTACTTAGTATTATTAGTGTAAAAATGAACAGTCATCCGTACAGAATATTTACGAGTGCTAGCCAGGTGAATTATGAAGTATCTTTAAAAGATACTAATAGAGAACTTCTTGTACCGATTACTATTAAAAACAAGTCCAATCGTTTAATTTCTTCCCGCAATAATATTAATATTGGTTATCATCTTTATGGGCTGGATGAAAAGAAAGAGCAAAAATTAATTGCATGGGATAATCAATTATCTAATATTGAAGATATTTTTAATAATGAAGAGGGAACCTGTAATGTAACCCTGAATATACCTGATAAGGCAGGAGTTTACATTTATTATATTGACGTTCTGGAATCAAATACGCAATGGTTTTCTGAAAAAGGTGTTCTTACAATACCGGTGACTGTAGAGGTTAAGTGATATGAAATTGATGAATGAATTATACTTGTATAGAGAAATGATTTTTAGTTTAGTAAGGAGAGATTTAAAGGGACGGTATAAAGGTTCTGTCTTAGGTTTCTTATGGACATTTTTAAATCCTTTATTACAATTAGGTGTCTATACTCTTGTATTTTCTGTAATAATGAGAAACGGTATTAAAGATTATTATTTATTTTTGTTTGTAGCGTTAATTCCCTGGATATTTTTCAGTACCTGTGTATCTGGCGGAGCAACTTGTATAATGACCCAAAAAGAGATGGTAAAAAAGATTTATTTTCCCAGACAGGTTCTGCCTTTAGCATTTGTAACAAGTCAATTTGTTAATATGTTATTATCATTTGTTGTTGTAATACCTATCCTGATAATTAGCGGCAAGGGTATCGACTTACTGGCGGTAACATTTCTGCCGCTAATTATGATAATAGAATATACACTGGCGCTTGGCATGGCTATGCTGGTATCAGCTATAACAGTATATTTGAGAGATACGGAATATATTCTCGGTATCATTACAATGGCATGGCAGTTTTTATCCCCGGTTATTTATTCAATTGATCAGGTTCCGGAAGAAATTAGACCTATTTTCCTGCTTAATCCAATGACCTCCATATTAACTGCATATAGAGATATATTGTATTATAAACAGGTTCCACAAGTATCAACATTGCTTAATGCTGTTGTGATGGGTGTAGGGTTGATGTTAATTAGCCTGTTTGTATTTCATAAATTGTCAAAGCGTTTTGCGGAGGAACTGTAATGAATCAGGAGAATTCTATAGAGGTTACTAATGTAACCAAATCATTTAAAGTTTATCTAGATAAAGGGTCTACATTAAAAGAAAAGGTATTATTTCGTAATCGTAGAAAATACGAAAGGAGAGAAGTACTAAAGGGAATTAGCTTTACAGTTAAAAAGGGTACGGGTATTGGTCTTATTGGACAGAATGGCTGCGGTAAAAGTACTACATTAAAATTATTGACTAAAATCATGTATCCCGATAGTGGAAAGATAGAAATGCTTGGGAGAGTATCCAGCTTAATTGAATTAGGAGCCGGGTTTCATCCTGACATGAGCGGCAGAGAGAATATTTATATTAATGCCTCCATTTTTGGATTATCAAGAGCAGAAATTAATCAGAAATTAGAATCGATCATAGAGTTTTCTGAGTTGGGAGATCATATTGATAACCCCATCCGGACCTATTCTTCGGGGATGTATATGCGTCTGGCGTTTTCTGTAGCTATCCACGTAGATGCAGATATTTTGTTAATTGATGAAATATTGGCAGTTGGGGATGTTGCTTTTCAGAATAAATGCTTTGAGAGATTAAAGGAAATAAAGCGAAATGGAACGACTATTGTAATTGTATCTCATTCTTTAAATCAGATTGAAGAGATATGTGAGGAGTCGATCTGGATTAAAGAAGGGTTAATCCAGATGAAAGGAGAACCAAAAGAAGTTCATAAGATGTATCTGGAATACATGCAGAATAAGTAGAATGGAAGTGACATTGTGAAGAAGATATTGATAACTGGTGCTACTGGATTTATCGGGAGATATTGCTGTAAAGAAATACTGGCAAGAGGGAATGATTACCTGGCTATTGTTAGAAAAGAGTCTGATTTACAGAAGAATTCTAAAGCTGTGTTAGCAGACCTCAGCAATAGGGAAGAATTAATGAAAGTGATTGAAGAATATAGACCTGATGCTGTTCTTCATTTGGCAGCAATAGCTGCAGTTACATTTGGAAATATATCGGAAATTTATAACACCAATATAAGCGTCACAGAGAATTTATTAGAAGCAATATACAATACATGCGATTCAGGAACAAGAGTCGTTTTGGTTAGTACAGCAGGTATTTATGGAAATCAAAAAGACCTGTATTATTATGAAAATATGCCGTATGATCCGGTAAATCACTATTCCTACAGTAAAATGGTGATGGAGTATATGAGCAGGCAGTATGCAGATAAACTGGATATTAAAATTGTTCGTCCATTTAATATAGTAGGATATGGTCAGAACCAGAATTTCTTTTTACCCAAATTGGTACGCTCTTTTGCAAGTCGGCAGGAATCAATTAAGTTGGGAAATATTGGTTCTGAAAGAGATTATGTCAATGTGGAATACTGCGTTAATGTGCTTGTGGAATTGTTAACAAGATCAAAAATCGAAATTGATAAACTTAATATTTGTTCTGGAGTTGCGACCAGCGGGACTAATATTATTGATATGTTAAAGGAGATTTCTGGCTATACACCAGAGATACAGATATCAAACAATCTTGTCAGGAAAAATGAAGTTTGGAGATTGGTTGGCTCAAATGAAAGAATGCTTGAATTTCTTGGGAAAGAGAAATATAGCGGTAATAGTATATATGACATTTTAGACAATATGTATCATAATTATTATAATGAGTTAGACAAAAAATGTAATTGATTTCATGTTGCCAAAAGGCATATTTAAACGTATAATTTATAATAAGATAAATAATTGAAAATGTTAGGAAAGTTGTGAGGTAATTACTATGAGAAGAACGGCACTTATAATGGCCGGCGGCAGAGGCGAACGTTTCTGGCCGAAAAGCAGACGGGAAATGCCAAAGCAATTCTTATCTTTGACCAATGATGGAAAGACAATGATTCAATTAACGATTGAAAGAATTCTTCCGGTTGTTGATATGGCGGATATTTATATTGCTACAAATAAGGAATATAAGGAACTTGTAAAAAAGCAGCTGCCTGAGATACCTGAAAAAAATATACTGTGTGAACCTGTGGGAAGAAATACAGCGCCCTGCATAGGGCTAGGGGCAGTACATATAGCAAGCAGATATGAAGATGCAATAATGTTTGTATTACCGTCGGATCATTTAATAAAGTACAATGGAATGTTTATTAATACGCTTAAAGATGCAGCTGAAAAAGCTGAGCAAGATGAAAATTTGGTTACAATCGGAATTACTCCTGACTATCCGGAGACAGGATATGGCTATATAAAGTTTAATGGAGATAAATGTGATGGTCATGCATTTGAGGTTGATTGTTTTGTTGAGAAACCTAACTTGGAGACTGCGAAAGAATATATTGCGTCAGAAGAGTATTTATGGAATAGCGGAATGTTTGTTTGGAAAGTATCTACTATATTATCAAGATTTAAAGAATATCTTCCCGATATATATACTGGATTGAACGAAATTAAGAATGCAATTGGTTCAGAACATGAAGATTTAGTATTAGAAAAGACATTCCTGGATTTCCGTTCAGAATCTGTTGATTATGGGATAATGGAAAAGGCTAATAATATATATACGTTACCAGGGACATTTGGCTGGGATGATGTTGGATCGTGGCTGGCGGTAGAGAGAATTAGAAAAACAAATGAATTTGGCAATGTAGTAAGTGGTAATATAATTACAATTGATACTAAGAATTGTATTATTGAAGGCGATAAAAAGTTAATAGCAGCGGTAGGACTAAAAGATTTAGTAATTGTAGATACTGAGGATGCTACCCTGATATGCGATAAAGACAGTGCGGGTGATATAAAAAAGGTACTGGAAAATCTGAAAATTTGTAATAGAAATGAATACTTATAGAGATCAAAGGAGATTGATTATGAAAACAGCATTAATAACTGGTATAACTGGACAGGATGGTTCTTATCTTGCGGAGCTATTACTTGAAAAAGGGTATAATGTATACGGTATTATGAGAAGAAAAAGCGTTGTGGATTATGGCAATGTTGAACATATAAAGGAAAAGATTAATTTCATTTATGCCGATATGACAGATCCTATTTCATTGATAAATGCAATGAAGATATCACAGGCAGATGAAGTTTATAATCTGGCAGCTCAGTCTTTTGTGGCAACCAGCTGGGAACAGCCGCTGGCAACAGCAGATATTGACGGAATCGGTGTAACTAACATACTGGAGGCTATCAGGATTGTTAAACCAACAGCCCGGTTTTATCAGGCTTCTACCAGTGAGATGTTTGGTTTGGTTCAGGAGATGCCGCAGACAGAAAATACGCCATTTTATCCAAGAAGTCCTTATGGTGTTGCTAAGGTTTATGGTCATTGGATTACAAAGAATTATCGTGAAAGCTATAATATGTATGCATGCAGCGGTATACTTTTTAATCATGAAAGTGAACGAAGAGGTAAAGAGTTCGTTACACGTAAGATTACAAATGCAGTTGCCCGGATTAAGTTTGGTTTACAGGATTGCCTGGAGCTAGGAAATATGGATAGTAAACGTGATTGGGGACATTCACAGGATTATGTACAGGCTATGTGGTTAATGCTTCAGCAGGAGAACCCAGATGATTATGTTATTGCTACCAATGAAACCCGCACTGTTCGTGAATTTGTGGAGAAGGCTTTTTATTACGCAGATATTGAAATTGAATGGAGCGGAACTGGTATAGATGAAGTAGGAATTGATAAAGGTACTGGAAAGACAGTAGTAAAAGTTAATCCAAAATTCTTTAGACCAGCAGAGGTAGAAGTATTATTAGGAAATCCTCAAAAGGCCGAAACGGTGCTTGGTTGGAGACGTCAGATTGACTTTAATAACTTAGTTAAGAGAATGGCTGAAAATGACCTAGGTTTAATTAAAAATAGTTTAAATAAATAGTATTTAATAAAATGGTTCTATTTTAGATGTAGAAGTAATGAATTACTTCTCTTCTGAGTGTAGAACCATTTTATGGATAAAAGAATGTTTAGGTAGAGGAGAAATTCAATGGATATTTGGATGGATTTAACGAATAGTATGCAGGCATGGCGCGGGGGTGTTGTTGGTATTATTCGTGCAGAATTAGAAATCGCATATAATTTTAAGAAGAACTATAAAAATATAAGGTTTAGTATTTGTAAAGATGGTGGTTTCGTAGAAGTTACATCTGATAAATTAGAGTGGTTATGGAATGCGGATAGTGTTACAGATGCATATCTAACTGCTATGGGTAGAAACAATATATTTTCTAAGCAGAAACAGAAAGTTTTGCAAAATCCTATCGGATTAGATAATGCATACTCTTTTTCAGATAGTAGGCGGGAACGATTAAAGGAGGCGGGGAGATTATATATAGCAAGAAAGTCACCTGCTATAAGGCCAATTCTTAAGGTAACATTTGGCTTAATATTTCTTCCGGTATCATTTGTTTCTAGATTACGTGCCTTAATAAAAAAACTCACAAAAAAGAAGATAAAAGTGGAAGCGGTAAAAGAATTTAGTCATCCATATGGAGAAAAAGATATTATCTTTTCTTGTGGTTGGTTTGGTACAGATAAGGAGTTTTTGTATTCAAAATTAAAAAGTGAAAAAAATAGTATCAGTCTTGTTTATTTGGTATATGATATAATTCTTGTGAAAGAAGGAACGGCTCACTTATATGATGAAAATTCATTTGATAAGTATATTAAATGGATAGCTAATAACTGTGACATGATATTATATGGAGGAGCTACAGCACAAAGAGATACGGAAAAGTATTTAAGAGATAATGATCTTCCAACACCTAAAGGCTATCCAATTAGGTTTGGTTCTGAAATCGTTAAGACTTTAGATAAGGGGAATAAAGAGCAAATATTTAAAAAACTTGGTATTGAAGAAAAGTATATAATGGCTGTTGGTTCTATTGAACCTAGAAAAAACTATGATACTATATATCGTGCTTATATTTTAATGTTAGAAAAGTACAATGCACAAGAAATTCCTCAATTTGTTATTATTGGAGGGGCACTGGCACAGAGTAATTTAATTGATTGTATAAAAAAGGATCCTAGGCTAAAAGGTAAAATAATAATACTACGCCCTACGGACGAAGAACTGGATTTATTATACCAAAACTGTCTTTTTACACTTTTACCTAGTTTGTATGAAGGTTGGAGCTTAACTTTACCTGAAGCATTAGGATATGGAAAATTATGTATATCTTCTAAAGTTGATCCGTTAATTGAAATTGGAAATGGAATAACTGAATTTGTAGATCCACTGGATGCCAGGGCTTGGGCAGAAAGAATTATTTATTTTTATCAAAATCCTGAATCTGTAAAAGAGTTTGAAAAGAAGATTAAAGATAAATGGAAAGTTATAACCTGGAATGAATGTACTAAAACAATAGAAGAAAAGTTGTTCTTATTATGTGACGAGAAAAGAATTAAAAGAAAAACTGATATATATATGGATATGACGTTGGCTTGGACACTGAGTTATAGTGGCGCTTTTGTTAGTGGAATATTAAGGACACAGTTGATCCTTGCACGTTTCTTATCTCGTATAAGGCCAGATATTAAGTTTGTTGTTCTGACAAAAGACGGTTGCATCAATATTGATAAATGTACTTTAGCACCGCTGTTCGATGGAGTTGATATTGAAACGTCATTTAATCATATACGTCCGTATTTAGCGTGTTTAACATCAGAGAGCTATAATGAAAAAAACGATAGTATTAAGACTGTAATCCAGCAAACAGTTGGTCCATTCTGGTTAATTTGCAGCATATTACCAGCTAAATTACAACATTCATATATTAAATTTGGGTTAGAAGTTAAACGTAGAATCCAAAAAAGAGGATTAAAACCAGAGTGTTTAAGCTCTGATGGACTGAGTGTAAATGCCTTCCCATTTAGTAAGGGCGACATAATTTTTACAACAGGTACCGGCTATTTGCAAGAACAGTATCCTTCTATACTTAAAGCTAAAAAAGAAATAGGTTTTAAATTTATACAACTTATCTATGATTTAACGCCCATTTTATATCCTCAGGTGCATATGAATAAGACAATAGAATCTTATATTCCATTTTTAAAAAATACCAGTGAATTATGTGATTGCATATTTTATGGCGGTGATACAGCAAAGCGAGACGCAGAAGCATATTTTCGCGATAATAATCTAAATGTTAAACCAGGGTTTACGATAAAATTTGGAAGTAATATTGTGAATAATTCAGTAAAGGAAATAAATGATGTTAAAGTACTTGAAAATTTGGGTATAAATGGACCATATACACTCACGGTTGGATCTATTGAAATGAGAAAAAATCATGAGACGCTATATAAAGCTTATCTGAAAATGCTAGAGCAAAATAATAATGAAGTTCCACAGATGGTTTTTGCGGGTTATCCAGGTTGGAAAACAGAAGATTTTATAAAAACACTTAATAAAGATGAGCGGGTTAAAAATAAAATTATCGTGGTCTCACCAGGCGATGATGAAATGGATGTTTTATATAGAAACTGTTTGTTCACTGTTTTGGCAAGCTTGTATGAAGGCTGGAGTTTAACTTTACCAGAAAGTTTGAATTATGGTAAATTCTGTATTGCCTCAGATGTTGATCCATTACGAGAAATAGGTCAAGATTTTATTGATTATGTTCACCCTTTAGATACAATCAAATGGGCTGAGAAGATATTATTTTATTCTATAAATAGAAAAGAATTAATAGATCGTGAACAGAAGATAGCAAATGAATGGCGCTCAATTACGTGGGAGGAATGTGCAGATCAAGTTTGTAGTTTATTAGATAAGGTAGTCAACGAAGAGTAAATACAAATAAAAATAAATATAAAGGATCGAAAGAAATTAAAATAGTTGACAATGATTAAATTCTTACCATTGCATAAGTCACGTTTCTATTTTATCCAGATATTTATCTTTTTGTTTAGTCAATCAGTATAA
Source organism: Lacrimispora amygdalina (assembly GCF_003432035.1). Lineage (GTDB taxonomy): Bacteria > Bacillota > Clostridia > Lachnospirales > Lachnospiraceae > Lacrimispora > Lacrimispora amygdalina. Next base: position 17,117 of record NZ_QOHO01000108.1, read on the forward strand.
TTAAAGATGATAGAAGTTATTTATACTAATAAATTGGATATAAAGCTTCTATCATTGTTTTAATATAAAAAGTGTTACTGGTAAGAAATAATAATTTATAAATTTGTAAACTTACAATAAGGAGTAATAAGATTAGATAATAATCTTAAAGAATATTATGATAAAGTGGAAATATCTTTTTTCAGTGATAAGTATTTCAATTATGTTGATTTTTGCAATCTTTTTTTTCGGTGGAATAATGCCTCAGACAACATTAAACGGTGTAGTTGAGCAAAATATAAAACCAAAGAGAGAGTTTAAAACCATTATGAATGGTAAATATCAAACAGAATATTCTAATTGGTTTGCAGATAATTTTCCTTTTAGAACTTACATTGTCAAGATATATGATGAAATTATGTTCAATACGGAAAGTATTGTTAATGGTGTTAAGGCTGGAAAAAATGGCAACCTTTTTGGTGAATATTTTACTAAGCAATCACTTATTGGAACACTGGATAAAATACAAGTTGATAATTATGCCCGGAATTTGAAATTTATACAGGACAAATTAGAGGAAAGAGGAAAGGATCTAATTTATATAATAACCCCAAGTAAAGCAGAAGTTTTACCAGAGGATTTACCTTGGAATTATCGAGCTGCTTATTATTCTCTAAATGAAACCGCAAATATAATCATTAAGTAATAATTTTGAAAATTATAATATTAAGTATATTGATTATACAGATTTAATATTAAGACTAAAGTCAGAAGGAGAGTATCCCGTTTTTTATCGGACAGGAATTCATTGGAGTCAATATGCATCCTCAAATGCCATTTTAGAGCTATTAAAGTTTATAAAAAAAAATACTGCTTTCAATCCCCCTACTATTGACTTGTCATATTATAAAATAGATAAACCTGAATTAGATGAGGCGGATTACTTAGCACTTTTGAATTTGTATAAATCTGACTATAGAGATGATTACTATACTACAGATATAAAATTGAAAGGTGGAGAAGAGCCAAATCTACGAGTGTTTTCAATGTCGACCAGTTTTAGCCGTAGTATTATGAACTTGTTTGGAAAAAGTGATATTCCTTTTAAATATTATTGGCGAAGTCAATATACACAATTTCAAGATAAATTATACCCAGATGGGGGAAGAACATATTATGAAGGTATGATGCCAGGTGTTGCGATTAATGAAATGAATTTTGATGAAATTGTAGATCAGTCGGATCTTATTATAATAGAAAATAATGCTTGCGAATTACCACAGTCTCATATCGACTTTGTTCAAGCGTTAGCCGAATATCTAAAGCAAAATTAATACATCATAAAAGGAGGTCTTAAAGAGATGGTATTTGCTTCACCATTTTTTCTATTATTATTTTTCCCAATAGTATTAGTTGTTTATTTTTTGATTGACCCAAAGTATAGAAATTTCTGGTTGTTTGTTTCTTCACTTATTTTTTACTCTTGGGGAGGGGTTCAATATACAATATTAATGTTTTTTTCAATTATAGTCAATTATCTTTTAGCAAAGCTAATTGATATAGATGACTGTAAGCACCCTAAAAGGTTAGTTGTAATATCTATTATTTTAAATTTAGGAATTCTTGGCTTTTTTAAATATTTTAATTTTCTAATAAATGGAATTACGCATGTTATTAGATTTTTAGATTCTGACTTTAGTATAAATGTTCCTAATATTCCGTTACCAATTGGAATTTCATTTTTTACATTTCAAATAATGTCATATGTCATTGACGTATATCGAAAAGATGTTAAGTCGCAGAAAAAGTTTGTTAATCTAGGATTATATATTATGCTATTTCCTCAATTAATAGCAGGCCCTATTGTCCGTTATATCGATATTGAGAATGAAATCAATGAGCGCAGAATAAGTATTGATGATATAAGGATTGGTATAAAACGTTTTATCACTGGATTAGCCAAAAAAGTTTTTCTGGCTAACTTTTCCGCAAAATTTGCAGATGCCGCGTTTACATCACCATATCTAAATACACCATTAGCTTGGTTGGGAATTGTATCATATTCTATGCAGATATTTTTTGACTTTTCAGGCTATTCTGATATGGCTATTGGAATGGGCAGAATATTCGGATTCCATTTCCTTGAAAATTTTAATTATCCATACATTTCAAAGTCAATTCAAGAATTTTGGAGAAGATGGCATATATCATTATCTACATGGTTTAAGGACTATTTATACATTCCATTAGGTGGTAATAGAAAAGGCATTAAAAGAACTTATATTAATAATATAATTGTGTTTTTTTGCACTGGTTTATGGCATGGAGCTGCTTTGAATTTTATCGTCTGGGGACTATATCATGGAGCATTTTTAATAGTTGAGCGCATGGGGCTTAATAAATTACTTAGTAAGATGCCCAAAATATTTGGTCATATCTATACAATACTTGTATTTATGATCGGCTGGGTATTTTTTAGAGCAAATACTGTAATTGAAGCAATAGAATATATTAAGAAGATGTTTGTTTTTGATATGAAGCATATGGAATATTTTTATCTTAATTTAGACTCATTTACAATTTTTATGGTTATCCTTGGCGTTGTTCTTAGTACTCCTATTGTTCCTTTAATAAAAAGCAGGATTAAAGGTTGTTATCATGGGATAATATTAAATAATTTAGGTATTATATTAGTTGATATTAACTATTTACTTTTATTTATTGTTTCAATAGTATTTGTTGTAGGATCAAAGTTTAATCCATTTATCTATTTTAGATTTTAAAGTAATAAACTTATTGGGAAAGTATTATAGATAAAAATTAATACTTTTAAATTAAAGTTGATAGTTAATTACTAATGGTTAATAAGTAAAAATATATAAGGAAAGAGAGCTGAGTAAAAATAATGGATCAACGAGTATATAGAAAGTGGTGTGAGTGGAAAGAACAAAATTTATCTGATGAGGATCTTAAAGTTGAACTGTATAAGATAGAGACGATGGAATCCGAAATATATGACCGATTTTACCGTGAGTTAGAGTTTGGTACGGGTGGATTAAGAGGTATAATTGGTGTAGGTACTAATCGTATGAATATTTACACCGTGGCCAAAGCAACACAGGGTTACTGTAATTATTTAAAGAAAAAGTCAGGCCATCCATCTGTGGCGATTGCTTATGATAGTCGCATAAAATCGGAAAAATTTGCTTATATTGCAACTGAAGTATTTGCAGCTAATGGAATTAAAGCTTATATTTATTCTGAATTAATGCCTACACCATCTTTGTCTTTTGCGGTTAGAGAACTCAATTGTAGCGGAGGTATTGTAATTACAGCAAGCCACAATCCTTCTAAATATAATGGGTATAAGGTTTATGGCAGTGATGGCTGCCAGATTACAACTGAAGCTGCTAGTTCCATTTTAAAAGAAATAGAAGCTTTAGATATATTTAATGATATAAGATATCTGGATTTTTATGATGGATTGGCTGTAGGGAAAATATCATACATTCCAGAGAGTGTTATGAAAAATTATCTTAATTCGGTATCATCCCAATCCTTATGTGACGAGAATATAAACAAGGAGGTTTCTATAGTTTATACCCCGCTAAATGGATCAGGGTTAAAGTGTGTTACAAGTGTGTTAAGGCAAAACGGCTTTACCAATATTTCAGTAGTGAAAGAGCAGGAAAACCCAGATGGAGAGTTTCCAACATGCCCATATCCCAATCCTGAAATTAAAGAGGCACTGGAGTTAGGTTTGCGGGATGCAAAAGAAAGAGGCAGTGAATTGTTATTAGCTACAGATCCGGATTGTGACCGTGTAGGAATTGCAGTACGCAATGACGATGATTATGTACTTCTAACAGGAAATGAAGTTGGCATGCTGCTCCTTGATTATATATGTAAACGCAGAATTGCTCTTGGAAAAATGCCAAATAACCCTATTTTGGTGAAAACTATTGTAACTATAGATATGGCAAATAGAATTGCAGAAGATTATGGAGTACAAGTAATTGATGTGTTAACTGGCTTCAAGTTTATTGGTGAGCAAATTGGTTTCCTAGAGGCAAAAGGAGAGGAGGATCGTTTTATCCTTGGGTTTGAGGAGAGTTATGGATATTTAACCGGTGGATATGTGCGTGATAAGGATGCAGTAGTTGGGGCTTTGATGATTTGCGAAATGTTTGCTTATTATAAAACTAAGGGTGTAAGTTTAATTGATGTTTTGGAGGAATTATATAAAAAATATGGATACTGTTTAAATACATTGCATAGTTATACCTTTGAAGGGGCGGAAGGTTTTCAGAAAATGCAGAATATAATGCAAGAGCTGCGCGAGAATCCTTTAAATGAAATTGAGGGATTGGAGGTAATCGAAATTAGAGATTATCTTGGAGGACTTAATCAACTACCAAAATCAGATGTTTTAAAGTATATGCTAGTGAAAAACTCATCTATTGTAATTCGGCCTTCTGGAACAGAACCTAAATTAAAAGTATATCTATCTGTGAGCGCAAAGAATCGTAATGATGCCGAGAAAACCGAGACTGCAATTGTAAAAAAATTAGAAAAGTTATTCTATAGGTAATTTAATGTGAGAGTGATATTTAAGATGAGCTTGCCTCTAACCCAGTATTTAAAATATTTGGAGACAGGTAAATTGTGTCGACTATGAAAAGATATTAGTACTATTAAGCGTAATAGGGAGCGTTTAGTTAATTATTCATAATTAGAGGCGTGGAATAGCGCCTCTTTTATTTATATGGTTGCATATTATGGAAAGTAGATATATAATTATAATGAAAAATAGTGACAAATTTTTATATTTATGGATTTTACAGATCTGATAATTTTAACGAAGAATATATAAAGAAAGACCGAAGGGAAGAATTGAACTATGTTATTAATGGAAAATTTAAAAATGAAGTTAATTTGTAAAAATGCAGTAAAACTATTTTATTTGATTGCAGGTTCAATGTTCTTTTGGCTTATATTGAATGTTATTTTAAACAACTGTTTTGTAGATCCTAATTCTTACGGCGGGGATTTTGTAATAACAAGTTATTATAATCCTTTTATTATAATATTTTTTGTAATAATAATCTACTTAATACTTACTAAAGTAAATTCTTCTAATGTTATAAGTAAAAAAGCTGTATCTATAGTATTACTTACGTTAATAATCAGTATACAAGTGTTTTTAGCACAAAAGCTAGCATATGACATATCTGATACTACAAAGTTTTCAGATTTTGGTATAATAGTTGATTCAGCAAAATGCATTTTATCAGGCGGAACATATAATAATAAATATTTTCAAAATACACCTTATCAGGTAGGAATCATTAGTGAAATAATAATATGGAATAGAGTTTTAATGAGTATGGGCTTTAAATCATTCAATGTAAACTGTATTGCACTAAACATTATAAGTATTGATCTAGCAATTCTAGGCGGTTTTTTTATGTCTAAGATAATATGGAAAAGTAGTAAAATGTCAAATCTTTTTTTGATTTTTTCACTACTTTTTTCCCCTTACTATACATATATCACTTATTATTATACTGATTCACTTTCTATTCCATTTGCTATATGGGGAGTATATATATATGCTTATCTCAATGCAAATATTTCAAAGTTAAACTTTAGGAGAACTGTATTATTATGGGCTACTATGATATTGATTTTTGTATTAGGAATATTTATAAAGGCTACTGTTGGAATAGCAATAATTGCTATTTTCCTTCATATGATATTTTCACGCCAATCAATAGTTAAAATTGGTTGTGTGATACTTCTTTTTTTTATTGTTCTCTCGAGCTTTAAAACTGTTGTTTATAATTACATTGATGATAAGAATTGGTTTGGATATGAAATAGCAAATGGAGAAGGATATCCAAAAGAATTTTGGTTCCTGATGGGGACAAATGAAAAGCGATTAGGTGCATATCCACCAGAAGACGTTTCTGCTATTATAGGATTAGAGACGCGAAAAGAGCAGAGAGACACAGCAATTCAATTGACTATTGATAGACTAAAAGATTATGGGGTGGCGGGATATATCAAGTTTTTGACCACTAAGAATAATTGGATCTGGGGAGACGGTAGATATTTTGCTACAGAGCTATTAGGTTGGTTTCCACATATAAATAATTCTAAAATTTTAAATTTTTTTATTAATAATAAAATAGGTAATCCAATATTTTGCTATTGGAGTCAATGTATCCAAGTGTTGATTTTATTTTTACTATTAGGATCATTTTTTACTGGCGTTAGAACCGGTGAAATAGATATAATTTTTGTAATAAATATTACAATTTTTGGAGTACTTATATTTTTTAGTTTATGGGAATCCAGACCAAGGTACCTTTTTAATTACACGCCTTTTTTACTAGTCTCAGCTATAAACGGATTTGAGAAAGTAAGAGGAAGTGGAAAAGTGATTTTTTACAATATATTTAACGATTGATCAATAGTAATGATAATTGCTTAGAATATCTAAAGATGAAAAGGAGATAAAATGGGAGATTCTTTGTATGTAGTTATGCCGGCTTATAACGAAGAGGATAATATAGAAACAGTAGTAAAAGACTGGTATAAGATTTTAGAAGGAAAGGATAAATCTTCTCGAATAGTAATTGCAGATAATGGAAGTATTGATAAGACACATTCGATTTTAGAGAGAATGAAGCATGATTTTCCTCAATTAGAAATATTATCTGATACAGAAAAACAACATGGTCCTAAAGTAATTGCATTATATAGTAAAGCGATTGCTGATAAGGTAGACTATGTTTTTCAAACTGATTCAGATGGACAAACAGATCCTAACGAATTTGATGAGTTCTGGCGTATGAGAGATAAATATGATTGTATCATTGGTCATCGTTCCGCTCGTGGTGACGGGAAATCAAGAGCGTTTGTTGAACATATAGTCTGCCTATTGCTGAGAATATATTTTGGAATTAAGGTTCCAGATGCTAATGCGCCATTTAGATTAATGAAGGTTGATGTTGTTGAAAAATATATAACTAAACTGCCATATGATTACAATATACCTAATATTATGATGACAGCATATTTTGCGTACTATAAGGAAAAGATGGCATTTAAAGAAATATCGTTTAAACCTCGTCAGGGAGGCGTAAATTCCGTTAACATACCCAAAATAATAAAGATCGGGTGGAATGCATTGAAAGGATTTAGAAAATTTAAGAAGGAATTATAATATATGTCTAGTATAGTGAGATTAATCAATAAGTATAGAGATATTATTCCTTATGCAATATTTGGTGTATTAACAACTATAGTTAACGTAATTACATATTGGATAGCTGTTCATTTATTTTTACTTCCTGTGATGGCTGGAACTATATTCGCATGGACTATTGCGGTGTCATTTGCATATGTAACAAATCGAAGGTGGGTATTTCATAGTGGTGCAAAAGGCATCAAAACTATTATTGCAGAGTTGGTTTCTTTCTTTATTTGTAGATTGGCAACAGGTGCTGTGGATTGGCTATGCATGTTTATTTGTGTTGATATTCTTAAATATAATGATGTTATAATAAAAACAGCGGCTAATATTCTGGTAATAGTACTGAATTATATTGCTAGCAAATTGATTATTTTTAAGAATAGCAAAGATGTTTGATTAAGAGAAGAGTGGATTGGAATTAATTAACTTAATGATTACAGTGAGGTTAGAATGTTTGACTATTTAATTGTTGGAGCAGGATTATATGGTGCGGTTTTTGCTCAGAAAGCAAAGAGTACTGGAAAAAGGGTTTTAGTGATAGATAAGCGATCTAATATAGCAGGAAATATATATACAGAAAATATTGAAGGAATAAACTTCCATAAATATGGAGCTCATATTTTTCATACTAATAATACTGAGGTATGGAACTACATTAATCAATTTTCATCGTTTAACAGATTTACTAATTCACCAGTAGCAAACTATAAAGGTGAACTATATTCGTTACCATTTAATATGTATACATTTAACAAAATTTGGGGAGTAGTTTCTCCTTGTGAAGCTTTAGAAATGATTGAAAAGCAAAAGGAAGAAATAACTGGAGAACCTTGTAATCTTGAGGAACAAGCAATATCTTTAGTTGGTAGAGATATCTATGAGAAGCTAATAAAAGGGTATACGGAGAAGCAATGGGGGAGAGCCTGCAAAGATTTACCAGCTTTTATTATTAAAAGACTTCCGGTTAGATTTACCTTTGACAATAATTATTTTAATGCATTATATCAAGGAATACCAATTGGCGGATACACAAAGCTAGTTGAGAATCTTCTTGATGGAATTGAGGTACGTCTTAATCAAGACTACTTAATAAATAAGGCAGAATATGATGCATTAGCGGATAAAGTGATTTTCACAGGAGCCATAGATGAATATTTCGATTATTGCTTAGGTAATCTGGAATATAGGTCTATAAGATTTGAAAATGAGATTTTAGATACCTCGAATTTCCAGGGAAATGCAGTAGTAAATTATACTGATATGGAGACTCCTTGGACTCGAATTATAGAACACAAATGGTTTGAGTTTGGTAAGGATGAATATGGAAATGATATACCTAAAACTATTATTAGTCGAGAATATAGTACTGAGTGGAAGCCAGGAGATGAAGCCTACTATCCTGTAAATGATGAAAAGAATAGTAAGTTGTATCAGCGATATAAAGAGCTTGCAGAAAAAGAAAAATATGTAATATTTGGAGGCAGACTGGGTGAATATAAATATTATGATATGGATGCAGTTATTGCATCAGCATTAAGTTTGTCAAAGCTTGAATTAGAATAATTAAAAGAGTCAACTTTCGGTGGTTGACTCTTTTAATATACAGTTTATTTTTAAATGCTCAATAGTGTATAGTGGCTCAGTTGTCAAAACAAAAAAGATTTTGCGAATTTATATACAAAAAGGAGAAAAATATGCAAAAAGAAAAATATTTAGATGGGATAAGGGGGGTAGCTGCCTTTATTGTGGTAATCTACCACTACATTTCAGCGTTTTATCCCGCTTTATATTACGGAAGTATTAATAATGTTAGAACAGGTAGCGGGGTTGAGCTGATTATTGCTAGTACACCTTTAAATTTATTATATGATGGTGATGTATCGGTTTGTATATTTTTTATATTAAGTGGTTATGTACTGACATATAAATTCTTTAAATATAACGATACCAGTGCAATAATTTCAACCGGTATTAGAAGATATTTTAGGTTAATGCCTCCAGTATTGTTTTCGGTATTTATAGCCTATATACTTATGAAGTTACAGTTATTTTATAATGTAAAAGCATCAGAGATAACAACATCTTTTTGGTTAGGAAGCTTTTATAATTTTAGCCCTAATATATTGGAAATGTTTAAGCATGGAGTATGGGGAGTTCTTTTTAGACAGTCCGTAATATATAATCCTACTTTATGGACTATGTATTATGAATTTTATGGTTCGTTAATTGTATTATCTTTTGTATTGTTGATTGGAAAAAGCAGGAATAGACATATCTTTTATATTGTAGCTTTATTTATAACAATTCATACTAAATTTTTACCTTTTATATTTGGATTAATTTTAAGTGATTTATATAATACTAAACAA
>NZ_QOHO01000109.1 GCF_003432035.1 Lacrimispora amygdalina
AAAAGTAATTCAGGCAGATTCTTTTTTAAAGGTTTTAATTGAAACCAGAACTTCTGAGCAGACCTGTCCCTGTTGTGGTTGTAAAACAAAAAGAGTTCATGACTATCGAATTCAGGAAATTGATGACACTCCTTTCCAAGGTAAAACCGTCATTCTGATTCTAAGAAAACGACGTTATTTATGTACCTCCTGCGGAAAACGATTTTTGGAACACTATTCCTTTCTTCCTTCCTATCACCGCAGAACAAGGAGACTGGCTTTTTATGTTATATCTCTCCTACGACAGACTTTTTCTCTCAAGCAGGTTTCAATCCTTACCGGGGTTTCCGTCCCTACAATCTGCAGACTTTTGGATACCATCCATTATTCACCCCCTGATAAGCTTCCTGAAGCTGTTTCTATTGATGAATTTAAAGGCAATGCCTCTACTGGGAAATATCAGTGTATCCTTGTTGATCCTAAAAAACACCGAATTCTGGATATTCTTCCAGACCGCACTCAGAGCCATCTGGCTGATTACTGGAGAAACATTACAAGAAAGGAAAGGCTGAAAGTAAAGTTCTTTGTTTGTGACATGTGGCTTCCCTATGTGGAGCTGGCCAGAACTTTCTTCCCAAACGCAAAGATTATTGTGGACAAGTATCATTTCATTCGTCAGGTCACATGGGCTATCGAAAATGTTCGTAAACGGCTCCAGAAATCAATGCCGGCTTCTCTTCGAAAATAGTAAGCGATGAATAAGATACCGTATGGCATAATTCACCCTTGTTATACCAAAACATTAAAGCGGTAATGGCATATGATTTTCTGCTGTTATATTGTCTACATCAATTAGACCTGTGCAATGTTCCATCATAAAATCACTCCATGGCAGCAGCTTTTCTATACCTGCGGGCTCATTTTTGTAGTCCGGCATATAAAGAAGTACCATGTAGAGATACTGAAATACGTTTAAGTTGTTTGCTTTTGCCGTTTCAATCATGCTGTACATAACTGCACTGGCATTTGCCCCGGCTACCGATGTGTGAAATAAAAATGCTTTGCGTCCAATGGCATAGCTCTTGGCTCTTCGTTCGGCAGCATTGTTTGAGATTTCACATCGTCCATCTTTCATATAGTTGCAAAGCGTTTCCTGGTGATTCAGGGCATAGTTTACCGCTTTTTCCAGTTTGCTGCCACCCAGTGCATGGATGGAATTAACCCATTTCCAGAAACTGATCCAGACAGCGCTTTCCTTTTCCTCGCGTTTTACTTTTCGTTCATTTGCCGGAAGATTTTTCAATTCCCGCTCTATATAGAAAAGTTTATTACAGTAGGAAAGACCGATCTCTGCCGGTATCAGTTTCTCCTGTTCATTCTCATCCGGAATAACCGGATCATCTATCCGGGTTTCGGAATTGATATCCAGAAGCTTTATGGCTTTTCTTCTTCCTGCTGGAATGGCTTCATAGAACTTCCGGCGGCAGTGGGCGAGACAGCAGACCAGAGTCACATCCTCCACTTCATTATAGCCCTGATATCCGTCGCACTGGAGAAGACCATTGAATCCTTCCAGAAAGTCCCTGGCATATTTTCCACTGCGTCCCGCTGCATAATCGTAGAGAACGATTGGTGGCAGTCCGTCACTTCCGGTCAGATAGATCCACAAATAGGAAGTTGATTCTGCGCTCCGACCAGCCTCACGTAATACCTGGCAGGTGGTTTCATCTGCATGTAAAATTTCACGTTGAATCAGACACTCATGCATGCTTTCATAGATTGGATAAAAGTAATGTTCTGCACAGTAAATGAACCAGTTCGCCATGGTTTCCCTTGGCAATTTGAAACCAAGCTCTGCCATACCGGCCTCCTGCCTGTAATAAGGCAGTCCCATAAACGTTTTTTCAAAAACAACATAGGCAACGGAAGATGCAGATGCCGGACTGTGTGGCAGTAATGCAGGATAGACATTTGCCTTTACAAGAGTTCCATCCCCATCCTTTTTACAATCCTGACAGATGGCCACCTCCTGCATAAGGCGTATTCTCTCCACCTTGGCGGGTGTGATCCTGATCTCTTCCCGGACCTGCGTATAGCCAATCGTTATCATCTCACTGTTGCAGTATTCACAAAGGCGCTGATCATCCGTAAGTGAGATCTTTACTTCCCTTATTGGCAGACCCGCGTAGATATCATCCCGTTTTGCTTTTGGTTTACGTTCACGCGTATGTTCTTTTACCGTGATTTTAGCTTTTGCTTCCACGGCAGTGATCTCTTGCGTGTTTTTTTCTTCAGAGGCTATTTTTTCTGATGATGTTCCAAAAAGCTGTCTGCGCAGTTCTTGTAATGTTTCTTCCAGATTTACTTTGAGCGACTGAAGGTCATCAACAAGTCTGCGCAGCTCGGCGATTGTTTCATCTTTTTCAGCCATACGGGCATCCTTTTCAGCCATGTGGGCATTCTGTGCCTGGATGTAAGCCTGTTGCTGTTCGACAACTGTCTGCAACAGTTTCATCTGCTGTTCAAACGTACTTTTTTCATCCATGACGCACCATGCCTCCCCGATTTTTATTCTTCTTACATTATAAAGAATTATGAGGATATAGGCAAATGTGCAGTCAGATAAGCATCGTCATTTTGACGAAAGGAAGAATGACGGGAAACCTTGAAAAAAGGCTGTTCTACATCACTTTTAAGAGACTTATGCACATTTAATTCTGGCATATCGGTGTCATGCACGGATAACTTTAAATGCAGACCGGAGTGTGTGGATAACCAAAGAAAAGCGGGAGTTTAATCGGATAACATTTTTTTCATTTTCTCCATTATGCACAAAATCAGAAGTCTTTCTTCTGGGTAATTGGCCTGATTGCTTTCGGCTGTTCAATTGACAGTCCTTCCATCAGCCACCGGAATTCCTGTCTAGTCAGTGGGCGCACTTCAGAAGCGTCTTTGGGCCATTGAAACCGGCCATTATCGAGTCTTTTCAGATATAAGACAAAACCGTCCTTATCAAAGTGTAAGGCTTTCACTGTGTTTTTCCTTCGCCTGCAGAAAAGGAAAAGTGCATTTGCATAAGGATCCATTTCATAGGTATCCCGGATAATTGCCATAAGACCATCAATGCTGCGTCTCATATCAGTCCGGCCTGTAATTATATAAACTCTGGCAACTCCGGATAATTCACCTAGCATAGCTGTTGCAGCACAGAAAGAGTATTAAATATGGTATCTCTGGCGGCGTGATTGGAAATTTCAATGCTGTAATCATTGATTTTTAAGATCACTGCTGGAGAAGTCCTGGCATCGGGAGCCCCGTTCCAGCAGGGGTGTGGTACTTCATCTATAATTGGAAGAGGAACTACTTGCTGGCTTTCCCGGATAATATGATGTTTGGCTGCCGGTATCTCGCAGGCCTTTTGGCGAAGCCTTGTTATCTTTGTATAAAATGTGCTGATTGGAATACCATGCTGTTCACACCAGTCTTTGTCTCCAAGACCACTTGTGCGGCATTCCTGTATCAGACTGATCCATTCCTGATCCGTTCGTCTGGCATTTCTTTGGTTATCATTCATTGGCGATGATGTTCTTCCTTTCATGGAGATGACAAGTACTTGATTCGAAGAATTGTAGTGAACGAATACAAAGTAGTAAATCGAGACCCTCCTGGTTGTCTCTATTATTTCATAGATGCAGGAATTTGTGGAACGGCAGGTTATTCATCGCATACCGAAAATACTATAAACGAAGCCGAAAGCTGATTTTGACCCGCTATAGAAAACTGAAAGATGAGAACAAACAGGCCTGTGATCTGATGCTTCAGTATAGTGATGACCTAAGGCTGGCGCATATGATGAAAGAATGGTTTTATGACATCAGCCAGCTAGAGTCCTATCGTAAGCAACAGCAAGAATTCGATGATTGGATATCTAATGCAAGAGGATGCGGTATTAAAGAGTTCGAGAAATGTGCAAAAACGTTCCAGTCTTGGAGAAAAGAAATTTTAAATGCCTTTAAATATGGCATTACAAACGGTGTCACAGTAGGATTTAACAATAAGATTAAAGTATTAAAACGAAGTTCTTATGGAATCAGTAACTTTAACCGGTTCCGGACACGGATACTTCATTGTACATCATAGGAAAAATGGTCGGGATATGGAGGCTTATTTTGCATGCCCAAAACAGCATACAGTAGAATGAACCATTAAAGCAGCTCTAAACGCAAGAAAGGGGCGGGATTTATAGGAATCCCACCCCAACTATTGACAAAGAGCCAATAAAGTCACCACAACCAAATCTCACAAAGGAGGTTATAGAACATGTCCGATAACATTATACAATTAAATCAGGAACTTATCCATAACGAATTGAAACGTTCCGGTGATAGCAAAGGGTATCGTTCCGGACATTACAGCAGAAACTTTCAAACCACTGCCGGTGAGGTCAAATTGAAGATGCCAAAGTTAAAAGGCGTTCCGTTTGAAACTGCCATTATTGAGCGATATCGCCGCAGAGAATGCTCTGTAGAAGAAGCCCTTATTGAAATGTACCTCGCGGGTGTTTCTGTCCGCCGCGTTGAAGACATTACCGAGGCGTTATGGGGAACCAAGGTTTCACCTGGAACAATAAGCAATCTAAATAAAAAAGCCTATGAACATATTGAAACGTGGAGAAGCCGCAAACTTACAGGTTCTTATCCCTATGTCTTTGTAGATGGTGTTTACTTAAAGCGCAGCTGGGGCGGGGAAATACAAAACGTCTCTATCCTTGTTGCCATTGGAGTTAACGAGGACGGATGCCGTGAAATTATTGGTGCGGCTGAAGGCATGAAGGAAGACCGTGAAAGCTGGAGAACATTCTTTGTATGGCTAAAAGAACGTGGCCTGGCCGGAGTGCGCCTAATTATCGGTGATAAATGTCTTGGGATGCTCGAATCCATTCCAGAAGTATTCCCGGAGACAAAGTATCAAAGATGTACGGTTCATTTCTATCGGAATATATTCTCAGCCACTCCTCGTAATAAGATGAAAGAAGTCTCTATGCTGCTGAAGGCTATCCATGCTCAAGAATGCAAAACATCTGCAAAGGAAAAGGCGAAACAAGTAGCGGATAAACTTCGCGAGATGAAATTAATTTCGGCAGCTAAAAAGGTCGAAGATGGAATCGAGGAAACCCTAGCATATATGGATTTTCCCAGCCAACACTGGACTAGAATCCGCACTAATAATACCATTGAACGTCTTAACCGGGAAATCAAACGTAGGACCCGTGCTATTGGCGCTTTTCCTGATGGGCAAAGTGCTTTAATGCTTGTATGTGCCAGACTGCGACACGTAGCTGGAACCCAATGGGGTACAAAGCGCTACATGAATATGGAGCACCTGAAAGAATTGGATCTCCAAAATCAGTCTGATATAATAGCCGGCTGACTACCGGCTACCTAACGGCTGAAATACAATTTGCGAAAAAATCTTGACACTATCGGGTGTTTCACCGCGTTGAAGACATTACCGAGGCGTTATGAGGAACCAAGGTTTCACCTGGAACAATAAGCAATCTAAATAAAAAAGCTTATGAACATATTGAAACGTGGAGAAGCCGCAAACTTACCGGTTCTTATCCGTATGTCTTTGTAGATGGTGTTTACTTAAAGCGTAGCTGGGGCGGCGAAATACAAAACGTATCTATCCTTGTTGCCATTGGAGTCAACGAGGATGGATGTCGTGAAATTATTGGCGCGGCCGAAGGCATGAAGGAAGACCGTGAAAGCTGGAGAACATTCTTTGTGTGGCTAAAAGAACGTGGCCTGGCCGGAGTGCGCTTAATTATCGGCGATAAATGCCTTGGGATTCTCGAATCCATTCCAGAAGTATTCCCGGAGACAAAGTATCGTAAGCGCCTAAATGGTTCTTTCCAACCTTAGTTGATTTTATAATAACATTCATTTAGCAGAAGTTTNNTGGTTAATTTAATTTTATTAACGCTTCCTTCTGCTAGACCATTATTATATTTATAATGAATACCATGACAGCATCAATATCTGCATTTAACCCATTTATGTAAGTATCTAGTTCATCAATCTGTAGAGCAGCAGCCGCTGTCATCCATGAGTCCAACTTATTTTCCTTTCGTGAAAATACAATACCATGAAATTTTTTTAGGAGTGAATATAATTGCCCAATAACCGGATACTTTGTTATCGTTGCCTCGTACTGCCCTTGTTGTGGTGACTTAATTTTACCAAACGGCTATTAGAATATATGGAGCCAATGAAAAAAGATGACCGGATTACCATTTTAAAAAGCCTGTATGATGCCTGCTGGTCGGATAAAATAACACTGCATTTAATATACTCTAAAAAAATCATTATATATTTTTTTTGACATTTTAATACCATTTAAATCAATATATTTATATACATAATAAGATAAAGATATTATTACACCCAAAGATATTATTAATACTATAAAAAAAGCGTAAGAATATTTAAAATAATTAACAAGATTTATAAACAAAAAGCTCGAAAGTGAATTTAAAATCATAAAATGTATTATATACATGGAAAATGATATTTTACCTAAGAAAACAAATAACTTGTTAGAAAATATTTGTTTAAATTTAACTGAATTTAATATTACTATCATAATTAAAAATGAGCCTACTGAGTGATAAAAATAATATACATTTTCAATTAAATTTATTTTCATAAACTTATACATAGTATTTTCTACTGGCATAAATGGAGGATATGAAGCTAAAAAAAATCCTGATAACAATAGAATTAAATTTAGATATTTTGTATTATATTTATCCATTATACCT
>NZ_QOHO01000011.1 GCF_003432035.1 Lacrimispora amygdalina
TAATCAAGTAAACTGAAATTTTTTTGATAAGGATATGCAATTTCATTATAGGTATTAAAGACGGAGCTACTTATTATACAAAGCAGATAAATCCACGGGTATAAAATCGCCTCGTCTTTAAAATTGATATAAAATTTATTTGGCATCAAATGTGCTTTTCACTTTTATTCATAATCTAAGAACTTATAATGTTTTTAGATAAATTAAAGTACTATTGTAGATTCGTTATCTTTTACAGGAAGGTTATTATAATTCTCATCTTGGGCACCAACATCATTTTTAGGAGCTGTATCAGAAAAAACGGTCGCTGTACTCCCCTGGTCATCTGTTATTTGAAGCACTAAGACATAAGCAGAAGCATCCACCTGTACATTAGGGTACAAACCTGTTACCATGAGTTTAACTTCCACAGTACCATTTACTTCTTCAGAGCTGGACATCTCCTTTAGTGCCTCCTGTATTTCTTCCTTGTGAGTGGAAGCATTGGCTCCAAAAGTTAACCAACTCCAAAATCCACTCACTCCTCCACTGATCTTGTAGTCATTCACCATCTTATTATATTTCCTGGACGATTCCATATGTTTTAACGTAAAGCTAAAATTTCCTGACATTTCTGCATATGCTCCTGCTCCAGAAACCGATACTCCTACTCCCGAAAGACTCCCTTTTTTCTTTGTCACCTTCCAACCTGTAGTTGACGTCGAATCCATTGCTTTATTTCTTGGATCATTAAAAATCACCTCATGTTCAAATGGATGTAAAGCCATATATTCCATATCTTTAACCACCTTTCTTGTTTATAATATTATTAATATTAGCTCTTTAACTTAAATTATTCATAAATTTAAGTTTCATAACTCACAGGAAATAATTTTTGATGCATGCAGAAATGTCCCTTTCCTGTCCCAGACTTCGCCCCATCATTAATAATGAGAAAAAAATCCTATGGATGTGGATGAAAAGCAGCTTTGTCAGGTCATCTGTGCTTACCGCATTTTTCTGCCGTTTGTGGGAAATAGAAAAAATTGCTCTCAGCCATCCTGCCGGTATCAGCCTCCGGGAAAAGGACTTATCAGAGGTACAATACAGGAGTCTTGCAAAACAGGTCACTCAAATTTGTACAAAGCATCAGATTCCATGTGTACTTCATAGTTTTCTGCCATAGAGCTGAATGCGGAGGCGATACACCTTCCGCTTCCGAAAATGAGGGAAATGACCGATGTACAGAAGAGGCACTTTAAAATAATTGGTGTATCCTGTCATTCGGCAGAGGAGGCCAAGGAAGCTGAGATACTTGGCTGTACCTATATTATCGCCGGGCATATTTTTGCAACCAACTGCAAGAAGGGATTACCCTGGCGGGGTATCCGCTTCCTGGAATGTATCTGTACCAGTTTACGCGATCGGAGGGATTGAATGTAATAATGCCTGTTCTGTCAGTAAAGCAGGAGCCAAAGTAGCCTGTATCATGAGTGGGTTTATGACATGCGATGATGTAAAGTCGTTTTTGATGAGCTTTGAAGAAATGGAGGATCAGAAGCCATGTTGAGACCGACCGTGACGTCAATCACTAGCAATTTTTGTTTGCGTTCTTCTCTCCGCCGCCCTAATCGGGTGGCGAACTTATTGACCCGGACTGATTATTATAGGAGGATTGTCTACCTATAATACTAAATATCAGAAAATTGTGAATTGAGTACCTTTATTAGATAATACAACTCTTAGTACTGGTACTAATCCTGTCATAACCAGAAATCTGCTTAGTGACTTACAAAACGCTGGTCTTATTAGCATCACTCGTGGAGTGGGTGGGACACAACTAGGGAAACCACTTGATTCCATTTCCATTTACGATATTTTCGAAGCTACAGATGCAGATGAACTTAAGGATATCATTGCAATTCATACTAATCCTCATCCTGATTGTCCGGTTGGTTCTATCATTCAAAGTGTGTTGGAAGAACCTTATGGGCGCATTGGTGATGCAATCGCACAGGCAATGAAAAAAGAAATGCTTATTGATTTGATTCAAGATGTGAAAGAGAAAAGACCTGATTGGCTAGATGCAGTTAAACCTGATTAGTTTCCTTTGGTCGAATGGTGTGGCACGAGTGGAATGCTATTTTCTGATCTGGATCACATTATCGAGCAACAACCAAAGAACATCTTGATGATATCAAGAAACTATTGGTATTAAAATGAAAGATTTATAATGGATTTTTTAAATCCGGGAGGAAAATATATACAGTTCTATATTGCTGCTTATTAAATTATTGTAACTGTTGCTCTGGATATGCTCCCTGGCATTTTCAACTACATTATATATTGCTTACCGCTGTTGCAGACAGAATTGAATTTGAAATAATAGCTCCTGAAGTGGTAACTAAAGGAGTTACATCTACTGTATATGTGCAACACTCTTCTGTATTAAAATCACTATCACATACAAAAAATGAAAATGTTCCGACACTTACAAAATTTGAAATATTTGAAAAAATCCACCGTTGTCCAACAGGGATATTTTGAATCATATTGCTACAATGCCTGTTAATCTGAAATATTAAAAGTATTGAATCAGTTTGCGGCTCTATAAGAGTTATATTACATGCAAATTCAATCTTTATTATTTGATTGCATAAAGCAGAAATATTTAATGGTACGTTTATAATAGTAATTTGTGTATTAGAAGCACCTACTGGTATTGTCACTGTTCCAGTTGATACACATTTTAAAGTAACTGAGCTTTGCTTACAAAGTTCATTATCATAATGAAAATGACTTGGAGATAATAAACTCATACAAATAAACTCCTTTCAATATTTAACTTTATCTGCATACACAGAATATAGTAACAGCTATCTACAAGCTGGTGGTTAATATATATTACTCAATAAAATGTTGAAATGTTCCATTTATCACGTTAAAAGAACTTTTATTTTTAGACTAATTATCAAGTGCCAGTTAAATTAGTGTCATGCCTGGGCACACAATAAAGCGACATAGATTTCCATAAATATAGAAATATTCTATGCCGCTTATATAATATAACAGTAAAATTAAATATTCTCTGAAATTAATTAAATTTATACACCTGGGCCTGCGTTTGATTCTGGCTCGCTGGAAGCTTCTTCAGCTGAGGTTTTGTCAGAGCCGGCTGATTTCTTCGTTTCTGTTGTACCTTCTTTTGTATCCGGTATTTTTGCTCCAGGGCCAATCAGGCTTCCATCTTCATTGGTGGGGACTTCACCACTCTCCTGCTCTTTTGTTTCAGGTACTGTTGTTTCCTTAACTGTCTCTTTGGTCTCTTTGGTTTCTTCTGTTGTTTCAACTACAGCCTCTGTCGGTGCCTGAGTTGTCTCTGCCGGTGCATCAGAAGATTGTTTCTTCTTTTTACTGCTGGAACCGCCTCCGGAAGGAGCGTTTTTACCAGGTTCTGAAATACCGCTTTCTTTTGAAATTGATGCACTGATCTTCTTTACTGCTGAAGACGGAGCATAATTCTCCTGGCCGTAGAGAAACTGGTGCAGCTGCGCTACATTGCTCTCCAGTGTGGTTGGTATCACACAGTCCATTTTCCCAATCTTCATGGTAGTGCGTGAAAATGGGAAACCGACGGTTTCACCGATGTGATATTTGCTGATGCCTTTTCCAACAGCAAGAATATCATTCATGCCAACACTGGTGGAAATCTGCGGAAAAATAGCTGCTATCAGGGTTTTTCTTGTGGCAAAATCTGCATTCTTGGCCTTTTCCATCGCAAGATTTACAACTTTTCTCTGACGCTCGGTACGGTTAAAATCAGTATCCATCAGACGCAGCCTTGCATAAGCAACTGCCTGTACACCATCTAAGTGATTCATTCCCGCATGTTTCAGCTGATGAGAACCAACTCCGGTGGAATTCACTGTTTCTGTGATAAAACCGTTTATGTAAGCAAATTCCGGTTCTGTGATCTCCAGATCGATTCCACCCAGTATATTAATGGCATCTGCAACAGACTTCCAGTTAAAGGTTGCATAATCATCGATATTCAAATCCAGATTTTCGTTCAGTGCTTCTAACGCCTGCTTGTGGCCGCCCTTAAAGTAAGCTTCATTTATTTTATGATAGGTTCCCTTGCTGTTGATTTTTAAGTAAGTATCGCGGTATACAGATGCCAGTTTAATCTCACCAGTCTCCTTGTTGATATTGCATAGCATAACCACATCCGATAGCGCGCCCTTCTCTAAGTTACCATCTCTGGAATCCACACCAAAAACAGCAATGGTCCAATAGCCTTTCTGATGGGTCCGCTGATTAAAAAGAAGCAGGCCTGCAATCAGCAGCGCAGCAATAATAACCAGTTTAGCAATGATTTTGTGTTTCTTATGATGCCTTTTTTTCTTCTTGTTGTTCGTACCGGTCTGTTGACCGCTGTATCTGACACGGGGATTTCTTCCGTCACCCGTACTGTAATACGTTCTGTCACCATGTGAAGCTTGTATATGGTCCTGTGTCTGACCACTTCTTTCAGATGGATTCTGTCTGGGCTTCTCCCGCATTCTGCTGTTATCGTTTCTTCTTTTTCGAGCCCGCATACGGTCTAATTCATCCTCATTATCCATGACTCTGTCCTCAATCCTTTCCATGTCGTCTTAGACAACCCCACATATTTTATCAGAAAACCAAATCTTATTTCTTGCTTTTCTCTTAATTTTCTCAGTCAATCAATAATCTTTGAAAGATCAGATTAAAACTGAAATGGGGAAAGGATCTAATTTTCAGAAAAAGGAATGAGATGAATGTTGGCATAAAAAAGAGAATGAGGATTCAGATATGATATCAGATATGAGCTCAGATGTGATTTCAGACGGTTATACAATTAGATGCATTCACAATTTCATAAAATATATTATCAGGATCAGATTTTTAACCTGTTGCTAAGGCTGCATCTGATAAGACCAGAGTTTCAATGGCTGCCGCTACCCCATCCTCTTCATTGGATCTGGTGACCAGCCGGGCACTTTTCTTTATTTTCTCTGATCCGTTATCCATAGCGACCGTATAGCCCAACGGCAGAATGAGCATGGACAAATCATTCTCGCTGTCTCCCATGGCGAGGATCTCTCTGGGATGAATTTTTGTATTTATAGCATATTCAAGCAGTGCATTTCCTTTTTGGGCGTTAAAATGTGTCAATTCAAGATTGGTAGAGGCAGAGGAAGCAATGGATATTCCTTCTTCTTTTTCCAGGCAGGAACGGATATGTGCCAGAACTTCAGTGTCTTCATGTACGACTGACATTTTGTAAATGTCGGTTTCAGAATAAAGCAGATGCTCTTCCGATATAAACTGAAAGCGTTTCACAATGGTTTCAAAGGTATGTTCTTCGGAAACCATGGAAAGGAAAATTTTATTTTCAAAGCTTTCCTTAAATTCTTCCAGACTTGATGTTGTATAGCTTCCTTCATCAGTCATAAAATCATAAAGCACAGAGAACGGCCGGCAGATGGTCAGAATACGGCTAATCTGACTTTTTAACAGTGTCTGCTTGCGGATTTGCTCCCCTTTGGTGTTAAAAACAGCTGCACCATTCATACAGATGATATCACAGGATATGCCCGCCTCTTTTAAAGGAGCATAAGCATCTGCATAATTGCGTCCTGTACATACAACAAAATCAATATTTCTCCTGTTCAGAGCATGAACAGCAGCCTGGTTTTTTAAAGATATTTTTCCATAACGGTTTAAAAGTGTTCCATCCATATCGGAGGCTACTAATCGAATCATATATTTTTATCCTTTCTCATCTACTATTCTTCTTGCAACGTCAGGATAATTGGTAATTATGGCTCCAATCCCCTTCCCTGCTAAGTATTCCATAAAAACTTCATCATTTACAGTCCATACATGTAAAGGAATCTTACTCTTTTTGGATTCCCTGATCAGTTTTTCGGACCGCAGATTGTTTACAGATGGATGAAGGGCATCCGCCCCGATCATCCTTGCATAAGTGACTACATGAATCCAGCCGTCAGAATATAAAATCCCGGTTTTTGCTTTCGGATCCAGCTTTTTAATTTTTATTATGCTGGGATGATGGAAAGAGGAATAGATCACCCTCTCCTCCATCTCCATTTTTTTAACCAGCTTTAAAACTTTTTCTTCGATTCCCTTATACCGGTATATGCCGGTTTTCAGTTCGATATTAACAGTTAAATCAGTGGGTTTTAACAGCTTAAGAACTTCTTTTAACTCTGGTATGACAGCAGCGGAATATTCCGGGTGTGTTTTATTACACGAAAACTGTTTTAGTTCATCCATGGTAAAATCCTTTACATTGCCGGTACCATTGCAGGTACGGTCAATTGTTTCATCATGGATCACTGCCAGTTTTCCGTCTTTTGTCAGCTGCACATCCAGCTCCACTCCGTCTGCATGCTGTCTTACTGCCAGTTCAAATGCTTCCAGTGTGTTTTCCGGGGCATATGCACAAGCTCCCCTGTGAGCCCAAACCTTTGTTTTCATCTGCTAATATCCTTTCTGATGCCATTTATTTATTTAAGAGATTATAATCGGCGATGGATTTATTTATGCTTTCTGCCATCTTCTTAACTGCATCCTCTGGTGTGCCATTGTTATTAATCATATTTTCTATTTCTGTTTCTACTGTCTGCCTTGCTTCCGGAAATACACTTAACAGGGCGCCTGCTGACTGGGGTGTGGAATCATGAAGCTGATCAATGGCAGTCTGAAACTGAGGATACTTTGCAATATTATCCTTAAATACAGGTTCCTCATGAGCTGCAGTGGTGATGGGGAAATAGCCCGTCTGGGAATTCCAGAATGCCTGACTTTCCGGTGATACAAGGAATTTAACGAATTCCCATACCGCTTTCTGTTTACCGGCATCCTTATTATTTAACGCCCATAAAGAGCCACCGCCGATAGAAACGCCTCCCTTATCATCATCACTGACCTTAGGGAAATAAGCGGTTCCAACTTCAAATTTTCCATTTACATCATTTAAGATCTGCTTTAAGGATGCGGTTGAACCCAGTGTCATCGCAGATTTTCCGGAACTGAAATCAGCAAGTCCTGCATCTCCTCCTCTGCCGACGTTGGGAGCATATCCTTTGACCGATAATTCTTTCCAGGCAGTCAGTGTTTTTACACCGGCCCCATTTTTATCAAAATCAACTGCAGTGGCTGCTGATTCTCTTCCGTTTCCGTTATCTGCATAATGGGCCTGCTGTTTACAGGTAAACTGCTCAAAAAACCAGCCGTAGATACCCAGGGAAATTACTTCTCCGGCTCCGCCTTTTTTAACCAGATCATCTCCAACCCGTTCTATCCCGGGAAGGCTGTCGGGAACTTCTGTAATACCTGCCTTTTTAAACATGTCTTTGTTGTAGTAGAGAATGGGCGTAGAGGAGTTAAACGGCATGGAATACAGGGTGCCGTTTACTGTATAATATGCTGCAATATTGGGCTCTACCTGGGAAATGTCCCACTTATCCCCATCGATCAGCTGCTGCATCGGGACTACCCAGCCGGAATCTATCATAAACCTGGTTCCGATGTCGTAAATCTGAACGAGATCTGCTCCCATGTTACCGATCTGCGCACTTTTCAGCTTGTTAATGGCATCGTCATAGCTGCCCTGATACTGGGCCTCAACGGTGATTCCTGAAGTATTTTCCTTATTAAACTTTTCTACAAGCGCATCAATGGCTTCTCCATTGACACCTCCCATGGAGTGCCAGAATGTAATGGAAGTCTTTTGTGTATCTCCTTTCGTATCTGCGGCAACAGGAGCTGCGGTGGTTGTAACCTCTTCCTTTGTTTCAGATGCGGCGGTATTTCCGGATCCGGTCTGACTTGCACAGCCGGACAGCATTCCTGCAGCCATTAAAGCTGCCATACAAAAGGAAACTGCTCTCTTTTTCATGTTTGTCCTCCAAATTTTATGTAATATTTATTCTGAACCAGGTCAGCCTTTTACGGCACCTGAGAACATTCCTCTGATCAGCTGTTTCTGTCCTAAGATAAAGACGGAAATCGATGGTACGATAATCATGACTACTCCCGCAATCATCATGGAAATCGACTGGGAATCCACACTGTCCAGCATACCGATCCCAATCTGAACCGTTCTCATTTTATCGGAACCTGTAACAAGAAGCGGCCACAAATACATATTCCAGGCATTAATAAACGTATATACGGCCATGGCACCTATGGCAGATTTGGTAAGAGGTATCAGGATGCTGTAAATAAATCTTAAGTTAGAGCAGCCATCAATCCGGGCCGACTCATATAAGGAAATGGGAAAGGATTTATAAAACTGCCGGAATAAAAAGATTCCCATAGCAGAAGTCAGATAAGGAACAATTAAAACTTTATAGGTGTCAAGCCACTGAAATCCGCTTACCGTTAAGTAATTAGATATAATCGTAGCTTCTCCCGGTATCATCATGGTCGCCATTACAACCATAAACAGCAGATTTTTGCCTTTAAAATCCAGAAATGAAAAGGAAAAGGCAGCCAGGGAACAGGATAGGATCTGCCCTGCAGTAATGCAGCCTGCTACTACAAATGAATTAACAATAAAACGGGTTAAAGGTATCTTTACCGTTGCCTGACGAAAATTATCAAGTGTGGGTGTTGCCGGTATTAAGTTCATACTCGTTGTGAACAGCTCACTGGAAGGCATTAACGCAATGCTGACTGCGTATAAAAGCGGAAGCAGAAGAAACAGTGCCATAAGCAGATTCAGCCCCGTAAGAGCCAGTTTGGCGGCTCTGCGTCGAAACAAAGCTTTCTTTAACGCTTCTTTCTTAAGATTCTCAAGTTCCTCTCTGCTGATATCTTTTACAGCCCTGGAAATAACAGATTCCATCAATAGTGTACTCCTTTCTTTTCCAAACGAAACATACATAAAGTCAGAACCATAATGATGATAAACAGGATTACAGACTGGGCTGCCGCACTGCCGAAACGGTAATTGAAAAATGCATCCCGGTAAATGGAATAAACAATTAAATTTGTAGATTCCCCAGGACCTCCCATGGTTAATACCTTAACCTGGCCAAAGGACTGGAACGCCTGAATAATATTAACTACCAGGGTATAAAACAGTATCGGACTTAATCCGGGCAGAGTCAGCCGGAAGAACTTCTGAAATGAATTTGCACCGTCTACCGATGCCCGTTCATAAATGGTATCGTCAATATTGCTTAATCCGGCACTGAAATACAGGAAATTAATACCGCTGTTCAGCCATGCAGTTAAAAGTGCCACGCATACCAGCGCATACCTTGGATCACTGATCCAGTTAATATGTAATCCCAGGATCTTATTAACAATTCCGATGGACGGATGAAGCATAATTTTAAAGATCATGGCAGCGGAGCTTGAAGCTATTGCCATTGGAAGCGCATAGGCAGTACTGAATATCCGGATACCCGGAAATGACTGATTACACAATACAGCCGTAATCAGGCCAAGAAGCATGCTTACGCTTACAACGATCAGTACAAATACCGCTGTTACAAAAAGACTGTTAAAAAAAGATGATGAGCTTAAAAGCTCGGAATAATTTCCTGCACCGACAAACAGCTTTGCCTGCCCCATTTTATTTGTTTTAAAAAGACTTAAATAAATAGTTTTGAAAAATGGGAAAAATAAAAAAACTGCAAAAACTGCCATGGCTGGAGCGATATATGCATAAGGACTTAAATTTCTTGTAACTATTTTAAACTTCATAAGACTGCTCCTTAACGGTATAATATGTTTTCTTCTGTATCCATATCAAACAGCAGAATCCGGTTCATATCTGCAAAGATGGAAGCTTCTTTTCCTGCTTCTGACGGAAAATCCGGTTTCAGCCTTGCGCAGACCGGATTTCTGCCTATTTTTCCATGAAGAAGGATTTCTGATCCCAGAACTTCCTTTATCTCAACGTTCAGTTTAAGTTCCTGTTCCTTGGGTCCGGTTTCATGCAAATCTTCCGGGCGGATTCCAAGATATACTCTTCTGCCCAGATAATCACCATCAATGAGCCGTTTCGCACATTCTTCATTTACAAACAGTCTGTTTTTGGAAAATTCCACACAGATCCGGTCTTCTCTCCTCTCCACCCAGACAGGAATGAAATTCATGGAAGGGGAGCCGATAAAGCCCGCCACAAACTTATTTATCGGATTTTGATAGAGAACTTTGGGTTCTGCCGCCTGTAACATCACTCCGGAATTCATGACCACAATTCTGGTTCCCAGTGTCATCGCCTCCACCTGGTCATGAGTTACGTAAATAATGGTTGCCCCCAGCTCTTTGTGTATCTTGGATAATTCTACCCGCATCTGTGTCCTCAGCTTCGCATCCAGATTGGACAGCGGCTCATCCATTAAATAAGCTTTTGGCTCACGGACTATGGCGCTTCCGATTGCGACTCTCTGCTTTTGTCCGCCCGATAAAGCATGGGGCTTCCGGTCCAGTAAGTGGCTGATGCACAAAACATCTGCCGCGTTTCTCACTCGTTTATCAATTTCTGTTTTCATAACATTCCGTACTCTTAAACTAAATGCCATATTCTCATAAACAGTCAGGTGGGGATAAAGAGCATAGGACTGAAATACCATGGATAAATCCCTTTTCTGTGGAGCTGTCAGATTCATCAGCGTTCCGTCTATCCATAACTCCCCGGAGGATATCTCTTCAAGCCCCGCAATCATCCGCAGAGTGGTGGATTTTCCGCAGCCGGAGGGACCCACCAGGATCAAAAACTCCTGATCTTTTATATCCAGATTAAAATCTTTCACCGCAACCTGGCCATTTTTAAATGTCTTGCATACATTTACCAAAGATAGACTTGCCATATAAATCTGCTTCCTTTCTTATATCCTGTCTCTATTTTAGAGAACGGATGTAAAATGAAAAAGAATCTTTTAGTAAAATGGATGTAAATCATGGTATTGACGCACAAAGAAAGAAAAGTTATAATAAACTAAATTTATGAAGGAGGCATAAATACAAATAGCAAAGCTAAGCGCCATGCACCTGAGGATACGATCGTGAGCGTTTTCTTAAGAAAACGGTATCCAGGGTTAACGAGGTGAAGGGTGATCGAAAATTCGGCGGATGCCCTTCCATGCCAGCCGGGCGTGTATCCAGTGTGAAATATGCAGGTAACTGCAAAACAACCATTCTGGAACCGGTACATGCAGGAAAAAATTGGGTAGACAAAAATGCTGTCCGTTTTACAAACGATAGAAGACAGCTTGTTTTTGTGTGCATATTTTACAAAATCAGAACAGAAAACTATAAAACGAAAATTAAGGAGATTTTATTATGTGTGGAATCATTGGATATACCGGACCTTTAGACTCGAAGAAAATACTGCTGGAAGGACTTTCCCAGCTGGAATACCGCGGATACGACAGTGCAGGAATCGCACTGTGCATGGAAAATTCCAGAATCCATTTAGTCCGTCATACGGGAAAAGTCTCTAATTTAAAAAAGGGCTGCGAGGAAATAAACCAGGTATCCCACTGCGGACTGGGACACACCAGATGGGCAACTCACGGAGGTGTCACTACGGAAAATACCCACCCCCACAGAGCAGGACGTGTCATTCTGGTTCACAATGGCATTATTGAAAACTACCATCAGCTTACCACTGAATTTCACCTGGAAGGAAAGCTGCTTTCTGAAACAGACAGTGAAGTGGCTGCCTGGGTTCTTGAAAGTCTTTATGACGGGGACCCTGTAAAAGCCATTGCAGAGCTGGTCAAACATTTAAAGGGGTCTTACAGCTTCTGTATGATGTTTGAAGATCACCCGGGTGAAATCTATGCGATCCGGAATGTAAGCCCTCTTGTGGCTGCATATACCCACTCTGGTTCATTTGTAGCATCGGATTTAACAGCACTGATTCCTTATACCAGACAATATTTTGTAGTTCCGGAAGACCATATTTTAAGACTCACCTCCTACAAGGTACATTTATATGGCTTGGATTTAAAGGAGCTGGAACCGGAAATCCTGGAAGTGAACTGGAATATGGATGCTGCCATGAAGAATGGATTTCCACATTTTATGCTGAAAGAGATTCATGAACAGCCGGACGCTTTAAAAAACACGATTTTACCCCGCCTTGCAAAAGGCCTGCCTGATTTTACAGATGACCTGATACCTGATTTCGTATTTGAAGACTGTGACCAGGTTCATATTGTTGCCTGCGGTACTGCCATGCATGCAGGAATGGCTGCAAGAGCCTTAATGGAACCTCTTCTTCGAATTCCGGTCACGGTTTCCATCGCATCGGAATTCCGGTATGAAGATCCCCTGGTGAATGACAGAACCATAGTTATTATAATCTCCCAGTCCGGTGAGACAATCGATACTCTGGCTGCACTTCGTCTGGCAAAAAGTTATGGTTCTAAGACACTTTCCGTTGTTAATGTAAAGGGCTCTACCATAGCCAGAGAAAGCGATTATGTACTTTATACCCATGCAGGCCCTGAGATTGCAGTAGCCAGTACCAAAGCTTATTCCGTTCAGCTGGCTGCCCTCTATATGGTGTGCTGCCGTATGGCCCTTGTAAGAGGCAAATACAGCGTAGAGGAAGCGGAAGATTTCATGAAGAAGCTGCTTGATTCCATTCCCGCCATGGAAGCCATGATCGAAAAAAAAGATACGGTGAAAGCTCTTGTAACACATTTAATTAATAAACCGGATGCATTTTTCATTGGACGGGGACTTGATTACGCCTTCTCTCTAGAGGGCGCATTAAAGCTGAAGGAAATTTCTTATATTCATGCGGAAGCCTACGCAGCCGGAGAATTAAAGCATGGAACCATCGCCCTTATTACACAGGAGGTGCCGGTGATTGCCATAGCCACTCAGGAAAATGTTTTTTCAAAGACTATCTCCAATATCAGGGAAGTAAAGGCAAGAGGTGCATTTGTAATTCTTCTTACAAAGGAAAGTTTAAATGTAGACCCGGGCATCGCGGATATCCAGATTAATATACCTGATATCGGAGACCGTTTCACAGTATTTCCCATTGCAGTAGTTTTACAGCTCATCGCTTATTACGCATCAGTGGGAAAGAATTTAGATGTGGATCAGCCAAGGAATCTGGCCAAATCAGTAACTGTAGAATAATATCAGAATCTTAACTTGATTTAATACTACAAAAACCATATAATGTTAACGGACATTTCCTTTTTTAAAGAAATGTCCGTTAACCCAATCAATTATTATTTTTTTCTCTGCATTTTCACATCAATATACTTGAGTATGATATCAACTGCTCCGTCTTCTCCAACCCGGCTGCGGTTGATGCATAGATCATAGCTTCTTACATCTCCCCACTTTTTATTGGAATAGTAGTTATAATAGCTGGAACGCTTTTTATCTGTTTTGACCATGACTTCCTTGGCCTTTGCATCGTCAATCTGATACAGTTCTTTTAATGACTGGATCTTATCCTTATCATCTGCAGTAATAAATACCGAAACAAGATTGGGATTATCTGCCAGTGCGTAGTCCGCACATCTTCCTACAATGACACAGGACTCTTCCTCTGCCAGTTTCTTAATTGTATCAAACTGTGCCAGGAAAATCTTGTGATTAATGGGCATATCCATATAACCGGAACTTGATAATCCAACATTATATGTATCCATAACAAGAGAATATAAAAAGCTGTTGGTTGGCTTTTCATCATGACTCTGAAATAACTCCTCACATAAACCACTGTTTTTCGCAGCCAGAGCCAGTAATTCTTTATCATAGCATTTGATACCAAGCGCTTTTGCCAGCTTCTCACCAATGATCTTACCAGAACTTCCGCATTGTCTTCCAATTGCAATCACTAAGTTTTCACTCATATTGATCACTCCTTCCAGTTCTCTTATACTATTATTATACAACTAAATTTCTGAAAAATCCATATTTTATTCCATATTTAACAGTTATTTATGTCCAGATTTTTTATCATTTCCATTATGAGCACAAAAAAGCCACCTGGATTTGATCTAGGTGGCGCGTAATTTTCTCAGTAAATCTTCAAAATAATCCGGTAAAGGTGCATGAAACTCCATATATTCTCCTGTAGCCGGGTGCGTAATACCCAATACTCCTGCATGCAGAGTCTGCCCTGTCAGCTTGTAAGGACTCTTTTGAGGACCATAAACGAAATCTCCTAAAAGCGGATGACCGATGCTGGCCATATGAACGCGGATCTGGTGTGTCCGTCCCGTCTCCAGCTGGCATTCCACATAGGTAAACTGCTTAAAACGCTCTAAAACACGAAAATGAGTAATTGCTTCTCTTCCATTCTTTTCATTCACACTCATCTTCTTCCGGTCTATGGGATGGCGGCCGATGGGTGCGTTGACCGTGCCTTCCTCTTCTTTCAGGACACCATGTACAATTGCGTAATATTTTCTCGTAATTGAATGGTCTTTCAGCTGCCGGGCAATTACATTATGGGCGTTGTCATTTTTGCAGACAATTAATACACCTGTAGTATCCATATCTATGCGGTGAACAATGCCAGGACGCATAACCCCGTTAATTCCTGATAAATCATCACGGCAATGGGCCATCAATGCATTCACCAGTGTGCCGCTGTAATGGCCGGCGGCCGGGTGAACCACCATGCCTTTTGGCTTATTAATAAGAATAATGTCCATATCCTCATAAAGAATATCAAGATCCATCTCTTCCGGTTCAATCTCAGGCTCAACCGCATCAGGAACCGTTAACTGTATCCTGTCGCCGGCGCAGACTTTATAATTACTCTTTACCGGTTTTTCACCTACCAGAACCATCTCATCCTTTAGAAGCTTTTGTAAATAGGACCTGGAGATCTCCTGGTTACGGTCACTTAAATACTTGTCTATGCGGATTCCTGCTTCGCCTGTTTCCACAAAATATTCCTGATTCAAGCCTGTTCCCCCTTCTTTTTTAAAGACAGGCATTGTAAGTCTTCTTCCTTATAGTAAAACAAAAATAAGAGCAGAAAAAAGAACATGGAAACAGTAACATAACAGTCAGCCACATTAAATATAGGAAAGTCAATTAATTTAAAATATAAAAAGTCTACCACGTAGCCCCTTGTGAACCGGTCTATCATATTACCCACCGCACCTGCTGATAAAAACATGGCAATTAAATGTAACGGCAGATATTTTCTGGTGGCTGGCATCCGGCTGACGCAATAAACGGCACAAACTAATACCAATACAGCAATCAGCAGAAAAAAGTACTGTTTTCCCTGCAGCATACCGAAAGCCGCCCCACGGTTTTCCGAATAATAAAATTCAAAAATACCGTTCCACAAGGAATAGGGCTTCTGGCCCATTAAATGTCTGACTGCAAGTAATTTCGTCCATTGATCCAATCCTATGGCACAAAAAAAGCCGATCAACATTCCAATGATTAAATTTGTTTTTTGTTTCATGAGTTCTCCTTAAGCTAAAATCCGGGCAAGCCCTTCTGTCATTTCCTCTTCGGTAACTGTTTTATCAACATAGGCTTTTCCAATCTGCTCCAATAAGACAAAGCGGATAGCTCCCGAATCCATTTTTTTATCACTCTTCGTAGTTTTTACTATTTCAACCGGAGATAATCCAGTTACTGTAACCGGCATGTGATAACGTTTCATCACTTCTAAAAGTACAGGAATCTGGTCTTCATTGATAAATCCTCTTTTCACAGAGATTGCCATAGCCGCAATGCACCCAAGGCCGACGCAATGTCCATGCAGGAGGCTGAAATCAGACAGCTTCTCAATGGCATGCCCCAATGTATGCCCCAGATTTAAAAGCGCACGTTCTCCCTGCTCGGTGGGATCCTTTTCCACCACGTCACGCTTGATCCGGTTGCTGACTGTAACCATCTCACTTAATATATCCAGATTACGGTTTTGTATTTCACTGCTATGATCAGACAGCCACCGATAATAGGAAACATCCCGAATCAGGCCGTGCTTAATAACCTCTCCCATGCCGGAAGAAAACTGCTCCTCGGATAATGTTTTTAAGGTAGCGATGTTGGTATAAACCAGCTTTGGCATATGAAACGCACCAACCATGTTTTTATAGGCGTCAAAATCAACACCTGTTTTTCCCCCGATGCTAGAATCCACCTGTGAAAGGAGTGTGGTCGGCACCTGAATAAAGGAAATTCCCCTCAGATAAGTGGCCGCTGCGTATCCGCAAAGATCACCCACAACCCCGCCGCCTAATGCAAGCAGATAATCGTGTCTGTCAAACTGTTTAACAATGAGAGTCTCATATAAATCCCGCACTGTATTCAGATTTTTATGCTCTTCTCCTGCAGGGAAAATAAAGTGTTCTGTTTTATGAAAACAGCCGGAAATAATCTGTTCAAACTCATTCAGATAAAGAGGCGCTACGTTAGTATCTGTAACGATACAGACTTTACGCTCCCCTAAATCCATTTTAGCCAGTTCTTCCTTTA
The DNA here is from genome assembly GCF_003432035.1 of Lacrimispora amygdalina. GTDB lineage: Bacteria > Bacillota > Clostridia > Lachnospirales > Lachnospiraceae > Lacrimispora > Lacrimispora amygdalina. The sequence continues at coordinate 16,477 of NZ_QOHO01000011.1, forward strand.
CTCCTTCAAACGAAGCTTCCATCACTATGTCGTAAATAAAGGTACCATCCATATGTACCGGCATTCTGCTTCCCATGCTGCTATTCCTCCACTTCGTCTTATCATTATCCTCTATTATGGAACACCCTTCGGGCACCCCTCTATGTCCAAAAAGCGTGGACAATAATATGGAACACCCTTCGGGCACCCCTCTATGTCCAAAAAGCGTGGACAATAATAAGGAAGAAAGCAAACAATTTTCCCTGCACTTCTTTTTTTATTAATTGTTACAAAAAAGAAGCTGCTGATATGGAAAATTGCCTGCTTGTCCCATTAAGAGAAACCAATATTTCTTTAAAAAATCTGTTAAAGGCGTAAATTCATTCCGCCCATATCCAGACTTCCGCTGTTTAATAAATCCTGAAAATCACCGGAAAGCTCAACGGACTCCGGCGTTGCTATAAATATATAATTTGATATTTTCTGCAAATTACCATTCATGGAATACGTAGCACCGGATGTAAAATCTATGATTCTCTGAGCTACCTCAGTATGAATTCCTTCCATATTAAGTACAACTGCCTTACCGGCAAGCATATGATCGCAAATTTCCTTCGCATCTTCAATAGAGGTAGGCTTAACCATGGAAACCTCCATTGTACGAGACTGCTTCATGGGAACTACCTTGGGAGAGCGTGATAAGAAACGGGGCTTTTGTTCATACTCCTCTTCATCGTAGTAATCATCTTCTGTTTTTTTGGAAAAGAGGGGTTTCTTCGCATGTTTATCGCTATCATTTTCATAGTCGTCATCTAAATAGTAATCGTCTTCATCATCTGTATCATTCAAGCGCATGCTATCCATCAATTTGCCTAAAATGCTCATACTTCATTCTCTCCAATCTTATATCTTGTACCAAAAATTCCGGTACCGACTCTTACCAGAGTAGCTCCTTCCTCTATGGCAATTTCATAGTCTCCGGTCATACCCATTGAGAGCATATTCATATTAACATTATCAATGTTTTTCCTTTGCATGTCAACATAAAATTTATTTAATTTTTTAAAAACAGGACGATTTTGCTCAGAATTTTCTACAAAAGGTGCAATAGTCATGAGTCCTTTTATACTTATATGGGGAAAAAGAGAAATATGGCGAATCGCCTGTTCGGTCTCCTCCAAATGAAATCCAAACTTGGATTCCTCTTCTGCAACATTCACTTCCAGCAGTATATCCACACAGATCTGTTTCTTTGCAGCTTCTTCCTCGATCTGCTCTGCCAGCCTGACAGAGTCAACACTGTGTACCAGCACAGTTTTGTCAATCACCTGTTTTACCTTATTTCGCTGTAAGTGACCGATCATGTGCCAGCGTATATCGTCAGGAAGCAGCTCATATTTATCACAGAGTTCCTGGACTTTATTCTCTCCAAAATCACGGATTCCTGCCTCATAGGCATCAGTAATCATCTCAGCAGGCTTCGTTTTACTGACAGCTATTAAAGTAACCTCTTTCGGATCCCGGCCGCATCTTTTGCAGGCCTCTTCTATTCGGTTTTGTACAATTAAAAGATTTTCTTTTACCAAGTTTATCACCTCTTATTTATAAATCAATTCTCCCTCATTGACGGATTCTGCATTGAGAACAATATGATCATATACAGCAAGTCCATATGTCATATTCTTTTTAACCGTATAATATTCATCATTGGAAACCAGGATATCAATCTGCTTAAAAACAGCATATCCCTTATTTATGTTATATACTCCCTGAAGGGAATTGCTGGCCCCGATCTGATAGCGTTCTGTAGAATTGGGTTTTACTATATAATCCCCAGCCTTAAAGCCGTCAGCCTGATCCATCTCTATGTAATAATTATTCCCCTCAGAATAATAGATTTCTGTGGGAACAAATACCACGGAAGTTCCCGATTCCGAATAGACCTCTTTATTAAAACCGGTATCAGAGCTGTCTCCGCCCTGAGTCATATAGTCCATGGGAACCAGATAAAAGTCCTTCTTTGTCACAGCTGTCACAGGGATTTTAAGTCCGTCAACCCGGTCTGAAACAATTTCAAAATTCACGTAACGGTCCGAAACAAACTGCACCATATATTTGTCTAAGTCAATCTTACCAAAGCTTTTCCCATCTGTTCCAGTTATTACGGAAAAGCTTCCTGTGGCTTTTAAATCACGGCCGGAAAATCCTACAGTCAGATTCTTTTTATCACCATAAGCTTTTATATCATCTTCTGACATGGGAAATACCACCGACCACTGGTCGGAGGTGATCGTTTTATAGACTGGGGCTCCTTTTTCAATCAGCTTTCCAGATTGTGTCTTGCTTTTTGTATAGCTGCTGCGGTCAAAAACGGCTTCGGAAATTGCCGAAGGCTGCAATCCTTCATAAGAATCCACACCATAGGACACGATCCCTGCCTGATCGGCTTTCACCTGTTCAAAACTGATCCCTGCCTCATCCATCATACTTCCCAGATTATCCAGGGCGTTAAGATTCATATATTCCATTACTTCAGCTTCCAGTGTATATTTTGTATCATATACAGAACGAAACTGGTTATTGTCATAAGTAAGGCTGAATGCGGTCAGCTGTTTTTTTAATTCAGTCAGATTCTCCGAAGACAATGTGACATTATCCTGTGAATGCTCTGAAAGAAACGTAGTAATGCTTCCGGTCTCATCAATGGAATAAACCCTTGTCCCGGCAGCCGCCCGCTTCCCTTCCCGCACATAATAATTCACATAGCCGGAACGGTCTGCATTTTTCACTTCTTCCTGTCTAAGTATAATTCCCGTATAATCTTTGCTGTTAACAATACTGCCTTCCTGTACTTCATAAAACTGCACCTTGTCCCTTCGTGCATAGGTAATTACACTAAAGACCATATATACGAAAATCAGAGCAAAAATAATCATACCAACATTGATGTTCAGAGGCCGCCGATAGCGGATGATCTTTTTGTTTTTTTTAGGATGTACAGCCTTCTTTGATGGCTGTGTTGCCTTTTGTTTAGCCAACCTGACGCCTCCTTTCCCTTTTAGCTATTATAAAAGGAAAAATTAAAAAATTCAAGCAAAACATGGAAGCCGTGTAAATGCCTTCCATTTCTTATTCACAAAATAATAAAGGGGACTGGCACGCAGTCCCCGATTTCTATCTATGATTATAATGAAACAACCACATTAGCCCTGGTGTTCCCCGGTATATTCTCCGCATCAACTGAAACACTGAGAACGAAGGTAATATGATACTTTTCACCAATCTTTTCCAAAGTCGCTATGGTTTCTGATATGTCTTCCCCCTCCAGGCAGGCCAGCTTGAGAAAACTGTCAAAGAACATCATCTCCAAATCATGATCCTGAGATATGATACCACAGATAAAACCAATAAATCCTTCGCTTGAAGTAATCGGATACTCATTGACATTAATGAGGCGGATCTTGTTGCTTAACTCGTACATATGCTTCGAACTTTTGTCCAAATATACAATAGAGCCCTTTGAGTCTTTTACTGCGGAATTAGCTCTGTCTAACAGATGCTTTGTTTTCCCCTTACCCTTTTTTCCTGCTATTATCTGCACCATAGCACTCTCCTCCTTGCGTTATATGATTTGTATAAAAAGTCTATTCGGATTACTATAATTATAGTACAAATTCATAAGAAAGGCAATCACTATTCTACAATTTTATTCAGGATATTTGACATGTTATCATAAAGTCCGGCATGATCCGGGGCCTTTAAAACGACTGAAATATACTCTTTTTTCGAAGCAGACGAACTCCCCATAATAAGGCAGCTTCCGGCTGAAAGTGTGGTTCCGGTTTTGCCTCCCAGGACAGTAAGCCCCTCCGGAGTCTTGCGCTCCCCTGTCATATACCAGTTGGTCCCCTTCCAGGTGGCGTTTACCGTCTTACCGTCACCTCCCTGATAGGATGTCTTATACTGGACCGTACCGATTATCTTGCGGAATTCCGGGTATTTTAAAGCTTCATTGAAAATTAAATACAGGTCGTAAGCTGTTGTATAGTGATCTTCATCACTGAGTCCATGAGGATTTACAAAATGTGTCCCGGTCGCTCCAAGCTTCTTCGCCTCGTCATTCATCATCTGGGCAAACTGATCAACGCTTCCCGCCATATTAACTGCGATAGCAGCACCTGCATCATTCCCGGACGGAATCATAAGACCATATAAAAGCTGTTCCATGGTCAGCTTATCTCCTGGTTTTATTCCGCATAAGCTGGCACCTGATTCCTTAATCACAGCATCTTTGGTTACTGTCACCTCATCCGAGAGATTCCCGTACTTAACTGCCAAAAGCGCAGTCATAGTCTTGGTAATACTGGCAGGATATAATTTCTCAAAAGGATTCTTTGCAAATAATACAGTATTGTCAGACAAATCAAATACAGCGGCAGCTTCTGCTGTCACTGCGTCATCTAAATCAGGAGTATCTTTCGATACTACACAAAGATCATGAGCAAAGGTTTCCGATTTACCAGCCACAGAAGCAGACTGGTAAAGGGCGGTCCTTTCAGAAAACACATAAGGATTGTCAAGTTTATGAAAACCGGCGCAGCCCGACAGGAAAAGTGTGCTTAAGATGATGCAGCCTGATGTCACAAAAACTCTTCTTTTCACTTATATCTACCTCTGTTATTTATACATCTCTCGCCATTCCAGATCACCGCGCTCCAGAGATTTAATCAATAATTCCGCTGTGGCGAGATTGGTTGCAAGAGGGATGTTGTGCATATCACAGGTTCTCATGATATTTACAATGTCCGGTTCATGTGATTTCTGTGTCAGAGGATCTCTTAAGAAAATCACAAGATCGATCTCGTTGTGCTCAATCTGGGATCCTAACTGCTGTTCTCCTCCCAGATGACCTGCCAGATATTTATGAACATTTAAGTTCGTGACTTCCTCAATCAAACGTCCTGTTGTTCCTGTTGCATATAGCATATGCTTGCTTAAAATACCTCTGTACGCTATGCAGAAATTCTGCATCAGCTTTTTCTTTGAATCATGGGCAACTAATCCTATATTCATAACGATATACCTCCTTTTAATTACCGATTTTGCGTTGCAGTCCAACGTTCAGCACCAGACCCATTCCCATAAAAATACTGATTAAAGAGCTCACTCCGGAACTGACAAAGGGAAGCGGCAGACCTGTATTGGGAAAGATCTGTGTCGCTACCGCGATGTTGGAAAAAGCCTGGAAACCGATCAGAGCTGCCATACCGGTGCAAATCAGCCTGCCGGACATGTCTTTTGCTTTGGATGCAGTATAAAGACATTCAAATACAACCAGTCCAATAAGAGCAATGACAATTACACTGCCTCGAAATCCCATCTCTTCGCCGATAATGGCGAAGATAAAATCCGTTTCACCGGCTGATAAAAAGTTTCCGTCTTTCACAGAAGCAATGGTTGTATTAAAAAGTCCCTTTCCCTGAAGCTGTCCGGAACTGATTGCCATAATTGAATTCTTTTGCTGGTATAAGTTTTCCGCATACTGTTCCGCATGAGGATAAATCCACGCAAGGATACGCCGCGCCTGATAATCGTGTATGAAAGGAATTAAGCCCTTCGTCAGCAGAAATATAAACAGCATGCCTGCCGGCACCGCGACTGCCAAAACACCGCCGATCCATCGGTAACTGATTCCGGCTGAAAACACCATACACAGTATGATGACAGTAACAACCAGACTGGTAGATAAATTGGGTTCTGCAAAAATAAGACCTATGGGAAATGCTGCAAGCAACGCAGCCAGCCCCACCATAACAGGCGTATTCATCCTTTCCTGGTATTTATTCCAATACCAGGAAAAGAATACGATAAGTCCGATTTTTACAAATTCAGAAGGCTGGATCCGCCCGATGCCCGGAATGTTGATCCATCTGGTCGCACCTCCTGCGGTATGTCCCATGACAAGAACCGCTCCCAGCAGTAAGATGCAAAGTCCGTAAACCAGAACATAAAGCTTAATTATTTTACGATAGTCTATGATGGAAAATCCGATTGCCAGTGCAAATCCCACCATTACGCCGATAATCTGTTTTGTCACTATACCTGAATCCTGGTTGGAGGCGCTTGCCACCACCAGAATTCCAATCACAGCCAGTGACAGCATGTACAAAACTAACCGGTAATTATAATATTTAAAATTGTAGTCAGAAAACATAGTCAGTATATCCCCTTATCAGGTACATCGCGAATAGGGATGTTTGCATAAAGCACCGGTGTAAAACGTTCACAATCCGGCTGCTTTAATTTTTTCATCTGTATCTCTATTCTGTCGGAATCAATATCCATGTATCGTGAAACAACACGGATCATATCGTCTTTTATCATCTGCATGATCTCAGGAGAACAGTCAGCCTTGTCCGCAACCAGCAAAAGTTTCAGACGATTTCTTGCAATTTCTCCTGAATTCTTCTTACGGAATACAGGAAACAGGCTCATATCAGACCCCCCTATGCTCTCTTTAAGAGATGCGAGAGTCGAAAGAACAGACCTTCCCGTACCGCTGGATTCTGAATCGGAATATTCTCACCGATAATTCTCCTGCATACGTCCATATAGGCCTGTCCGGCTGGAGTCCCCATACCTACCAGAGGCTCCCCCTGATTAGTGGAAATGACGATATCCTCGTCATCCGGAACAGCACCAATAATATCGATGGCCAGAATGTCCATGACATCATCAAGAGACATCATATCTCCCCTTTTCACCATATCGGCCCGAATCCTGTTCACAATCAGTTCAATGCTGCCCATATCGGCAGCTTCCAAAAGACCAATAATCCGGTCTGCATCCCGGATTGCGGACACCTCCGGAGTAGTTACAACAATGGCTCTGTCAGCACCTGCTATTGCGTTCTGAAAGCCCTGTTCAATTCCGGCCGGACAATCTAACAGAATATAATCAAAATCATCTCTTAAATCATCCACCAGTTTCACCATCTGCCCAGGCGTAACTGCAGTCTTGTCCCGCGTCTGCGCTGATGGAAGTAAAAATAAGTTCGGGTATCTTTTGTCTTTAATCAGGGCCTGCTTCATACGGCAGTTTCCCTCTACCACGTCTACAAGATTATAGACAATGCGGTTTTCCAGACCCATAACCACGTCTAAGTTCCGAAGTCCGATATCTGTATCTATCAGGACTACCTTCTTACCCAGAATCGCCAGTCCGGTACCAACATTGGCAGAAGTTGTCGTCTTGCCTACCCCGCCTTTTCCAGAAGTGATTACGATGATCTCGCTCATACCATATCCTCCTGTTTTTTATACCTCATTCTATTTTACCTTAATTTTCGGAATATTTCCACACTTTTTTTCATTGGTTTTATCAGGACTTTATTATTTTCCAGATATGCCTTCATTGGTCCGCGTCCAAGACGGCGGCCTCTTCCGTCAAGTCCTGAGGTGCAGTCTGCAATTCTCAGCTGGGAAGGTGCCATTTCAAGCGCTGTAATCAGCGCACCTTTATTTCCCGCCACACCTGCGCACACGGTGCCGGAAAGCTTTCCCAGAACAACTACATTTCCCTTTGCCATGACTTTAGCACCTTTTAGGACATCCCCGATGATCACAATGCTTGCCTCTGATTCCAAAGTCTCTCCATTTTGTAAATTGCCTTTGAAAAACTGGCCTGTCTGACAGGAAAGTTCCATCAGTTTCTCATTCAGTGCTTTTTCGCACCGCTTCATGCGGTTTGCATCGGTATCCACCAGACAAATAATTTCCACATTGGAATTTTCCGTAATCTGGTTTATAACAGCAAATTCTTCTTCGGGTGTAACTTCTCTGCCTTCGATTGTCAGAGTCATTTGTGCGGATCCCCAGAACTTGGCATGATCTCCGAATTTCTTCCCAATGTCAGAAAGAAGCTGAGGGAAGGGGATATCCGGATCCAGGATAACAGTCATACCTGCTTTGTTGCTTTTTATTACTACGGTATCATGCATCATATCACCTCTTATCCTCGTTAGTCGCGAATGTTGACCTTTGCTGCATCCAGGGCGCCTGCGTTTACAATGGATTCTAAGTCTATATAGCCATAATAATACTTATAGACATTCTTCGCAATGTTGGCGGCGTTCGATGATGAATAGCCATACGGAATATTCACTGTTACACAGATTTCCGGATTGTCATATGGCGCATAAGAAATGAAGAACGCATGATTCGGCTTATTGCGGGCCTCCTGGGCAGTTCCCGTCTTACCGGCAATCTCCACTTCAAGGTCTGCAAATAATCTCTTTGTCGAACCATTAGCAATCACTTCTCTCATTCCCTGTTGTACAGTATCCCACGTTGAGCCCGCCGCGTCAATATGAGAAGAAATCTCAGGGGTATAATCTTTGATCAGATTACCTTCAGAATCCGTTGTTTTATCAAGTAAACTCAGTTCAAACACAGTTCCCCTGTTTGCTATGGCAGCCACATACCTTGAAAGCTGGACATTGGTATAAGCGTGGCTTCCCTGTCCCATGGCGGAACGTTCCGGCGATTCTTTGGAAATCTGGGGATCCAGTTCCCCAATCTCAACACCGGATTTGTGGTCCAGTCCAAATTTTGCTGCATATTTCCGCAAGACATCCAGTCCTAAATCCGGAGTATAGATTCCGCTGCCATCTGTGGAAAGACGGTGTCCTAAATCTGCGAAGAAATAGTTGCAGGAGTTTTCAATCCCCCCCACGATATTAAGCGGACCATGGTGACCCGAATAGATCCAGCACTTGATGGGAGGTTCTACATCTGTATAAATTCCTGTACAGTTAATCGTCTCATCTTCAGTAATCGCATGTTCCTCAAGAGCAGCTACTGCCGTAATCGGCTTGAACGTAGATCCCGGCGCTTTTCGCGTCTGGGTGGCATTGTTATAAAGGGGAAGGGATAAATCCGCCTGAAGCTGACTGAAATAAGAGCCATCCCCGATCCGGTTGTTATCGTATCCAGGATAAGAAACCAGTGCAAGAACCTCTCCGGTTTTATCATTGGTCACTACCACTCCTGCATTGCAGGGTGACAATGCCAGCTGAGCCGGAGTGATTTCAAGCGCAGACAGTTTTTTTAAAAGAAAGTTGTATGCATCGTTAGCTGCTCTTAATTCAGCAATATCCTGTTCATTTTCCTTTAATACGCCCTGATCATATAAAGCCAGGCAAAGTTCCTGTCCTGTTATGGTATCGTTATTGATTAAATACCGGTATATCTTCTTTGTGAAATTCCTGTCCTCTTCCAGTTTGCCCAGCACATAATTTACCAGTGCTTCAAACGTATCATCTGCACTGGAATATTTGGTATCTGTCTCCAGTTTCGACGTATCAACCCACCCGTTTGCAATTCCATAATAAAGATAATCCCTTAAGCTGATCTCATCTGACTTCCACGCCTTAAATTCATCACTGGAGGTATCCATGGCCTCTTCTTTAATAATTCCCACTGTGGGACCGGAAAGATAACTGTAAATATAGAACATATAGGCTTTCGTATCTTCGGGAAGATTTTTCATGTCCGTTGCATGAGGGCTCATCAGTTCGTCTCGCAGACCGTTAAATATCTGCCTGCGGGAAGCTTCATATTTCCGGTATATGTTTTTCTCGGTATCTGACGCATCCTCTGCCTCAATGTCCTTTAAAGACAGGACATTGTTATTGATCAGCTGAAAATAAGCATCTTTTACCGGTATTTTCATATTGGATCCATCTGTGGTGCTGTCCGCCTGATAGTCGCCGTTTACTATGGTTTTAATCAGAACGCCTGCAAGAGACTGCTCAATCAGATGATAGATCCCTTTTTGGAGATCTGCATCCAGTGTTAAATAAACATCATTGCCGGCCAGGGCATCCGTCTCGTCCTTGGTCTCCCGGATTCTGCCTACGCTGTCTTTGTAGATGGTCTTTTTCCCTTTGGTTCCCTGCAGATCATGCTCCATGGTATACTCAATTCCAGTGCGGCCTACAATATCATTGATATCATAGTCATCTTTACGGCTCTGGAGGTTTTGCAGCTGATCCTCCGGAACTTTTCCGGTATATCCAATTACAGGGGCAAAGGGGACACTGTCATTATAGGCACGGATTGTTGTCTCTTCTACCGTAACTCCCTGCATATCCCCGATATGCTCCAGGATATCAGCCACCGTTTCATCAGATACTTCGGCGGCCACTTCAGTCGCCTCATACTTCCGGTACAGCATCAGACGCAGAGCATATTTTATATTAATAATATCAAGCGCCTCCTGATCCGTAACAGATATGGCTGTGCCGTCAGAATCTGTTAAACGGTTTAATCCGTTATCCTCACAGATCTGTTCAAATAATTCCCTGGCACTTAAATTAGAAGGATAGAGACCCTTTTCGTCATCTAAATCCTCCACTTTTTTCAGGCCGTAATAATCACGGAGAAAACGTTTCCTTGCGGACTCAGAAGAAGAAGTATAAACCATATCTCCATTGGGATCAACGGCTATTTCAAATTTACCCTGTACAGTCTCTCCATGTTTTCTAAGAATCTGCACCAGCCTTAAATACATGCGGTTTTTATCATCTGAATTCTTATAAACGCCAGTATCCTGTATCATAACAGAATAAGCCAGTTTATTATATGCCAGCACTTTTCCGGTTCTGTCATAGATGTTCCCTCTGGTGCCGGCAGTCGTAATGGTCTGCTCCGTAAGCTGTAAATAATCATTCAGCGCTTTTTCACCGTTAATGATCTGCATTTGAAAAAGCTTATGAACCAGTCCGGTATACATGGCAAAGCAGATGATCGCAAGAATAAAAAGACGGGATGTTGCCGCTTTCCTGATTAAATCTCTTTTGATCTCCAACAATTCCCTAAACAATAGTCGAATCACCTCTTTTTTCAATCTCTTCCAAATGGCGGTTCATAATCAGGAATACCCGATAAAGAAGAAGCGTGGTTACAACTGTAAAAATAATCTCCGGCAGGACCAGATTAATAAAATAAAAACCAATCCTCAGTTTCTGCCGGATTAAAAAGCGGAACACATAGATATATAAATTGTATGCCAGCTCGTTTAAAACACTTAGAATTAAAGGCAGCGTTATATAGTCTTCGTAGTAATACCTGGTACATATTCCGTTAGCATATCCCATAAAGATGAAAATCAGAGTATAAAAACCAAAGGGTCCGCTGTAAAACAAATCCATAAGAAGACCTGATAAAAGTCCGTAATACATCCCGGCTTCTTTTCCATGCATAAACCCAAAGGAAAATGTGAGTATTAATAGCAGATTGGGTGCAGCCGATAAAAACGGAAGCAGGGGGAATATGCAGTTTTGAATGGTAAATGCCAGTATAATCAGCAGTACGTTGAATATAATCCGTCTCATGTTACTCCTTTTCACTGTTGAGAAGCGCTTTCACTTTCTGAAGCCGGGGCAGATTCTGCAGTCGTCTGTGCAGCCTCATCTTTTTCTGCAGATTCGGCCGATTCCCCTTCCTTCATCATGTCGGCCTTCAGCTGGGTAATTACAAGAACCTCCTGAAGGCTGTCAAATTCTGCTGCCGGAATTAAATAACCGGATTTAGTCACATTATTTGTATCATTGGTGATATCGGAAGCATATCCCACTAAAATTCCAGGTAAAAACACAGAGCTGATATTGGATGTTACGATCTTATCTCCGTCTTTTAAATCGCTTTCTTTTAATACGTTTGTAATCCTTAACCTGCCATCTTTAAACAGAGTTAAGTCACCGGCAACAATACAGCTGTCTCCGGACTGCATGGCCATACCGCTGACCCGGCTGGAATCATCTATGATGGACCGTACGGTGGCATAATTGGCACCTACATCGGTAACGATTCCCACCAGGCCTCCGCCTGCCACCACATTCATATCTGTGGCGATTCCATCCCTGGAACCTTTGTCAATACGAAACACTTTAAACCAGTTGCTTGAATCGTTGGCAATTACTCTGGCTCCCACCTTTGTATACTGTCCGTATTCCTGGTCCAGACTGTACAGCTCCCTTAATCGTTTTAATTCAAATTCTTCTGACTGAAGCCTGGTATTTTCCTCCGTCAGCTGGTCAATAAGATCTTTCATATCCTTATTTTCAATCATTGCATCCTTAAGTTTGGCATAATCCGTGACCTCATCATAAATAGCAGATCCCACCGAATTAACTCCCGACTGTACCGGGATCAGAAAATATCCCACGCCGGTCCGAAGAGGCGTAAGCCACTCGTCATGAATCGAAGTCAGTCCAATTAAAAGGACACAAAAAACTGTTAATGCAATCAGAATATATTTACTGCGCTTTGGTTCCATCTATACGATTCCCCGTTCTTTTAAACTGATATAGGAATTGTCTCCTATAATGATATGATCCAGCAGTCTGATACCAATTAAATCCCCAGCCTCCTTCACCCTGCGTGTAATCGAAAGATCTTCACTGCTTGGAGCCGGATCTCCGCTGGGATGATTATGGACCAGAACCAGGCTGACTGCATGATGCCTGACTGCTTCAATGAAAATCTCCCTGGGAGAAACAACGGAAGTATTCACCGTTCCCTGAGAGATCATAATGTCCTTTATAAGGGCACCTTTTGTATTTAAGAGCATGACAAAAACCTGCTCCTGCTCTCTGTGGCGCATATCTTCCACAAAGTAATTGACGATATCCTGAGGACTGTGAAAATTAATTCCCTGTGGGCAGGCCGTCCTCTTCCAGATTCTTCTGGAAAGTTCTCCAATGCATAAAAGCTGTGCACCTTTCACACGGCCAATCCCCTTCACCTGCATCAGTTCCTGCATGGAAAGATGCAAAAGCCCTAAAATACCCTCTCGCGGATAGTTTAAGGCCAGTATCTTTTGTGACAGTGCCAGAGAATTGTCCTCTCTGGAACCTGTCCGGATAATAATGGACAGAAGTTCTGCATCACTTAAACCTTCCGGGCCCTCTCTTAAACACTTCTCACAGGGCCTTTCATCCTTAGGGATGTCTTTCATCGTTATACGTTCCATATGCCTCCTACGGTTACTCTCCAGGTACGCAACAGACATATGCATGTTTAAATCAATCGATACGCTGCAAGGGCTGCAGCCATTCCTATAATGCCAGCCATGGTTATTTTAATATTAATGCCGAAGGTTATTACCAGAATACCAAAATTGACAATTAACGGAGCATCAAAGCCAAATGACTGGCCAGTATTTAACCAGGACAGCCACGGAATTGTCTTGGTCAGATCTCCGACAAAGCCGCCGATCACAACACCGGCAAGCATAAGAAGCAGCAGTACCCAGTAGTTTTTACCTCTCATCTCTTGATACTCCTTTTTGTTTCCTGGCAGGATTGTCCATACCTATCAAAATATTCTAGCATAATTTTACAGCTGTGTACACCCTTTTTTACAATACAATCAAACCTGCTTCCAGAAGCTTCTGGAGTGACATCAATATACCAAGCTTGGCATGATACCAGGTAAGACCGCCCTGAAAATACACTGCATAGGGAGGCTTAATTGGCGCATCCGCACTTAATTCGATGGAAGATCCCTGTACAAAAGCACCGGCTGCCATAATAACAGGGGCATCGTATCCAGGCATGTCCCACGGCTCCGGAGTAACGAAGCTGTCCACCGGTGCTGCCGCCTGAATTCCCTGACAGAACGCGATCACTCCTTCCGGATTTCCAAACGTGACTGCCTGTATAATATCATGGCGTGACTGCGTTCCATCAGGTACGACGGAAAATCCAAGTCTCTCATAAATATTCGCCGCAAAAACAGCGCCCTTTAAAGCACCTGCCACTACTGTGGGCGAAAGAAAGAGCCCCTGGTAAAAAGACTGGTTTAACCCCAGACTTGCGCCGACTTCCTTCCCCAGTCCCGGTGCAGTAAGGCGGTAGGAAGCGCGGTCGATACAGTCTGTTCTTCCTGCAATATAACCACCGATGGGAGCAAGACCGCCGCCGGGATTTTTAATCAGTGAACCCACAATCATATCCGCGCCCACATCGGAAGGCTCAATCCGCTCCACAAATTCACCGTAGCAGTTATCTACCATACAGATAACATCGGGTTTAATTTTTTTTATGAAAGAAATCAGATCACCGATCTGGGAAACAGAAAATGTAGGGCGGGTATCATAGCCCTTGGAACGCTGAATGGTAACCAGACGTGTCTTTTCATTTACGGCTTTTGCAATGGAATCATAATCAAAGCTTCCATCGGAAAGGAGATCTACCTGACGGTATATAACGCCGTATTCTTTCAGCGATCCGGCACTCTCCCTGATTCCAATCACTTCCTCCAGCGTATCATATGGCTTTCCTGCAGGGGAAAGAAGTTCATCTCCCGGACGCAAATTCCCGGATAAGGCGATGGAAAGTGCATGAGTACCGCTGATTAAATTGGGCCTTACCAGCGCACTTTCCGTGTGGAAAACACTGGCGTAAACAGCCTCCAGTGTATCGCGCCCCAGATCATTGTACCCGTAGCCCGTCGTTGCTGCAAAATGAATGTCACTGACCCTGTTATCCTGCATGGCTTTAATGACCTTCATCTGGTTATATTCCGCATTTTTATCTATTTCTTCAAATCTTGTTTTTAAATCTGTCTCAATCTTTGTTCCAAAGTCCAGAACGTTCCGGCTGATTCCAAGTTCCTCATACATACTGTCTATTTCCATGATTTAACATTTCTCCAATCCGATTATCTCATTTGTATCCTGCACAATCTTTTTTAGAACCCGGTCTAAATCATAATCAAAATCAGGAAGAAAAATATTTCTTACATCTCTTTCCCGTTTAAACCAGGTAATCTGCCGTTTTGCAAAATGTCTGGTATCCCGCTTCAGGATATAAACAGCCTCCTCAAGCGTACAGATTCCCTGAAGATAATCCAGTATTTCCTTATATCCCAGTCCCTGCATGGATACCATTTCTCTTGTGCAGCCCATTTCTTTCAACCTTTTTACTTCCGAAACCAGCCCCCGTTCCATCATTAAATCCACTCGCCGGTCAATTCTCTGATACAAAACCTCCCGGTCCATGTTTACTGTATAATACAGGAAATCATAAGGAGAAGATTTTTCCCTTTCCCGTCTGTTGTGCTCTGAGATTTTCTCTCCTGTCTGTCTGAAATATTCAATTGCACGGATTACCCGTTTCTTGTTGTTGGGATGAATCTCTGCGGCAGAATCCGGATCTATCTTATGAAGCAGTTCATGAAGGTATTCCCCGCCTTTTTCTCTTCCCATGGTTTCCAGTTCCTCCCGTATGGAGGAATCCTCACCTGTTTCCGTAAAATCAATGTCGTAGAGAAGCGCCTGGATGTAGAATCCGGTACCTCCTGTCACAATAGGAATATTTCCATGAGAATAAATAGTATTCACTGCAGCCTTTGCCATTTTCTGAAAAACTGCTACATTAAATTCCTCTTCCGGATCGAGTACATCAATTAAGTAGTGGGGAATTCCTTTTTTTTCTTCTTCTGTAATTTTGGCAGATCCAATATCCATGTGACGGTAAACCTGCATGGAATCTGCACTGATAATTTCCCCACCGATTGCCTGGGCAAGACGGACCGATAAATCTGTTTTGCCTGCGGCTGTAGGGCCGGTTATAATAATTAATGGTTTCATCAGACAATCCTCTTAAATTTCTTTTCTAGTTCATACCGGCTCATGGAAATGATCGTCGGTCTGCCATGAGGGCAGGCATAAGGATTTTCCAGCTTAAGAAGCTGATCGATCAGTTCATTGGCTTCTGCCGCTGATAAGGAATTTCCTCCCTTCACTGCTGCTTTGCAGGACATTGACGCCACTTTCTCGTAAATGATCGAGGGATTGGTAAATGACGTATCATCGGACAAGCTGTCAATCATTTCAATCAGCAGTTCCTTTTTCGCAATGGAAAAAAGATTGGCCGGAACACCTCTCACTGCAAATTCTTTCCCTCCAAATGGCTCAATTTCAAAGCCCATGTCCGTAAAAACAGACATATGGCGGTTCAGCAAAAGCTCTTCATTCCGGTTTAATGTAAGTATAATCGGAGGATTAATTACCTGGGAAGTATATTCTCTGGTTTTAAGTGTTGCCATGGTTTTCTCATATAAAACCTTTTCGTGGGCTGCATGCTGGTCAATAATATAGAGCTGGTCAGAAAACTCCACCAGCCAGTAGGTGTCAAACACCTGACCGATCAGTTTATGCTTTAAGCGGGACTCCGGCTCTAAAAGCTTTCCGTCAAATAAATCCAGCTGCTCTGCCTTTTGTTCCTGCTTAAACTGGTTTAAAATCTCACTTTGTATTACAGGCTCCTGCTGCTTCACAATTGTTCTTTCTTCTAAAACCGGTGCCGGAGGAGCCAGCCAGTTTTCTTCCAGAGAATCCGGTTCTCTGACTGATTCCGGCTGGGGCGGTATCAGTCGTTTGGGGAAAGAAAATCCGTCAGACGGCTTTTTTTCCTGTGAAACAGCTGTCTGATTCAAAGCCATGAGCCTGTGATTTTCAAAAGGTTCCGGTGAAGGCTGGAACTTTTTTCCAGGCATCTCCTCTTTCTTTTCCTCATCCTTTTTATTGAGGCTGACTTCCGGAATCAATTCTTTATGCGCAAGGGCATTTGCTACTGCCTGATAAACCATATGATAGATCATTTCTCCGTCGCGGAAGCGAAGTTCCATCTTGGTGGGATGAACATTCACATCAAGCAGTTCCGGTTCTATGGTGAAATGAAGCATGGTAAACGGATACTTATGCTGCATCATAAACGGCCGGTAAGCTTCTTCAATGGCCCGGGAAATAATACTGCTTTTAATAAATCTTCCATTGATGAAATAATTTTCGTAATTCCGGTTGCCTCTGGCAATCACTGGTTTTCCGATAAAACCGTTTACAGTGACCTCCCCCTTTTTAACCGATACCTCCAGGAGGTTAGATGCAATCTCTCTGCCAAATACCGTATAGATAATATCTTTCAGGTTATGGTTGCCGGATGTATGAAGCTTATTCTGATTGTTCTGTATAAATCGTATGGAAACCTCCGGGTGAGACAGCGCCAGTTTCTCCACCAGATCAGCCACATGCGCACCTTCCGTAACCGGAGTTTTTAAAAACTTTTTTCTTGCGGGAGTATTGAAAAATAAGTTTCTTGCAATAAAGGTTGTTCCTTCCGGTGCACCGATTTCCTCGATGGACCGTTCTATCCCTCCATCGATCTGGTATCTGGTACCGGTTAACCCAACACTGGTCTTTGTAATTATCTCCACCTGTGAGACAGATGCAATACTGGCAAGTGCCTCACCGCGGAATCCCAAAGAGGATACTGTAAACAAGTCCTCAACCGATTTGATTTTACTGGTGGAATGGCGCAGGAAAGCAAGGGGAACCTCTTCTTTTGGAATACCGCAGCCATTATCCGTCACGCGGATAAATGAGGTTCCCCCTTCTTTGATTTCCACCGTAACAGCTGTCGCCTTTGCATCAATTGCATTCTCCAAAAGCTCTTTTACCACAGAAGCCGGACGTTCAACCACTTCTCCTGCTGCTATTTTATTAATCGTATTCTGATCCAGTACGGTTATATTTGCCATGGCACCTGCTCCTTTTCCTATTGCCAGCGATTTTTCAGTTTTGTCTGCAGACGGTATAACGTATTAAGGGCATCAATGGGCGTCATGTTGCCAAGCTCCAGTTCTCCTAATTCCCGGATAATATCGTCATCCTTTACCGTATCGAAAAGTGACATCTGCTGCAAATCCACTTCATCCGGTTTTGGAACAGCCTTCCGCTGTGATATGCCGCCATTTGCTTCCGCTATTTCTTTCGCTTTTGCTGTAATATCCGCATCACTTAACTCTGCAAGCAGTTCCTTCGCTCTGATTATGACAGTATCAGGGACACCTGCAAGCTTTGCGACCTGGATTCCATAGCTCTTATCAGCCCCGCCTTTAATTATTTTCCTTAAGAAAACAATGTCATCTCCCTGCTCTTTCACAGCGATGCAGTAGTTATTGACCCCGCTCATGGTCCCTTCCAGTTCGGTAAGTTCATGATAATGAGTCGCAAACAAAGTTTTTGCTCCCAGGAGTTTTAAATTGCTGATATGCTCCACCACTGACCAGGCAATGCTCAGTCCGTCAAAGGTACTGGTTCCTCTTCCGATTTCATCCAGGACGATCAGACTGTTTTTTGTGGCGTTACGGAGAATATTGGCAACCTCCGTCATCTCCACCATAAAAGTACTCTGGCCGGAAGCCAGATCATCCGAAGCTCCCACACGGGTAAAAAT
This sequence comes from Lacrimispora amygdalina, assembly GCF_003432035.1. Lineage (GTDB taxonomy): Bacteria > Bacillota > Clostridia > Lachnospirales > Lachnospiraceae > Lacrimispora > Lacrimispora amygdalina. Next base: position 34,760 of record NZ_QOHO01000011.1, read on the forward strand.
CCGGTCACAGATTCCGATGTTTGCTTCATCAGCAGGAACAAAACAGCCAATCTGAGCCATCAGTACAATCAGCGCCGTCTGTCTCATATACGTTGATTTTCCCGCCATGTTAGGTCCTGTTATAATGGACAGGCGGTTTTTTCCATTGTCTAAATAAACATCGTTGGATACGAACAAATCATCCCGAAGCATCTTTTCCACAACCGGATGGCGCCCGTTCTTAATATCAATGATACCCTTTTCATTAATCTGTGGCTTTACATAATTATTTCTCGTTGCTACAGAAGATAAGGAAACCAGCACATCAATCCCTGCAATGGCTCTGGCACTTTTCTGAATTCGAAGTACCTTGGAAGCAATCATATCGCGGACTTCACAGAAAAGGTCATATTCCAGGGAAAACAGCTTATCCTCAGCTCCCAGGATGATATCTTCCAGTTCCTTTAACTCATTGGTGGTATAACGTTCTGCATTGGCCAGTGTCTGTTTTCTGATAAAATAATCCGGAACCAGCTCCTTAAAGGAATTGGTCACTTCAAAATAGTAGCCAAATACTTTGTTATACTTCACTTTCAGATTCTTGATTCCGCTTTTTTCTTTTTCCTTTGCCTCTAAATCTGCCAGCCAGGTTTTCCCTTCTGTTTTCGCACTGCGAAGCTTATCCGCCTCTTCATGAAAGCCTTCTCTGATGATTCCGCCCTCTCTGATGGACACAGGGGGATCTTCAATAATTGCACGTTCAATGTAATCCTTGATATCATCGAGAGGATCCAGATCGTTATATAAATCAGTTAAAAGCTCACTGGTAAATTCTTTTAACAGCGTCTTAATATACGGAAGCATCTCCAATGAATTTTTAAATGCGATTAAATCCCTGGGATTTGCAGTCTTATAGCTGATTCTTCCAATCAGACGCTCCAGATCGTAGATGGGATTTAGATACTCACTGATCTCCTCCCTGGATATGTAATTCATATTCAGCTCTTCAATGGCATTCTGACGTTTTATAATATCAGATTTATGAATCAGGGGCTGCTCCACATAGGTGCGCAGCATTCTGGCTCCCATAGCCGTTTTGGTCCGGTCAAGAACCCATAGAAGACTTCCCCGTTTCTGCTTTTCCCTAAGCGTCTCAAGAAGCTCTAAGTTTCTTCTGGTGGATGTATCAATGATCATGTACTGCCCGGTGGAATAAGGTGTGATAGTCGTGATATGGGACAGGCTGCTTTTCTGGGTTTCATACATATACTGCATCACTGCACCGGCTGCAATCACCCCCATATCGTAATCATCAAGTCCAAGCCCCGTAAGAGAGCCTACCTGATAATGCTCACGTAAAATTTTTCTGCAGACTTCGTCGGAAAAATAATGATGATCCAGAGATGAAATAACCGTATGATACCGGTTTTTTATTTCTTCAATATCCACTCCTGATACATAAAAAGCTTCATTGCAGATGATTTCAGATGGTGTAAATTTGTTTATTTCATCAATCAGTTCCCGGTCAGATTCCACTTCTGTTACCAGAAAATCGCCGGTGCTGATATCTGTGACGGCAATGCCATATGCCTCTCCGATGTAAACAACTCCCATCAGATAATTATTCCTTGTTTCATCAAGAGCCTGCGCGCTGGTTATGGTTCCGGGAGTTACCACACGGATTACTTCCCGTTTAACAAGTCCCTTGGCCTGCCTGGGATCCTCCATCTGTTCGGCAATGGCAACTTTATACCCCTTTTGTACCAGACGGTTTAAATAGGTTTCAACAGCATGATGAGGAACGCCGCACATAGGTGCCCGTTCCTCTAATCCGCATTCTTTGCCTGTTAAAGTTATTTCCAGCTCTCTGGATACCGTAATCGCATCTTCAAAAAACATTTCATAAAAGTCACCCAGTCTGTAAAATAATAGACATCCCGGGTATTCTTTTTTTGTTTCTAAATAATGAGCCATCATTGGCGATAATCCAGCCATTCTCTTTTGTTTCCTCTTTTCTTCTGTTTATGGTCTTAACGTTCCCATATAATAAAATCCCTTGGATTCATCAAGATACACGTCCACTATTTTTCCGATCAGAGACGGATCTCCCTTAAAATGAACGGTCGTATTATTGCTTAGCCGTCCGGTTATATAACCCTCTCCATGATCATTTACTTCCTCTGCCAGGACCTTCTGAACTGTATGCACTTCTCTGCCGCAAACCTCAGATGAAATCTGCTGGACTAAAGACAGCAGTCGGTCAAAACGTTCCTTTATAACTTCATCCGGCACCTGGTCATCCATTTTGGCAGCCGGTGTACCCGTGCGCTTGGAATAGATAAAAGTAAATGCACTGTCAAAGCGTACTTTTCTTACTACATCAAGGGTTTCTTCAAAATCTTCATCCGTTTCTCCCGGGAACCCTACAATAATGTCAGTAGTCAGAGAAATATCCGGCATGGCAGCACGGATTTTTTCAACAAGCTCTAAATATTTTTCTTTTGTATAGTTCCGGTTCATAAGCTTTAGGATACGGCTGCTTCCTGACTGGAGAGGAAGATGAAGATGGCGGCATACTTTTTTAGAGTTTTTCATGGCCTCTATCAGTTCATCAGATAAATCCTTCGGGTGGGACGTCATAAAACGGATGCGCTCCAGCCCCTCCACCTCATCTGCCTGGGTAAGAAGATCTGCAAAGCTGATTGGTTCTTCCAGCGTTTTTCCATAGGAGTTAACGTTCTGGCCAAGCAGCATAATCTCAACAACACCGTCATCTGCAAGTCCCTTTATCTCAGTCATAATATCTTTTGGGCTGCGGCTGCGTTCCCTTCCTCTTACGTAAGGTACAATACAATAGCTGCAGAAATTATCACAGCCAAACATGATGTTGACGCCGGACTTAAACGAATATTTCCTGTCTGCCGGAAGGTCTTCCACCACCTGGTCCGTTCCCTTCCAGATGTCAACCACCATCTTTTTTACTTCCAGACGCTGGTATAAAAGCTCTGCCAGCTTATAGATGTTATGTGTACCAAAAATAACATCTACAAACCGGTAGCTCTTTTTAATTTTTTCCACCACATCTTCTTCCTGCATCATGCATCCGCAAAGAGCTATCATCATGTCAGGATTTTTCTTTTTCAGACTGTTTAAAACTCCCAGTCTTCCGTAAACCTTCTGATTGGCATTCTCTCTCACTGTACAGGTATTATAAAGAACAAAATCTGCCTCTTCGGTGTCCGTCTGTTCAAACCCAACAGCTTCTAAAATCCCCTGAAGCTTTTCGGAATCTCTGGAATTCATCTGACAGCCAAATGTCTGTGTGCAAAAGGTCATAGGGCGTCCAAGCTCTTCACTCCGCCGTTTTACATACCTGCTTACTTTTGCCATAAAATAATATTGTCTTTCAGGTTCCCTTACCGGCACTTCCCCTTTTATATCAATCTGATCTATATCAATCTGCATCTGAAAAATCCCTTTCATTCATTCTGTTTTTTAAACCCTTTATCAAAAGCATTTTACATGAAACGCCATAAAATGTCAACTTTGCCAGACGGTTCTCCCGTTTTTTCGCAGCTTCTGCCAGAAGCCGTTTTAGTATGGAGGCAGGACCGTCAGGGGCTCTGCATTCACATTCTGTGTAAAGAACTCATCATGCTCCACCAGAAGCATGGACGGCTGAAATTTCAGGATCAGGTTTTCAATCTGGATTCTGGAATATACATCAATAAAGTTTAAAGGTTCATCCCATATATAAAGGTGGGCCTGCTCACACAGGCTGCGCGCAATGAGAACTTTTTTCTTCTGCCCCTCGCTGTACGCCTCCATGGGTTTTTGAAATTGCTCTCTTGAAAAATCCAGTTTCCTTAACAATGCTTTAAACAGAGAATCCTCCACACCGCACTGCTTTCCGTATTCTGTCAGACTCCCCTTTAAAAAGGAGGTATCCTGGGAAACGTAGGAAATCTTCAGTCCGCTTGCCGCCTCAATGGTTCCATGGTAATCAATCAGCCTTTCCGGATCTTTATCACCTAAAATCAATTTCAGAATGGTTGTTTTTCCGCTGCCGTTCCTGCCCTGGAGTGATATCCGCTGTCCCTGTTCAAGGTTAAAACTGACCGGAGCACACACCGGTCCCTCATAGTACGGTACAACATCCTTTAAAACAAGCAGTCTGCCGGAATGGTGTTTTAACGGATACAGCTTTAAATCTTCTGCTTCCTCAACATTTTTCAGCAGCCCTCTCTTCTCTTCAATTGCCTGGTTCTGCCTTCGCTCTAAGTTTTTTCTGCGCATCTGCATGCGCCTTGATTTTTCTCCCACATAAGCCCTGGTATCAATGGACGTTTCGTAGATCGCGGACTTTTTTCCTATCTTGGTGGACTCCACTTTATCCGCCCATTCTCCCGACTGCCTGGCTGCTGCTTCAAGATGGCGGATATCCTTTTTTAAACGCTCATTTTCCGATTGCTCATATTGATCCTTTCTCTGCCGGTTTTCGTACCACACAGAGAAATTTCCTTTTTGGACCTCAATATCAGCCCGGTTAATAGATAAAATGTGATCTACCGATTCATCTAAAAATTTTCGGTCATGAGACACCAGTATAAAGCCTTTTTTGCTGTTTAAATACTGGCTGACCAGTTCCCTTCCTTCCCTGTCCAGATGATTGGTCGGTTCATCAATGAGAAGAAAATTGCCTTCACGTAAAAATAAGGCAGCCAGCAAAACCTTTGTCCGCTCTCCGTTTGACAGCGTATTATAAGGCCGGTAAAGCGCCTCTTCTGAAACCTGCAGCTTTGTCAGTTCTCTTTTCAACTCCCAGTACGGGCAGTCGCCAAGAACGGAATTGACAATATCAAGTGTCTGCGCTTCCTGGTCCTCCACTTCATAGGGAAAGTAATCAAATCTGACGCTTGATATAATACTTCCTGTATATTGCATCCGGTTCATAAGAAGATTTAAGAAAGTAGTCTTCCCCCGCCCGTTTCTTCCTGTAAAACCAAGTTTCCAGTCTGTATCCAGCTGAAACGTAGCGTGTTCAAATACCGGATCACTGCTTCCTTCGTAAGTAAATGAAAGATCTTTAACCTGAATCAATGACATAGACATCCCTCCAAATATTGCAGTAAATAAATACCTGCACAAAAAATGGCTGCAAGAATTTAATTCTCACAGCCGTTCCTTTTGCCGGTGGTGTCTATTTCCGGACACAAAAAAAGGCTTGAGAATGAAGTAATATTCTTGCAAAAACAGGCACAATAAAAAAAGATATAAAATATCCTGATTTTATTATGCAGTTACTTTACAAGAATTATTTCTTCATCCTTTCACCCCTTCCGTTTCTTCTGCCGGTAGTTTATCATACAATAAAAGAATTGTCAAACAATGATGACAAATTATATTATGGCCGTATTTGTCCATTACCATAAATAATATATTTAGTGGTAGTAAGTTCCTTTAATCCCATAGGACCTCTGGCGTGAAGCTTCTGTGTACTGATTCCGATCTCAGCTCCAAAACCGAATTCGTATCCATCGGTAAACCGGGTCGATGCATTCACATAAACAGCTGCTGCATCAATTTCATTTAAAAATTTCTGGGCATTGTTATAATCGGATGTAATGATTGCTTCCGAATGTTTGGTATTATAACGGTTAATATGAGCTATGGCATCCGCCACAGAATCAACAAGCTTTAAAGATACAATATAATCCAAGTACTCCATACCCCAGTCTTCTTCCTTAGCCGGTACAAAGTCCTTTACAATCTTACACGCCTCCTCATCCGCCCGTATCTCCACTGATTTTGTTAAAAGGCGCTGGTTTAACAGCGGAAGAAAGCGGGCTGCCACCGCTCTGTGTACCAAAAGTGATTCACACGCATTGCAAACCCCGATTCTCTGGGTTTTTGCATTAAAGATGATATCCAGTGCCATGTCAAAGTCTGCTGATTCATCTACAAAGATATGGCAGTTGCCTGTGCCGGTTTCAATCACAGGTATGTTGCTGTTATCAACAACGCTTTTTATAAGCCCTGCCCCTCCTCTTGGAATCAGTACATCCACGTATTCACGAAGACGCATGAACTCCTTTGTCTTTTCTCTGTCTGTATCCGTGATGAGCTGAAGAGCATCTTCCGGCAGTCCTGCACGGGACAGCCCTGTTCTTAACCATTTGACAATGGCTTTATTGGACTCCAGCGCATCGCTTCCGCCTTTTAAAATTACTGCATTACCGGATTTAAAACAAAGTCCGAAGGCATCAGCTGTCACATTAGGCCTTGCCTCATATATAATTCCAACAACCCCGAGAGGAACCCTTTTCTGACCGATGGTAAGCCCGTTTGGACGCATCTTCATGGAAAGGACTTCTCCCACAGGGTCTTCTAAAGCTGCTACTGCCAAAAGTCCCTGTGCCATATCTTCGATTCGCTTCGGTGTCAGTTCCAGCCGGTCTACCAGTCCCTGGCTCATTCCTGCTGCCGTTGCCTTAATCACATCATCCTGATTGGCAGAGAGAATCTCCGCCTCACCTTCCAGCAAGGCAGCCGCTGCCAATTTCAGCCCTTCATCCTTTTTTGCAGAACCAAGGATTCCAATCATTCCTGTTGCTTCTTTTGCCTTTTTACCAATCTCAGTTATCGTCATTAAAGTCTCCTTTCTTTTAAGGAATAATAATCATATCTACCGTCTTGTCATGAGGATCTGCGGGGATTGTGTCAAATATCTGAAACTCATAGGCAATGGCGATTCTGCGATGATCCGGTTCCTTTTCAAAGAACCGGTCATAATATCCGCCTCCGTACCCAAGCCTGTTTCTGCTTTTATCAAAGGCAATTCCAGGTACTATCACGGGAGACGAAGTGTCATTGATTTTTAAACAGGATTCCTTAGGTTCCATGATCCCCATTGTTCCTTCCTCCAGATCGGATTTTCCTGTGATAACATAAAAATCCAGGTTCTTTCCCGACACTTTGGGAACAGCCACGCATTTGCCCTGTTTTAACAACAGATCCATGAATTTCCAGGTTCCTGCTTCATGGCGCATGGAAGCATAACAGTAAATGCAGAACGCTCTGTTTATTTCCTCAAGTTCCAGAAGCCTGGCACAGATTGCTTCATCCCATTGTGCCTCTAATGACACACTAAGACTGTCCCGCTGTTCCTTCACCCATTTGCGAATCTCATTCTTCTCCGACTTTTCCATACTTTTTACCCAGATCCGTAACAGTACCATCTGTTTCCTGAATGGAGATACTGTTTAGATTTCCTCTTAAGCTGCTCCGTATGGCTTCAATGTACTCTTTTCTTAAAGCCGCCTGTTCCGCCTTCTCTTCTTCTGAAAGTCCGGTAGCTTTGGATTTATGATAAAGCGTGTTAATCCGGTCGATTTTATCCTGATTCATCTTAGTCTCCTTAATACTCGTAATTAATATAGGTCATCAAATCAAAGTCATGATTGGGGTGTGCAAGAAATAAAGTTCCTTTCTCCTGTCCCGCTAAAATCTGGCTGATGATTTCCACATGGTCACCGTTGGCGATCACCATATCACAGCCACTGTCTGTTGCGATCCTGGCTGCAGCCAGTTTGGCTGACATACCTCCTGTACCCACGTCACTGCCTGATGTGGATTTGCCCATATTCATCAGTTCCGGTGTGATTTCTCTCACCAGACTGATGAAACTTGCATCTGAGTTCTGCCTGGGATCATCGGAATACAGTCCGTCAATATCAGATAAAAGGATGAGAAGATCCGCACCGATTAATGCAGCAACAACCGCTGAGAGTCTGTCATTGTCGCCGAAATTATCCACGAGGGGAATCTCTGAGGTAGAAACAGTATCATTCTCATTGACAACAGGAATGGTTCCCAGCTTCAAAAGTTCATCAAAGGTATTCTGTGCGTTAAAACGGCTGTTTTCACTGACCATGGTATTCTTTGTAAGAAGCACCTGTGCCGCTATCTGGTTGTATTCGGCAAACAGCTTCTGATATACCATCATGAGCCTGGCCTGCCCGACTGCTGCAAAAGCCTGCTTCTCAGAGATGGTTACAGGTCTTGTATGGCGGCCAAGTGCCTGCCGTCCTGCTGCAATCGCACCGGAAGAAACTAAAACCACTTCCTTACCCTGTCCTTTTAAATCACTGATTACCCGGATGAGCTTTTCAATCTTCATCAGATTCAAGTCCCCGGTATGAGTATGGGTTAAGGAGGATGATCCGATTTTAATTACAATTCGTTTTTTATCCTTCAGTTTCACTCGTTCCTCAATATTCATCTTCTTCATCCGCTTTCTAAATTACTTTTTATCTCATATCTTACATCATTTTTAAAAATACGTCAATTTAGAAAGAAAAGCTTTTATATCTTCTGGCAATGGCTTCTGCCACTTTTAGTCCATCCATCGCAGCAGACGTGATCCCGCCTGCATAGCCAGCGCCTTCTCCACAGGGATAAATCCCCCTGATCCTGCTCTCAAACGCATCATCTCTGGAAATCCTTACCGGTGATGAAGTCCTGCTTTCCACGCCTGCCAGTATGGCATCCTGTCTGCGAAAGCCGCGTATCTTTCCTTCAAATGCCTCAACGCCTTCGATAATGGATTCCGATATATAATCAGGAAGCATTTCTCTCATATTCGTAAATTCATATCCTCCCTTTAATGCCGGTTTCACATCTCCAAAGGTATTTGAACTGCAGTTTCTCTTAAAATCCCCGTAAAGCTGGATTGGTATGTTGCCCTTCCCCTGCAGATAAGCCGCTTCTTCCAGTTTTCTCTGATAAGCAATTCCCGCAAGGGGTGAGCCGCCGCCAAAATCCTCAGGAGTCACAGTGACAATGAGCGCACTGTTTGCATTGATTCCATCCCGCTTATGATAGCTCATACCATTGACTGCCAGCCGCCCTTCTTCTGAGGAAGCATTCACAACATATCCGCCGGGGCACATGCAAAATGTATAAATCCCTCTTCCGCTTTTGCACTGATGGGTAAGCTTATAATCTGCTGCTCCAAGTATCTCGTGAGCAGCCTCCCCGTACTGGGAACGGTTGATTGCCTCCTGCGGGTGCTGGATTCTGAGTCCAACGGCAAACGCTTTGGCCTCCATGGGAACCCCTCTGCGTTCAAGTACATGAAACGTATCCCTGGCACTGTGTCCGATAGCCAGAATTAAAGCATCAGCAGGGATTTCTTCCCTATCATTTACCGTGATGCAGAAGATCTTACCGTCTTTCATCAAAATATCCGTAACAAGGCTGTTAAAACGGACCTCTCCTCCAAGACGGATGATCTCCTTTCTCATATTCTTTACGATTCCGCTCAGTACATCAGTACCGATATGAGGCTTGTTGATATACAAAATAGAAGGGTCTGCGCCGAATTCCACAAACAGTTCCAAAACCTTGCGGTTTCGCATCAGAGGGTCCTTAACCAGTGTATTTAATTTTCCGTCTGAGAAGGTTCCTGCCCCGCCCTCACCAAACTGCACGTTGCTGCCCGGATTTAATGGTCCGCCGTTCCAGAATCCATCCACTGCAAGCCGCCTGTTGTCTACGTCTTCGCCCCGCTCTAAAAGAAGGGGGCGGTAACCGCTTCTGGCCAGCATGACTCCGCAAAACAGCCCCGCAGGCCCTGCACCTGCAATGACCGGACGGTTTATCATTGTTTCCGTTCCGCTCTCAGGAAACTGGTATTCCTTTTTCACTGCCGGTATAACATTGACATTTTTAGCTCTATGTATGACTGCTTCTTCATTTTTTGTCTCAATGTCAATGGAGTAGATAAAATGAATCTCCTCCTTTTTACGGGCATCAACTGATTGTTTGATTATTTCATAAGACTGTATCTCTTTTACGGGTATTCGTAATAATTTAGCCGCTTTCGCCAGCAGATCTTCTTTCGTGTGATCCACTGCAAGTTTTAATTGATTGATTCGTATCATATTTTATTTATCCTCTCCCTGCATGGATTCCTGCCGTAATTCCGCTGGACCATGCCCACTGCAGGTTATAACCCCCGCATATTCCATCTACATCAAGAATTTCTCCTGAAAAATAGAGTCCTTTTATAAGTTTCGATTCCATTGTAACAGGATCTACCTCTTTTGTATCCACACCGCCGCTGCAAACCTGAGCCTGATCAAACGCGTTGGTGGAAACAATTACTGTTTTCAAATCCTTTAAGCAGCGGACAAGATTCTTAACCTCTCTGGTTGTAATCTCTTTCACCCATGATGCCCGTATAATACCGGCCTCTTTTAAAAGCACCTTAGCCAGTTTGGAATTTAACACACCATGTAAAAATTCTTCCGCCGGTCTGTATCCAAACCTTCTTTGCCGTTCCAAAAGAAGGGTTTCTAAATCTGAAAACGGAAGCTCAGGAAGTAAATCCAGCTGTACTGTTACCTGCTGTCCTTCGTTTAAGGCTCTTGCAGCATATCTGCTGATCTGAAAAACAGGTATACCCGAGATTCCGTAATCAGTGATCTGAAGCTCCCCTCTGTCTGAAGCCGCCGTCTTTCCATCTGTCTTAAGCGTCACAAGCGCATCCGTGCGTACTCCTGCTGCCTGCCTGTACCATTTTTCCTTGCAGCGAAGCTGGACCAGAGCGGGCAGTGGTGTTATAATACGGTGACCCAGCTTACGGGCAAGATCATAACCGCTGCCATCAGAGCCCGTCTTGGGTGCTGCCATGGAACCAGCCGCGAGAATAATCCGGTCTCCTTTTTGTTTTCCTTTATCTGTAACCACAGTCAGATCTTTTTTAATCTCTTCCACACGGCAATCCGTCACAATCCTGACGCCCAGATGTTCCAGTTCAAAAAGCATGGCCTCCAGAACAGTGGCTGCCTGTCCGGTATTGGGATAGACATATCCATTGCGCTCTGTCAGAACGATCCCCAGATCTTTGAAAAAATCCATCGTCTGGCTTACCGTAAATGCATTCAGTACCGGATAAGCAAAATCCGGCTGATTACCCCTGTATGCCTCTGCCGGAAGCTGTAGATTCGTAATATTGCACTTTCCGTTACCGGTCGAAAGAAGCTTCTTTCCCGGTCTGGCTGTATGTTCCATAATTGTAACAGAAGCTCCCTCTCTGGCTGCAGAAATACCCGCTGCCAGACCAGAAGCTCCAGCCCCAATAATTATGATCTGTTTTTTCATCCTGTCCTCCTTACATTCAGTCAGACTTATTGTATCCGCTTTATCGCAAAATTTCAATCCTGTTTCTGTTTAGCTTGTATAGGATTCCAGATAATTGAATACTTCAACCATCGAAGGAAACCAGATTCCATCCATAAGCTTCCCCCTCTCTTCTTCCGGAAAATCAGTAACCGGCATATGGGTATAGAGGCAGATGGTTGTTTTATCCTGATAGAGGACGAGCAGATACCCATCCTCTGAAACCAGATAATATTTATCCTTGCTCTCAGCATTGGCTGGCTTTGCCTCTTCCTGATTTATGACAATCTGCGCTTCTGTCACAGTTTCGGTTTCTATGGTTGCCCCGGGGAGGGCCTCCTCCGGTCTGACACTGTCCTTTGTAATGGCAAAGCCAATTCCCAGACAGATCGCAGATGCCGCAACAAATAATAGAAAGCAGAACATATACTTCTTCATGAGTTGATACCTCCTTCAGTAAGTATAGTATCTGCTTTCTTCTTACATTTTAATCATAAAAGATGGTATTTTCTTGCAATACCTGCCAATTTTCTGCCTCCAGGGAAGCCATTTAACTCGGTTTCATCGACACACTGGAATTTTAACAGTAACACGCCGTATACTATCACTGCCGCTGCCACAGCTGCCAATACTCCCACTATATTATGTTTTAAAACTGCATGGACCAGAAAATACACCCCATAGGAAACAGCACCCATAATTCCTGCCGCAAGAGTAGGAAGAAAGAATGTTTTTCTAATCTCCTGATGATAATTTAAATATTTCCGTATGGAGAGTCCATTGAGCAGACACATGGTCAGTGCAAACAAAATATTGGAATATAAGACTCCATATATCCCCATCTTAAACGGAAACAGCATGAGCCAGAGGATTCCCACATGAAGCACCAGGGAAATAACTGCGTTCTTTAACGGCGTCTTCATGTGATTAATTCCCTGAAGCACCGCATTGGTAACGGTTGACAGGGAGAAAAACACAACTGCAGAGGAACCATATATCATCATCTTAATCAGTTCAATGTTATTGCTTCTGCTAAACAGAAGATTGCAGATAGGTCCTGCAAGCACAGTGAGCCCCACAGTGGAGGGAATTGCGATGATCATGGAAAAACGAATCACCATGGAAATCTTTCTTATGATCTGGCTCCTGCTTCTTTCTGCCACTGCCTGGGACAAAGACGGGATTAAGGCAGATGCCAGAGAATTGGCAATCGCAACCGGAATATTAAAAAGAAGCCGGTATTTACCAGAATAGATTCCCCAGTTGGCAGCTATCTCCGGAGCCCCCATACCCATGGAAGACATGCCGATGCCGTAAATGCTGTTATCAATCACGATGCTGATGTTGTATGCAACGCTGCTGAACACAATAGGAAGAACGGTCAGGATTAAAACCCCGGAAAGATTTTGATATGTTTCAAAATATCCGGAACGGTCTCTTCTGGACTGTCTTCTCATAATCGGACGGTAGCTGAACATGAGAAACAAAAGAAACAAAAGGCCTGCAAGTGCTCCTGCACCGGTTCCAATGGTTCCGCCTGCTGCTCCAAACGCATAGGAATACTGGGTTGAACCATAAAGCGCATTGGAACGCAGTCCTTCTTTAAAGAGCATTGCTGCTGCATAGATACTGATGACTGCATTGACAATCTGTTCAAAAATCTGGGATACCGCTGTGGGAAGCATGGTTCCAAGTCCCTGGAAATATCCCCTGAAAACCCCAAGATAAGCGATGATCCAGACAGTGGGAGCCAGTGTTTTCAAAGCATAACTGGTATAAGGCATTTTTAAAAACTGATTTGCAAACACATCCGCTCCGAACCACAGAACTGCAGCACCCAAACCTCCCACAACCGTTCCATAAAACAAAGATACTTTCAGTACCTTCATGGAATTAACATATTCTTTCCTCGCCATCCTTACAGCAACCATCTTGGATACTGCCGTGGGAAGGCTGTAGGAAGAAACAATTAATAAAATGGAGTATATCGAAAAAGCGGAACTGTAATATCCGTTTCCTTCATCTCCTAAAATATCCGCAAGGGGAATCCGGTAAAACATTCCGATCACACGGACAATAATACCTGCAGCCGCAAGGATGATTCCCTGAAGAAGGAAGTTAGAAGAACCCCTTTTATTTGTTTTTTTGCTTGTCCTACTGTTTTCCATATATTTCTACTTTAGGAGAGTCCTGTGCTGAAATGATACAAACCCAGGTTTTTCCCTGGTTCAGGATGATCTCGTTATTCTCCATATCGTAATAATGTGTGGGCCCAAATTCTCCATCCTTGGACCATTTCACCGGAATTGCCCGGCCCCCGGTCACATACATTCCGAAAGAATCATTGTGAACATTGATATTTAAATATTCAGTAGTGGCATAATGAGCGGAGGGACAATACTGCAGAATAATATTCTTCACCCTGATCTGGCCTTCATCCCCCTGGTGAGCCTTTCCGTACTGGTATCTGTAATAAAGTCCGTCGTCCTCATGGTACTCAAACCATGGCTTGTTATAAACGTAGCCAGGGTAAACCTTATAAGCGTCCTTTACGCTGTCCGCATCCTGTAAAGTAACCTCATGTCCGGTTTTTGCAAAAAGATAATGTCCCTTGTATTCCGGATTATATTCTCTTTTAAAGCCCAGCTTTTCTATGGACTTGTTTAAACGCTCCCCGCTGGTATAGGCATTGTGGGGAGATTTCCGGTCGGAGGATCGGAAATAGGCAACTGAACCAATGGCCTCCAGACCATTGATGTGATCTAAATTGGACAGATAAGGCTTGGCAAAGGTGCTTTGTCCATAATGGGCATAAACAGCATCAAATTCACGGGCAAAGTATGTATAATACGTACGGCAGCTTCTGACAGAGCCGATTCTTGAAAGATTATCATAATCTTCAATAATTGCCATGTACCGGTTCATTCCGCCTTCTACCGGAGCTTCATAAACAACTCCTGCCCGATTGATTCCATATTGAGGCTGCGCCTCCTTATCATTGCTCATCATCACTGCTACCGGCCTCCGGTTACCAATGGCTGCATCCACCATCTCTCCGGTTAAATAACTGCGTATTTTTCCATCTTTCTCGATACGTTCTTCACTGGTATAGTATTCACCGGATTCACTGTCCTCACCGGCGGATTGCTCTGTACTGCTGTTTATGCGGATCTCTTCTGTCGATTGTCCCTTCTGTGATTCTGACTGCACGTTTGTAACAGATACTTCCTCGTACTTTTTACCGCAGCCAGAGAGCAAGGCTGCAGACAGCATTCCTATAGCAAAACCAAACCATACCCTTTTTTTCATCTCACGTATCCCCTCCGGCTTAAAATTTCTTCCTGCTTTCGCTCCATAACAAGGCGTTCTTCGTCTTCCATATGATCATAGCCGCATAAATGCAGCATGCTGTGAGCGACTAAAAAAGCCAGTTCCCGTTCTATGGAATGCCCGTATTTTTCCGCCTGTTCCTCCACCTTGTCAACAGAAACAACAATATCCCCCAGGAGAAGTTCTCCTGTCTCCGGGTTAAAGGAGTCATACTCCGCCTCTTCCAGATGATCGAAATCAGAAGGTGTCTCATATTCAATCATCGGAAAGGAAAGTACATCAGTGGGACTGTCGATATTCCTGTATTCCTGATTGATCTGGCGGATATCCTCATTATCTGTAATAAGAACATTAATCTCTGCCTCATAAGGGCAGTTTTCATAATCCAGCGCTTCCTCTGCCACACTGGTTATAATCTCTTCATAGGGAATTTTCAGCTTTTTCTCCGCTTCGTATTCTATATTAATCGTCATAATGCGCCTTTCTTCCTGTAACTGTCTTCACTTTTCGGTCAGCCGGCTTTTTCCTGGACTCAAACTCATCATAAGCCTGTACAATTTTTTGAACCAGCGGATGGCGGACAACGTCACTGCTGGTCAGCTGGCAAAAGCTGATATCATCAATTTTCTTTAAGATCCTCATGGCCATGTCAAGACCCGATACGGCTCCTGCCGGTAGATCCTTCTGAGTCTGGTCGCCCGTAACGATCACCTTGGAACCAAAACCGATCCGGGTTAAGAACATCTTCATCTGGGCAGGCGTTGTATTCTGGGCTTCATCAAGAATGATAAATGCATTATCCAGAGTCCTTCCTCGCATATAGGCCAGAGGTGCTACCTCAATGAGACCTTTTTCCGCATTGTGAAGGTAGCTTTCAGCTCCCATAATCTGATACAGAGCATCGTAGAGCGGTCTTAAATACGGATCAATCTTACTTTGAAGATCACCCGGCAGAAAGCCCAGCTTCTCCCCTGCTTCAATTGCAGGTCTCGTAAGAATAATCCTGTTTACTTCACCGTTTTTAAAAGCCTGAATTGCCATAGCCATGGCAAGATAGGTCTTACCGGTTCCGGCAGGACCAATTCCGAATACCACCATCTTTTTTCTGATCTGATCCACATATTGCTTCTGTCCCAGAGTCTTTGGCTTCACCGGCTTTCCGTTAATGGTTCTGCAGATAATATCTTTGTCTATCTCAAGGATCTGACTGTCGCTTTCCGTAAAAGAAAGAGAAAGAGCATAATCCACATTCTGTTCTGCGATTACATTCCCCCGTTTGGAAAGCTCAATCAGATTGCTGAATACACTTTTTGCTCTCTGTACCATCTGTTCCGGACCGATGATTTTAAGAGCTCCATCCCTTGCAATCATGGTAACATGCAGGGTCCGTTCAATCTTTTTTAAGTAGCTGTCAAATTGCCCGCATACATTCTTCTCGTGTTCAATAGGAATATCTATGATAGTTTCAATTACGCTCATTTGAATTATTCGTCTCCTCCGGTTCCTCTGTTGTCTGCATCTTCAGCGCTTCCTGTCTGCCTAAGGGCTCCTCCGTCACAAAATCCATGGTAATCTGGCACAAAGATTCATTATCTAGTATTTTAACATGATTTTCCAGAATTTGTACCCCCTTTTCCAATAATTTTTTTTGGAAGCTCTGATTCATCTGATCAGCCAGTTCTTTCTTCTCTTCTTCCGTATAAGGGCGTTCATAGGACACATACTCTTTCCCTGTTATTTTTCCCACATAAATGGGCAGATAAAAGTTTTTAAACAGATGAAGCTGGGTTTCTTCCATCGTTCGTTTCCACGATGTCCCTTCCGGTCTTGGTCTCATTAACAGAAAAGAAAACTGAAAGGCTTTTACATACCGTCCTCTTCTTACTTTTCCGGTCTCCACCTCTATGGTCTTAAATAACGGAATCTTCCTGTTATAATGATACTCAGTTCTGGCGGTTATATCCCCGTCAGAGTGAACATAATGAGTATTCACAATTTCTTCGCTGTCCCCAATGATGGGAAGTGTGCCGCTGACCAGCACATCTCCTGCAGCCACCTGGTCCCCGACCTTTACCATGGGAACTCCGCTCCGGACAATTATGGAGGTGATTGTGCCATCCTTTTGGGCAATGAGATCGCAGGGAGTTTCATCCCTGACCGGAATGTCGGAAAGCACTTCATTTTCTTTTATCTTAACCAAAAGTCTGGTTCCCGATACTCTTGCAGATACCCAGGTAATTTCCGGAAAACGGGTTCTTAATGATTCCTCCAGCACATCACAGTCAATCTTTGATTTTCTCATGCCATAACGAATCTCCTCTGACTCACAGAACTTTAAAAGAGTATCATATGTATACATCTGATTCCCATCAAATTCAATATCCCAGATAAACAGGGACAAAACATAAAGTATCGCCAAAAAACCTAGAAAGCCCGCCGCATAAAACTTTCTTCTTCTGTTCCGGTATAAAAAAAAAGGAAGTCCAAACTTTTTCAAAATTCTAAGTCTGACCTTCGATTTACGGACGAGAGGTTTGATTTTACGAAATCCCGGTACCGTGATAAAGAACCGGTAAGTATGGCCGGAATGAACTACATCCCAAACCTCAATTTCATGTGCGCTGCACATATTAAAAAAACGTTCCGGAGAAAAACCGGTCATTTCAACGAAAAGATATCCGAAAAAGCGATGATTCAGCCATGTAAGCACGTAACTACACCTCCATTATTCCCAGTTTAATCAAATTCCAGGGATTTAATGTAACCGTTGATTTTCATCTCCTCATTGGTGTAATACTCAATCATAAGACGGCTGCCTCCTATGATAACCCGGCAGTTTTTTGCCTGAATCTTGATTAAACAGTCCGTATATAAAATGATGCTTCTGTAATTTTCGATCACAACACTATGGCGGCCCAGAAACGATACAAGCACTTCTCCAAGAACCACATCCTTTGGAAGTTTTAAGGCGGAAGCTGCTTTTACTTTTGTTTCCTCCAGCATAACTTTTATCGCCTTTCTCTGATCTCTTCTTTTCTACTATATGCAATTATAATATGGAAAATTCTATAGCGCGTAAAAAGACGAAAAAACCCCTGGTCACAAAAAAGAGACCAGGGATTCATCTTTTAAGAATTAGTTATATTTACGTTTTCTTGCAGCTTCAGACTTTTTCTTACGTCTTACGCTTGGCTTTTCGTAATGCTCTCTCTTACGAATTTCCTGCTGGATACCTGCTTTTGCACAGTTTCTTTTGAATCTGCGTAAAGCGCTATCTAAGCTCTCGTTGTCTTTAACGATTACATTTGACATAGCTCACACCTAACCTCCCTCCAGTTGTGTACTTGTGCATAATACAACTGTTTGGGTATTTTATAGCACTGATATGATTATAGCATAATTTTGCCATACGTCAAGAAAAATTTTTTATTATTTTTCAATTATTACAGTAATTATTTCAGCTGTTCACCCACAACTTCTGCCACTTTAGATAAGCACGCATCTACTCCTGCCGGATTCTTACCGCCAGCCTGAGCCATGTTTGGACGTCCGCCGCCGCCTCCTCCCACAAGGGAAGCAATGGCCTTAATCAAGTTGCCTGCATGAGCTCCTTTTTTCTGAGCTTCATCGGTAACGGCAGCCATTAAATTGACCTTTTCATCCTGTACAGATGCGATTACGATTACGCCTTCCCCCAGTTTGTCTTTTAACTGGTCACCTAAGTTTCGAAGACCGTTCATATCCACATCCTGAACTTTTACAGCCAGAACTTTCATGCCCTTTACTTCTGTCACCTGATCCATAACATCGCCAAGAGAATCTTTGGCCAGCTTACTCTTTAACTTCTCATTTTCAGAGTGAAGAGTCTTTATCTCCTCAAGGAGAGATTCTATCTTTGCAGTCAGGGAAGCAGGTGTGGTTTTTGCTGCCTTTGCTGCTTCATGAAAAGCTGCTTCTGTTTCTTTATAATAATTCATTAATCCGTCACCGGTTAATGCCTCAATTCTGCGTACGCCGGCTGCAATACCAGCCTCAGAAAGGATCTTAAAGGATCCGATGACGCCTGTATTGGAAATATGAGTACCTCCGCAAAGTTCTGTGGAGAAATCACCCATTTTTACTACGCGGACACTGTCTCCGTATTTTTCACCAAATAATGCCATGGCGCCAGACTTTTTAGCTTCCTCAAGAGACATAATCTCTGTCTGTACCGGGAGGGATTCTTTGATTTTTTCATTAACAAGAGTTTCTACCTGATCAATCTCTTCCGGTGTTAAAGCGGAAAAATGAGTAAAGTCGAAACGGAGTCTGTCACCATCAACGAATGATCCTGCCTGCTCTACATGGCTGCCAAGCACAGTCCTCAATGCTTTCTGGAGAAGATGGGTGGCACTGTGGTTTTTGCCTGTATTCTGGCGGTTTTTCTCACAGACCTTACAGGTTACCTGATCACCGGTCTGCAGCATACCTTTTACAACCTTTCCCACATGACCGACTTTTCCGCCCTGTAGGTGAATGGTATCCTCAACTTTAAATTCTCCGGTTTTACAGATAATCATACCCGTATCACCCTGCTGACCGCCCATGGTTCCATAAAAGGAGGTTTTTTCCGTTACAATCGTTCCGGTCTCTCCATCTGTCAGGGCTTCCACCAGATCGCTCTCACTGGTAAGCGCAGTGATCACAGTATCACAGATTAAACTGTCATAGCCTGTAAACTCCGTTGTGAGGGACGGATCAATAGACTGGTAAACCGTAACATCCGCGCCCATATAATTCGTGGTCTTTCTGGCATTTCTGGCTGTTTCACGCTGTTTTTGCATGGCTGCCTTAAAGCCTTCTTCGTCCACACCAAACTGTTTTTCTTCCAGAATCTCAAGAGTTAAGTCAAGAGGGAATCCGTAGGTATCATACAGCTTAAAGGCATCCTCACCAGTCAGAATCCTGCTGCCTTTTTTCACCATATCTTCTTCCAGTTCATTTAAAATGGCAAGGCCCTGATCAATGGTTTTATTAAACTTATCCTCTTCCTGAGTAAGGACCTTTAATATCATGGCTTTCTTCTCTTCCAGTTCCGGATAACCATCCTTTGAAAGTTCAATGACAGTTGTGGATAAATCCGCAAGGAATTTACCTTCGATTCCAAGAAGCCTTCCATGACGGGCAGCCCTTCTTAAAAGACGGCGCAGAACATAGCCTCTGCCTTCATTCGACGGCATAATTCCATCGGAAATCATAAAGGTACAAGAACGGATATGATCGGCGATGAGGCGAAGTGATACATCAACCTCTGCATCCTTTTTATATTCCGTATTGGCCAGCTTTGCAACGCGGTTTAAAAGTGCCTTAATCGTATCTACATCAAAAATGGAATCCACATCCTGCACAACCACTGCAAGACGCTCCAGACCCATGCCTGTATCAATATTCTTCTGCTTTAATTCTGCATAATTGCCCTGACCATCATTCTCAAACTGCGTAAATACGTTATTCCACACTTCCATGTAACGGTCACAGTCACAGCCTACGGTGCATCCAGGCTTCTTACAGCCATATTTTTCACCCCGGTCATAATAGATCTCAGAACATGGACCGCATGGACCTGCTCCGTGCTCCCAGAAGTTGTCTTCCTTACCAAACCGGAATATACGCTCCGGTGCAATGCCGATATCTTTGTTCCAGATTTCGAAGGCTTCATCATCTTCCAGATATACGGAAGGATACAGCCTGTCCGGATCCAGTCCGACTACTTCTGTTAAAAATTCCCATGACCAGTGAATTGCTTCATTCTTGAAATAATCTCCAAATGAAAAGTTGCCAAGCATTTCAAAAAATGTTCCATGGCGGGCAGTTTTGCCTACATTCTCAATATCACCGGTTCTAATACACTTCTGGCAGGTTGTTACCCTTCTTCTTGGAGGAATCTCCTGACCAGTAAAATATGGTTTTAAGGGTGCCATACCCGAGTTGATCAATAACAAGCTGTTATCATTATGTGGAACCAGGGAGAAGCTTTTCATCGCTAAATGTCCCTTGCTCTCAAAGAATTCAAGGTACATTCTCCTCAGTTCATTCACACCGTAGTTATTCACGTTACTGTCCTCCGTTAGTTATTTTGTTTCATCCGCACCAGCTGCGGCACTGGCGGCATCTTTATAATCTCTGTATTTCTTTCCGCATACAATTCCGCCCCAGGAAATAAGCAGGAAAAACAGGAATTTAATAGCGGTTCCCAGGAAACTTGCAAATATTGCTGTCATTATTTTTTCCTCCCGAAAGTTATTATAATATCGCTCATTTTATTATCCTATCACAAGGGATTTTATTTAGCAAGATATTCATTTGTAATTTTTTTCATACAAATGAAAAAGTACGGTAAAAACCGCACTTTTTCGTCATTTCTATGGAGTAAGGTATTCCTCATATTCCTCGATCAGGCTGTAAGCCCGTTCTCTGGTGGATTGAGCAAGAGAAGCGGTGTATTCAAGTTCTTCCAAAGTTCCCCCGCTGTATTTTTTGGCAGCTTCTTCCGCTTTCACGTCCCTGTCTTTAATCCAGGACTGCTGGGAGGCTTCCAATTGTCTTTTTAAATCTTCAGACAGGGTTTCAGAAATCGCTTCATATATCGAATTCTGCTCCCGGTTCCAAAGCTTCAGTTCTTTGTCAGCCAGGGCTTTCATGGAATATGTGTTGGAATCAGCCGAATCCTCCCTCATCTTTTTAATCTGGGCATCCAGCTCCTTTAAATGCTTTCTGAAATAATCAGCGCCTTCAGACGGCGCTGCCGCCTGGGCAGTCTTGGCCTTGGAATCCGGAGTAATTGGGGTAATCACAGGTTCCGGTGCGGCTGACTGTGTTTCACTTTCACCGTATGTATCCGCAGCCCCTGCAGCCCCTGCTTCCGGTTCAGATAAAACCGCCCTTTTCATCATCGGCTCCTGGGTATCCTGTAATACAGCACTTTCGTCATCCTCTTCTGACTGGGATGTATCTTCAGATGCTTCAGTTTCAGCGGGAACAGATTTCTTCTGTGTTTCTTTTGATATCATGATATCCGGAGAGATCTGCCTGACAGAACCGCTTCCTGTTTTTTCTTCTTTTAAAAGCTGGCTGTCTTCGGAGTATCCCGAAACTGCGGAAGAATTCGTTGTGCTGTCTTTTCCCTTTACAAAGCTGAAGGTAGCAAAGGTCACCAATATACCTATGACCAGTATACTTCCTATTACAATCCAAATTCCTCTGTTTCTATTCATGACTTTTCATCCTAACATGATTTAATGAAATTACCATATCACAAATAAAAAAGAAAGAAAATAGGAAACTGGATTTAGTAAGAGATTGTAAGAGATATGTAAGTTTTATCCACTTACTGTTCTCTTCAGGAAAGGCCTTCATCTGTAAGCAGATCATGTCCGTCAGCTGCACTGGTAGCCAGCACATCACACCTTTCATTCATGGGATGACCAGCATGTCCTTTTACCCAGTGAAAGGTTACCTGGTGCATCTGTTTTGCCCTCAGCAGACGCTCCCACAAATCAATGTTCTTTACAGGGCCGCTCTTTCCCCTTTTCCAGTCATTCTTCACCCAGTTATCAATCCAGCGCTGGTTAAATGCATCCGTTAGATATTTGGAATCCGAATAAAGCTCCACCTGGCAGGGTCTGGTTAAAGCCTCCAGACCTGCAATCGCTGCCATAAGTTCCATGCGGTTATTTGTGGTTTTCACATATCCTGCAGACATTGATTTTTCATGGAGCTGCCCCTTGGAATCTGTAAACTGCAAAATCGCACCGTAACCTCCCGGTCCGTCAGGATTTCCTCTCGCAGCTCCGTCTGTAAATAGTTGTACCTTTGTCAATTTCTCATGTTCTCCTTATTTTCATCTGTCCCATTTATCACACAATGAATTAATCTGATCTGCAAATTTGGCAAGATCTTTATTGGCCCCGCCCTCATTATGGCGGATTACCTGCAATAGCCGTTCTCCTGCTGCAAACAGTCTGGCGTAAACACCAACAGGCTTTTTAGCGGTTTCCGGTGCTCTGACCACTGCGGTTCCTTCTGTCTCATCCACCCATTTACCTAGGGCAAGATCATATATGGAACCGGAATAAGGCGCACTTACCTGGTAAGCATACTCTTTCTTTAAAAGCTGTTCAAAGGAATTGCAGACCAGATCATCGCCATGAACCAGAAATACTTGTCGCGGTTTTTCTTCAAATGCATTCAACCAGGCAATCAATCCTTCCATATCTGCATGGGAACTCATCCCACCCATCTGTTCAATATGGGCTTCCACCTGAATGGTTTCACCAAAAAGCCTTACATCGGTGCTGCCATCGATCAGGCTTCTGCCAAGCGTCCCTATGGACTGATAGCCCGTAAAGACAATCGTACACTCCGGGCGCCACAGATTATGCTTTAAATGGTGCCGGATCCGTCCGGCATCGCACATTCCTGCAGCCGATATAATTACTTTGGGCTTTGAATTAAAATTGATGTTTTTTGAATCTTCACTGGTGACGGATAGCTTCAGACCGGGGAATGAGATCGGATTAATTCCCTTCATAACCAGTTCCCTGGTTTCTTCATCATAACAGTCTACCAGATTGTCTTTAAAAACCTGAGTAGCCTCAACTGCAAGAGGGCTGTCAACATATACATCAAACCCATCATGACCTGTAATCCGGTTTTCGGACTTGATCCGCCGGAACATATAAAGCAGTTCCTGGGTTCTTCCTACTGCGAAAGCAGGAATCACCACATTACCGCCCCTGTCAAGTGTTCTTTGGACAATGTCCGCAAGTACGCTCACATGATCCGGTATTTTGCCGTGAAGACGATCCCCGTAGGTACATTCCATCACTACATAATCCGCATCCTTTATGTACTGTGGATCACGGATCAGCGGCTTGTTCTTATTGCCGATATCGCCGGAGAAAACAATTTTCCTGGAACAGTTTTCTTCCCTGATCCAGGTTTCGATGGAGGCGGAACCAAGAAGATGACCCACATCGGTAAATCGGATGGTGAGGCCATCTTCCAGTTCCACTTTTTCATTATACTGATAGGACCGAAACAACTCCAATACACCCATGGCATCATTCATACCGTAGAGGGGCTCTTCTTCCGGAAGACCGGCACGCCTTGCTTTCCGGTTTTTCCATTCTGCCTCAGACTCCTGAATATGGGCACTGTCCTTAAGCATAATTGCGCAAAGATCAGCGGTTGCGTCCGTAGAAATCACGTTTCCCCTGAAGCCTCTGGCATAGATAAAAGGAAGCAGTCCTGCATGGTCAATGTGGGCGTGAGTCAGAAGCACATAATCAATCTGGGCGTAGCTGACGGGCAGGCTGGCATTTTCAAACCGGTCAATCCCCTGCTCCATTCCGCAGTCCACAAGAATCCTTAAACCTGATGCTTCCAGATAATGACAGCTTCCGGTTACCTCGTGGGCTGCGCCGATGAACGTCAATTTCATAAAAGCCCTCCTTTTGTATTTGTTTTTCCTATTATACCATTAATTTAGATAATAATGCAAATCATACCGCCATTACTATCGTTAATTATTTTTTGGAGGGTGTCCTGCAGCTTCATCTGACAGTCATCCGTAAGCTGCGATATTTTGGTCTGAATTCCGTCTTCCACAATCTGTTCAATGGATTTACCAAAGATATTGGTATTCCAGATACCTTCTTCGCTTTCTCTGGCATTTTCCTTTATATAGGCAATTAAATCTTCTGCCTGCTGTTCACTTCCTACGATAGGAGCGATTTCTGTCTGAATATGGGCTTTAATTAAGTTAATGGAGGGGGCCTCCGCACGCATTTTTACACCATACTTATTCCCGTGTTTAATTACTTCCGGCTCATCAAGCATGATTTCAGAACGTTCCGGAGTCACTACGCCATAACCTTTCATTCTGACCTGGCTCATGGCCTGATTGACCTTTTCATATTCCTTTTTCATTTTTGCCAGCTCGCTCAATGTCTGCATCAGCTGATATTCCCCTTCAATCGGGATTCCTACGTAATCGCTTAAAATCTGATAATAGAAGCTGTCATCCACATCCATGTCAACGGATACGCTTCCGTCTGCCATGTTCATATTCTGAACCTTCACCCCGCGGATGCTCTCTGTTTCCCCGTTAAATAAACCGGCAGATACATCTTTCATCTGGGTGACCTTTTTTACCATGTCCTTGGCTGCCTGAATCACCTGAGCCTTCAGCCAGTGTGTGGCAGGGAGTATTTCAAGCCATTTGGGAATGTAAAAATCCATTTCCGTTACAGGGAATTCCTTTAATACACGCTCCAGAATGTTTCCCACATCTTCTTTCTTTAACTGCTCACAGTTAATGGGCATAACCGTAACACCATACTTCACATTCATATCCTTTGCCAGGGCAACGGTTTCATCCGAGTATGGTTTTGCAGAATTTAAAAGAATAAGAAATGGTTTACCAAGATTCTTAAGCTCCTGGACGGTGCGCTCTTCTGCAGCTATGTAATTGGGACGCTTCAGTTCACCGATGGAACCGTCTGTTGTAACAACGACACCGATGGTGGAATGATCATTGATTACTTTTCTCGTACCGATTTCCGCCGCTTTCGTAAATGGAATCTCATAATCAAACCAGGGTGTTTTTACCAGACGCTCTTCCTCATTTTCAATATGCCCCGCTGCGCCGTCCACCATAAAGCCAACGCAGTCGATGAGGCGGACCTTGGTCTCAATCTCATCTCCCAGCCGGATGGTTGCGGCCTCTTTGGGAATAAATTTAGGTTCCGTCGTCATAATGGTCTTTCCGGCTGCGCTCTGAGGCAGTTCGTCCCTTGTCTGAGTTTTCTGGTGTTCGTCTTCCATGCCCGGCAGTACCATCAATTCCATAAAACGCTTGATAAAGGTGGACTTTCCTGTTCTGACGGGGCCAACCACTCCAATGTAGATTTCTCCGTTGGTCCGGGCTTTGATATCATTGTATACGTTATAATTGTCCATAAAGATTCCCCCTTCTGTGCTGTTACACTATATGCGGGGGTGAAAAGATTATTCCCTTTTCTTTTCGATCCTGTTAAGGATAGATTTTCCGGTATTTACTATTTTCCTGTATTCTTTTTTTGAAATAATTCCCTCATGCAGCGCCTCTTTTAATTCACCGCCATTCAGTGTTATCACCCTGCCATCCGCAGAGCACATGATTTCTAAATACAGCAGGGTAAATGTAAGGCATTGATCCTTTTGACGGTGTAAGTTCCTGATGATATAATAATGATCCCGCAACACCTCCTTGCTGCTGGTAAAAACTGTTTTCCGATACCAGTCCTCACCATCAGGAAAAAACAGATGATATTCATTTTCAGATGTTTTCCAGCGAACCGGTTCTGTTTCATCATCAACAGAAAAGAAATAATTCGTTTCTTCACAGGGAATGCGACAGGCAAATCCATGGATACCCATATGGGATTCCCGGTAAACATGGCTGACCTCACCTTTGTAAAGCCCGGAAGCATCATCGCAGCGAAGCTTGAGGGTTTGAAATCCATCAGGACCGGTAAAGCTGCGGAACAGCCGTTTATGGGCCGTTTCTATGGTAAAATTCAAACTATCAAACAGCTGTTTCGACGTTATTGCCCCGGCAGTAATCTGACACACTCCTGCAAACATGGATAAGGAAATTTCATTACCTTTAAAAGTAAAAGAGGTACCATTCGCTTCAAGGACTTTTAATGTTTCGTTTCTGGCAGAATAATATCCTGCTCCTCCTAAGTTAACCGCAAACTTATCGCCTGCAAGCCGGTAAATGGAACAGTCTCCGCCCAGGAATTCTTCCAGCCGCTGCAGCGCATGTAAGGCGGCGGCCTCCCCCGCATCTTTCCCATAGCAGGTTTTTATAAACCTAATGCCGACAATATCAAAACAGACAACTGCGGAACAGTCTCTTGCATTTAATTCTTCTGCCAGACCGGTCAGATCATATCTTCTGCGGAAAACACCGCATTCATCGCAGATAAATTCCTGTCTTGGATAAAGTCCGAAAAAATGTCTTTTCTTTCTGTATACGCCGGGAGTCTCCTGCCATATTTTATAAAAGGCTCTGGTAAAGACTTCCTGGGAGCTGAAGCCGTAATAAAAGGCTACCTGGCAGACCGATTCCTGTGTTTTTATAAGGCGGCATGCTGCCTCAGAAATCTTTCTTCTGTTTACATACTCCATCATCCCATACTGGAATACCTTATGAAATAAGTATTTTAAATTTGAAACGGAATAATTACAGGCAGCTGCAATCTCTTCTGCTGATATTGTTTCTTTGATATGATCTTCCACATATTGAACTGCATCATTTAGAATATAATAACTGTCCACTTGTTTCTCCTGGTTGAGAGGTATATATTTTTCGTACGATTTCATCAATTTCTGGTTTTTTTATTGTAATATCCGTAACCTCAAAGAGTTCCGAAATGCGGCTTAACAAAACGTTCATGGAAACGAGTCTGGGATTTATGATGTAGGTATGGCAGAGAGGAAGTTCTTTTATAAGCTCTACACCATCTAAGCATAACGGTTCTTTGCAGCACCGGAAGGTGACCTCTGCATAATACTGGTCTGCTCCCTGTGACTTAAACGAAACAACCGGCTGATCAAGCATCAGCTTACCATGATCGATCATAATAATCCGGTCGCAGATTTCTTCTATATCAGCCATATCATGAGTTGTAAGAATTACCGTTGTCTTTTTTTCACGGTTTAACTCTCTTACAAATTTTCTTATTTTATCCTTTACCACCACATCAAGTCCGATGGTCGGTTCGTCCAGATACAGAATATCAGGATCGTGCAAAAGGGCAATCGCCAGTTCTGCCCTCATTTTCTGTCCAAGGCTTAATTGCCGGACCGGCTTATTTAAAAAAGACTGCATCTCTAAGAGTTCCGTGAACATCTCCGTATTTCTTTGAAACCGGACTTTTTCAGTTCCATACATTCTCCGGTACAGTTCAAAAGTGTCTTCCATGGGAAGGTCCCAGTTGAGCTGGGATCTCTGACCAAAAACAACACCGATGTGCCTTGCATTTTCTTTTCTGTTTTCCCATGGGATAATTCCTCCGGTTTTTATTGACCCGCAAGTAGGCGTAATGATTCCCGTCAGCATTTTTATCGTCGTGGATTTCCCTGCTCCATTCGGTCCGATGTATCCAACCAGTTCCCCTTTCTCTACAGTAAACGATAAATCATCCACTGCTTTTCTGACCTCATAGCTGCGGTTTAATAAAGAAGAAAGAGCATTTTTTAATCCCTCAGGACGTTTAAAACTCTTAAATTCTCTGGTTACATGATCAACTGTTATGTAAGACATAATTTCCCTCCGCTCTTGATTTACGATCCAGTACTCTGGTATGCATGAAGCCCCTTTTGCCAAAAGCTGTAGGCAGTAAAGAAAACAAAAGCTCCCACAAAAGGTGTGAGAAACAAAAATAACGGTGACAGCATTCCCTCCTGTCTGTTAATAAAAAACTGGACAGGATAAAAATTAATAAATCCATAAGGCAGTAGAAATGTCAGCAAAAAACGGATGCCGCTATGATAAATCGTAAGAGGATATTGAAGAAAGCAGGTCAAATTCTTGTAAAAAAGCCGATACAGGCCATCGCTTTTCAGGAACCAGAAAGCAGGTACTGTTGTTACCATAAATCCGGCAGCCTGTATTAACGCAGCGCCGGTTATATCAAGGATCAGCCATACTATCTGATTAAATGACAGAGAGATTCCCAGTTTGTGCAGGCTGATTCCTATTATTGCCCCTGCTATCACATAATTGCTGGTATATCCTGCGCTTACTTTCGTACAGATCAGATAAATAAGAGGATTCACCGGCTTTGTTAAAATTTCGTCAAGCTCTCCGCTGCGAATCAGCGTGGGCAGCTTGCCAAAACCTCCCATAAAAAATGTACCCGCTATGGAATAAGAGAGAACGTCAAAGGCGTATAAAAGAAGAATCTCATATAATCCCCATCCCGCCACAGGTCCCACTTTTTTAAGCAGAATGACAAGCAGGATAAAACCGGAAGACCAGCCCAGTATTTTAGCAGTCAGCCGCATAAAATACTGGCCCCTGTATTCCAGCTGTGTCAGAAAAGCAACTTTAGCAAATGCTCCATACAGACCAAACATAATCTTTCAACCTCCCTGTATTTCTATACCGCTTTGAATCCGCTTCCATATCAGCCGCTCTGCCATAAAAAGTATGAGAACCCAGAAAAACTGAATGAGCAATATTTTCTGCCACTGGTCTGCTTCCTGCATTCCAAGCCATATGGCAACCGGCTTATATGCTACATAGGAAAAGGGAAGGAACTCACAAAATGACTTCAGCCAGTCAGGATAAAACCAGAGAGGAATATCGATTCCGGAAAAAAGAAGAAACAATGCATCTGCCGTCATGCGTGTATAGGTACCATCTTTCATCCAGAAGACCAGTAATCCTATGGTATATTGGATCGAAAACATAATTAAAATCCCAAAAGACAGACTGATAAAGAAAATCAAAACAGTCCCAGGACCCGGGACAGGCAGTTTCCATAGAAAAAATGACACTGCAGCAATGAAGATCCCTTCAAACAAAACATGATACAAATTCTCTCCTAACTGTCCAAAGAAGTAATACCATTTTAGAGAAATGGGGCGGATAAAATCAATCGCAATCATTCCTGTCCGAAAACGATCCGCCAGTTCCTCGGCTATCTGGGAACGCAGCAAACCGTTTACCATGGCAGCTATCACCGAATAGGAAACCATAGTTTTAAAGCTAATATTCTTTATTCCGCCCGAATTAAGAACCGCCTGCCAGATACAGATTTTTATGTAAACAGCAAGCCAGTCACCCATAATCTGAAAAAGCAGATTAAATTTATACTGAATTTGCTGACGAAAGCAGCACTTCATAAGCACCCAGTACATATCCTGCCTCCTTTCATTTTTTATTCCGAATGCTATCTTACCATAATCAGGCACTGCTTTCCTGATGTTTTGGACAAACTTTTCTCCGGGAGACAAAAACAGATACCGCAGTCAGCAAGTCCATGCTGCAGTATCTGTTTCAATCTGTTCTTTATTCGCTTAAATATGCCTTCTTTACAGAATCATCATTCATCAGTTCTTTGGCATCACCGCTCAGCACAATGGAGCCGGTTTCTAAAACATAAGCCCTGTTTGCAATGGATAATGCCTTCTTTGCATTCTGTTCCACCAAAAGAACCGTTGTACCGGACTTGTTGATTTCCTGAATAATATCAAAGATTTCATTCACATAAATAGGGGAAAGTCCCATAGACGGCTCATCAAGTACAATTACCTTGGGGTGGCTCATGAGCGCACGCCCCATGGCAAGCATCTGCTGTTCCCCTCCGCTTAATGTACCGGCAGGCTGGTTCTTTCTTTCCAGGAGTCTGGGGAAACGTTTATAAATCATCTGAAGAGTTTCTTCTATTTCATTTTTGTCTCTTCTTGTATAGGCACCAAGCTTTAAATTCTCATACACACTTAAAGCTGCAAAAACCCTTCTTCCTTCCGGAACATGGGCCATGCCCATACCTACGATTTTATCTCCTCTGATTTTGGTAATATCGTGTCCATCAAACTGTATGCTGCCGGATGATGATTTGATCAGACCTGTTATTGTATGAAGAGTGGTTGTCTTACCAGCGCCGTTGGCACCGATCAGTGCAACGATCTCCCCTTCCTTTACTTCAAAGGAAATATCTTTTAACGCCTTAATGACGCCATAATATACTTCCAGATTTTTCACTTCAAGTATTGCCATGTTGAAAGCCTCCTTATTCTCCCAGATATGCCTTGATGACTTCCGGATCATGAAGCACATCCGCTGTTTTACCCTGGGTAAGCACCTGACCGAAATTCAGCACCGTCAAACGCTCACAAATCCCGGAGACAAGCTTCATATCGTGTTCTATTAAAAGAATGGTCATATCAAAATTATCCCGTACGAAACGTATGGTATCCATAAGTTCGGCTGTCTCATTGGGATTCATACCAGCCGCCGGCTCATCAAGAAGCAGGAGCTTTGGACCAGTGGCAAGCGCTCTCGCTATCTCAAGCTTTCGCTGCTTACCATATGGCAGATTGGACGCAAGGGTATCCTTCTCCTTATCCAGATCAAAGACCTTTAGAAGTTCTACCGCTTTCTCATCCATCTCCTTTTCAACTTTAAAATATTGGGGAAGCCTTAAGATTCCCGCAACGGTGGAATAAGGATGACTGTTGTGAAGACCGGTTTTAACATTATCCAGAACAGTTAAGTCTTTAAAAAGACGTATGTTCTGGAACGTTCTTGCTATTCCGGCCCGGTTGATATCCACAGTTTTCTTCCCAGTTATATTATCTCCGTCTAAGAGGATCGTTCCGGCATTGGGTTTATAAACACCGGTCAAAAGGTTAAAAATCGTGGTTTTTCCCGCACCGTTTGGACCAATCAGACCGTAAAGCTGTCCCTTTTCAATGGTGATGCTGAAATTATCTACAGCCCGAAGACCGCCAAATGAAATTCCAAGGTTTTTAATTTCCAGTAAAGCCATGATTATACCCTCTCCTTCTTAGCCCTGTTCAAATGAAAATAACGTTTTCTGAAATCGATCAGCTTCGGACTCCAGTTAAATATCATCATGACAATCAGGATGATGGCATAAATCAGCATACGATAAGCATTTAAACCTCTTAAAAGCTCTGGAAGCAGGGTCAATAAGACCGCCGCAATCATGGAGCCCCGGATGTTTCCGATTCCTCCAAGTACCACAAACACAAGAATCATAATGGACTGGTTGTAGCCAAAATTCTTCTGAGTGGCTGTCAGGGAAGAAAGGTTATGTGAATATAAAACACCTGCAACACCTGCAAGGGAGGCAGATATGGTAAATGCCATAAGTTTATACTTGGTTATATTAATACCAATGGACTCTGCTGCAATTCTGTTATCACGGACAGACATAATCGCACGTCCGGATCTGGAATTGATCAGATTGAGTACAATGAGCAGCGTAATCAAAGTCAGAATCACACCGATGGCAAAGGTGGAGTTTTTAGGTGTGCCGGTAATACCCTGTGCACCATTTAAAATCACCGTTCCGCTTTTCTCCATATTAAGTGCCATGGCATTCTTCATAGAGAAATGAAATCCGTTTGAATCCTTTCCAAGATAAAGTACATTCACAACGTTCTTAATAATCTCACCGAATGCCAGCGTTACAATTGCCAGATAATCACCCCTGAGCCTTAATACAGGGATTCCCACAACGATGCCTGCTGCTGCGGCTGCGGCAGCTCCCACAAGAATGGCCAGGAAAAAGCGGATTCCTGCGTTAGGTAACGCATCCATCATGGAAATAGAGAAAATGGAACTGGAAAATGCTCCCATGCACATAAAACCAGCGTGTCCAAGACTTAATTCTCCCAAAATGCCTACAGTCAGATTTAAGGATATGGCCATGATACTATAAATACAAAGAGGCACTAAAAGTCCCTTCATCAGACTGCTGACCTGTCCGGCAGAAATTAACAGCTGCACGATGATAAATGCTGCAATCACAATGCCGTAAGTAATTAAGTTGGTTTTTAACGTTTTATCGATATGAATCTTTTTAGCTGTACTTTTTTCCATTCCGTCCACCTATACTTTCTCATTGATCTTCTT
The DNA here is from genome assembly GCF_003432035.1 of Lacrimispora amygdalina. Taxonomy (GTDB): domain Bacteria; phylum Bacillota; class Clostridia; order Lachnospirales; family Lachnospiraceae; genus Lacrimispora; species Lacrimispora amygdalina. The sequence goes on from NZ_QOHO01000011.1 coordinate 66,954, forward strand.
GCCGAGAATACCGGTAGGCTTCACAAGAAGGACAACGATGAGAACTGCGAAAACAATAGCATCGGAAAGCTGGGATGAAATGTAAGCTTTGCTTAAGTTTTCAATAACGCCCAGAAGCAGGCCTCCGATTAACGCCCCCGGAATCGAACCAATTCCTCCAAATACAGCAGCAACGAATGCCTTAATTCCAGGCATGGAACCGGTATATGGGGTAAGTGTGGGGTATGCAGAGCAGAGAAGTGCTCCTGCAATCGCAGCCAGAGCAGAACCAATTGCAAAGGTAAGCGCAATGGTACCATCTACATTAATTCCCATCAGCTGGGCCGCTCCCTTGTCTTCTGACACAGCGAGCATGGCCTGTCCTGCTCTTGTCTTCTTAATGAACGCAGTCAGTCCAATCATAATAATAACACAGCTGATAATTGTAACGATCGTTTCTCCTGAGATCGTCAGCTTTCCTTCTGCCAGCTTTAATGCCGGAATTGTTACAACAGAAGTAAAGGATTTTGGATTGGAACCAAAGACAAGCAGTGCGATGTTTTGAAGCAGGTAGCTCACACCGATTGCCGTAATCAGAACTGCCAGAGGACTTGCCATACGTAAAGGACGATAAGCGACGCCCTCAATGACCACGCCCAGTACAGTACATAGAATAACCGCAAGGAGAATGCCCGCAACAGGACCTAAGCCCATTGTGCTGACAACTGTGAACACCACGTATCCTCCAATCATAATAACATCACCATGTGCAAAGTTAAGCATCTTGGCAATGCCATATACCATGGTATAACCAAGAGCAATGATTGCATAAACACTGCCAAGGCTTAAACCATTAATAAAATAGGATATGAAACTCATCATACCAACGCACCTCATTCGTCTTTATTAAAGAAAATTATATCAAAGAAGAGGGTCGTCCCTTGGACGGCCCTCCAGCGGGTCATATTACATTGCTGTATAAACGCCGTTTACAATCTTTACTGCCTTAGGAGCCTTATCCGGCTCTCCGTCTGCAGTCCACTTCATATTTTCACCGGTCAGTCCGTTGATGGAAATCTCGGTCATTGCAGTTTTTAACTTATCGCAGATTGCAGAAGCATCCATATCTGCTGTGACGCCTGCTTTTTCAGCTGCTGCTTTCACTGCATAAACTGCATCGTAAGCATCTGCCGCAAACTGGTTTGGAGTCTCACCGTACTTCTCTTTGAAGGAGGTTACGAATTTTTGAGTCAGATCATCCTTTGCATCAGCTGCAAAAGGTGTTAAAAGCATTACATTCTCAGCAAGAGCTGTATCGAAATTCTCTACTGTAAGAAGTCCGTCAAGACCATCACAGCCAAAGAACGCAGGTGCATATCCCATCTGTTTTGCCTGGGCAAGAATTAAAGCTGCCTGTGAATAGTAGATAGGAAGGAAAACAAGCTCTGCACCGGAATCCTGTGCTTTCTGAAGCTGTACAGAGAAGTTCGTGTTGTTGTCTGCTGTAAATGCTTCATCAGCTGCAATTTCAATGCCCTGATTTGCAGCTTCGGAAATAAATTTATCATGAATGCCGGATGAGTAAACATCAGAGCTGTCATAAATAACCGCTACTTTGGTAGCCAGTTTGTTTTCACCGATATACTGCGCTGAAGCTGCACCCTGGTTTGGATCTGAGAAACATACACGGAACTGATTTTCAAACTTGGTACAGTCTACTGCAGATCCGGATGGTGTTAACTGGAACATGTTATCGTTGCTGGACTCAGCACCAACTGCAATACAGGGAGCAGAAGTAACAGTTCCCACCAGTAACTGCATACCCCAGTCTTTTAAGGTATTGTAAGCATTCACTGATTTTTCCGTATCATTTTCATCATCCTGGAAATTAAATTCGATCTTTGCGCCGTTAATACCGCCATTTGCATTAATCTCATTCACTGCCAGTTCTGCACCATTCTTTACGGCCTGTCCGTAAATAGCAGTGCTTCCGCTGATAGGGCCGATTCCGCCGATCTTAATTGTACCCTCTCCTGCTGCTGCGCCGGCTGCGGTGGTCTGTGTCTCACCCTTGGATTCTGTTCCAGCTGCGGTTGTTCCCTCTGAAGCTTTTCCGCTTCCGCAGGCAGTTAAAGATGCCGCCATGGCAATTGCCAAACTAAGACTCAGTAACTTTTTCATAGATTTTTTCACAATCCATTCCTCCTCATGAAACAATTTTATATACGCCACATTAACGTTGTAACGTATACATAGTCTTTATAATAGAATGGCTTTTAAAAAATGTCAACTAATTTTGGTTCAAAAAAATAAAATAAAGTCAGCTTTTGGATTATTCCCACGGAATATCAGAACTTTCAATCGTCTTATCCCGCAGCATCAAATCTCGCACTGCTTCTGATGCTGACTTGCCGTCAAACAGCACTGCGTTCACCTGTTCTACGATAGGCATGGATACCTCATATTTCTCCGATAAAGCCAGTGCTGCTTTTGCAGAGTAGATTCCCTCTACAACCATCTTCACTTCTTTTGTCGCTTCTTCCATGGACTTTCCCTGGCCCATGAGAATTCCTGCTCTTCTGTTCCGGCTGTGCATGCTGGCACAGGTAACAATTAAATCACCGATTCCGGATAAACCGCCAAACGTCTGAATCTTGCCTCCCATGGCAGTGCCAAGTCTTGATATTTCAGCAATGCCTCTGGTGATCAGCGCAGCCTTTGTATTATCTCCATATCCCAGTCCGTCTGCGATACCAGCTGCCAGAGCAATGACATTCTTTAAAGAACCTCCAAGCTCAATTCCCTGAATATCCGGGCTTGTATAAACCCGGAATACCTCGCTCATAAAGATGCTCTGAATGTATTCGGCAGTCTTTCTCGTGGAGGCGCCTGCCACACAGGTCGTAGGAAGGCCCTTGCTCACTTCCTCCGCATGACTTGGTCCGGATAATACCGCAACATCTGCCATAGGAAGTTCCTCTTCCAGAATCTCAGACAAAGTCATCAAAGTCGTTTCTTCAATTCCTTTTGCCACATTCACAACCACCTGCCCATAGCGGCAGAATGGATTCATCCGTTTCGCCGTTGACCTGACGTAGACAGAAGGAACTGCAGTAACTAAAAGATCTTTCCCTGTCATAGCTTCTTCCAGATCTTGCGTAAATACCATATCTTCCGGAAGTATCAGCTCCGGAAGCGTATGATGCCGGTGAGTCTGCTCCATCTCTTTAATCTCATCCGGCAGAGCAGACCAGACCGCTACCTCATGTCCATTATTATATAGAAGTACTGATAATGCCATACCCCAGCTTCCTGATCCGATGATTCCAATTTTAGCCATCCGACTCACCTCATTTTGTTTTTCCTGATCCAAAGGATATTTTATTCTCTTTGCCATGGATCAGCCTGCCGATATTTGCCCTGTGGCGCCAGAATGCCTGACCGCAGATTAAAGCCGCAACTATGTAAAATTCCGGCAGAAGTTCCTGCTTCAGTCCATATGCACCCATCGATGCGAACACACACATCCAGATAAGGAATATGGTTGCTACAACCAGCGAACCAAGAGATACATATCTTGTAATCAATACGATTAAAATAAAAGAAATCAGGCACAGTAAGGTCATTCTTAAATCAGACGCCATAATAAGACCTGCAGTAGCGGCAATTCCCTTTCCCCCCTTAAACTGCAGATAAAACGGATAATTGTGACCCAGAATAACACCGAAACCGGTATACAGGATCAGAAGATATATCATCTCCGGCTGATTTTGAAACACCAGGCGGATTGCCAGGCAGGGAAGAAGCGACTTTAAAAAATCACCGAAAAAGACGACTGCTCCCGCTTTAGGCCCCATGACCCTGAGTGCATTGGTGGTGCCGGAATTACCGCTTCCGTATTTTCTGATATCAATTTTATGTGTTTTACCGTAAAAATAACCGGATTGCAACAGTCCGCAAAGGTATCCTGCAATAAGGCAGATGATTCGTTCCATAATTATTGTTCCTTTCCGCTCCGCTCTCTATATATAAACTTTAAGGACGTTCCCTTAAAACCAAACGCATCCCGGATCTTATTCTCTATATACCTGGTATAGGAGAAATGGGTGAGTTCTTTATCGTTTATAAAGATAACAAACGTCGGCGGTTTCACAGCTACCTGTGTGATATAGTAAAGGCGGAGACGCTTGCCCTTATCAGACGGCGGCTGCTGAAGTGCAACTGCTTCCGTCATAATTTCGTTTAAAACTCCGGTTGCAACACGCAGAGTCTGATTCTCCCGTACCATATCAATCAGTTCAAAAAGCTTATTCATTCTCTGTCCGGTCTTTGCGGAAATAAATATAAATTCCGCATACGGCATAAAGGATAAGGTATCTTTTATTTTCCTGGTGTATTCATAAATGGTCTTGTCATTTTTTTCAATGGCATCCCACTTATTCACAGCCACAATGATTCCCTTTCCCCGTTCATGGGCAATTCCTGCAATCTTGGCATCCTGTTCGGTAACACCTTCCTCCGCGTCAATTACCACAACCACCACATCGGCCCGTTCTACTGCTGTCACTGTACGGATAATGCTGTAACGTTCCAGTTCTTCTTTAATTTTACTCTTTCTTCTAAGTCCGGCCGTATCAATAAATACGTATTCCGTACCATTATGGACAATTTCCGTATCTACCGCATCTCTTGTAGTTCCTGCAATATTGGATACAATAACGCGGTTTTCACCCAAAAGCTGATTAATAATAGAAGATTTACCCACATTGGGCTTTCCAACGATTGCGATTCTCGGACGGTCATCGTCTTCCTCTTCTGTCTGAAATGCGCCAAAATGCTTGGCAACTTCGTCAAGAAGATCACCTAATCCCAGCCTGGAAGCTGCTGATACAGGGATGGGATCTCCGATACCCAGATTATAAAATTCATATACATCATTGCCGAATTTCTGGAAACTGTCCACCTTGTTCACTGCAAGGACAACTGGTTTCTTTGATTTCCGAAGCATGTCTGCAACCTTTGAATCGGCATCTACCAGACCCTGACGTACATCCACAATAAAGACAATGACATCTGCAGTAGCGATGGCGATTTCCGCCTGTTCCCGCATCTGGGAAAGAATAATATCGCTGCTGTCCGGTTCAATTCCGCCTGTATCGATCAGGGTAAAATTCATATCCAGCCAGGTACAGTCAGCATAAATACGGTCTCTGGTTACTCCCGGCGTATCTTTTACTATAGAAATAGTCTCACCGGCTAAAACATTAAACAGCGTAGACTTTCCCACATTGGGGCGGCCTACGATGGCAACTACTGGTTTACTCATATATTATATCTCCTTTAATTCATATCCGTCATAAGAAGGTTTCTTTTCCTCAGCGTATCCTAAAACAGCGTAAACGAAATCCTGACCGCTTGATTTTACAATATCTACCTGTACTTGTAAAGCATTTTGTACATCCTGACGGGTCAGGTCGTCAAGAAACACTTCTTCTCCGCTGCGAAACATGCACTCTGGAAGCAGAAGTCTTCTACCAAGAGGTTTTCCTTTTAACTGGGCGATTAAATCCTGTCCGGTAATTAAACCGGCAACCGTAATCTGCTCGCCAAAGAAATGATTAACGATTGGGTAAACATGAACGGTCCGCCCCGGAAACTGATCGCAAACCATCCTTGCATGGTTCTCTATAAAAGGTGCTGCAAGCGTTCCTGTTGCAATGGAAATCTCCTCTGCGGAATCATCTTCCCCTTCTTCTTTCAGGGCTTCTTTTACCTCAGTCTCTAAAAGCCGAAGCATACCCACACCGTTTTCCAGCTGAATGTATCCGTCATACCGGGTTTCTTCCGGCATACTCCTCTCAGCCAGAATATAAAACTCATCGCTTGCATGAATAAAATGACAGCCATGCTCTTTATAAAGCGTCTTCTGCCACCGCTCCACAATCTCCAGAACGGATATGGCATCCTCTTTTGTAACAGGGCTTAGCGGGAATAATCCATCCCTGAATTTTGATACCCCTACCGGCACCACCGATACACTTTCCATATAAGGGAGATATTTCGATAAATCTCTTATGGTCCGTTCCAGTTCTTCTTTGTCATTCACACCTTTGCAGAGCACGATCTGACCGTTCATGGATATCCCTGCCTCATACAAACGGTCAATTTTTTCAAGAGCTTCACCTGCAAACCGGTTATGAAGCATCTTGCATCTCAGTTCAGGATTTGTGGTGTGAACGGATATATTAATAGGTGCCAGTTTAAACTCTATGATCCGCTCAATATCGTGTTCGCTCATATTGGTTAAGGTGACATAGTTCCCCTGCAAGAACGAAAGCCTGGAATCGTCATCTTTAAAGTAGAGGGTATCCCTCATTCCGGGAGGCATCTGGTCAATAAAGCAGAAAATGCAGTTATTCCTGCAGGTACGGTACTCACTCATCAGACCGTTCTCGAAGGTAAGTCCTAAATCTTCATATTGGTTCTCTATTTCTAATTCCCACTCTTCCCCGTTTTTTTTCCTTACGGTCATAAGAATGGATTCACTGTTTACGTAATACTCATAATCGAAGATGTCTTCCAGTTCATGTCCATCGATGGAAAGGACTTCATCTCCAGGTTCCAGTTCCAGTTCTTCTGCAATAGAACCGGTGTCTACAGCTTTAATAACATGTCCTCTTTTGCTCATTTCTATTTTACCTTTCTGCAGCTGTCTTTTATATCATAACAAGATTGTCACTCTTTGTAAAGGAAGCGTTTTTTGTTTTTTTCAGTGAAATACTGCAAAGACTATTGACGCATTCTGTCATTCAATGGTATAAAAAGATGTAAGATTATAAAACAGGCAGTCTTACGACTGGCTGTTCATTTATTATGGAGGAATCTTTGTCATGGCAAATGATTATGTATTTAACGACCAGCTACCTGTTGCTCCCCTAAAGATCGCAGCGCTGGAAAGCTGCGGGGAACTGGCCAGGAAGGTAAATGACCATATTGTCGGTTTTCGCAGAAACGATATCGAGGAGTTAAAGCGCCGTGAGGCAGATCTTCACTACCGCGGCTACGATATCGACTCTTATCTTCTAAGCTGCGAGTGTCCTCGCTTTGGAAGCGGCGAAGCGAAAGGAATCGTCAAGGAATCTGTCCGTGGTACCGATGTTTTCGCAATGGTGGATGTCACTAATTACAGCATATCCTATACAGTGAACGGATATACAAACCACATGTCTCCTGACGATCATTTTCAGGATTTAAAGCGTATTCTTGGTGCATGTACAGCTACCGCCCACAGGGTCAGCGTAATTATGCCGTTTCTATATGAAAGCCGCCAGCATAAGAGAACCAAGCGGGAATCTCTTGACTGTGCAATGGCATTAGAAGAACTGGTGAACATGGGAGTAAGCAATATTATTACCTTTGATGCCCATGATCCAAGAGTGCAGAATGCCATCCCATTAAGCGGCTTTGACAATTTTATGCCGACTTACCAGTTTATTAAAGCTGTATTAAGACAATATCCTGATTTAAAGATTGACAAAGAACACATGATGGTTATAAGCCCCGATGAAGGTGCCATGGACCGTGCCGTATACCTTGCAAATAACTTAAGTGTAGATATGGGTATGTTCTACAAGAGAAGAGATTATTCAAAAATTGTAGGCGGACGCAACCCCATCGTAGCCCACGAGTTTCTTGGTGCTTCCGTGGAAGGCAAAACAGTGCTGATCGTAGATGATATGATTTCTTCCGGAGAAAGCATGTTAGATACTGCCAGGGAATTAAAGGAACGCAGGGCGGACAAGGTGATTGTATGCTGTACCTTCGGACTGTTCACCAATGGCCTTGAAAAATTTGATGATTTTTACAGCAAAGGATACATTGACAGAGTTGTAACTACCAACTTAAATTACCGTCCCAAAGAACTGTTTAACAGAGAGTGGTATGTAGAAGCCGACATCAGCAAGTATATTGCTGCAATTGTAAATTCCTTAAACCACGATGTTTCCATCAGTACAGCATTATCCTCTACGGATAAGATTCAGCAGCTGCTGAAAAAATACAAAGCATAAGCCACTTACACCATGCAGTAAAAGTCCGGAAGAACGAATTCTCCCGGATTTTTACTGCCTTATTCTTTTAACCCCAAAAATGCTGCCAGATTGCCCCTTTCATTGCCTGATGTGCGGTGGGAAAACAGATAATCGGAATTGCAGTGGGTGCAGATATCCGTTATCTGTATGTTCTCCGGTTTCACTCCGGCCTCTAATAGTATGATTTCATTGGCTTTCCATAGATCCAGCATGAACTTGTCATTCTCTTTTTCCCGCAGAATCTTATCCCAGTCTTTTTTTGCAAAAGCCTTTTTAAATTCCAGAGCTACCTCTGCCCCTACTTCATAGCAGTCCCCGCAGATACTGGGACCGATACAGGCAATTAAATCTTCTGCTTTTGTTTTGTATGCTTCCTTCATTTTTTCGGCTGTGACTGCTCCCATACGCTTTACCGTGCCTCTCCAGCCCGAATGGCTGAGTCCGATTGCTTTGTTCACAGGATCTAAGAAATACAGGGGAACACAGTCCGCATAAAAGGTGACCAGAGTAATTCCACGGGCATTGGTGATGAGCCCGTCAACATCTGTGTAGTCTCTTTCCTTTACAATTCCCTTGCCGGCATCCTCTTTCGTAACCAGACGGACATTGGTGGTATGGGTCTGATACGATAAAACCATCCGTTTCTCGTCAACGCCAAGAGCGGCACCCATTCTTTTGTAATTCTCCATTACATGGTCCGGATTGTCTCCTCTGGTAAATGTAAAATTAAGGGTTGCAAATTTACCCTGGCTGACCCCACCCATTTTTGTGGAAAATCCCTGGGTAACCAGTCCTGTTTTTTCCAATATGGGAAAGGATAAATAAGGCACCGATTTAGTTTCAATATAATCCATTCCCGTTTCTATGCCCTTACGTTTCCATATATCACTCATTCCAGCACCTCCTTTTAAAATGCATCCCGAATCAACCGGATTTCCTGTCCTAAGATTGCCACCACATCAAACCGGCATGGCACGGACTCTCCCAGCCGGTGTCTGTATAAATACCGCCTTGCTGTATTCCTGATTTTCAGCTGTTTTCTGGCATCCACCGCTTCTGCAGGGTCTCCCTTACTCGCATTTTCCCGGTATTTTACCTCTATAAACACATAATACATTCCATCTTTTGCTATTAGGTCGATTTCTCCTGACCGGTCCCGGTAATTCCGCTCCAGAATTTCATAGCCGGCATGCTCCAGATAATCTGCAGCTACCCCTTCAAACCGGCTTCCGGTCTCTCTGTTATTCATGATTCTCCCCAGATACGAAATTTTTAATAAAGCTCCGTCTGTGAATTGGGCATGGTCCATGGTCCTTCAGTGCTGCAATGTGGGCTCCGGTGCCATATCCCTTGTGTTTTGCAAAACCATACTGTGGAAATAGTTTATCATACTCTTCCATCATATGATCCCTTGTCACTTTTGCCATGATACTGGCAGCTGCGATTGACACGCTTTTTCCATCCCCTTTCACTATCGGGATCTGGGGAATGTCAAGCATTGGGATGGTAACCGCATCATTTAACAGGATATCAGGTATCATTCCCAGTTTCGAAACCGCAATTCTCATAGCTTCATAGGTTGCCTGTAATATATTGATTTCATCAATCCTGGCCGGACCCACTATGCCCAGTCCAACTGCCAGTGCCTTTTCCTGTATTTCCTCAAATAAAGCTTCCCTGCGCTTTTCAGACAGCTTTTTCGAATCATTTAAAAAGAGAATCTCACAATCTCTAGGTAGTATAACCGCTCCTGCAACAACAGGTCCTGCCAAAGGCCCCCTCCCTGCCTCGTCAATCCCGCAGACAAGTACGTGAGCATCATATCTCAGTTCAAATTCCTTCATCACTTCTAACCGTTTTAACTCTTCCAGACGTTTCTCTTCAGTTAATTTTTTCATCCTTTTTCTCCAGTAATATGATTAAAATAAGGACCTGCTCCTGTAAATGAGCCGGCCCATTGATGTATTCTTATGATTGCTGCGGAGTCTCCAGGGTAAGACGGCCCAGTTTTCCGCTTCTGAAGTCCTCAATCAGCAGATTAGCCGCTCTGTTTAAATCCAGTTCTCCTCCTCTTGCAAGACATGCTCTGGCCTTTGCGATCTGCATGAGACCTTCCAGGGGATCTTCCGCTGAAAGCTCATATCGTTCGGATAAAACATGGGGATAGGATTTCATTAAGAAACGGATCAGTTCCATGGCCAGTTCCTCTTTATTTAAGATCTCATCGTTGATGGAACCGATGAGGGCAAGACGGATGCCTACCGTCTGATCTTCAAATCTTGGCCACAATATTCCCGGTGTGTCAAGGAGCTCCAGGCTTTTATTCAGACGGATCCACTGATTTCCCTTTGTGACACCCGGCTTATTTCCTGTTTTTGCGCAGGCTTTCCCCGCAAAAGAATTAATAAATGTGGACTTTCCCACATTGGGAATTCCAACTACCATGGCACGTACCGGGCGGTTTAAAATTCCCCTTCTCCGGTCCCGTTCGATCTTTTCCTTACAGGCTTCCAAAACAACACCGTTAATGGATTTTAAGCCTGCACCGCTTTTTGAATTCACTTTTACAACATGACAGCCTTTTTCTTCAAAATAAGCTGCCCATGCACTATTACACCGTTCATCTGCAAGATCCGATTTATTCAGCAGTATCAGGCGGGCTTTCCCCGCTCCCAGATCATCAATGTCCGGATTACGGCTGCTTAAAGGCACTCTTGCATCTACCAGTTCGATAATCAAATCAATTAATTTGATATCTTCCTTCATTGCCCTTTTGGCTTTGGTCATATGACCTGGGTACCATTGTATATTCATAACATTCCTCTATTTCGAACGAATTAATTCCAGCTTTACAAGGGGCAGCATTCGTAACCATATTTTCCCTTTGATCTGACTGCCGCTGACATTCCCGATATTGGAAAAACGGCTGTCTTCACTGCTGTCCCGGTTATCTCCTAACAAAAAATATTCCTCTTCTCCCAGCTTCATGGGCTTTTCAGCCAGCCCTGCCAGGGATATCCGGCCAAGTCCTGCCGGCTCTTCCAGCTTCTCGCCATTGATATAGATCTCATCGTTTTTGATCTGCACCGTCTCTCCAGGCAGTCCAACGATGCGCTTTACATTCATCTTCTGGTCTTCTCTTTGAAACACAACCACATCAAACCGGTCCGGCTTCCCAAAATCATAGGACAGGCGATCCATTAAAACCACATCACCGGACGCAAAAAGGGGAAGCATGGAATGCCCTGCAACAACGATCTGAGTTCCATAAGCATAGACCAGAAACCATGCAAATGCAATCACTACAACGATGTCAACAATCCAGTTGACAAAATGGCGGAGCCTGTTATTATCTTCACTATGATAAAAATCCATCTATGACACCCCACCTACTAAAGAAAGGGACAATTTACATTGTCCCCCTCAAATGTTCCGGAATTATTTAACCAGTTCTTTGACCTTAGCAGCCTTACCAACTCTGTCTCTTAAGTAATTCAGTTTTGCTCTTCTTACTTTACCCTTTCTTACAACTTCAACGTTGTCTACGGAAGGGGAATGTAATGGCCAGGTTTTCTCAACGCCGATACCGTTAGAATTCTTTCTTACAGTAAAGGTTTCTCTTGCGCCGCCGTTCTGTCTCTTGATAACGGTTCCTTCAAAAATCTGGATTCTTTCGCGGGTTCCCTCTTTGATCTTGTTGTATACTTTTACAGTATCACCAACATGGAAAACCGGTACGGTCTGCTTTAACTGTGCTGCTTCAATATTCTTAATAATTTCGTTCATCGTGTGAACCTCCTTGATTTTATTTGATGTTCTTAATACTTCATACTGGAATCCGTAACAGAGGACCATCGCCTTTTGATCACAACATTTTGTATTTTATCATAAAGGATTGTCGAATGCAACCCCCCTCTTTAAAATAACAAGAATAAGTTTATTGCTATCTTAACCGTTTTCCTGCTCTTTCATAAGCTTATTTAAAAATTCTTCCTCTTTTTTAGACAGAACCGCTTCTTTTAAAAGATCCGGCCTCCGCTCTAAAGTCCGCTTTATGGATTGCTCCCGTCTCCAGCTTTCAATATTCTTATGGTGTCCGGATAATAAAACCTCAGGAACCTTTAATCCCCGGTACTCCTCCGGCCTGGTATACTGGGGATACTCAAGCAGATTGTCATGAAAGGATTCAAATTCAGCTGAGGACTCATTATTTAACACCCCCGGTATTAACCGGGAGATGCAGTCAATCATGACCATGGCAGGAAGCTCTCCGCCGGTCAGCACATAGTCTCCAATAGACAGGAAGTCCGTCGCCACAAGATTTAATGCTCTCTCGTCAATTCCCTCGTAGTGGCCGCAGAGAAAAACCAGATCCTCTTCTTTGGCCAGTTCCCCTGCAATGGTCTGATTGAATACAGTTCCCTGGGGTGTCATATAAATCACACGCGGCTTCTTACCTGTCTTTCTGCACAGATCGTCATAAGCCTCACATATGGGCATGGGCTGCATTACCATTCCCGCGCCGCCCCCATATGGGTAATCATCCACACTGTGGTGCTTGTCCTTAGAATAGTCTCTTATATCAATTGCTTCTATGGATAAAAGTCCTTTTTCTGCGGCTCTTCCGATAATGCTGGTATTTAAGCCGTTTAAGACCATATCAGGAAACAGCGTCAATATATGATAATTCATTCTTTATTTCCACTCCTATCCTTAATCCAGAAGCCCGTCCATCATATGGACTGTGACTGTTTTCTTCTCCAGATCCACATTCAGAACGCATTCTTTAATTGCGGGCAGTAAAACCTCTCTGCCATCAGTCATCTTAACCTCATAGACATCATTGGCCCCAGTTTTAATCACATCGGTCAATGTCCCCAGTTTTTCCCCATCATCTTTCACAACCGAAAGACCAATGAGGTCAATAATAAAGTTTTCATCAGGGCCCAGTTTTACTGCCAGATCTCTTGTGATCAAAAGATCCTTACCCTTGTATTTTTCAATTTCATTAATGGAATCATATCCTTTAAACTTCAGGATTACCATGTTTTTGAAGAATTTTACTCCCTCAATTTCCAAATCAATCTGTTCCCGGCCTGTATCCAGAATCACTTTCTTTAATTGTTTAAAACGGGCGGAATCATCCGTCGTTGGAAACACCTTCACTTCTCCCTTTACCCCATGGGTGGAAGAAATCACTCCGACTCTTAGCAAATTTTCCATTTGTCTCTCCATATCATATAAAAGAAACCGGATATTACTATCCGGCTTAATTCTCCACATTGTTTCGTAAACCATTGGTTTATGAAAGCAAAAGAAGACCGTCTTCCCGACAGGCCGGCGGTCTTACAAAAGCTACTGGATTTCTACAGTAACTTTTTTATCTTCTTTGGAAGCTGCTGCTTTTACAACAGAGCGGATCGCTTTCGCAATTCGTCCCTGTTTGCCAATTACCTTACCCATATCGGAAGGTTCTACCGTAAGTTCAAGAACGATTTCATCGTCTTTTACAGTCTCAGTAACAGCAACATGATCTGGATTATCAACCAGTGCTCTTGCAATTACTTCTACTAATTCCTTCATATGCTTCACCTCTCACTACTGGATACCGGCGATCTTTAAAAGCTTGCTTACAACTTCTGTTGGCTGAGCACCTGTTGCTAACCACTTTTTCGCGTTCTCTTCGTTAAACTTGATTACGCTTGGTTCTGTGGTAGGATCATAGTATCCAACTTCTTCGATGAATCTGCCATCTCTGGGAGATCTGGAATCTGCAACTACAATTCTATAGAAAGGAGCCTTTTTCTGACCCATTCTTTTTAATCTCATTTTTACTGCCATGTTCTAATTCACCTCCTTAAATCTTAAATTGTAAAACTTATATATAGCGACGCAGGAATCTGCCTTGCTAACATCAATGTAATATTAAAACGGTAATTTCAGTTTACCAAGAAGTCCTGCGCCTCCACGGCGTTTTCCTCCTCCAAGCATTCCAGGCAGCTGTTTCATCATCTTCTTCATCTGATCAAACTGCTTTACAATCCTGTTTACCTCACTGATATCAACCCCTGCTCCCTGTGCCACACGCTGCTTTCTGGACGCATTCTTCATCAGGTCAGGATTGGTCCGTTCTTTGGCTGTCATGGAAAGGATAATCGCTTCCACCCGGTCCATGGCCTTTTCATCAATATCCATATCTTTCATCTGTCCCATGCCTGGCATCATACTCATAATGCTGGCCATGCCGCCCATGTTTTTAACCTGGGTCATCTGGTCCAGAAAATCATTGTAATCAAATTCTGCTTTTTTAAGCTTCTGGGATAATTCCCTGGCTTTCTCTTCGTCCACCTGGGTCTCCGCCTTCTCAATCAGAGAAAGGATATCTCCCATGCCTAAAATTCTGGAAGCCATACGGTCCGGATAAAACTGCTCCAGATCAGACAGCTTTTCACCCATACCAACGTAGAGAACCGGTTTTCCGGTGACAGCACGGATAGAAAGCGCGGAACCGCCTCTTGTATCACCATCCAGCTTTGTAATGATGACACCGTCAATTCCAATCTTGTCATGGAACATACCGGCAACATTCACAGCGTCCTGTCCTGTCATGGCATCAACTACCAGAATCGTCTGATGAACTTCAACACTGTCCTTAATCTCAATCAGCTCATTCATCATGTCTTCATCAATGTGAAGACGTCCTGCCGTATCTAAAATCACAACATTCTGACCATTCTTTGCTGCAGATGCAAGTGCAGCCCTGGCAATATCAGCCGGCTTCTGGTTTTCTCCCATGGAAAATACCGGAACGCCCTGCTTCTCACCGTTGATCTGAAGCTGTTTAATCGCAGCGGGACGGTAGACGTCACAGGCAGCCAAAAGGGGATTTCTTCCCTTTGCCTTTAACTTGCCGGCAATCTTGGCGGTTGTTGTTGTCTTACCTGCACCCTGAAGACCAGCCATCATAATCACGGTAATCTCACTGGCAGGTTTCAGTTCTATCTCTGTTGTCTCAGAGCCCATTAACTTAACCAGCTCTTCGTTTACAATCTTTATTACCATCTGGCCGGGAGTCAGGCTGTTCTGGACATCCTGTCCAATTGCTCTCTCCTGTACAGCACTGATAAACTGTTTTACAACCTTAAAGTTAACGTCTGCTTCCAATAAAGCCATCTTCACTTCTTTTAAGGCTGTCTTTACATCCGCTTCGGACAAACGTCCTTTGCCTCTTAAATTCTTAAATACATTCTGTAACTTATCGGATAAGCTCTCAAAAGCCATCTAACGCCCTCCTAATGAGCTTCCAGCTCGATGATTTCGCCCGATATCTCTTCGATGCGATGGATCAGACTCATGTCCTTTGTTCCGGCAAACTCAGCAGTTAAATTCCGGATTTCTCTTGC
Source organism: Lacrimispora amygdalina (assembly GCF_003432035.1). GTDB lineage: Bacteria > Bacillota > Clostridia > Lachnospirales > Lachnospiraceae > Lacrimispora > Lacrimispora amygdalina. The sequence goes on from NZ_QOHO01000011.1 coordinate 82,426, forward strand.
CAGTCCCTTGGTTTTTTCAAATTTTTCTACCAGATGAAGTTTTTCTTCATAACCCTCTAAAATCTTATCACAGCGCTTTACCAGGTCATGAACACCCTGACGGCTGATTCCCTGTTCCTGCGCGATCTCACTGAGGGATAAATCGTATAATACTACATCTTCATAGATGTTTCGTTGATGCTCTGTCAGCAGAGCTCCGTAGAAATCATACAAAAGTCCCTGTCTTGCAATCTTCTCCATATCATCACCTGTGATATCATACAATACTTTTTTTATGGTGTCAAGTATTTTTTCTTTACACCCCTAAAAAATCAGTTTTCTATTTTACCCGGTACATTTAAAAATTTCTTTATATAAAAATAAAGTTTTCTGCTGTGAATCACATAACTTCCGTGAGTCTCACCTGGCAGAATTCTAAGAAGGCTGTTTTTTATCTTCGACGCCAGATACTGTGTATGGGAAGTAAGAACCATATCCCTTTCGCCGGCCAGTATCAGGGTTGGAACAGAAATCTGCTCCAGTTCCTTACCGGAAATCTGCGGCTCGTTTAACATCATAAGAACCCTGGGATCATGAAAAAGCAGCCCTAAGAAACCAAATAGAATCAGCCACCTTCGCTTTAGTCCTTCCGGATATGCATTGGCACCGCAGATCACCAGCCTGGAGAAAAGTCCGGGATACTTAGAAGCTGCCAGTATCCCTATGATACCTCCGTCGCTGAATCCGCAGCAGGCCGGACGATCCAGCTCTAAAAGCCGGATAAATTCCGCCACATCCTTTGCCATCTTCTCATAACTGATATTCTCTTTTCCGGAGCTTTTCCCATGTCCTCTGGAATCCAGGGCGTATACCGTATAATCCTGACTGAGTAAGTCTGCTGTCTCTTTAAATATGCTGTGGTTTTCCCCGTTTCCATGGACCAGAATCACAGCCGGTCCTTTGCCCGTAACTTCATAATAAAGCCGGATTCCGTTCACTGTTATAAACACCTGTTTTCTCCTTATCTGGCAGGAACTATTTCCAGCCAGTATCCGTCAGGATCACTGATAAAATAAATTCCCATCCCTGGATTTTCAAAGCAGATCACGCCCATCTCCTTGTGCTTTTTATAGCATTCCTCATATTCATCCGTATGAAATGCAAGATGAAATTCGCATTCTCCAAGATTATAAGGTTCTGTTCTGCCGGTTAAATAAGTCAGTTCCAGAGTGAAATCAGTTTTTCCATCCCCTAAATAAACCAGCCGGAAAGATCCGTCAGCCGCTGTCTTCTCCCGTACCGGAAACAGACCAAGAGCTTCTTTATAGAATGTTAAACTTTTTTCCAGATCAAGTACATTAAAATTAAAGTGGTTGAAAGTAATCATGATGGGTTCTCTCCTTTTCAAAAAGAGTCCGACCTGTAAAAAGCCGGACTGAAACGTTATTATTTCTTTGGTACAAGTGCTTTCATACCGCCCATATATGGCTGTAATGCATCGGGAATCTTCACGGTTCCATCTGCCTGTAAATTATTCTCCAGGAAAGCAATGAGCATTCTCGGGGGAGCCACAACCGTATTATTCAGGGTGTGTGCAAAATATTTCTGGCCGTCTTCTCCTGAAACACGGATCTTCAGCCTTCTTGCCTGTGCATCTCCTAAATTGGAGCAGCTGCCTACCTCAAAATATTTTTTCTGTCTGGGAGACCATGCCTCTACATCCACAGATTTTACTTTTAAATCAGCCAGGTCACCGGAGCAGCATTCTAAGGTTCTAACCGGAATATCCAGGGTTCTGAATAAGTCTACGGTATTCTGCCACAGTTTATCATACCAGTCCATGCTCTCTTCCGGCTTGCAGACTACAATCATCTCCTGTTTTTCAAACTGATGAATACGGTAAACACCGCGCTCTTCCAGTCCATGAGCTCCTTTTTCCTTTCTGAAGCATGGGGAATAGCTGGTAAGTGTCTGGGGAAGCTTAGCTTCAGGAAGGATTGTATCAATGAATTTTCCGATCATGGAATGTTCACTGGTACCGATTAAGTATAAATCCTCCCCTTCTATCTTATACATCATGGCATCCATTTCTGCAAAGCTCATAACTCCGGTTACTACTTCACTGCGGATCATAAAAGGAGGGATGCAATAGGTAAAGCCCCGTCCGATCATAAAATCTCTTGCATAGGAAATGACAGATGAATGAAGTCTTGCAATATCTCCCATAAGATAATAGAAACCGTTACCGGCAACCTTTCTTGCGCTGTCAAGATCGATACCGTCAAAGCTTTCCATTATTTCGGTGTGATAAGGGATATCAAACTCCGGCACTACCGGCTCTCCGTAACGCTGTACTTCAACGTTCTCACTGTCATCCTTACCGATTGGAACACTGGGATCTATTATGTTTGGAATGGTCATCATGATCTTCTTGATCTTTTCTTCCAGCTCGCCTTCCTTTGTTTCCAGTTCAGCCAGATGGTCGGAAGCATCGGTTACCAACCGCTTCAACTCTTCTGCTTCTTCTTTCTTTCCCTGTCCCATCAAGGCACCGATCTGTTTGGAAAGTTTGTTTCGTTCCGCTCTCAAAGCATCTCCTTCCCGCTTTGCTGCACGGTTTTGCTCGTCCAGTTCGATGACTTCATCAACCAGCGCAAGCTTGCTGTCCTGAAATTTATTTTTGATGTTCTGCTTTACAATTTCAGGATTTTCTCTTACAAACTTTAAATCTAACATGGTATTCCTCCTGGTTTTTCCTCAATATTTTCTGCGAATCCAATGCGCATAATAATCTGCCGTTGATTATACTACAAAAAAAGGGCAAAGAAAAGCCCTTTTCCTAAAATTCCCCATCTCTCTTCCTGTTTTACTGACGAATAAGCAAAGAAAGGATCTCTTCAAAACAAACTCCATTCTCTGCCGGCACATTCATCTCATCCGAAACCAGAATACTCTGCTTTACAAAATGGGCTGCTTTTTTGACATTCTGCAGCAAAGGAACACCCTTCACTGCCTGTGCCGCTATGATACTGGCAAACACATCTCCGGTGCCAGGCCTGTCATTTCCCGCTTTTAAAAACTTTAGGAATTTCACCCCGAAGCCCTTTTGGGCCACAACATTGGTTACAAAGGATCCTTCCCTCACTCCGGTTATTACAGCCGAATCGGGTCCCATACTTGTTATTTCCTCCGCTATGGATGCCAGCTCTTTTCTGGTCCAGCCCGTCTGCCGGTATTGTCTTCCGGTAAGGATACAGGCTTCTGTTAAATTGGGAGTCACAATATCACCGGACTCCACCAGTGTTCTCATGCGGCTGCACATCTCCTTGGTATAGGTCTGATAGGTATTTCCCTGATCTCCCATAATGGGATCAATGATAACCATGGTTTTTTCTGTTTTAAAATCACGTATCATATCGGCAACGATCTCAATCTGATCTTCAGAACCTAAAAAACCGGTGAAAATTCCATCAAAGTCCAGGTTCAGCTTCTTCCACTGTTCCAGGTATAAAGGCATTTTTTCCGTATAGTCATCAAAAAAGCAGGTGGGAAATCCGGTATGATTGGATAAAATGGAGGTGGGAACCGGACAGCACTGCACCTTTAATGCAGATATAACAGGAATAGCCACTGTTAACGAACAGCGGCCGTATCCTGAAAGGTCATGAATTGCTGCAATTTTTTTCTGTTTGTTTTCTCTTGTCATAAAAGCTCCTAAGATATCCTGGCAAATAATCCGGACCGCACCAGCGCTTTCCGAAGGGGCATATAAATCAGTACCGATACAATCCCCGAAGTTACCGCATTGATGGAAGTGGAAGCAACATTATAAACCAGTGCCAGTTCTGCTGCCGGTTTTCCAAGGATAAGAAGTTTGTAGAAATATCCCACCATAGGATCAAAAATTACATTAAATAAAAGACCTGCTGCTGCCGCCAATATGGTCCACGTAAGAATATGCCTGCTGTCATTGGATTCATTGATCTTTCCCAGCCGATGGGCAATCAGTCCTGTGATCAGGCCAATGCATAATTTCAGTACAAATGTTTTGGGGGCATAAATAATGTACACCGGGTCAAATAAATCACCGATGGTCATTCCGATGGCGCCGCCAAGCCCTCCGTATAATCCGCCCAGGAGCAGTGCACCCAGCACGCAGACAGCATTGCCTAAGTGAATGGAAGTGGCATCCCCTCCCGGAAGCGTGATTTTAAACTGAAGAAATGTGAAAACCACATAAGACATTGCTGCAAAAAGTCCGGTCAGTGGGACTTTGTAAATAGTCTGATTTGTCTGATTCATTGATGGTTCCTCCCTTACTGCTTTTGTTGTTCTTAATCTTAGCACGCAAGTGGAGTGATATAAATATCCAGTTTTAACATATAAAACCATACCAGTTTAATCATGAGATTCCACACAAATCAGTATACCTGAATCAAATTCAATGGAACCTGACGCACCCGTCAGTTCATTGCTGATGCAAAGGCTGGTTCCTATGGATATGTCCTTTTTATGAAGGGGATATTTGAATCCGGAAAGGGTAATTCCCTTTACTTCCATAGTCAGGGGTAAAAATGAAATATAAGTTCCCCACATCTTATCCGATTCAAATCCTCTTCCCTTTTCTAAAACGGTAATACGGTTTTTGGAATCCACAATGGATGCCGCCACTCCCTCTTTTAAGCAATAGTAAAGCAGATGAAGATTCCCCATAAAATGATCAAGCCTGCCGCCGGTTGCTCCCAGAAGCACAAGATCTGTGCACCCTAAATTCATGGCTGTACAAATAGCCAGTTCTGTATCTGTCTCATCTTTTTCCGGTTTATGGATGTCCCATGTGATATCTCCTGAAAAATTCCGGTATTCCGAAAGGACAGATTCCTCCACTGTGTCAAAATCGCCGACAACCGCATCCGGCTTTAAATTCAGCTGTGACAGGGCCGTAAGCCCGCCATCTACCGCAATGATCTTATCAAAGCTTTGATTTGCCAGAAACGTTCCTGCAAAATCAAAATCAATGCTTCCTCCCGTAACGATTAATCCCGTTCGTTCTTTCACCTTTTATATTCCTCAAAAATTTCCAAGAATTTTCTGGTATTGGCTGCTGCGTCACCTTTAAATACAGCAGACCCTGCTACAAATACATTGGCTCCTGCTTCAATCAGCTCTCTCACATTATCACAGGTAACACCGCCGTCAACTTCAATATCAATATCCAGTCCGCGGCGTTCTGTCACGTCCCGCAGAGCACGAACCTTTTCCAGTGTGTATGGAATAAATTTCTGTCCGCCGAATCCCGGGTTCACTGTCATAATCAAAACCATATCAAGCTCCGGTAAAATACAGTCAAGCACAGACAATGGCGTCGCAGGATTTAAGGCAACCGCCGCTTTCAGTCCGGCTTCTTTGATCTGATTCACCGTCCTGTCCAAATGCCTGCACGCCTCCGCATGAACACAGATTAAATCTGCACCGGCCGCCTTGATATCTGAAATATAGCGTCCCGGCTCCTCCACCATCATATGAACATCAAACATACGGTCCGTGCAGCTTCTAAGGCTGGCAATCACCGGCATACCAAAAGATATGCTGGGCACAAAAGCACCATCCATCACATCAAGATGAATATACTGAGCACCTGCATTGGCTGTCTCCACCACCTGTTGTCCAAGATTTTTAAAGTCTGCCGCTAAGATTGAGGGGGCAAGTTTAAGCATGTTAGTATCTCCTTTTTTCTTTCAGTTCCTCATACAGAAGCCGGTAATTATCATAACGGCTCTGGCTGATTTTTCCTTCCGTAACGGCATTTTTTATGCCGCAGACCTTCTCACCGATGTGTACACACCCAAGAAACTTACAGTCTGGCTCGTAGGGTTCAAATTCAGGAAAATATTCCTTTAACCGGCCGCACTCCATGTCATCTAAATACATGGAACTAAAACCGGGTGTATCCATCATATATGTCTGGTTTCCAATTCCAAATAACTCCGAATGCCTGGTGGTATGTTTTCCCCTCTGGATCTTTTCGCTGATCCGTGCGGTTTCCATCTCTGCTTCCGGATAAAGCAGATTCGTCAGCGATGATTTTCCAACACCGGAGGGTCCGGCCAGAACAGTGGTTTTTCCGGCCAGAATTTTTTTCACACAGTCAACTCCCTGATTTTCATAAACACTGGTGAAATAAACAGGGTAACCTGCCGCCTCATACATCCGGCGCAGATTTTCCATTATTTCATCTTCTGAAAGATCAATTTTATTAAAGCAGATATTAACGGGTACATCCTGAGATTCCATCATTACCAGAAAACGATCCAGCAGATTCAAATTAGGTTCCGGATGGGTAATGGAAAACACCACCAGTGCCTGATCTACATTGGCTACAGCAGGGCGCACCAAAGCATTTTTTCTGGGCAGGATCTTATCAATGTTTCCTTTCCGCTCTGTCTCATCCAGAACGGAAATTTCCACATCATCTCCTACAAGAGGTTTTACATTTCTGTTTCGGAATATCCCTTTGGCCTTACATTCGTAAAGATTCCCATCCTTGCTGTGGACATAATAAAATCCAGCAATGCCTTTTAATATTTTTCCTGTCATATACGCTTCCTTAGGATTGTGGAACAGCAACAAAGGTAATCGCGTAAGAATTAACCACCTCACCTGTATCCACATTTACTATTTCTACTGATCCGCTTGTTACATTATAGGCTCCCTCTATATTTTTAAATGAAACCGGAAGCATCTGATCTCCTTTTAACGTTACCGGACCCATCAGTTCTCTTACGGTATCCTGTCCATTAACCGACTGTCTCAGCTGAATTTTTAAAGTCAGCTGGGTACTGCCAGATCCAGGACCAATGATATTCTGCAGGGAAAAGGATTTATCAATGGATGCAAGATACTTATATTTGGATTCCTGTCCGTTTCCGGTGCTGATTACAAAATTGACAGCAGTTCCGGATTCCACCTGGCTTCCCGGGGTGGCAGACTGACTGATGATATTGCCTCTTGCAACTGTCTCAGAAGAAGCTTCGGTTACGGTTCCCTGAACCAGACCTACATCTGCAAGCATCTCTACTGCAACCTCCTGTGTCTGTCCCGCAAGATTAGGCACAACAACCGGATTGACCAGCGTTGGACCGCTGCTGGAATACAGGGTAACGGTTTCCCCTTCCTTTGCCTCACCCGGGCTGTAGCTTACCACATTACCGGCTGTTACAGTATCGCTGTTCTTCTGTTCTACATTGACAACAAGTCCCTTGCCTTCCAGTAAGGACTTGGCAGACGCTGTATCCATGGATTCAAGTCCCAGCTTTTTCAAGTCGATGGCTGCTTTCTCCGGACCATTGCTGATTACTACATAGACAGCAGAGTATTTATCAACTACTGTATCAGCTTTTGGATCCTGGGAAATCACATCTCCCTTGTTAACGGTATCTGAATATTCATATTCACTGATTTTCATATACAGATCACCGCTATCCTTTAATTTCTTTTCTGCTGTTTCAGAATCCAGTCCGGAAACGTCAGGCATTTTCACTTTTTTATCGCTGAGAGTTTCTTCCGTGGACGCAGCCGTTGTAGAAACCGACTCTTTTCCGGATCCGGAACGGAATAATCCTCCGACTTTGGAAAATACAATAGCCAGAATAATAACAATAATAATGGCAGTCACGACTCCTGCCGCAGTCAGAAGCTTTTCAATCTTTGGATTGATATCCTCGTCCGTATTATTTCTTCTGTTTCTGCCAGGTCCGGGCTGTTCCTCATACTTGGAAGAAGGCTGGTATTTCTGCCCATACTCTTTCCCCTGTGCGGGGCGCTTTACAGGCTGCTCATTCTGGGGTTTGCGGCCGGACCGTATCTGTTCCAGTTCCGGTTTTCCAATAATTACAGTCTGGGAATCATCCACAGGCGGATGGTTCTGTACAAAATCCCCGTTGGGATTGACCAGAGCCTTGCGCAGATCAGAAATCACTTCGTACATATTCCCATATCTGTATTCCGGTTTTTTCTCTGTGCTCTTCAATATGATGTTTTCCAGTGCTACCGGAATCATCTCATTAAAATAACTGGGAGGCGTAATCACAGATTCTAAGTGGGCCAGGGCAACCGTTACGGTATTATCTCCCTGAAACGGCACTCTGCCGGCAACCATCTCATATAACGTGATACCCAGTGAATAGATATCACTTCTCACATCGCTGTAACCTCCGCGCGCCTGTTCCGGCGATATGTAATGAACCGATCCCACAGCTGTTGCACTCATTGTCTGGGAGGAAGCCGCTCTGGCAATACCGAAATCTGCCACCTTTACTTTCCCGTCTCGTGCAATAATAATATTCTGTGGCTTGATATCGCGGTGAATAATTCCCTGTTCATGAGCTGCTGCAATACCCTGGGCAACCTGCATGGCTATCCCAATGGCTTCCTTAATATCAAGGCAGCCCTTTTTCATAATATAATTTTTTAACGTGATTCCTTCAATTAATTCCATTACAATGAAATGAAGGTCACCCTCATCCACTACGTCATAAATATTCACAATATTCGGATGAGAAAGTCTGGCCGCTGACTGGGCCTCCATTTTAAACTTACCGACAAAATTACTGTCAGAACTGAATTCTTCCTTTAATACCTTAATGGCTACCAGGCGGTTTAATTTATGGCACAGGGCCTTATACACATCTGACATACCTCCGGAACCGATTTGTTCCAGTATTTCGTATCTGTCCTGTAAAAATGTCCCCGGTCTTAAAATCATAAGCTTCCCTCCCTGCCAAGCTGAGGCTCAATCAAAACAACAGCAATATTGTCTTTCCCCCCATTATCATTGGCTACTGTAATTAATTTTTCTGCCTTCTCCGGCAGCTCCAGTTCTGAGCATATGATTTCCTCTATTTCAGCATCTTCCAGCATATTGCTGAGCCCGTCAGAACACAAAAGGATAAAATCTCCCGGTTCCAGACTGACTTCAAAAAAATCAATCTCCAGCTTATCTTCCGTCCCAACAGCTCTGGTTATAATGTTCTTTTTTTCCCGGTAATCCTTGCTCCCCCGCTCCAGCTGACCCAAAGATACCAGTTCTTCCACATAAGAATGGTCTTTTGTAATCTGCTTTAACTGATCCCGGATTAAATAAAGGCGGCTGTCTCCCACATTTGCCACATACATGGTGGAGTCTTCAATCACGGCAGTAACCAGCGTGGTGCCCATACCGTTTAATTCCGGCTTTTTCATGGACTCCTGATAAAGAAGCTCATTCACTTTTTCAATTCCGTCTTTCAGTACTGTAACAATTCTGGTATCTTCTGTTATCTTAAAATGAGCCACCAGATTTTCGGCAATGAATCTGGAAGCATAATCTCCTGCCTGATGGCCTCCCATGCCGTCTGCAACGAGAAACAGATCAGGCAGCACACCCACAGGCTCAATTGAGGCAAAAACATAGTCCTGATTTGCCGAACGGACTCTTCCGGTATCCGTCATAGCACAAGCCTTCATCGTAACACACTCACTTCCTTTTACTCCTGATTTAAAAAACTTTTCCGCAGCTGTCCGCAGGCACCGTTAATATCCCTGCCCATTTCTCTTCTTATAGTAACATTAATTCCGTTTTTTTCAAGGAGATTTTTAAATGCTTCAATTGCTTTCCTGTCCGACTGCACATAATCCCGTTCCTTAATTGGATTGACAGGAATGAGATTGATATGTCCATGTTCCGCTTTTAAAAGAGCTGCCAGAGCTGACGCTTCTTTTAAGTTGTCGTTTACGCCGCTCACAAGGCTGTATTCAAAGGTGATCCTTCTTCCGGTTTTTTCAAAATAAGTATGGCACGCCAAAAGGACATCGGCAAGAGGATAGCGGTTGGCAACCGGCATGAGGCTTTTACGTACTTCATCATTGGGCGCATGCAGGGAAAGAGCAAGCGTTATCTGCAGTTTCTCCTCTGCCAGTTTTAAAATTCCGGGCACAATTCCACAGGTGGAAACCGTTATATTTCTCTGACTGATATTTAATCCATGTTCGTCGGTGAGAAGCCGGATAAACTTCACCAGATTATCATAATTATCAAGAGGCTCTCCCGATCCCATAACAACGACGTTGGATACCCGTTCTCCGGTAAGTTTCTGAATCCGGTAAATCTGATCCAGCATCTCGGCAGGGCTTAAATTGCGCTCCAGTCCGTCAAGTGTGGACGCGCAAAAGCGGCAGCCCATGCGGCATCCAACCTGAGAAGAGATGCACACGGAATTGCCGTGCTTGTATTTCATCAGTACACTTTCAATTACATTGCCATCGGAAAGGCCAAATAAATACTTTCTTGTTCCGTCTATCTGGGAGATTTTTTCTTCTACAACAGTAAGTGCAGGAAGGTCTGCAATCCCAGACAGTTTTTCCTTCAGAGCATTTGGAAGATTCGTCATTTCTCCGTAGCCGGCAGCCAGCTTCTGATGGATCCATTCGTACAGCTGTTTTGCACGAAACGGTTTTTCTTTGGCATTCACCATGAAAACCGTCAGCTCTTCCAGATTTAAAGACTTAATATCTGTTCTTTCCATTCTTATTCTACCTTTTTTTGTAATACACCGATAAAGAATCCGTCACAGGGATGAATTCCCGGCAAAAGCTGCATATAACCCTGTTTCATGGTATCTATCTGAAACCGGTTTTTAAACTTCCCTTCCAGATCAACTGCCTGAAACGGAAAATTCTCTAAAAACCATGTCATGTTCTCTTCATTTTCTTTTTTATCTATGGTGCAGGTGCTGAAAACAAGTTTTCCTCCCGGCTTTACATAGGTCTGTACAACCGAAAGAATCTCTCTTTGAAGGGAAGCCAGTTCATCTAAATTTTCCGGTTTAATCCTGTACTTAATATCAGGTTTGCGCCCCATAATTCCAAGACCGGAACAGGGAAGATCTGCAAGTACGATATCCGCTTTTTCAGCAGAATCAGGATCAGGCACCAGCGCATCCCATACCTTAGCCCTGATATTGTCAAAGCCGCACCGGTTGATGTTCTCCTGGATCAGACCGATCTTATACTCTGTTAAATCCCTTACTTCAACCATACCGGTCCCATTCAGCTTATCTGCCAGATGGATGCTCTTTCCTCCCGGTGCACCGCAGACATCAATGCAAAAATCTCCTTCTTTGGGATCTGCTGCCTCTCCCACAAGGGCAGAGCTTAAATCCTGAACCTGAATATATCCTTTTTGAAAGGCTTCCAGGCTTTCCAGATAATCATACTTTTCTAAAATCAGTATTTCATCAGAAATACCCGACTCTGTTACCTGTACATTCTGTTTTCTCAGACTGGAAAGAATCTCTTCTTTCCCCGCTTTTGAACTGTTTAAGCGTATTGTAGTTTTACTGTTTTCTAAAAATGATGCCATAATGGCATTGGCCGTTTCCTTTCCATAATCCTGAGTCCACATGGAAACCATCCATGCAGGAACAGAATAACGAACAGAGTCATCCGGCCAGACAAGGCTTTCCTTATTTCTTGAAATGTTTCTTAAAACACCATTTACAAATCCTTTCAGCCCCACGAATTTCCGTCTGGCAGCAAGTTTCACCGCCTCGTTGCATACGGCGGAATCCGGAACCCGGTCCATATATAAAATCTGATAAACCGACATCCGCAGGATATTACGGATGACCGGTTTCATTTTTTTAACTTTCGTTGAAGAGAAAAAGTCAATGACGTAATCAATTTGTATTAAGTATTCTACTGTTCCTTCAACCGTTCTGGTTATAAAGGAACGTTCTGCTTTATCCAGATACTGGTATTTATTTAAGGCCTGACGCAGGATTAAATGGCTGTATGCGGAACGTTCTAATATTTCAGTAAGAACATCCAGTACAATCTCCCTGCTGTCTGTGTCTTTAGTCATTATCTCTTCTTCCTCCAAATAATATAACAAGTCTCAGCAGCTGAAGCACGGTTGCTGCAAGCGCCGCCACATAGGTAAGAGCCGCAGCCCCAAGCACTTTTCTTGTGTGGGACAGCTCTTCGTCTCCTAAAATCCCTACCTGTCCCAATAAAACAACTGCTCTTCTGGAAGCATTAAACTCAACTGGAAGCGTTACCAGCTGGAACAAAACTGCCAGTGAAAATAAAATCAACCCGATGTTTACCAGAGGTGAACCCGCACCGCTGATAAAAAAGCCCAGTAAAATAATAGGCAGCGCAGCATGGGAGCCGATATTGGCAGCCGGAACAATAGCACCTCTTAACCGCAGCGGTACATATCCCGTATTATCCTGCATGGCATGTCCGCATTCATGGGCTGCCACGCCGATTGCTGCAACTGAAGTTGATCCATAGACCGAATCCGATAAATTAACGGTCTTTGACCTGGGATCATAATGATCAGACAATCTTCCGCTGACAGGTCTTACCTGCACATCATAAATGCCCTGGGAATTTAAAAGGCGCTTTGCTGCCTCTGCACCTGTCATTCCTGACATGCTTCTTACTTTGGAATATTTATTAAAAGTACTGGTTACTCTGGCTGATGCCGCCATGGATAACAAAGCGCCTATAATTACAAAAATCCAGGTCGGGTCCATATAATAACCCATCATACCACCATAGTACATAATCAGATTCTCCTTTCCCGGGAATACGGTTTGTATTCGTTATAAATGTTTAAAAACAGTTCCATTCTCTATCTGGTAACCGCGGAGGAAAGCACCGATATCCATACGTTTCTTTCCCTGCAGCTGTAGTTCTTTAATAGACAATCCGCCTTTTCCGGTTTTCACCACCAGATGATTTTTGCTGGTTTCCACCACCTGGCCGCAGACTCCTTCATATTCCTGATCTACCACATCTGCATCCCAGAGTTTCATTACTCTGCCATCCCAGTCTGTGTAAGCACTTGGCCATGGGTTTAATCCCCGGATCAGCCGTTCGATGGAGACGGCATCCATGGACCAGTCAATATCACCCATGTTTTTTTTGATCATTCCCACATAGCAGGATTCTGCATCATTTTGCTTCTGTAAAACAGCAGTTCCATCTTCTAACTTCTTTAGCGTTTTTACAATGAGATTTCCGCCGATCTTACCGAGCTTATCATGAAGGCTTCCGCCAGTCTCTTTCTTATCCAGGGAAACTGCTTCCTGGTCAATCATCTCTCCGGTATCTATAGTTTCCGCCATCATCATAGTAGTGATACCGCTTACCTCTTCCCCGTTTATAACTGCATACTGGATGGGAGATGCACCACGGTATTTGGGAAGCAGAGATGCGTGAATGTTGACACAGCCAAATTTCGGAATCTCCAAAATGCTTTTTGGAAGAAGCTGTCCAAAAGCCGCAACTACCATCACATCCGGCTTTAAGTCTGTCAGTAATTTTACAAATTCCGGGGCTCTCGCCTTTACAGGCTGATAAACAGGAATTCCATATTCCAGAGCTTTTTCTTTAACCGGTGACACGGAAACTTCCTTCCCTCTTCCCTTTGGCTTGTCCGGCTGGGTCACTACAGCCAGAACATCATGTCCTGCCTCTACCAGTGAGCAAAGGGCAGGAACAGAAAAGTCAGGGGTGCCCATAAATATAACTTTCATCAATATTCCTCAACCTCCTCGTTCTCTTCTTCCAGAGTCACATCCTCGATTTCCCCTTCTACCTTATCCACAAAAAGCTCACCGCTTAAATGGTCGCATTCATGGCAGATGGCGCGGGCAAGAAGTTCTTCTCCTACCAGCTCAAAGGGCTGCATATCGGCATCAAACGCTCTGACTTTCACATGATTGGGTCTGGTGACTGTTCCGGATTTTCCTGGTACACTTAAGCAGCCTTCCGGTCCGGTCTGTTCGCCATCTGTCTCTATAATTTCCGGATTGATGAGGACGTACTGGTTGCCGTCTTCCACATCAATGACTACAATCTGTTTTAATATTCCTACCTGGGGAGCTGCAAGTCCTACGCCATTAGCCTCATACATGGTTTCAAACATGTCTTTGATTAAATCAGTAATTCTTGGGGTAATCTCCTTCACAGGCTTACATTTTTTTCTTAAAATTTCATCTCCAATGGTTCTAATTTTTCTAATCGCCATTCTCTTTATCCTCTCATTTACGAAAAATCATATTGGATCAAAACTTGTTCAAACAATTCGGGATGATTTTCAGAAAAACCATCAATTTGATCCCTGATTTTAATTAGTATATCATAGTTTTCTTGTTTCAAGTATAAAATTTTTCTATATATATCATTAATTTTGTAGACGGAAGCCTCCACCGGACCGATGATCTGCACCTGCCGGGGTTCTCCCAAAGCTGCTGCAAATACCCCTGCTGCAGCTGCCGTTTCCGTAAGGACGGATTCGTTGCGTGATGAAAACTGAATGGTTAAAAGCCCGCTTGCCGGGGGGTATTTCATCAGGCTGCGAAATGCCATCTCCTGTTTATAGAAGGTCTCATAATCCTGGTTTGCCGCAGTAACGATGCTGTAGTGTTCCGGACTGTAGGTCTGAATGACCACATCTCCGGGCTTTGAATCCCTGCCGGCCCTGCCGGCTGCCTGGGTCAGAAGCTGAAAGGTCCGCTCTCCCGACCGGTAATCCGGCGTATTTAAAGACAAATCAGCTGCCAGAACCCCAACCAGTGTCACATCCGGGAAATCGTGTCCTTTTACAATCATCTGTGTCCCGATGAGAATATCTCCTTCATGTTCGGAAAATGCAGAAAGTATGGCTTCGTGTCCGCCCTTTTCTTTGGTCGTATCCATATCCATACGAAGAATTCTGGCCTGGGGAAACATCTTTTTTGTCATCTGTTCAATTTTCTGGGTTCCCACACCAAAGTTTGCAATATAAGGAGAACCGCAGGAAGGGCATTTAGACGGCATGGGAATGGTATGTCCGCAGTAATGACAGACAAGACGGCTGTTGTTGTGCAGCGTCAGTGTCACATCACAATGGGGGCAGCGGATCGCTTCCCCGCAGGAGCGGCAGGATACAAAATTGGCATAGCCTCTCCGGTTTATAAACAGCATGACCTGTTCTTTTTTCCTTAGCTTTTCTTCCATCAGCATCTGTAATTTTCTGCTGAATATGGATTTATTTCCGTCCTTTAATTCCTGCCTTAAATCCACAATTGATACATTTGCCAGACTGCTGTCTTTTTTCGCCCTTTCTGTCAGACGAAACAACTGGTATTCGCCTCTCAGTGCCCTGGAATAAGCTTCTAAAGAAGGGGTTGCCGAGCCCAGTACTAAAGATGCATTCTCCATCTGTGCCCTTTTAGCAGCCACTTCTCTGGCGTGATATCTTGGTACTGTCTCACTTTTATAGGCGCTTTCATGTTCCTCATCAATGAGAATCAGCCCCAGTCTGGAAAAAGGTGTAAACAATGCGGATCTTGGTCCGATCATAATATCAATATCACCATTTTTAGCACGTTCAAACTGATCGAAACGCTCTCCAGCAGACAAACGGGAATTGATGATGGAAACCCGGTTTCCGAATCTGCCATAGAAACGCATCACGGTCTGATAGGTCAGCGCGATTTCAGGAATCAGAACAATCACCTGCCGGTCTTCTTCAATTACCTTTTGGATTAAGTCCATATAAACTTCTGTTTTGCCGCTGCCTGTAATGCCATGAATGAGATAAGTTTTCCGGATGCCTTTTAAATAATCCTGGCAGAAAGAGTCCACAATCATCTGCTGCTCTTTATTGAGCCGGAGATTTCTTTCTTCCTGTCCGTCTAACTGAATAGGGTTGCGGTAAATCTCTTCTGACTCAAGGCAGATCTCGCCCTTTTCAATCAGCGGTTTTACTGCCGATGCGGAAAGATTCATCTGGTTTACTGCTATCTCATAAGGAATTACCGGGTTGTTAAGCAGCGCCGTAAAGAGCCTGACTCTCGCCTTGTAATTCTTTTTTTCCGCTTCTTTTAACGCACAGCCTAACTGTTCCCGGTCCAGGAGACTTCTTATAATCTTTTTTTCTTTTGGTTTCACTTTCTGTTTTACCGGCAGCACGGTTTTCAGTGCCTGGTTCATGGTGGATCCATACTGTTCTTTCAGCCACCATGCAAGGGTAATCAGCCTTGATTCCGCCGATACCCCGTCAGTCACTATTCCCCCGATTTCTTTTATCTTATCCGGATCATAACCGGCCTGGGCCGTAATTTCCACCACATATCCCTTCCGCATGGTATTTCCCCTTCCAAAAGGGATCAGAACCCGGGTGCCGACGGAAATATCCTTAAGCAGATTCTCCGGAATCCGGTAATCGAAGGTTCTGTCTACTTTTTCATGAGAAATGTCAATGATGATCCTGGCATAGTTTTTTGTCATTCATTTCCTCCAGAGGCACACTGTCAGTGAAACTGTTCTGCTACCTGCCCCAGCTTCATGCTGTTGGAGCCCTTAAACAGTACACAGTCACCTGCCTTTAACTCTTCCTTTAAATAAGCAGTTAACGGTTCCTGTTCCATAAATTCCTTTACTGTGATATCAGGGGCATTCTCCTTCACCGCCCTGGCAATTTCTCCTGCCAGTTCTCCCAGTGTCACCACACAGTCAACGGGGTGTGCCGCAATATAGGCGCCGATTTCATAATGAAATTCCAAAGTACGTTCACCCAGCTCCTTCATGTCAGCCAGTACGGCTATCTTCCTTTTTGCCTTCGTAACGGAACCTAAAACTTCAAGTCCCGCTTTCATGGAGACAGGACTGGCATTATAGGTATCATCAATTACAGTGAAGGTTCCTGTATCATAGATCTGCTGGCGGTTTTTAAACCCGGTAAAGCTTCCAAGAGACTTTGCCGCCTCTTCCATGGGAATGCCGTTTTCTGCCGCAACTGCCAAAGATACCATGGCATTTAAAATATTATGGCTTCCCATAACAGAAAGCCGGACGGGGACTTTCTTTTCTTTATGCACTGCCGTAAACACGGGAAATCCATCTTCCAAATGTATATTAACGGCTCTGTAATCACAATTTTCTCCAGTCCCGTAGAAAACCGTTGTGCAGCCTTCCTTTGCTTTTGTATCTTTTAACATATCATCATCCCCGTTTAAAAAGAGAATTCCGTTATCGCAAAGGCCATCCTGGATGGTAAGCTTTTCTCTGTATATATTTTCCCTTGAGCCCAGCTGTTCAATATGCGCCACTCCGATATTGGTTATGACAGCCATATGTATTCTGGCGATTCTGGCAATCACGGTGAGTTCTCCCGGTTCGCTCATTCCCAGTTCGATGACGCCGATATCATCTTCCGGCGTGATTTCGCAGAGAGTGATGGGAAGTCCCACCTGGCTGTTGCTGTTGCCCGGAGTCTTATAAACCTGATAACGGGAAGAAAGCGCACATGCCACCATCTCTCTGGTCGTTGTCTTTCCCACACTTCCTGTTATACCTATGAGGGGAATGGATAAACGGTTTCTGTAAAAACTGCCCACTGCCTGCAGTGCTTTTTTCGTATCATCCACGCGTATCCAGGGCTTTTCTGAATCCATGAAATCATGCTCGCTGGTTATAACAGCTGCTGCTCCATGCTCAAATGCCTGATGGATAAAACGATGGGCATCCACCTTTTCCCCGATAATGGGTACGAATAAATCATTCCCCTTCATAGTTCTGGAATCGATGCTTATGTGATCCAGAACAGTATCTTCCCTTCCGCAAAGAAGTGTTCCGCCTGTAGCCGAAAGTATATCCTTCACTGTCATGTCTACCATGTTTCCTCCGTTCCATGTCCGCTCTAAGCGCACATTCCTGCCATCTTTCGTGGAAATGCCGAAAGCCACATTTCCTTTTCGGCCTCCGGCATTCTTATCTTATGGCAATTTTAATTTATTGTCGGTTTATAAATTCAGAGTTCTCTACTACGTTTAAGATCTCTTCCCTGTCTGAGAAATGGTGGCGCTCACCGTTTACTTCCTGATAGTCTTCATGGCCTTTGCCTATTACTGCAATCATATCTCCGGGCTGGGCATGTAAAATACTGTAGCGGATCGCTTCTCTTCTGTCAGGAATCTCAATAAAGGTTCCCTCTGTTTTTGAGATACTGCTTCTGATATCTGCAATAATGTCTTCTGTTTTTTCAAAGCGGGAATTGTCAGCGGTCAGAATCGTAAAATCTGCCAGGCGGCCTGCACTGTCTCCCATGGAATAGCGGCGGTCTTTGGAGCGGTTTCCCCCGCAGCCAAATACGCAGACCAGACGCCTGGGCTTGTAATCTCTCAGTGTTTTTAAGAGGCTTTCCATACTGACTGCATTATGTGCATAATCTACAATAACGGTACACCTTTCAGAAGAATAAACAATCTCCATTCTTCCATTTACACTTAAATGCTCCAGTCCATGACAGATCTTTTCCTTAGGCAGATTAAGAAAGCTTAAAACACTGACAGCAGCCAGAGCATTGGCAACATTAAATCTGCCTGGTATATTAACCCGGACAGCCAGTTCATAGGCTCCCTTTACATCAAATTCAAGGCCTACAAAATCAGACTGGGCCACATAGCGGATGTTCTCCGCCTTAAAACTGGTCCCTGCTTTATCAAGGGAAAAGGAATACAGGCGGCAGGCAGCATCTTTGACAACCTCATCATAGTGCTCGTCATCCCCATTCATAATGCCCACTTCGCAGCACTGGAATATCTTGGATTTATAAAATAAATATTCTTCAAAATTCTCGTGTTCATCCGGTCCGATATGATCGGGAGAAATATTGGTAAATAATCCATAGTCGAACACCAGGCCATCCACCCGGTGCATCTTAAATGCCTGGGAGGAAACTTCCATTACCATATACTCACAGCCTTCTTCCGCCATTTGATAAAAAGCTTCATGAAGCTGATAAGATTCCGGCGTTGTATTGGCAGTCGGAGTCACTTTCTCTCCGATTACAATCCCTGTAGTTCCAATCATGCCCACTTTTTTCCCGCACGCTTCCAAAATTGCCTTTATCATATGGGTGGTTGTTGTCTTCCCCTTTGTACCGGTTACTCCAATGGTCACCATACGTTTTGCAGGATAGTCAAATCTGGCGGCAGACAAAACAGCCAGCGCTTCTCTGGCATTATGTACGAAAATGGCAGTTACTCCTTCCGGCAGGCTCACCCTGCGCTCCAGAACAAGAACAGTCACCCCTTTTTCCACCACTTCCGGTATAAAATCATGGGAATCAACCCTGGTTCCTACGGTACAGACAAAGACGGTACCGCTTCTGGCCTTTCTGGAATCATACACCACATCTTCCACTTCCACATCCAGATTCCCCTGCAGTAATTCATACTCCAGATTCTTTAGCCACTGACTAAACTTCATAAAAACCTCCAAATCAGAATAATCCTGTGATTACTCCGTCATTATTCACATCAATATTATCGGCTGCCGGTTTCTTCGGCAGACCTGGCATCGTCATAATCGCGCCTGTTAAAACAACAACAAATCCGGCACCGGCGCTGACATAAGCATCCCGCACATTAATCTCAAAGCCCTGAGGACGGCCCAGTTTTGTCTGGTCATCGGATAAGGAGTACTGTGTCTTAGCCATACACACAGGCAGACTGCCAAATCCCATTTCCTCAAATTTTCTGATGGATTTTAAAGCGGAGGGCGCATAAGTCACCCCGTCTGCTCCGTAAATTTCTCTGGCAACTGTGCTGATCTTATCCTCAAGACTCATGTCATCGGGATAAATGGGCGCAAAATTGCTCGTTTTGTTCTCCAGTGTTTCAAGAACCTTTTCAGCCAGTTTCACTCCGCCTTCTCCGCCCTTTTCCCACACCTGGGATAAGGCGAATTCACAGCCTTTCTCTTCGCAGAAGTTCTTTACAAACTGGTATTCACTTTCTGTATCTGTTACAAAAGAATTCAGCGTTACAACAACAGGAACGCCGTATTTCTGCATATTTTCGATGTGCTTTTCAAGGTTTACGATTCCCTTTTTCAGTGCCTCTAAATTCTCTTCCTTCAGCTGGTCCTTTGGTACACCGCCGTTATATTTTAACGCTCTGACAGTTGCCACCAGAACAATGGCATCGGGTTTTAAGGAAGCCTTTCTGCATTTGATATCCAGGAACTTCTCGGCACCTAAATCCGCACCGAAGCCAGCCTCAGTCACAACAATATCAGCTAATTTCAGTGCTGTCTTCGTGGCGCGCACACTGTTACAGCCGTGCGCAATATTTGCAAACGGACCTCCGTGGACGATCGCACCGGTATGCTCCAGCGTCTGAATCAGATTTGGTTTCAGGGCATCCTTAAGAAGGGCAGCCATGGCACCTACCGCATTCAGCTGGGCTGCTGTCACAGGCTCTCCGGAATAATTATATGCAACAATAATCCGTCCCAGCCGTTCTTTTAAATCATTCATGTCATCTGCAAGGCAGAGAATAGCCATAATTTCAGAAGCCACTGTAATAACAAAGTGATCCTCTCTTACAAATCCTTCCGCTTTTGAGCCAAGTCCCACCACGATATTTCTTAAAGCCCGGTCATTCATGTCCAGACATCTCTTCCACAGTATCTGCCTTGTATCAATTCCCAGAGCATTGCCCTGGTGAATGTGATTGTCAAGAAGGGCTGAAAGCAGATTGTTTGCAGAGGTAATGGCATGAAAATCTCCGGTAAAATGAAGGTTTAAATCTTCCATGGGAACAACCTGGGCATAACCGCCGCCTGCCGCTCCGCCCTTGATTCCAAAGCATGGGCCTAAAGAAGGCTCTCTTAAGGCGATGATTGCCTTTTTCCCGATCTTTCCAAATGCCTGTCCTAATCCCACAGTCGTCGTAGTCTTTCCCTCTCCGGCCGGTGTGGGATTAATTGCCGTAACAAGAACCAGTTTTCCATCGGGACGGTCCTTTACCTGTTCCCACAATTCATCAGAAAGTTTCGCTTTGTATTTGCCGTAGAGTTCTAAATCGTCTTCTGCGATCCCATAAGCTGCTGCCACTTCCTTAATCGGTATCATCTTCGCTTCCTGTGCGATCTCAATATCCGTTTTCATAAGTATCATCCTCCTTATATGTAAGCAATGGTTTTAAACCTTCTGCCATACTAAAACATCTCTTCAAACTCCTCCATGCTCATGAGCACCTTACGGGGCTTGGTACCTTCCTCTTCTCCCACCACACCTGCCTCAGCAAGCTGATCCATGATTCTCGCAGCCCGGTTAAATCCGATTTTATACATTCTCTGCAGCATGCCGATGGATGCTTTGTCTTTTTCAATGATAAATCTGCCTGCCTGGACAAAATATTCATCCCGGTCACTTCCGCCGCCTTTTGAATCTGCAGCTGCCGGGGCAGAGGCAATCATACTTTCCACCTCCGGATTATAATCCGCTGTCATCCCCTGTTCTGTTAAAAAGTCCACTACCTTGGAAACTTCCGTATCAGAAACAAATGCTCCCTGCACACGCATGGGTTTTGGGTAACCGGCAGGGTAAAACAGCATATCACCCTTTCCAAGAAGCTTCTCCGCACCATTCATGTCAATGATGGTTCTGGAATCCACACCGGAAGAAACAGCAAAGGCAACTCTAGAGGGCACATTAGCTTTGATCAGACCAGTGATGACGTTGACGGACGGACGCTGGGTGGCGATTACAAGATGGATTCCAGCAGCCCTGGCAAGCTGGGCAAGGCGGCAGATGGAATCTTCCACTTCACCTGGCGCTACCATCATCAGATCAGCAAGCTCGTCGATTATGATTACAATCTGCGGCATCTTCTGCGGCTTGTTTTCATCATCAATGTCCTTTAAGCTCTCTACCTTGGCATTATAACCTTTAATCTCCCTGACATTGTACTGGGCAAACTTATTATAACGGTCTGTCATCTCCGCCACTGCCCAGTTTAAGGCTCCCGATGCCTTCTTGGGATCCGTCACAACCGGAAGCAGCAAATGTGGAATTCCGTTATAAACACTTAATTCCACCACTTTCGGATCCACCATGATCAGCTTTACATCATCAGGATCCGCTTTAAAAATAATGCTCATAATCAATGTGTTGATGCAGACCGACTTACCGGAGCCGGTAGCGCCTGCAATCAGCAGATGGGGCATCTTTGCAATATCTGTTACAACTACCTGTCCTCCAATATCTTTTCCCACTGCAAAGGCAATGTTGGAGGAATGCTTCTGAAAGCTGTCCGCTTCCAGGATATCACGTAAAAACACCATGTTGTTTTCTTTGTTGGGCACTTCAATACCAACTGCGGATTTTCCCGGAATCGGGGCCTCAATACGAATATCTGCCGCTGCAAGACTCAGCTTAATATCATCAGCCAGACTTACAATTTTGCTTACCTTAACTCCCTGCTCCGGATGGAGTTCATATCTGGTCACGGAAGGACCGCAGCTGATATTGGTCACAGTCACTCCCACACCAAAATTCTGCAGCGTTTTCTGCAGTTTAATGGCTGTTTCCTTGTATTCCCGGTCAGAAAAAACGGCTGCTTTGCCCTTTTTAAGCAGTGAAAGAGGCGGAAATTTATATTCCTTTTTCACAATCTCCTTTTTCTGACTGATCTGCTGACTCACACTGAAGCCGTCGTCTTTTTGCGACTCTTCCCGTTTCTTCTCCAGTTTCTTCTGAAGCGCCTCCGTATCCGTCTCAATGATCTTGCCGGAAGCTGTTACCACCTGCTTTGGCTCCTCCGGAATTGAAAATGTCTCTCTTGGAATCATCTCGTCAGGTTCCGGCTCTTCAGGATAAAAATCATCTTCCACAACTTCCATTTCCTTCAGAGTTCTGACTTCCTTCTTTATATAGAAAGAAGCCTCATCGGAACCTCTCTGATATGGAACCGCTATATCATCCGGTTCAAATGGCACAGAGTCTTCGTCATCCTCTTCCGGTTCCGGAGATATGCTTCCTCTGAATACATCAGCCGGGTTGGCTTCTTCTGTCTGAACTGCCGTCACTGCAGTCAGCTTACTGGTCTGTAAATCAATCTCATCGTAAATATCTTCACTACCGGTATCTGTATCATCCTCGTAAAGATCTCTCTCAAAATCGGGTTTCTCCGGCTCTTCCTCCTGAACAGCCGAAATCCTGGTGGCATCTAAATTAACCCCCCGCAGTTTCTGTTCTTCTCTCAGCTGTTTTCTAAGTTCCTGCCTTTGGGCATGAATCTCCATATGCATATCCATGTTTTCTTTGGCATGGTGGTATGCCTTTCCGCTTCCGGTCTTTACAATATTAACAAAGGATTTCTCTGTAATGCACACCAGTGATATAATGATTAATACCAGCGTCACCAGATAGGCTCCTACAACTCCGATTATGGAAACAAGCCCTTCCGCCAGCAGACCGCCGACTAAGCCGCCTCCTTTTCCACTGACAGAAGCCTCCAGATAAATATTCAAAAGTCCCGTTTTTTCTCCTGTATTCACACCAAAAAGCAGCTGCAGAAAGCCGCACAAAGAAACCAGCGCAAGAACACAGGAGACCAGTTTAAAAACTGCTCTTGGGTTTCCCTGGTTAGAAATATAGAATGCGGTTCCTGCAAACATCAGAACCGGTGCAATATATCCAATGCCACCGAATATACCAAGCTGCACGCTGCGGAAAAAATCACCTACCATTCCGCATAAATGAAAATTGCTTAAAAACAGAATGGCCGCAGCGGCAAATGACATAATAATTACGACTTCTGAATGGATAAATTCCGGTTCCGGCAGAACCACATTCTTCCTGGTGCTGGTATTTCTCGCTCTCCCGCTTTTTGGTTTTGTCCCTTTTTTTGCTGTTGTCTTCTTCTTTGTTGTCTCAGGCACAATACTTCCCCCTTCTGTCCATTGGTATCAGTATACAAAAAAAACGGGAGAATTGCAACGTCTAAGAGGAAGCAGTTTCCATCAGTTCATATAATTTTTTTAACGCATCCTTAATTCCGCCCACCTCATCAATCAGACCTTCCTTAACGGTTTCCTCTCCTACCAGTACCGTACCCAGGTCCCTGGTAAGCATTTCCGTATTAAGCATAAGCCGTTTTAACTGATCATAAGCAATCTTTGCATGCGAGGAAACAAAGCTTAATATCCGGTCCTGAATCATTTCAAAATATTCATAAGTCTGGGCAGCGCCAATCACCATGCCGGTCATTCTGACCGGGTGAATCATCATGGTTCCGGTAGGAACGATAAAGGAGTAATTGGTGCAGACTGCCAGAGGCACTCCGATGGAATGACTGCCTCCAAGAACCAGCGATACCGTAGGAATGCTTAAGGATGCAATCATTTCCGCAATGGCTAACCCTGCATCAACATCCCCTCCCGAAGTATTTAAAAGGACTAACAGCCCCTCCACGGTATCATCATCCTCTATCTCTGCCAGTTTTGGAAGAATATGATCATATTTGGTAGCTTTGCTGTTGCTTGAGAGATTTTCATGTCCCTCCACTTCTCCTATAATGGTCAGCAGATGGATTTTCCGCTTGCCGGCATTGTCATCCAGCGTCATCTGACCATACTCTTCCAGCTTCTGATCTTCTTTCTGCTCAATATCTTTCTCAGTTTTTTTCTCATCCAGATTTTCTTCTCTGGTTCCTTGCTTATTCTTTGTTTCTTCTTCCTGGCTGTTATTTCTATATTCAGACTCTTTCACTTAAGGAAACCTCCTGTTTGCTGTTTATAATGAATCACTTTCTTATGATGTGAAAAAAACAGTAAAAGTATGCCTTAATTTGTAAACCAAAAATTTAACCGCTCATTTGTATTTTTTTGTTCATGGTAACAATATTTTCATTGTGATCACAACAAGGTATTGACTTTGATGCTTTTACATGATAAACTACGAAACAATAAAAAGCTACATACCATTGCCAATGAGGGCAGCGCCGGAGAAATCCCATCGCGCTGCTTTTCTGTAAAAAAGTCCCTGTAGCTTAATCTGAAAAAAGGAGAAATAATCGCATGAACAACTTTTTCATTGCACAAACGTTTGGCAAATCCTCTAACTTCACGGATATTCCGAACAACTTATTCAAAGAATACAACGTAAAAAAGGGGCTCCGCAATGAAGACGGTACCGGAGTCAGAGTCGGACTTACCCGCGTATCCGATGTAGTTGGCTACGAAATCGAAGATGGAAAAAAGGTTAATGTTCCAGGAAAGCTTTACTACCGCGGAATTGAAATCAGCGATCTTGTAAACGGAAAAGACAATTCCCGTTTCGGCTTTGAGGAAACATCATTTTTACTCCTTTTTGGATATCTTCCCTCAAAAAAGGAATTGCGTGAATTCACCTCTCTGCTGTGTGAGCATTATAACCTTCCTGATGAATTTCTTGAAAAAAACATGCTTCGCACGCCTTCCCGCAACTTAATGAACAGCCTCCAGAAAAGCATCCTTGCTCTTTACGATTACGATGAAGATGCGGATAACACAGACCCCTACCAGACTTTGTTAAAGGGGATTAATATATTAGCAAAGCTTCCGTCTCTTGCTGTATATGCCTATCAGTGCAAGATCCATCATTACGACCGGGAAAGCCTGATTATCCATTATCCGAAGCCAGAATATTCCATGGCTGAGAACATCCTTTATATGTTAAGAAAAGACGGATCCTTTACACAGCAGGAAGCAGATCTTTTGGATATCATGCTTATGATACATGCGGATCACGGCGGCGGCAACAACTCCACATTTACAAACGTTGTCATCTCTTCCACCGGAACCGATATTTATTCCTCCAGCTCTGCATCCATTGGTTCCTTAAAAGGGCCAAAACATGGCGGTGCCAACATCCGCTGCAGCGAGATGATCACTGCGATTGAAAAGGAAATTGGAGTAAAGGCAACCGAAGCCCAGATGAAAACTGTCATCCACAAAATACTGGCTAAGGATTTTTATGACAATTCCGGCCTGGTATATGGACTTGGCCACGCGGTATACACCGTATCCGACCCCCGTGCAGATCTGCTGAAAGTCTGCTGTGAAAAGCTTGCAAAAGAAAAAAACAGAGAAGATGAATATGAATTCCTGACAAAATTTGAAAAGGTTGCCAAATCTTGTCTCGCCGGAAACGGCAAGTCTCTGTCTAACAATGTAGACTTCTACAGCGGCTTCGCTTATAATATGTTACAGATACCCGAAGACATGTACACCCCATTATTTGTGTGCTCACGTATGGCCGGCTGGCTTGCACATAACATTGAGAATAAAATGTATGACGGCAGAATCATGCGTCCGGCTACAAAATACGTGGGGGAAACCATTCCCTATAGAAAGAGAGAGGAACGATAACTTATGGTAAAGTTGTATGACGGAGGAGCATATCTTGTAAACGGTACCCAGCTGATTCCTGAAGCGGAAATGGCTGAAGGAAACGCCCGGAGAAGTACTCCCATTACAAAAGAAGAAGCAAAAAAGGGGACTATTGCATACTCCATTTTAGAAAAACATAATACATCAGGAAACATGGACCACTTAAAACTGCGTTTTGACTCCATGGCATCCCATGACATAACATTTGTAGGAATTATTCAGACAGCACGTGCATCAGGGCTAACCGAATTTCCTATCCCATACGTAATGACCAACTGCCACAATTCCCTTTGTGCCGTTGGCGGAACAATTAATGAAGACGACCATGTGTTCGGTCTTTCTGCAGCAAAAAAATATGGCGGAATCTTTGTACCTCCACACATTGCAGTCATTCATCAGTATATGAGAGAAATGATGGCAGGCTGCGGACGCATGATTCTTGGCTCTGACAGCCATACCCGCTATGGTGCCCTGGGTACCATGGCAATTGGGGAAGGCGGCGGAGAACTGGTAAAACAGCTTCTTAGGGACACCTATGACGTGGCCTATCCGGGAGTAGTTGCGATCTATTTAACCGGCGCTCCCGCTCCTTTTGTGGGTCCCCATGATGTGGCACTGGCCATTATCGGAGCTGTTTTTAAAAATGGTTATGTTAAAAATAAAATCATGGAATTTGTAGGACCCGGAGTCTCATCCATGGACACCGATTACAGAAACGGTGTGGATGTCATGACAACGGAAACGACCTGTCTTTCCTCTGTCTGGAGAACAGATGAGGATACCAGGGAGTATTTAAAACTCCATGGCAGAGAGTCTGACTACGAGGAACTAAACCCAGGGGAAACCGCTTATTATGATGGTGTTGTTTATGTGGATTTAAGCACCATTAAGCCAATGATTGCACTCCCCTTCCATCCAAGCAACACCTATGAGATTGATGAACTGAATGAAAATCTGGCTGACATCTTAAGAACTGTGGAAAAAGAAGCGGCTCACATTCTTGGAACTGCCAAAGCCAGCCTTTCCCTGACCGATAAGATAACTGATGGAAAACTGATGGTTCAGCAGGGCGTAATCGCAGGCTGTGCAGGGGGCAATTACTCCAACGTAATGATGGCTGCACACATGCTGTCCGGTAAAGACTGCGGAAATGACATCTTTAACCTTTCCGTATACCCATCTTCCCAGCCGGTCTATATGGATCTGGTTAAAAAAGGCGCCATATCCCAGCTGATGGCTGCTGGTGCCACGGTGCGTACCGCATTCTGCGGTCCCTGCTTCGGTGCCGGTGATACGCCGTCAAACAATGCTTTAAGCATCCGCCATACCACAAGAAACTTCCCCAACCGGGAAGGCTCCAAGCCTGGTAATGGCCAGATATCCTGTGTGGCATTAATGGATGCCCGCTCCATCGCAGCAACTGCTGCAAACGGCGGATATCTTACTTCTGCCCAGTACTTTGCGGATGATTATACCGTACCTGCCTATGAATTTGACTCCTCTTCCTATGACAGACGTGTTTATCAGGGATACAAAAAAGCCAGGGAGGACGAATCCTTAATTTTAGGACCAAATATCAAAGACTGGCCTTCCATGAGTGCCCTCACTGACAATATTTTATTACGGGTTTGTTCTAAGATCATGGACCCGGTTACAACCACCGATGAGCTGATTCCTTCCGGTGAGACCTCCTCTTATCGTTCCAATCCTCTGGGACTTGCGGAATTTACCTTATCCCGACGGGATCCGGAATACGTGGGCCGCTCCAAGGAAGTAAATGAGTTAGAGAAGGTCAGAAAATCCGGCTCCTGCCCGCTTAAAGCAGATCCGGAACTGGAATCCGCCTTTCATGCTCTAAAGGAATATTTAAAGCAGCCGGATTTAAAAGCCGGTGAAACCGAAATCGGAAGTGTGATCTACGCTGTAAAACCGGGAGACGGTTCAGCAAGAGAACAGGCTGCAAGCTGCCAGAGAGTTCTGGGCGGTCTGGCCAATATTGCAAACGAGTATGCTACCAAGCGTTACCGTTCCAATGTAATGAACTGGGGAATGCTGCCATTTTTACTGGATGAAGATCCGTCCTTTGAAATAGGTGACTTTATTTATGTACCTGATATCCGTACTACTCTTGACGGTGCAATGGATCATATTCCGGCTTATGTGGTAAAAAATAAAGCAGGAAATCCCATACACGAAATCCGGCTCCATATAGCAGATATGACAACAGAAGAACGGGAAATTGTGAAAGCCGGTTGTCTGATTAATTACAATAGAAATAAAAGCAGCCAGTTATAGTTAATAAGACCGCTGCCTGCAGGAAGAATTCCGCCTGTAAGCAGCGGCTCTGTTTTTACAGAAAGCACTCCTTTGCCATTGACAGCATCGGTAAACTGTGTTATATTCAGTCTACCAACCGGTAGTTTAGTTGCAAGGAAAGGAACACACACATGGGTCAGGGAGTGGATACAAAAGAACGGATTATTAAGGCAGCATTGGAGGAATTCTCTCTTCATGGTTACGAAGGCGCCCGTATGGAAAAGATCGCATCAAAAGTCGGCATCAACAAAGCCTCTCTCTATTTTTATTTTAAAAGTAAGGAACAGTTGTTTCGCGAACTTTTCGATATCATTGTAAAAAAACACTATAATTACTTAACAAATATTTTTAATAAATATAAAGATCTGCCTTCCAGAAAGCTTCTGTCTTCTATTTATAAAGACTATCTGAAGTATCACTGGGGTAATACAGAGATGGATTTCTGGAATATGATTTATTACTATCCCCCGGAACAGATGAAGGAAGAAATCATTCATTTCACACAGGACAGTTATGATCTGTTTACTGCCGAACTGACTTCAGTTATGAAAAAAGGAATTGAAAAAAAAGAGCTTCAGCCATTAAATCCGGCAGATATGGCAGCCACCTTTTACTACCTGGTCACCTGTATTACCCTGTCTACTGGTTTAATGAGTATGGAACAGGGGCTTTCCCATATGGATTCATGTTTTGAAGTATTCTGGAATGGAATAAAGGGTGTATAGCCCTTTATTTTTTCAGCATCATCTACCGAACGGTTGGTAAATTATTTGGGAGGTAATTTATAATGGAACAAAGATTATTAGGAAGATCCGGTATTAAAGTCAGCCCCATGGGAATTGGCAGCTGGGCGATCGGCGGTCAGTTCTATATGGACGAGAAAATTGACGGCTACGGCCAGACAGACGATGAGACTTCCATCAAAGCCATTGAAACTGCTTTGGATCTTGGAATCAATTTGATCGACACATCAGATGCATATGGGATTGGACACAGCGAAACTGTGATCGGAAAGGCGATTGAAGGAAAAAGAAATCAGGTTATTCTTGCAACAAAATTTGGCTACATGGGAAATGAAGCTACACGGACGCTGAAAGGTTACAATTTAGATCCGGGATATATTGAAAGAGCCTGCGAGGCCTCCATGCGCCGATTAAAAACAGATACCATTGATTTGTATCAGCTTCATGTCTGGGAAATAGGATTATCAGAGATGGAAACAGTTGTGGACACGCTGGAACGAATGACGGAAAAAGGGAAAATCAGAACCTATGGCTGGAGTACCGATCTGGTAAAGGGAGCAAAGCTTTTTTCAGAAAACAGGAACTGCAGCGCCATTCAGCATCAGTTAAATATCCTTCAGGATGCCCCCGAAATGATTCAGCTCTGCGAAGAAAGAAATCTGGCAAGCATTAACCGCAGTCCTCTTGCCATGGGATTTTTAAGCGGTAAATTCAACCAGGATTCCTTTCTTTCCCCTGATGATGTAAGAGGCGCAGGCCATTCCTGGACAGAATCAGTCTTTAAAAACGGAAGACCTGCACCGGAAGTTTTAGAGAAACTTCATGCAGTACGGGATATTCTTACCAGCAACGGAAGAACTCTGGTACAGGGCTCTCTCGCCTGGATCTGGGCAAAAAGCAGCGTGACAATTCCAATTCCAGGCTTTAAAACCCCACAGCAGATAAGGGAAAATGCCGGGGCCATGGACCACGGAATGCTTACCCCGAAGCAAATGGAAGAAATTGATCAGCTGTTAAAGTAATCTCTTACTGAACAATATCCTCTGCCTGTGCATCGGTAAGCTGCACATGATAAAAAAGATCATAAAATGTTTTAACATCAGCCTTTACATCTTCATGATACTGCTCCGGATAAACCAGGTTGCCAAGCCAGAGAATGCCAATCATGCGGTTTACGGAAGGAGGATTGCTCATGAAGCTGTAGGGAGCTGATGGTATCTGATAAACATGTCCTTCTTTCACAGCATTTAATTCAGCCCAGACAGAATCCGTTGTGATAATCTGATAAAGAGTTTCAGAATCTGCCAGAATAATATCCGGCTGCCAGAGTAGCAGCTGTTCCATGGACACCTCACTTCCGCCTCCGCTTGACGCCTGATCAACCTTTGCAGCATTCTCCGCTCCGATCTGTTCTATTACACGGGCATGTATGGATCCTTCTGCATTGGTATGAAGTCCATTGTCTCCGATTGCGAAATATACGGATTTCTTTTGATCCGCCCCCAGAGAAGCCTTGGCAGCCTCGGATTTTTTCAAAGTGCTGTCACAGTAATCCGCCAGCTTCGCAGCCTGTTCTGTTTCACCCGTAATTTCTCCCAGCATTTTATATGCAGAGCTCATTGAATCTAAGTCAGCTTCTACAAACACCACCGGTATCCCAAGCTGTTTGGACAATGCGTCCATATCTTCCTTAACAGTCTTTTTAGCCTCGCCGATGTCAATGATAACATCTGGTTTTGCAGCAATCAGTGCTTCCATATTCAAATTCGCGTTCTTACCATAAAACTGGCCGAATTTGGGCAGTCCCCAGTATTTTTCATCTATATACTTCTTAGCGCCGTCTGAAAAATCTGATGCAAGTCCTGCCAGCTTGTCAGGAGCCACAGTGTAAAGGACGATCTGGGCCAGCGGACCGGACGGAGCAATTTTTTGTATATCTTCCGGTAGTGTTACCTCCCGTCCTGCGGAGTCGGTAAATACCCGTGTTTTTTCCCCGGTGCTCTCCGATGGTGGTACCGTGGCAGTTTCAGTCTGTTCAGGTGTTGTCTCTTTGGTTTCTTTGATGTCTGCCTTTTGACAGCCGTAAATCAGAATAGCGGTGCAAAGTACGGCTGCCAGAACCAATCCCCTTCTATGTTTTCTCATAAATCCTCCATTCTGCCTTTCAGGCAATGTTTATTTTCAGTGACACGAACCGGAGTACCGGCACGGATCACCGCTTTTTTCTCTTCATTCTTTACCAGCTCTTCCAGCTGTATTCTGTCCCGTATCAAAGTTCCCGCAAGCTCGCTGACACCAAATTCAAAGAGCTTCGGAGCCAGCGGAATGCTTGGTCCTACTAAAATAATCTTCGAATTGTGCGCTAAGTTAAGAAGTCTTGGCAATGTTTTGTTTACCAGTGTAAAGCCGGTAATAAACACGTAATCCATTTCCTCCAGCAGAAATTCACAGGCGCTGTCGGGATAATCATTTTCTCCTGGATCCCGCTCCAGAACAACACATGTACCCGCTTCTTTTAAAAACTCCTCTGCATAGCAGAAATGCCCGACTGTTGCAACCTTTTTTCCCTTGTAATCTGTTCTATGGGCAAAAAATGTATCCTCACCGGACAGCATATCAATCTGGCCGGCTCTATCAAGACAGTTCAAGGACTCATACTGATTGTAATAAGCATTTATGGCTGCTGCCCCAATACTCGCTTCAGTGAAATTCCAGGATTTTATCAGACCAGCCGCTTCTTTCCAGGACATCTCCCTCACATCTTTTCCCTTACTCTTTATCGTACATAAAGGATTTGTGGCAGCTGACCCCAGACAGCCTCCTGCAGTTAAAAGTGTGCAGTAAGTTCCGGTGAAATAATCACTTACTTTCACATCATCCGGAATCGGTTCGATCAGACAGTCGTACAATTCCCACATATATGTATCTCCTCTCCTGGCATGCATATCTTTCTTCCGCTGCTCCCCTCCTCATAAATATCAATCGGGACCTGATAAAGCTTCTGAAGAAGTTCTTTCGTCAATACTTCCGATGGCTCTCCCAAAGCTGCAACCGCCCCCTCCATCATCACCATGGCCTGATGGGCAAAATAAAATGCATGCTCCGGATTATGAGTGGACATTACTACCAGATAACCCTTTTGAGATAAATTCTTTAACTCACTCATAACTCTGATCTGATTTCCGTAATCCAGGCTGGCACAGGGCTCATCTAACAGAAAAATCCTGGCCTCCTGGGCGATTGCCCTTGCTATGAGGACAAGCTGCTGTTCACCGCCGCTTAACTGGCTGTAAATCCGGTCCTTTAATGCTTCAATTCCCATTATCTCCAGCGCCTTTACAGCTTTTTCTCTCTCCTTTTTACCAGGAGATCCAAACAAAGGCAGAGACGCTGCGGTACCCATCATAACCATATCAATGACTGGAAACGCAAATACAGAATCATGATTCTGGGGAATATATGCAATCTTTTTTGCAAGCTCCTTTTCCGAATAATCCTCCTGTTTTATTTCATCAATGAGGATTGTTCCGTGAAAGCCCCTTAAAAAGCCAAGTATACAGCGAAACAAGGTACTCTTTCCTGCCCCGTTTTTCCCAAGAATACAGATTAGCTGCCCTCCTTCAAATGCAAAGGAGGTTCTCTTTAAAACCGGATGCCTCTGATAGGAAAATTCCAGATTCTTAATCATCAGTTCCATAATGTCTCCTTTTTAAAGCCTTTTTCCTTCCTTTAAGATCAGATACAGGAAAAATGGTGCTCCCACAAAAGCAGTTAAAATACCAATGGGAATCTCACTGGTTGCAATGAGTCTTGCAAAGTTGTCTACAATCAGAAGGAAACTTCCTCCAAGGAGGAGAGATGCCGGCAAAAGTCTCCTGTAATCGCTGCCAACCAGCATACGGGCCAAATGGGGTACAACCAGCCCCACCCAGCCGATCAAACCACTTACAGATACCGATGCGGATGTAATCAGGGTAGCTCCCAGCACAACTGCAAACCTTAACCTTCCAGTATGTATCCCCATGCTTCTTGCCTCTTCATCACCCAGGCTTAATACATTGATTCTCCATCTGAGAAGAAAAATAGGGAGGATTCCCAGAATAATCCATGGAGCTGCAAATAAAACATCCTTTTGTCGAATGGAGGCCAGGCTTCCCATAAGCCAGTAGGTGATGACCGGCAGCGTATTGGCAGGATCCGCTACAAGTTTAATGAAGGAAACAGCCGCATTGGCAAGGGAACTGACCATAATGCCGGAAAGTACCAGGCCCAGTACCTGATTATAGGGAACACGGCTGCTTACAAGACAGACAATTCCAACAGCAGTAAGACCAAAAACAAATGCGCACAAAGAAACACCGCCATATCCCAGAGAAAGGAATAATCCCAGCGCCGCCCCAAATCCGGCGCCTGATGATGCTCCCAGCACATCAGGCGAAACCATGGGGTTTTTAAAAATCCCCTGGTAAGCTGCACCTGCAAAGGAAAGTCCCCCGCCGACCAGCGCCGCCATCAACACTCTTGGAAGTCTGACTTTAAAAACAACAGTTTCAACCTGAGAAGGCCAGGAGGCCTCAATGGGAAACCCGCGTGACAGCAGAACTTTCACCAGCGTTACGGGATAAACAGGATAACGTCCCAGAAGAAAAGAACCAAAAAAACAAACCACAAAAATAGCACCTATAAGAATAAGCCGATTGTTATAACATTTCTCCCTGTCTCCCACTTTTTTAAATCCCTTCTCTTATATATTTTAAAATCTTCTTTCTGACTGCCTCCTCATCCTTACGTGAAAAGGTCAACAGCTGATTGTTCTGATTGTTTAATACAGCTTCTTCCAGCTCATCACGAAGATGTGAGGCAGAAGGATTGCCTCCATTGCGGCTCATCATCAATGCATAATTTTTCCGGCTCTTGATTACTCCAATGCAGGGGACTGGACCTTTCATGCAATCATGAACCACTTCCATAAACTCAGGAATTAAAAGTTCCACTCCGCCAATCTCATCCATCAGAATGAACTTATCATCTCCCTGAACGGAAAGCAGTCTCCTGCCTTCCTTCTGAAACACCTCCGGAAATGATACCATTCCTTCTTTCGTACGTCTTAAGAATATATTGGTAAGCCCTTCCCGGTAACAGGCTATAGGCGACCACTCCTCTTTAACAGAAGCCAGCCGGAAACCAGCCGTATCCCCTTTTTCATCAATTAACCGCTGGGAATAGAATCCGCCTGTAGCAGCCCGGAATGGTTTCAGACACTCAAAAAGAAGTGTGGTCTTTCCCTCTCCTGAGTCTCCCGTTAAAAAAAGACTTTTCCCCATTACCTGCGTCTTCCTTCCCGGCCTGCCCTGATGCTGATTAATTCCCCCGCCACGCTGATGGCTATTTCAGCCGGTGTTTCCGCATATATTTCCAGGCCGATGGGGCTGTGGCAGCTGTCAATTATATCACCTGCAATACCGTCAGCCATAAGCTTTTCTTTGATAGACGCCAGTTTTTTTCTGCTTCCTATTACACCCACATAACAGGCATTTCTTGTTAGAATCTGTCTCTGCACAACATAATCCGACTGATGCCCCCTGGTCATTATGCACACATAGTCACATTCCCTGATCTCCAGGTAATCAAAAATGCGTTCAAAGTCTCCGGTAATAGTTTGCTCAGCTGCAGGGAACAGAGTCTGGCTGGAAAATTCAGCACGGTCGTCAAAAACCACGCACCGGAAGCCAATATGAGTGAGAACCGGAACAATCTCCTGGGCAACATGTCCTCCGCCAAAGATATAAACACGGCCGGCACTGACAAGAGGTTCACTGTAATATTTATGTATTCCAAAAGAAAGCTGAACCGATTTATTCTGAAGCAGCTCTGCCTTTAAAGCTTCGTCCGGTTCCTCAATTCCCCAAAAACCTGAGGATTCATTATAAAGTCCCATCCCCCACGCCGTTTCGTCAGTGATATCCATGATAAGCCAGCTGTTTTCATCTCTTTCAAATGCTTTTTCTATCTCCCTGCAAAGATTCTGAAATTCCAGATTTTTATGGTCCAGGTATTGAAAATAAACCACAACATCTCCGCCGCAGATCATCCCCAAATCTGCAACCTGTTCCTTTCCCAGTACGAAACCATGAGTGTAGGAAAGCTTGTCTTCCATTGCTTTCAGTGCTCTTTCCACAGACTTAAACTCGACTGCGCCGCCTCCAATGGTCCCTGCTGTCGTCCCGTCTTTGCGGACCAGCATATGGGATCCGGATCCTCTTGGTGTGGAGCCTGAACTTGCAATAATCGTAACCAGAACAGCATCCTCGCCCCGTAAAAGTGTGGATAATACTTCATGAAACAGCTGTCTCATCATAAACCCTCCTCAAAGTATTTTTTTAACAGTTCTTCTGCCTTTCCTTTTAATTCCTTCTCAAACGCCATGTACTTTTCCAATAAATCCGCTGCCTTTGGCGTAAGCTGTGAAAACCCCCCTTCTAAACCGCCCGACTGTGTGATCAGCAAAGGATACCCCAGCTGGTTTTCTGCATTCTTTAAAAGCTTAAATCCCTTGCTGTAAGACATATTCATCTGACGGCAGGCTGTCTGCATGGACCCTGCGTGCTCAATCAGCATTAGAAACTGTGCCATCTCAGGACCGAAAAACACTTCATCAAATTCCAGAGACAGACTGACAGACGGGCGCATGACATGGTGCCCCAGAGCCGGATATATGGCAGTATCCTGATTTGATTCAACCGCTTCAATGATTCCTTTATCATCTACCGGGATCTCTTCGATCAGCGCATCCACCCCTTCCTGCCTTAAGGCCCCTCCTAATCCCCTTTCCCCCCTGTATGAGAGCAGGGATGGTATCAGATCTTTATGGATCATAACCGGATGGCCCCTTCTTCCCTCATATACCGGACAGGATGCCTTCCCGCTGCATTCCATTATTTTTTTGATTGTTTCCGGTAGAAGCAATGGGAATTTGGGGGGCAGAATTAAAATTCTGTCGCACAGATCCTCTATGTAGCGAAGCCCCATTCCAATGCTGTCAAACATCTGGGAGTTCTCATACTCCTCATTTCTCAAGCAGATAACCCTTAATTTGGATATATGCTTTTCTACCTCCTTCGCATCCCTGCCGGTAATCACCACAACGGGATCAACCCCGCACTGTTTCAGTGTGGTTATAACCCTTCTGATAACTGTAGTATGACCAATTGGCAGTAACGGACTAAATGCATTGGCCAAACTATTATGACCTGCAGCACTTATGACAGCACCTGTCTTCAAATGAATCCCTCCAATCGTTATGTTTTTAAAAATATAACGCTTAACCTGATTATAATTGATTGGAAAATATTTGTAAACCCATAATAAACGCAAAAACTCCCGGAACGGTCAAAATCCGTTCCGGGAGCATATTAATCTCCGACCATATTCCTAATCTTTACAGGAGTCCGGTAGTTCCAAGTGGAAATCTTAATTCCGCTTCTCCGGCTCGCTGCATGAACAATCTGCCCGTTACCGATGTACATGGCAACATGATTGATCTTTCCGCCGCTGCTGGCATAAAAGAGCAGATCACCAGGCTTCATCTCTCCAGATTTAACCGCTTTTCCCATTCCAGCCTGGGAGCCGGAATAATGAGGCAGGCCTACTCCAAACTTTCCATAGATTGCCATGGTAAATCCGGAGCAGTCCGCTCCTTTTGTCAGGCTGGTTCCTCCCCATACATAGGGGTTGCCTAAAAACTGGAGCGCGTAATTTACGATCTGTGTCCTTAACGAGGACTGGGCATTGGCTTTTTCTTCAAGAGGCGAGAACTTAATGGCTTCCGGCAGCGCATAACGTACATCAATGTAATCCGTAGAAACAAATGCACTGCTGTTTTCTTCCAGCTCAATCTCAACCCAGCCATCAATCTGCTTTAAAACAGGATATTTCTCATTATTGGATATCTGCGTCCATATCTTGGCATCTGTGGAGGGTTCTGTTCTGGCATTCAGCATATCGGTATTCACCACAGCCATCAGCTCAGCCACCTGCATGGCCTCGTCTTTCGCCGCCTGACCAGTGAGAATAAAGTCTGACTTTACATAGCCGGTCACTTTTCCAGACTGGATCTTATACCAGCCGTCATCAGTCGTCTCCAGAATATTACCGGCTGCTTTACTTGGCATCTTGGCAATAATCTTTCCGTTCTCACTCGGCTCTTCTCTGACATTTAAATAATTATCTACATCGGAAATACCAATATTCTTGTAATAATTAAAGACCATGGCCTTTAAATCCAGCTTCCTGGCTTCATTCATGGAATATTCAAGTTTAACATAGTCCGCAGACAAATATCCGGTGGGAATCTGCACCCAGCCGTCCGTCTGATCCACCACTTCATACCGTTCATCCGTCAATGCCTGACCAACCACATCAGAGTCTTTAGACGGCTCTTTTCTGATATTTAAATTGTCGGTCTGGACGATTGCCCTGAGCTTTACCAGATCCTGCGCCTTCTTCTTGGCGTCATCTCCGGTAATAACAAACTCCGAAGTAATATAACCTTCAATTCCGCCGGAGGAAATACGGTACCAGCCCTGTTTCGTATCCTCTAATATGTCACAGGCACTGTCTCCCTGCAGCTTTCCGATTACATCTGCATCTGTTCCGGGTTCCTTTCGGACATTTAAATATCCGCTTACCTGTACTATACCAAGGTTTTTATAGGAATTAATCACCTCTTCCCTGGCCTTTGCTTCCTGTGCTTTCAGCTCTGCTTCATTCTCACCCTTTTTATCTGCATCATCAGCTGCCTTTGTATCCGCTGCAAGAGCTTCCGAACCTGTAGCTGCTGCCGGTCTGGCATTCTTTTGCCTGCTGGCAGTAATTCCCGCTGCAGCAACAACAGATACCAGAAGAATTGCAGAACCTGTGAGTATCAGAATCTTTTTATAATCATTCTTATTACGGTTTTTTTTGGCTTTATCCAAACGGATTATGTAATCTTTTTTCTCGTTGTTGTTTTCCATTCTGTATTTTCTCTCCATCCTCATATATTCATCGGCTGACCGATTCAGATTATGAGCCTATCTGCTACAGTATATCACAATTTATTACATATTGCGACAATTGTATTTCAAAAAATTATTAAGATTATGTTACAAACTAATTAAAAACAGGACCAAAGGCATCTGCTAACGCCCCCGTCCTGTTCATCAATTTATTTTGCCAGAATCATGCGGTCATTGGAGAATTCCTCTCCGCTGGCTTCTTCAAATTTTTTCAGCAGATCTTCCACTTCCAGTTTTTTCTTTGCCTCCCCTGAAACATCATATATGATACGGCCTTCATGCATCATAATCAGACGGTTGCCGATCTGAATGGCATCTTTCATATTATGGGTAATCATAAGTGTGGTCAGATTCTGCTCAGCCACAATCTCCTGCGTAATATCAAGAACTTTTCTTGCTGTCTTGGGGTCCAGTGCAGCCGTATGCTCATCTAAAAGCAGAAGCTTTGGTTTCTGAAGCGTCGCCATCAAAAGAGTAAGTGCCTGCCTCTGGCCTCCGGAAAGAAGTCCCACCTTATTGGTCATACGGTCCTGCAGACCCAGTCCCAGTTTCTGAATGGCATCATAATAAAATGCTTTTTCTTCGGATTTAATTCCCCATGACAAGCCTCTTGCTTTTCCTCTTCTGTATGCAAGCGCCATATTCTCCTGTATCTCCATACCGGCGGCTGTTCCCATCATAGGATCCTGAAAAACCCTGCCGATATACTGGGCTCTTTTGTATTCCGGATATCTGGAAATATTGATTCCGTCTATTTCAATCTTTCCAGAATCAATGGGGTATACGCCGGCAACCATATTTAACATCGTTGATTTCCCGGCTCCGTTTCCGCCGATGACTGTAACAAAGTCTCCCTCATTCAGATGAAGGTTAATGCCATTCAGCGCTTTTTTCTCATTAATTGTATTCTTATTAAAGGTTTTTCTTACATTCTTAATATCAAGCATGATCATTCTCCTCCTTCTGTGTAAGATTTCTTCAGACGAAGCTTTCTCACCACAACAGGCACGCAGAGCGCCACTGCAACAATCACTGCTGACAACAGTTTCATATCATTGGCATTCATACCCATTCTTAATACAACTGCACGGATCACGAAATAAATCACGGAACCCACAACTGCAGAAGTCAGTTTACTTCCAAAAGAACGAAGCCTGCCCATCAGCACCTCTCCGATTACAATGGCTGCAAGGCCGATGACAATCGCTCCGGTTCCCATACCGATATCCGCATATTTCTGGCTCTGGCAGACAAGACCGCCTGATATTCCCACCAGTCCGTTGCTGATAACCAGTGCCAGAAGCTTCGTCCAGTTGGTATTAACTCCCTGGGCGCGTATCATTGATTCATTATTGCCGGTGGCACGCATGGCGCTGCCGATTTCTGTTCCGAAAAACCAGTAAAGAAGCGCAATCATGATCACTGCAATTCCGATACCAATCACAAGAGACGCAACGGGTTTATTCAGACCGGTAAGATCAATGAATTTTGACATAATTGTATCGGTCTTTAAAAGGGGAACGTTGCTCTTGCCTCCCATGATCCTCAGATTAACGGACCATAATCCGATCTGGGTCAATATTCCCGCCAGTATGGCCGGAATTTCAAAGATTGTATGTAACAATCCTGTCACTGCTCCGGCAGCCATTCCTGCAATTGCCGCCACTGCCAGGGCAACCCACGGATCCACATGAAAATTAAGTATCATAACGGCGCAGACACAGCCGCCCAAAGCAAAGCTTCCGTCTACGGTCAAATCCGCAATATCCAACAACTTATAGGTAATATAGACACCTAATACCATAATCCCCCATAAAACGCCCTGAACCACCGCGTCCTGAAGGGATACCAGTAAACCGCTCATCAATCATTCCTCCGCATGCTTTCTTTTCACAGGCATAAATGCCTTACATAAAAAATGCCTGATTCATCTTTTATGTAAAGCATCTATGGATTACAGGCGGTCGTTTTCCAGACCGCCTGTTCGTTTCAACCATTTTATTCTTTATGTTTTTATTTCAGACCGGATAAATCAATACCCAGTGTCTTTGCAGTTTCTTCATTTACAGACAGTTTGCACTTTTCCAGTGGAAGGTATTCAATCGGCATTTTAGAAACGTCTCCGCCTTCTGTTAAGATCTTCACTGCCTGCTTGCCGGTTAAATAACCAAGCTCATAGTAATCGATCCCATAAGTTGCAAGACCGCCTGCTTTTACCATTCCTTCTTCTCCGCAGATTGTAGGGATTTTATTTTCGTTGGCAATCATCGCTACCGTAGTCATACCTGCTGCAATGGTGTTATCTGTCGGTGCATAGATTGCGTCCACTTTTCCCACCATGGAGGTAACAACTGTCTGGATCTCATTGGAGCTTGAAACGGTATAATCAACGCCTGTCATTCCTTCCGCCTCAATTGCTTCCTTTGCCATCTTTGCCTGAATTTCAGAGTTGGATTCTGCTGTACAGTAAAGAACACCTACTGTTTTCGCATCCGGGAGAATCTTCTTTAATAAGGAGATCTGTTCTTTTACAGGAGTCAGATCTGAGGTACCGGTAATATTGCCTCCTGGCACTTCATTGCTTTCAACCAGATCGGAAGCGGCCGGGTCCGTAACAGCCGTTACAAGTACCGGTATCTCACTGGTTGCGCCTGCTACAGCCTGAGCTGCCGGAGTTGCTATGGCAAGAATTAAATCGTCTCCATCATTCACCAGCTTGCTGGCAATCGTCTGACAGGTAGGCTGGTCACCGGAAGCGTTCTGCTGATCAACCGTATAGTTTAAACCGGCGTCATCCAGTGCCTGAATAAATCCTTTATTAGAAGCATCTAAAGCCGTATGCTGAACCAGCTGAAGAACTCCAATCTTATACTGTTTTCCATCTGCTGTTTTAGCCGCTGTGGTTGCTGCTTCGCTTGCTTTTTCAGAGCTTTGCGCTGCTGTGGTATCCGCAGCTGCCTCCGTCTTTTCAGGCGCCTTGCCGGAGCATGCAGCAAGGGACAACATCATGATACCTGCAAGTGCCAGGGATAATGCTTTCGCTTTCTTTTTCATAATTTCTCTCCTCTTTCTTCTAAAACTTGTCCTGTTCAGAACTTAATTTGTATCATACTACAAAAAATAACCTCCGTCAATTTTATTGCTTTAAATTTATGTGTTTTTAAAGTGTTAAAGCACATTTTCGTCATTTTTAACTGATTTTGCATTATGAAATTAATATTTTTTATGCAAAAAACCGAAGAACAACAGTCCTTCGGTTTTTTTCTATTCTTTAACTGGCAAGAAATCCCTTGCCTATAATTTCGCTTGAATTGGAAATGAGTACAAATGCAGACGGTTCCACACTGCGTATATAATTTCGAAGCTTAAGTGCCTGAGAACGTTTCATGGTTGTCAGAATCACCGTCTTTTTATGGTGGCTGAAAGCACCCTGGGCTTCATATACCGTAGCGCTGCGGTTCAGTCCATGAATAATATAATCGCAGATCGGAGCGGGGTCATCACAAATGATGCTGAAGCATTTACAAAGATTCATGTTTTCAATGACATCGTCAATTACCAATGATTTTGCCATTAATCCCAGGGAAGAAAACAGTCCCGTCTCTGGTCCAAAGACAAAATAAGCGATAATCACTCCGGTCACATCCACTAACAGAAGAACAGTTCCAATATTAAAGCTGGTATATCGTTTTAAAATCATCGCAATAATGTCCGTGCCTCCGCTTGATGCTCCGATGTTAAACAGAATGGCAGTCCCAACACTTGGCAGAAGTATGGCAAAAATCAGTTCCAGCAGCGGCTCTTTTGTCAGTGGTTGGGAAATCGGGCATACCTTTTCCAGAATATATAAGAAAACCGACATCAGGACACTGGCATAGACGGTCTTAACACCAAAACTCCGGCCTAAAAACAGAAATCCAAGCACAAGCAGCACAGTGTTCACAATCGTAGTAAACTGACTTGCTGACCAATGAGTTAATGCGCTGATCACAGTCGCAAGCCCGGTTACACCTCCGAAAGCAAAATTATTGGGAAATTTAAAGAAGTAAATCCCCACCACCATAATCCAGATACTGAACGTAATCAGTCCATACTCCGTAAGCGTTCTCAGTGTTTTATTTTCTATCTGCTTCATGACTGTTAATATGTCCCCCTCCGGCTCATAAGTCCGGTTCCGTATTCAGTAAACGGAGACTTTCCATCCGTTCCCACTAGAATATAACTCAAAGGGAAGATAATTACAAACATGATTCTATCTGATAGTATCACAGTCTTTCTATTGTGGCACCAGTTTAAATCCCATGCTGGTGAGAAAGCGCTTAAATCCGGCTCTTCCTGCCTCATCGTATTTGAATACACCGGAATCCTCAAGCACACGTTCAAACACAAGTCCAACCTCTTTTTTTAATATGTCATCTATATTATCTTTCGTGAAGGATTGGTAAGCTGTGCGGAATGAATCAACCCAGTCTCCATGCTTTTCAATTGTTTCATTGCTTCTTAAGTCTCTGCCCTCAATCAGATATTCCGATATGAGATTTAACTCTTCCTTCAGTCTGGAGGGAAGAACAGCGAGTCCCATCACTTCAATTAAGCCAATATTTTCTTTCTTTATATGGTGCAGCTCTTCATGAGGGTGATAGACTCCGTAAGGAAATTCTTTCGTCGTAATATTATTTCTAAGTACGAGATCCAGTTCATATTCATCACCCCGTTTTCTTGCAATGGGGGTTATGGTATTATGAGGCTGTCCGTCAGTACTTGCAAAAACAAAGACGGATTCATCGGTATAGGCTCTCCAGGATTCCAGTACTTTTGTACCAAGTTCAATTAAATCCTCCGGTTTTTTGCTTCTTGTACGCAGAACAGACATGGGCCATTTCACGATACCGGCTGTCACATGTTCAAACCCCTCTATGCAAAACAACTCTTCTTCTTTGGCTTTCGCCATTGCAAAATCATAATTTCCTCCCTGAAAATGGTCATGGGATAAGATTGATCCGCCTACAATGGGGAGATCAGCATTAGACCCCAGGAAATAATGAGGAAACTGCTTAACAAAATCAAATAATTTTACAAAGGTGTCCCTTTCGATCTTCATTGGGGTATGAGATCCGTTGAAAACAATACAGTGTTCATTATAATAAACATATGGAGAGTATTGAAATCCCCACTGGCTGTTATTGATCTTTAATCGTATGATTCTGTGGTTATTTCTGGCCGGATGATCCGTTCTTCCTGCATAGCCCTCGTTCTCCATACAAAGCTGGCATTTGGGATAACCGCTTTGCTTTGCAAGCTTTGCAGCTGCGATGGCTTTAGGATCTTTTTCCGGTTTTGATAAATTAATGGTGATATCCAGATCTCCGTATTTGGAAGCGGTCACCCATCTCATATCCTTTTTTATCCGGTACCGTCTGATATAATCAGAATCCTGACTCAGTTTATAATAATATTCAGTGGCTGCCTGAGGCGACTGATGATTGTATAATCCCCAGAATCTGGTTTCCACTTCACTTGGTCTGGGCATCAGACAATTCATCAGCTTGGAATCAAGCAAGTCCCTGTATGTAATGCTGTTTTCAGGAATAATACCAGTTTCAAAGGCATAGTCCAGCATTTCGCCAAGAACTTCTTCCAAATCTATATCACCCGGTTCATCCTGCGGCTCTTCATACTCGTCCAGCCACAATACGTCGAGAATCTGATTTACTGCATAATAACGGTCTTCTTCACTGATCAGCCCTGTTTCCAGCCCATAAGTTACCAGTTTCTTAATTGCCTTATCAATCATTCTGCTATTCCTCCTGGATTTCATTCCATCTTTTGTCTCTCCCATTATACCTTTGACAAAGCCTTAACACAATATAATATCTTTTTGATTTAATACAATTTTTTTATAACATCCTTGATTCTGCTGATAATCATGGATCCAAGAATTCCAATGACCAGTCCTGCTGCTGTACCGGCTATTAACAGCATTGGAAGATAAAAAAACACCCCCGGCTGCTTCACCACGAAGGCTGCCACGGTAATCTGTCCGATATTATGTCCGATTCCTCCCAGTATACTGATTCCTGAAGTTCCAAACCAGTTCTTTTTTTTGCAAAGAACCATAATGGCAATGCTCAGTCCCCAGCCAGCCAGACTGTACAGCATGGCAAATAAGTTCCCGAACGTAAATCCTGTCAGTACAATTCGAAGAAGAGAGACAACTATGGTTCCGGTGGTTCCCACGGTATAAAGCCCCACAACGGTTACCAGATTTGCCAACCCCAGTTTTACACCCGGTATACCCAGGGAAATGGGAATGAGACTTTCCACAAAGCTGAGAACAAAGGCAAGCGCAATCAGCATTCCGTATAGTG
This sequence comes from Lacrimispora amygdalina, assembly GCF_003432035.1. Taxonomy (GTDB): domain Bacteria; phylum Bacillota; class Clostridia; order Lachnospirales; family Lachnospiraceae; genus Lacrimispora; species Lacrimispora amygdalina. Next base: position 127,144 of record NZ_QOHO01000011.1, read on the forward strand.
CGGCCATGTGTGCCGATTTCTTTTTATTCATTTCAAAGCTCCTTCTTTATAACCTGCAGATTCCATCTTATCACACTTACGTACCGGTGTAAAAAGAAAAATCCCGGAAAAGGGCAATTCCTGCCGGTTTCCGGGAATATAAATCCTACTGCTGCTTTGATGCCTGGCTTAAACAGTCTTTTACTCCGTTTACAAATCCCATTAAGTTAATGCTGACAGAGGATACGGAATCTGTATAACCCTCTTCATTCACAAGACCTTCCAGTGACTGGTTCTCCAGTACATATTTCACAACTGCTTCCGCCTGTTCATGCCACTTGGGGCCTTTTTCCGTCATGACATACTTTCCATCCATGGAAAGCTGGCTCTTTTTGGTCCCATCTTCCTTTATGCAGTCCCAGGTAAGCGCTGTAATGGCATTATCCTTAACTGTCATACTCACCTGGTCTTTGAATCCGTTCTTGTCAAATTCCGGTGATTCACAGGTGTAAGTTCCATCTTTAAGTTCTGCCGTCTGGCTGACGCTTTCTCCGGATGCCTGGCTTAAACAGTCTTTCACTCCGTTTACAAATCCCATTAAATTAATGCTGACGGAGGATACCGCATCTGTATAACCCTCTTCATTCACAAGACCTTCCAGTGACTGGTTCTCCAGTACATATTTCACAACTGCTTCTGCCTG
>NZ_QOHO01000110.1 GCF_003432035.1 Lacrimispora amygdalina
CAATTAACCTGATAAATCAATTGATAGTAAGTAGAAAATAATGTATTCTAAATTTATAAAATTCGGTATTTAGAGGAGGAAATGGAATGAGTAATAAAGAAATAGTAAAATATTTTTATGAGAAAGTAGTTTCACAGAATCTGATTAACGAAGTTTTTAAATTTGTATCCAATGATTGTGAAGTTAAAGTGGGAGAGCAAAGCTTTCACATAGGAGTAGATGGTATGAAACAACACCTAATTGATGTTAAAAAAACATATCCTGACTACACTATGAAAATTATTCGCCAATATTGTGATGGAGATTATGTTATTTCAGAGTTCGTTATGGAAGGTACGCATGAGGGGGAGTGGTTAGGAATGAAGCCTACTAATAAAAAACTGACTTTTACTGGCGTTGACATTGATAAAATTGTAGATGGAAAAATCGTTGAGCATGGCGGAGCAGTAAATACGTTTGATACTTTGTTTGAAGAAAATATTATAAAGCCCTCATGAAATTAATGTTATGTGAGAGGTTGGAAATTTCCCATTGTGAGAAATTTCCTCCTGCTGGATTTATTATGAAGCACTATTCGCATCCAATTATATCTTACATTCTATTGCTGATTTATCATCTCTGATACCTTTAAAAACTGCCTGCCGGAAACTGTCTTTTTCGGTTGGCATTGATTCAACGATACAAACTAATTCAGGAGCAAGCCATACGGCATCGTTATTTCCTTCCGGAACATATCCAAAAGGGGAATAGTCGATAATTTTATACTTATGCTGATTTAATATAGTAAGACTTACCCCCAGAGTGACGTGCCCCTTATACACAAGAATATCATCATCATATTGTCCCAGAACAAGGCTGGTCATGTGATTTTCCTTTGGAATATATCCGCAAATGACACAATCATCAGTAGCCATTATCTTGCATTTGATCCAGTCTTTCGTTCTTTTTCCCGGCCAGTACAGGCTGTCTTTTCTTTTTGCTATAATTCCCTCTAATCCTTTTTCTTTTACAAGGTTAAACAGCATAATTCCGTCATTCTCCACATACCTGGATACAGAGATCATATTATTTTCGATAATAACGTCCTGGAGATACTTTTTACGTTCCATGAGTGGGAGCATAGTGATATCTCTATCTTTATAATATAATATATCATAGGCGATAATACTGGCAGGATATCTGTCAGCAGCTAATTTTATCTTAAACTGGTTACTCATTAAAGCTCTTTTCTGGACTTCAAAGAAATCAGGAACTCCGTTTTTCAGTACAAGTAATTCATGGTCAAGTATGCACTTTATTTTTACCTGCCTGTAGAGATCTTCCAGTTCCGGAAATATGGGAATCATAAGCTTATTCCTTTTATTCCTCATTTCTGTTCCGGCATTTAAATAGGACAGGCATCTGATACCGTCCCATTTTATCTCAAAAATATGGTTCGGTGAGTCAAACGGGTCCTGCATCTCAGAAATCAGCATGGGGCTGACGCTTTTACTATCAAATATATCCATTATGCCAGACCTTTGGTTCCTTTTGCTATTTCAACCGTTCTCTTCATGGCTTCCATAAGATCAATAATATTATTCTGACCTTCCGAATCAGCATTTACTATTTCTTTGCCGGCTATTTTGGTTTCAATTGCCTGCCGCAGTCTATCCTGATATTCATCATGATATAAACCAGGATCAAATGTTGATGTCATTGAATCAATCATGGTTTTTGCCATTTCCACTTCTGGTTTTGTGACCTCTGGTTTGGTCACTGCTACTGGAACAGCCTGAATTTCAGCCTGATAGAATAATGTTTTTGCAATTATAATATCTTTCACAGGATACAATACCATTAAGTTTTCTGTTGAACCGATTACTGTTTTGGCAATTCCTACTTTTTTCTGTGAGAGCATGGCCTGACGCAGCAGTTCACAGGCTTTTTCTGCTCCGGGATCGGGAACAACATAGTAATTTTTTTCGTAATAAATCTGATCTACATCTGATAATTTTGCAAAATGCTCAATGTGGATCGTCTTGTCTTTCTTGGTTTTGATTTTTTCCAGTTCGTCTTCCGTAAAAGTGACATATTTTCCCTTCTCATATTCATATCCCTTTATAATACCATCCGGATCGACCTCTTTATTACAGGAAGGGCAAATTTTTTTGTATTTTACCCGCTCATGGGTATCTTTACACAGCTGGTTGAAACTAACGGAAATATCTTTTGTGGTTTTATATAATCCAACCGGGATATAAAGCATCCCTACACTAATTGCACTTTTATGAGCTACAGCCATAGTATCGCCTCCTTATTTCTGATTATTGTTTGATAAAAGATGGAAAATATGCATTGTCGGAATTGTTTATGCGTTTTCATGTTTCAGCTCAAAGTTATTTATAATTGTCATTAAGGTTTTACGTAATCGCCTGCTTTGATACAATTAGGAAAATAAAAAAGGAGGCTGCAATCTCATATGAATATAAAATTAAAAACAGTAATCTTAGAATGCCGCGATATACCGCAATTATTATCTTTCTACACAGGCCTTTTGCATTGGCCGGTAGTGTTTGAAATAGACACTTTTGTAGGAATACACTCCAATCAGGATGAAATGGGAATAGCCTTTCAGTATGATGAAAATTATATTCCGCCTACCTGGCCATCTAAGCCGGGGCATCAACAGATGATGGCACATTTAGATTTTGCTGTAGATGATAAGAATGAGTTAAAGGAAGCAATGGAAAAAGCAATTAAGCTGGGTGCAAAAATTGCTGATGAACAGTATGGCGGTGAAGAGTGGGTTACTATGCTCGATCCTGCCGGTCATCCGTTTTGTTTTGTGGTATGGAATCATTAAAACGCGGAGTGCATAAAATCACCTGGAATGTGAAAAAAATAACGTTTTTAATGCACATCCAGTCGTATTCTGTCGATTATCATTGAGATTAATGTGTTTCATTGCTTGTCTCAATAAAATTTTCTGATGTACAAACCCGCTGAAAGAAGTAGAAATTAGTCAGAAATCATGTGCAAAATGACGAAACACACAAAATAAACTATGCAATATACATATTAAAAGTACTGTGTTAAATAAAAAACAATAAAAAAGACACAATAAAATAAAAATAATTTCAAAATTATATTGCAATATGCACAAAAGTGTGCTATATTGAATATAAGTAAAATCAATCCTTGAGAGAAGAGTGCAGATACGGCAGCAGAAATGCTGATTAGTCGTTATGCACTCTTTTTTTTTGAAAGAAAAAATAAATTCATATTTATCAAGGCAGGTCAATAGACAAGTAAGGAGTGTTGAAGGTGGACAACAAATTATGGACTGTTATTGAAAACAATCCCATTATTGCTGCGGTTAAGGATATGGCTGGTTTGAAGAAATGTGCAGAATCAGAGGTTAAAGTGATTTTCATATTATTTGGAGATGTTTGCAATATTGGTGAGATAGTAAATGAAGTGAAAAAAGAAGATAACATAATTATGGTCCATTTGGATTTGCTGGTTGGCTTAAGCGGAAAGGAGGCGGCGGTTGATTTTATTAAAACACATACAAGAGCAGATGGGATTATTACCACCAAACAGTCTTTGATTCAACGGGCCAAAGAGATCGGCCTGTATACGGTACTGCGGTATTTTGTAATTGATTCCATGGCTCTGGTGAATATCGAAAAGCAGAATGTTTCCTGCGGGGTGCATCCGGATGTAATCGAGATTCTGCCTGGAGTTATGCCGAAAGTAATAAAGAAGGTCTGTAAAATCAGCAGGGTACCGGTAATTGCAGGCGGTTTAATTTCGGATAAGGAAGATGTGATGTCGGCTTTGGGAAGCGGTGCGCTTTCCATATCAACCTCTGACCAGGCGGTATGGTTTATGTAGTAAAACAGAGATGTTTTTTTATATCTAAGGAGGTCAATTAAGATGAAAAAGTTCATTAATGACGTGGAACAGGCAGAGAACGAGATGATATTGGGACTGGTAAAAGCATATCCGGATTATTTACGGAAGCTTGACTGCGGTAATGTAGTGGTCCGCAGCAATAGAAAAGAGAACAAGGTTGCCTTAATAAGCGGCGGAGGAAGCGGACATGAGCCTGCACATGCCGGATATGTGGGTACCGGTATGCTTGATGCAGCTGTGGCAGGGGCAGTTTTTACCTCACCGACTCCAGACCAGATTTATGAGGGAATCAAAGCAATTGCAGGTGATGCAGGCGTATTAATGGTAATTAAAAATTACACCGGTGATGTGATGAATTTTGAAATGGCTGCAGAAATGGCAGAAGAAGATGGGATACTGGTCAAACAGGTGGTTGTTAATGATGATGTTGCAGTGAAAGACAGCTTATATACAGTTGGCAGAAGAGGTGTGGCAGGCACTGTATTTGTACATAAAATAGCTGGAGCAGCGGCTGAGAACGGGGAAGATATCAATAAAGTCCAGGCTGCAGCACAAAAAGTGATCGCTAATGTCCGCACAATGGGAGCAGCAATCCGTCCGTGTATCGTGCCTGCTGCCGGAAAGCCTGGATTTGAACTTGCAGAGGATGAGATGGAAGTGGGAATCGGAATTCATGGCGAGCCCGGAACCCATCGTGAAAAAATGAAATCTGCCAATGAAATCGTTGATATCCTCCTTGATCAAATACTTTCTGATGTTGATTATGTGGGAAGCGAAGTTGCAGTCATGATTAACGGCTCAGGAGCAACTCCTCTGATGGAACTGTTTATTATCAATAACCGGGTATCTGACGTTTTGAAGGAAAAGGGAGTTTCAGTCTACAGGACCTATGTTGGTGAGTTCATGACATCCATTGAGATGGAGGGCTTCTCTGTTTCTTTATTAAAATTAGATGAAGAACTAAAATTCCTGTTAGATGAAAAAGCGGATACACCGGCATTTAAAGCATGATGATTATGGAGTGACAGGATGAACAGAGAAAAGATAATACTTATTATTGATCAGATGGTAGCAGCCATGGAAAACCAGAAAGAGTATCTTACAGAGCTTGATAATATCATAGGTGATGGAGACCACGGCATTAATATGGCAAGAGGTTTTTCTGAAATAAATAAGAAAAGAGATTCACTGGCAATGATGAACGCCGGAGATATGATTAAAAATCTTGGGATGATTTTAGTTGCCACTGTTGGAGGGGCCTCTGGTCCATTATATGGCACAGCTTTTATGAAAGCAGGAATGTTTTTAAAGGGAAAAGAAGAAATCACGTTTGAAGACTTTTTACAGGCTTTTGAGTGCGCCATAGAAGGAGTTATGGCGCGCGGGAGGGCTGTGGAAGGTGAGAAGACAATGCTTGATGCCATGCTCCCTGCAAAACGTGCAATGGAGAAAGAATGGAAGCTCACCGGGGACGCAAAAACGTCGGTTGAGGCAGGCCTGGCAGCAGCAAGAGAGGGCGTCCAATATACAAAGACAATCATTGCCACAAAGGGAAGGGCATCTTATCTTGGTGAGCGCAGTATCGGCCATCAGGATCCCGGTGCAGCGTCTTTTACATTTCTCCTGGAAGCAATTGCTTCCCAGATGTGACGGGAGGGGAAATATGGTTAGTTTTGTAATAGTATCCCACAGCCGGAGTTTAGCTGAAAGCGTGGCTGATTTTACCAGGCTTATGGCTGATCGTGTTAAAGTCATACCTGCCGGAGGATTGGAGGACGGCAGCTTTGGCACCAGTTATCAGCTTATTACAAATGCCATACAGGAGGCATATACCGAGGACGGTGTTCTGGTGCTTATGGATATGGGAAGTGCTGTGATGACTACGGAAATGGTTTTGGAATCTATGGAAAATCCCAGAGTAAAAATGGTTGACTGCCCTCTGGTGGAAGGTGCTGTTGCAGGAACCATTGCTGCAGCAGGCGGACAGAACATGGATGTCATATACAGGAATCTGATAAAATCAGGATATGTTAACAAGTTTTAAAAGGTACGTAACGTACTTATTAAATGAATAAATCAAAGGAGGGTATTATTAATGGCGAAGTACGTAATGGCTTTGGACTCAGGAACAACAAGCAACAGATGCATTTTATTTAACGAAAAGGGTGAGATGTGCAGCGTTGCTCAAAAGGAGTTTACACAGTATTTCCCAAAACCCGGATGGGTAGAACACGATGCAAATGAAATCTGGTCTTCCCAGTTAGGAGTGGCAGTTGAGGCAATGTCTAAGATTGGTGCAGTTGCTGAAGATATTGCTGCAATTGGCATTACGAATCAGAGAGAGACAACAATTGTCTGGGACAAAGCAACTGGAGAACCGGTATACCATGCAATTGTATGGCAGTGCAGACGTACTTCCGAGTATTGTGACTCTTTAAAAGAGAAAGGGCTTACGGACTCTTTCAGGCAGAAAACAGGTCTGATCATTGATGCATATTTTTCAGGTACAAAGCTGAAATGGATTCTGGACAATGTTGAGGGCGTCAGAGAACGGGCGGAAGCCGGAGATTTACTGTTTGGTACGGTTGAAACATGGCTGATATGGAAGCTGACGAAAGGCAGAGTCCATGTGACGGATTATTCCAATGCATCAAGAACCATGCTTTTTAATATACAGGAGTTAAAATGGGATCAGGATATCTTAAAAGAATTAAATATTCCGGAATGCATGCTTCCGGAAGCAAAGCCCTCCAGTTTCGTATATGGTGAATCAGATCCCCAGTTCTTTGGAGGTCCCATCCCCATCGGCGGCGCAGCCGGAGACCAGCAGTCAGCGTTATTCGGCCAGACCTGTTTTACAGCCGGTGAAGCTAAGAATACATACGGGACCGGATGTTTCCTTCTTATGAATACTGGAGAAAAACCGGTTTACTCAAAAAACGGGCTGGTTACAACAATTGCCTGGGGACTTGACGGAAAGGTGAACTATGCCCTGGAGGGATCCATCTTTGTTGCAGGTGCTGCCATTCAGTGGCTGCGTGATGAGATGAAGTTGGTTGATTCATCCCAGGATTCTGAGTATATGGCAAAGAAGGTAAAGGATACCAATGGATGTTATGTAGTTCCTGCATTTACAGGGCTTGGCGCGCCTCACTGGGATCAATATGCAAGAGGAACCATTGTAGGTATCACAAGAGGAGTCAACAAGTATCATATTATCAGAGCGACTCTTGAGTCACTGGCTTTCCAGGTTAATGACGTAATCAGTGCAATGCAGGCAGATTCGGGTATCACGCTCAGCACATTAAAAGTGGATGGCGGAGCCAGTGCAAACAACTTCCTGATGCAGTTCCAGTCTGACATTATGGGAGCTCCGGTGCACAGACCGGTGTGTGTTGAGACAACTGCTATGGGAGCTGCATATCTTGCAGGGCTTTCGGTTGGTTACTGGGAGAGCAAGGAAGCGGTTGTAAAGAACTGGCAGATCGATAAAGTATTCCGCCCCGATATGGCCGAAGCCGAAAGAACAGAGCTTGTGAATGGCTGGAATAAAGCAGTGAAATGTTCTTATGGCTGGGCAAAGGAATGATGTAGTTAATTAAGTCCATGATTTCAGGAGGTAGGGGAGTATGTTAATTTTTATTTCAGAACTTATCGGTACTATGCTGCTTATTTTACTTGGTGATGGTGTGGTGGCAAACGTTACATTAAATAAGTCAGGGATGAAAGGGGCCGGTTCGGTTCAGATAACATTTGCATGGGGTCTTGCAGTTTTGCTGCCTGCCTTTATTTTCGGATCATCTTCAGGAGCACATTTTAATCCGGCATTAACCCTTGCGCTTGCAGCGGAAGGTTCCATCGGATGGAATGTAGTGCCAACTTACATAACAGGACAATTAATCGGAGCATTTCTTGGGGCGGTGCTGGTTTATGTTTTATTCAAGGGCCAGTTTGATCTTACAGAAGACGCCGGAACAAAACTTGGGGTATTTTCCACAGGTCCTTCTGTTCCGAATACCGGACTGAATCTTTTAAGTGAAGCAGTTGGAACTTTTGTACTTGTATTTGCAATTAAGGGAATCGGGAACGTGAAAGATATAGCGCCAGGCGTTGATAAACTGCTTGTATTTGGCATTATTGTTTCTGTTGGTATGTCTCTTGGCGGATTAACCGGATACGCCATTAATCCGGCCCGTGATTTAGGTCCCCGGATTGCACATGCATTACTCCCGATTAAGGGTAAAGGTGATTCCAACTGGAAATACTCATGGATACCGGTAGCAGGTCCTGTGATTGGCGCACTTGTGGCAGTCCTGTTATACAATGCAATTCCCTGGTAGAATGAAAAAATTAATATACAATAATGAGTGAGATTGAAAGCCAGGTAATCGGCAGGTATAAAATGCCGGTTTACCTGGCTTTTCATTGTATCTCGGTACAATAAAACCACCGGCTATGCCGGTGTGTCCCCAACTAGCTTTAGCTTCAAGCAAAAAACCTCCTATGTTATAATAGTTGTCTCTTATAACCATCTGAATCTGCCGACGAAGAGGAAAGTATAGAGATCAGTGTGTGG
>NZ_QOHO01000111.1 GCF_003432035.1 Lacrimispora amygdalina
TACACTAATATACTAACATCACCTTAATTAAATGAAAATGGTAATCCCGACACGGTATATGATTTGTGTGTAAGTGTAATTACATAATATATCGTGCGAGAGACTGGCAAGACACGACTAGATACAGGCTTAATTGTATTTGGTTGCAATATACAGTCCAGGAAGGGAAACCGACCGTACCAATAGAGAAATGAATAGTGAAAATACTACTCTATTGGATTAATTACACAAAATCATCTCAAACTTCCGATGCGAGGTGATGATACACACCCCTAATGTGTGTCAAAAGTATGCAGAATATTGACATTTCAAAACCGTTGGATATTCTGATGTGTGATTCAAACAGATATAATGATTTGGCAACATATTTTTATAATTCAAAATGTAAATACATCCCACACTCACTTATCACAAAGAACCTACGTTCTTGTAGAAATATGGAAAATTATGGTATATAATTGGAAGTATTACTTATGATAGGGGAATAGGAGTATGAAGGAAAATACAATTATACTGGTAGATTACGATAATGTTTTTGTAACCTTAAAAAACAATTATAGGGATTTTAGAAATCCCAACATTATGTATGATGTTATTACCAAAATCAAGCAAAATTATGAAAATGATAATATTTTGATATGTAAACTGTTTGCAGATTTTCAAAAAGTACAGATTTCATCTGATGGCTATGATATATTAAAGAAAAATCATGTTGAAATAGAACATGTTTTTAATGGCAAGAATGCTAGTGACGTTGTACTTATGATTAACTGTATTAAATATATGGTACAGTACCCTCATATAGATAAAATTGTTATGGTATCTTCTGATAGTGACTTGGTGCCAATATTTCACGAGGTTCAATTGATGAATAAAAAATTAGAAGTACTGTACTTCGATGTAAATACAAGCGAAGAGCATATTAAAAATATTAACGAGATTGGTGTACCAAATAAATCTATTGAAAATTTATTAAATCTGGATAAGTATAAAGAGTTTGGTGATTTAGAATCATTCTATAAATTTAAAAGTTCTAATTTGGTTTATTTCACGGGCTTGTTGCAACAATTAAATGATGTGATCAAACAAGAATATGATAGGTATTTAAAGACGGATGAATTTGGCCAAATTATAGGCGTAGGTTCTATCACAGTTTCAACTCTTTCAAATAAACTTAATGAAATCGGCATTTGCCCGTCAATCGAAACTTATCGAAATTCAAAAGAAAGATATTCAAATTTATTAGATATGCTTATGGACAAAGAGATTTTGTATCACCATCCTTATAGATTTAAAGGTAGAGAAATAAGGACACTTTTACTGTCTGTGCCGTTCTTGTCCGATAACGACATTCATATAAATAATTTAGTAAAAAGTGAAGATTTTCCAAGTTAGAGTTGACTTTACAAAATGATTATGATATGATGAAAACAAGTTAAAAGTATAAAAAATGAAGTACTTTTAACTAACATTTAAATGAAATACTTCTTTATAAAAATGAATTCTTTTAATTTAAAAATGAAACAGCGAAAACTATATCCAATAATGAGATATAGTTTTCGCTTTATAAAGTGAATGTATGCTTACTTCCCGCATATAATATAATGTCTGAAATTTAAAATTGAAGCGAATGTGGCCTATCCAAAATGTACACAGGAGGATTGGCTGGCAATTATGTATTTCAGACTCATACCAATTAAATGAATACGCAAAACCCGTATCTAAAAATGATGCGGGTTTTTGCTTGTTCAATGAACTTCTCCTACCTCTGGCTTTAAATTAAAATTTACTCCCACAATTATTACACTTCCAAGTCTTTCCGTTATCACCCATACCAAATATACCAAAAGCGGCAATTTTGGCAACCTTTTTAGTGGTAGATATTTTAGAAAGATTGGTGCTCTGGCAGGTTGGACATTTGGGCACATTACTCTCTTCTACTACTTGTTTTTGTTGTGCTAGTTGGTTTTTAAATTGCTGTATTTTTAATCGAAACTCAATTGGATCTTTTTCATACAAATCCTCCATAGCGTTCATGAAGCTCTCATCGGTTGAAATTTGTTTAATTAATCCACCATAAGGTATTTTACATTTGGTTTCTTTCCCAAGTGGAATTAAACATTCTGGACATTCTGTAAAAGCCTCTCCGTTTTCTAATTTTGCTCCACAATATTGACAATATAACGTCATATCATATCCTCCCCTATATTTTGGTGTTAAAAGTGCCATTTATAGTAGTATATCATATTATAATTTCTATCGGAAGTAGTTTTATAATATTCTGAATCTTTATTGGCGGTACAATGGGATTCTAAAAGTGGATTAGGCGGTTGGATTGTAGATATCTATAAAGCAAAAAAGGGAATCGTAGATGTAAGTGCGGAAGCCGACAAATTTTTCACTAAATATAAGAATAATGGAAAAGACTTGTCTGCTGTTATATCAAATGTTTTTGAGAATAATGGTGGCGAAAAGGGAATTGATGGTTTTATAAAGGATAGTAAGTTAGCTGACGAATCACTAATCAAATTCCTCAAAGATTCAAAGCAAGGTACAAAAGACCTGGCATCTTATCAGGAATACCTCAAAACCACCGGTAAACAGACTTCTAGGTTCGCAGACCTTACGCAAAAAGCCGGTAATGTCGTAAAAGGATTTGGTGCCGCATTAGCTAGTATGGCTGTTATGTGGGCAATTGGTCAAGTAGTATCTGTTGCAGTAAAGGCTATTGATAGTTATGTAAATCGTGTAAAAATAGCAAAAGAAGCGGTGGCCGACGCGAAGGGAAATTTTGACTCATTACGATCAGAATTACAGTCTATTAACGAAGAACTCGAAACTAATAAAGATAGGATAAGCGAATTAAACGAACTCCCCTCTCTCACCTACGTGGAGCAAGGCGAGCTTGATAAGTTAAAAGAAGCAACAAAAGAACTTGAGCGACAGAGAGACATTAAAGACATAGAATTAAAACGTGCGGCCGAGGACTTATCTGAATCTAATCGTGACGCATTTGACAAAGAATATGGAGATAACAACTTTAACTACTCAGATGTAATGGGGTTAGATTCACAGTACGGCTCTCTGTCAATGTCCCCAACTTCTGATGTAGCGTTGGCACAGGAGGGGCTTGAAGGACTTGCAGCGGCTATCGTTAAGGTTCAAGAAGCTCAAAAGCAAGCGCAAGAAAATGGAGATTCCGAATGGTTAGATTCACTCACCGAGAGAGAGAAATCTTATAAACAACAGCTAGAAGACAACCTGTCGTCGTTACAGGGGTATAGAGACAATCTGACCGACTTGATGAATTATCGAGATTTGACCGAAGACGAACAAAAATTCTATGACAATCTTGAACAAGGCATACGTCTTATCTATCAATTCACAGATCCGTCAGCATGGAATCAAATAGAATTTGATCAAATATTTAATAATGAATCTATTGATGTTACCAAAGAGAAATTAATTGAATTAGCAAGCGCAGGCAAATTGGATGAAGACACAATTAAACAGTTTCCAAAATTGAGCGAAGCTATTAAAAATATTGACTTGATTTTAGGTGATGGAGAAACTGCTACTAAGTCATTCATTGACCAGATTGTTGCTCTTGCGAGAGAAAGCAAAGATGCTGGCAGTTCGGTAGAATCCGCATTCGCTCCTCTTTCCAAACAAGAAGTAATTACAAATATCAATTCGCTCTCTGAAGGTTTTGAATCCCTTGATAAAATCATGAAGAGTATATCAGACGAGGATAATCCATTTGATTACGCCCTACTCGACGATAAAAACTTCAAGGAAAAATTCGGTGATTTAGGAGAATCGTACACTGATTTTATCGAAAAAGTCTCTTCTTCACCAAAAGATATTCAAGCCACACAATCTGCATTTGATAACCTCGTAACTACTTGGATAGATAGTTCTGGTGTATTAGACGGACTTACAGATGAAAACGCTAATCTTGCTACTGCCATGCTTCAAAATATGGGCATTTCTAATGCTGAAGAAGTTGTAACTAATCGACTTGCAATTGCACAATCTGAATTAGCTGCTGAAAAATACTACAACGCAAATGCTTCTGACACCTTAAACAATGCAACTATTTCAGAGATTGATGCTTTCGTAAACTCTGGTATAGCTGCTGGAATATCTGAACAGGCGTTGGCAGAATTAGCATTACAGAAATTGGCTGTAAATGATGTTAAAATTGATACATCGAGCGATATTGATCAGGTTATCGGTTTGGCAAATGCAGCTGGCGCAAGTGCTGCTGTTTTATCAAAATTAGCACAAGCCAAGGCAATTATGGCTAAAGCCGAAGCAGGTGCTTTAAACGGTTCCGTTGGAGACTTAAGACAATACGAATCAGCACAAGCTATGCTCGCCGAAATCGAGAATGGAACATTCGATTTTCAGACTACACTCGATCCTGAAAAGTACAAGAAAACTGTTTATACTGGCGGAACAAAAACCAATAAGTCCGGTGGGTCAGGCTCTAAGAAGGATAAAACTGACACATCTAAAGATATTGACTGGATCGACCGTCAGCTTAAATTACTCGAAGAAAAACGTTCCCAATTGGTCAATAAAATTTCCGATACTTATTCTGATTTTTCGTCAACCACACATGATCAGATTTTAGAATTGGATAAGACCTTGATCAATGAATATACAAATGCAGTTAATCAGTATCAATCAGAGTATGATAAGGCTGTTAGCAAAATATCAGCACAAAATAAAGCCAAGATAGAAAACGGCTCAATGTCGGTAGATACTCTCTCTGGCAAGGAATTGGAATACGTACAGGCTGCAATTGATGCTTATGACAAACTTACTGGCACGCAGGTAAAGCAATCGGAGGCACATAAGACACTTCTCGATGATATAAAGTCCAAATATGATGATATATCTAAGTCTATTGAGAACGAGAATAATAAATTAAAGGATTCTAATTCAATACTAGAAAGTCAGATGGAATACTATAAATCTGCTGGTATTGTTGTTGATTCATCATACTATAATAGACTGATCCAAAACACGTCGGGTTTGATATCAAACACCAGAGATACAATAAGCAACAAACGAGCTGAATTAAGAGATCTTCTCGCTAACGGAGCAGACACATCATCACAAGAATATCTGGATTTGAAAAGCGAAATAGCTGATGCAGAGACAAATGTTTACGCTCTAAAGAAAGCACAAGAGGAATACAATAATCAACTTAAACAGATGCCAATTGACCATTTGTCTACGATTATTTCCATGTACGATGATATCACTGCTAAGATTGAAAATTGGGGTTCTGTTCAGACTGCTACCGGTGGCAAGCTAAACACCGAATATTACCAGACGCTTATTTCTAATGGGGCTACTGTCATTGATCAATATAAGAAGCAGATACGAGAAATAAAAAGTCTTATGTCCGAAAGTGAAAAGGGGTCAACGGTCTGGCAAGAATTATACAGTCAGTTGCAGAGTATTGACAGCGCTACAGCTTCAATGGTGAATAATCTTCAAAAGTGGAATGAAGAATTGCTGAAAATGCCGTTAGACAATATTAGCACATATTCTGATAGTTTGCAGAAAGTTATATCTGGATTGACAAATGTACAATCGGAATATAACTCCATTATAACCGCCATCACAGATGCTATATCTGATCAGATTAGCGTTTTAGAGGATCAGCAAAAGATTGCAGCCGATGCACAGCAATCTGAAATAGATGCTTTACAGGAAAAGTATGATTTATTAGTAAAAACTAATGAGAAATTAAAATTGCAAATGGCATTAGAGCAATCTCAATATAATCTTGCCAGATCTCTATCGCAGAAAGTTAACACCGAGGTAAGAAATGGTGAAGTTGTTTGGGTTGAAGATTACGACGCTGTAAGAAAAGCGCAGGAAGAAAATCTTGATGCTCAGTTTAATATTGACAAGTATAGCCTTGAACAGCAGATTGAGGATGCTAAAACAGCTCTTGATAATCTGAATGATAGTTATCAGGATCAGATTGACGCATTAGAAGAAATCAGCAAAAAATATTCTGAAATAAGTTCCGCTGCTGAGAAAATATCAAATGCCAATTTAGCTACATCTCTGTTCGGTGAAGGTTGGGCTGACAAGGTATTATCAGGTAATGACAAAGAGATTTACTCTACTCTTACATCACTTTATCAGACCAATGCTGAACAGTTGGAGCAGTACCAAAAACAAGCAGATTCAACCGAAAATATTTATTCTTTGTTAGAGGATTACGTAAATTCCTATAAATCAGGTGAAATTACATACGAACAAGCCATGACCAAAATCAACGGTCTCCTATCCCAGATGAATGAGTCTATGTCTGCCATGGACAATTTGCAGAATATATATGACTATCTTGGAACAGTAAATGGTGTTGGGGCAGACGCAGACAGTATTCTTAAAGGGATTCAAGATGGACTATCCGTTACAGCAGACGAGTTAGTAAAATCACTTGAACAGTATAATAAAAATTCTGGAATGATTTCTGAGTATTCGTCCAGCTGGGAACAGCTTACCGATAATGTAAAATCAATGCTTGATGTATTGAAAGAGGTTCGTGATAATCTCAGAGACGACGAAGATGATTCTGATGACGATGATGACGAGCCATACGACAAGTCCAGAGGTAAAGGTTGGGGAACTGGCGATGTAAACAATGGCCCTGGTGTGTATGCTGATGGCATCGAAAATGGACCTGTTGGAAAATCCTCTGATTCTGAGCGCGAGAAAATGCTCAAGTATTTAGCAACAAACGAGCTAAAAGATGGCGAGGTTCCGATACTCGCTCATACGGGAGAGCAGATTCTTAACGAGAAGCAGAAAATGATGTTATTGAAGAATTTTGAAAATGCGGCTAGTTTCATGCCAAATCTTCCTGATTATAGTAATGTTCTTAATGGTGTAAAAATGGTTGAAAAGTCAAACAGTCCGACAATCCATTTCAATGGTGGTATTACTATTGAAAAATGCGATTCTCCAGATGAGTTGGCAAAAGGTATAATGCACGGAGATCTTGCATTAGCATTGGGACAAAGATTAGGAAGAAGATAAAACATTTGGGAACCGGAGAAATCTGGTTTCCTTTTTGTTTGCAAAGGTAGGTGATGTTTTGAATTATCAAGAGGTATATAATAAACTTTCTGATGATCTAGTAAATGCGTTAAATAACTTTTTCAGCTCATTGAAATTAACAAAATCATTTCGCGCTAGGGTTACTCAGAAATTAAGTAATAAAAAATACAAAGTGTATTATAAAAAAAGAGAATATTCTGTGTGGTCAGACTTTATTCTTGAGGTCGATGATATGGTATGGGTGTGTGTCCCCAACGGAGATTGGGATTCGTTATATGTGCAGACATCTAAAAATGTAGGCAATAAAATTAATACTATGAAAAATTATGAGTTTAAGGAGGATGGTATTTACTTAAACGGGATAAAAATCACTTAAACTAAGAAAGGATATGTTTATGAAAATATCAATTGCTGGCATTGATTATGAAATAACCGACATAACGCCAATTAACGGATCAGTATTGAAAATTACATTTGTAAAAGAAATTCCAATTAAATTTGGAGATATAACCACATATACAAACGGAGGAATTATAGCTGGAACACTGAGTGGATATTATACACTTTATCGTTTAAAAGATAAAGAACTATATTTATCAAATGATGGTAGTAGGTATGTAGAGAGTACGGGAACCATAAACGAACCTATTAATGAAGGTTCTCTTACAGACATCAAATGTGCTAAGAAGGAAGAAATATCCTATACCTGCGAACAGATAATATATAATGGAATTGATGTTACACTGACAGATGGAAACACTGAGCACTTCTCTCTCACTGAAAAAGATCAACTTAATTTATTTGGCAAACAGGTACAAATAGCATCTGGTTCAACATCATTAGAGTATCATGCAGATGGACAATCATGTAGATACTACTCATCAAATGACATTCAAAGAATAATTAATGCTGCCATGAGATTCGTTAGTTATCAAACAACCTATTGTAATTCTATGTATATATGGATCTTAGGGTGCGAAACAAAAGAAGAAGTCAAAGCAATTACATATGGCGATGATATTCCAGAGCAATATCAAACAGAGGTATTAAAATCATATCTAGTTACGGGTGAATAAGATGAAAATCATTTTTAAAGAATTAGTGCTTTTCCATATCGGAGCGACATTATATATTATGATTGAGCTAATCTGGCGAGGATACAGTCATTGGACGATGTTTATACTCGGAGGAGTTTGTTTTGTTTGCTTAGGGTTAATCAACGAGGTTATTTCATGGAATATGGTGTTATGGAAACAGGCATTATTAGGTGCAAGCATTGTAACTATACTGGAATTTATTACTGGTTGCATTATTAATATTTATTTTAGATTAAATGTTTGGGATTACAGTAATATGCGTTTTAATATACTAGGTCAAGTCTGCCTAGTATATTTTATTTTGTGGATACCGCTAAGTATCGTTGGAATAATTTTAGATGATTATTTAAGATACTGGATGTTTAAAGAAGAAAAGCCACACTATAAGATTTTAGTTAGGAGGTGAAGCATATGATTGCAACAATACACACGATTGAACCATTTGATGTAACACTAGGTACCGACATTAAGTTTACTTGGTCTGGTAATCAAATATTTAAAGTGCGTTGTATAATAAAAAATAACACCACTGGTGTCGTGGTATATGACGATACGATAGATACAATGAAGCAATCGTTTCCATTGCCGCCCGAATCTGGATTGGCTAATGGTATTAAATATATGGCGTATATCACAGTTTTTGATATAAACGAAGAAGAGTCTTCAATCCAAAATACGGGTACGCTCTTTTACTGTTTTACCACTCCAACGTTTCAGCTGTCAGTTAGTGATGGCGATATTATCAGGGCTTCATCTTATAATGTTTCACTTATGTATGAACAGGCTGAAAATGAAAAAATGGACTATTATAACATCTCTCTTTATTCATACCAAAAGACTCTCTTACAATCATCAGGTGAGGTTTATGACGTAACCAACCCATCGTACATAATAACCAACTTGGCAAATGCAACACAATATTATCTTCGTGCAACCGGTAAAACTATTAACGGATTTTTGCTTGATACTGGATACATCTTGGTGACAGTGCAATATATTGCAGCACAAGTATTCAGCACACTAGAACTAAATAACATTCCTGAAAATGGATCAATTGAAATTAAGTGCCATATTATATCTACACTTGGAGTGTCCGAAAATGAAGTAGTATATATAAATGATGGTTATGATACGTTTGCAGATTTGAGAAATAATTCGGTTACCTTTGATGATGGCTTTAGGGTTGTTGGTGACTTCACAATACAAGAAAGCTTTCATTCACCTATTAGGAATAGAAGTGTATTGTCATTTACAGACGGGCGAAATATGAAGGCGGATGTATTTTACCGCATCGGGAGCTATAGTGATTCAGATGGTGAAAAATGTTATTTTGAGCTAAACGTGACCGAAGGTGGAAACGTTGCGGTATACAATAGTAAATATCTTCCCCTCCCAATCAATCAACAGGAGTTCAGTATAATGATAACCAGAGAAAACGGGCTATATGATTTTGTAGTAAAACAAATTAATTATAATACATGGGGAGATCTAGAAGAACTAACATGGGAACAGGTTGAACAATACAATTGGAACCAGATAAGGACGGTGATTATGTAATGACTGAAACAACTAATTTGGAACTTAAAAAACCAGAAAAAACCAATTTTGTTTCTATAGGAGACTTTAATTTAAATTCAGATAAAATAGATAAACTTGGTGCGCCTGAATTTGATGATTCCGGGGTTGTAGATGGTATAACAGATTTTACTACATATCTTTCTACCTTGGTCAGCGGGTCAAGCATTTTTAATTTTTTCAGAAATTTAAAAGCTGGTTTTCAGTATGTGTTGCATGTTGGGCAACTTGTAAATAATACAGTTACCAATAACGACAATCTACCGGCATCGGCAAGTGCTGTATATAAGTTACAGCAATCACTTAATACAACAAATAGCAATTTAGCAGATTTAGACAGCGCAGTCACTTCCATAAGCAATGATTTAACAACCAATTTAGCAGATTTAGACAGCGCAGTCACTTCCATAAGCAATGATTTAACAACCAATATAAAACCAGTTACAAGCCGGATAGCAAACTTTGTAACAGATGGAACAGATTATGATACTTTAAGTCAGCCTGGGTGGTATTATATCTATTCAACAGCACATGCCCCAGCAAGTAACCTCGGTCGTGTATTAGTTAGGGTTGAAAGCATTTATGTTAATGGTAATTGGTACACAACGCAGAAAGCTGTTGAGTTATATAGTGCAGGAGCAATACAACCAAAAGTGTACGAAAGGTGGATAACTAACATAAACGGAACATTTTCCTGGACATCATGGATACAGACGGTTTAATAAATGATCATTTACCAGCTTCGTCCTACCCATGCAGATGTGCTTGCCCACCTACGGCATACAATACCAGTTCCGCCATATTCGTAAAAGATCTGGTGCGCATATCCAGTGCCGTCTACTGAACCGTGATGCTCTACATACCACCACGATGATCCAGGAAGCGCAACGCTTGCGGCTGTTGTACTGTTAATAACAAATGTTTCAAAACCTGGTAAGGCAAAATTATTTACATATGAAGAATCACGTATATATAACCCTGAAATTTTCTGCAAATCAGATTCATCAGCTTTGTTGTTTAAATTGCTATTATAAACAATAAACGTCTTCCTTAATGGAGAATAGATGTGTGAAGAAGTTAACGCACACTTACTATTAAGGAGGATACTATTATGAACAACAATACAGGTGAGCTTGTTAACAATATTTTACTTAAACTTTCCGCCCAAAATATATTAAAACAAGAAGATCTTGTGAACGCAAAAATGATAATAACTCTCTGCATTGAAAATTATCCAAAAGAATCAGAACATAAATATGAAGTGTCTACTGATGTAGATAAAAATCAATTTTATCTGGAACAATTTATATTAAATATGAAATTGCGTGCATGTACTGATGGGAGTATAAAGTGTTATATATACGAATTAAACGCATTTATTTCGTTTATTGATAAGTCCGTTGAAACAATTACATATCAGGATATTAACCGATATTTGATTTATGGAAAAATACAAAGAAAATGGAAAGACAGAACCTATAATATGAAATTAATAATTATTAGAACATTTTTTTCCTTTTTATATGAAGAAGATTTTATAAAAGATAATCCTGGTAAAAAATTGCACGAGGCTAAAGTTGAACATCGAATTGGCACTACCATAAATGCATACCAAAGAGAAGAAATAAAATGCTCGTGTAAAAATGAAAGAGAACAGGCGTTGTGTGAATTTCTATATAGCACGGGAGCAAGGGTTAGTGAAATTTGTTCGTTAAATATTTCTGATATAGATTTTCAAAATATGTCGGCAATTGTATATGGAAAGGGACGAAAAGAAAGGGAAATCTATTTTAACGCACCAACAAAATTACATTTGGAAAAATATTTACAATCCCGTGATGATAATAATGTGGCACTTTTTGTAACGAATAGAAAACCCCATAATCGTATTTCACCCAGTACGGTAAGAGCAATTTTAAAGCAAATTAAGAGTCGCAATAAAGACACAGAAAATATTAAATTGACCCCACATGTATTCAGACGAACTGTGGGAACGGATATGATAAATAAAGGTGCTCCATTAGAAATTGTTGCCGAAAAATTGGGGCACTCAAAATTAGATACCACCCGACAGTGTTATGCCTCAATAAGTCGAGTTACTGTTCATAACGCTCATAATAGATACATAGGATAACTTTTTTAAGGAAGGATGGAGGCGATAAATTGTTACTCGGATATACATTTTTAGGAGATGAAACGTCGTTTTCATCTACCGCAAACAGTGCAAATAATCTAGAAACAATCACGGTTAAGAATTCAGTCGTGAATGAATTATATGTATCATCTAAAGTTAGTGATGTGAATAATTTTAATGGATTAATACCAACCGATTGGGATATTGATACTAGGCTACATGCATCATTTAATGATGATTTGTATGGTGGGAATGTAAACTTTACAGAAGAAATTGTATCTTCTGTTAGAATAAAAAGAAAAACTGCAAACGATAGTAATTTTAAAACAATTTATGAAAAAGACATAAACAATAAGGATGATTTTTCTATAAACTTGATTCATTATTATGCTCCAATTGGAGATGTTTCTTTTGCTTATGTTCCAATTATTTCAGGAGGCGAAGGTGACTATATAATCAACACTGTTAAATCCGATTTTAATTCTTATTTCATATGTGAAAAAGACATATCATACCCAATGGTTCTTGATACAAATTTCAATAAAAAGAGAATTCAACGAACAGGATTAATTGAACCACTTGGCAGAGAAAAACCCATTATTTTCAAAGGTGGAAAAACTAATTACATTACAGGAGACATTGAGTGCTGTTTCATTGAAAATCAGAACTGTACTTGGCAAACAGAAACATCATGGTATTATCGTAATACTATTTATGATTTCCTAACGAACGGCAATGTAAAAGTTCTAAAGGATTATTTTGGCAATGTTTGGTTGATAGGAGTTACCAGTGATGAAATAACGGAAGAATCTGATCATCCACTTCACGTAATATCCAAGTTTAGTGTTGCAGAATGTGGGGATGCGC
This sequence comes from Lacrimispora amygdalina, assembly GCF_003432035.1. Taxonomy (GTDB): domain Bacteria; phylum Bacillota; class Clostridia; order Lachnospirales; family Lachnospiraceae; genus Lacrimispora; species Lacrimispora amygdalina. The sequence continues at coordinate 12,766 of NZ_QOHO01000111.1, forward strand.
ATAGTATAAATGATTTGTTTTATAATGGCTTACTTGATACAAACATAGACGGGTAGATTGGTGGTGAGATATGGGATATATAGTTACACAAGAAGATATTAATATTTTGCACCAAGGAAAACAAGAAATGAGAATCAAGGTAGAACTCCTGAATCGTGATTTTAAGACATTAGATTCACTAGAGGGTGTCATTATATCAGATAATTTTACTCAAGATTCTGAATCTATTCAGAGAAGAACTTATTCTTGCGATATGGCAATACTAGATTCAACTTTCATTATTGGAAATGACAAAAAGATTTGGTCAGATAAAAGACTTAGAGTTTATTATGGCTTACGAAGTCAAAGAAGCAAGGAAATTGTATGGTATAAATTAGGTATTTTTTGTTATGTCAGTATGAAATATACATATTCCAAAAATCAAAAACTGCTCTCTCTCACTTGCGCCGATTTAATGGCTCAATATGATGGGACATTGAATGGACAACTAACGGGATATGGTTCAGCGAATGAATCATCAAGTTATTCCATTCAGAGTCTGATTATCCCAGCTGGCGAGGACATTAGAACGTCAATTATTGGAGTTTTGGATTTAGCTGGAATAACAAATTATATCGTACAAGACATTGGTAAAGAAATCCCGTATCATTTAACCTTTACCACTGGTTCTACTTTTGCGGACATTTGGAAAAAGATAAGAGATCTTTATGATTCGTGGGAATTTTTCTTTGATGAAGACGGAGTGTTTGTATGGCAACAGGTTCCCACATGCTTAGAAGACGATGTGATCATAAACGATGAAGTGTTGGTAGGTTTGGTGACTAATGAGGAAGCTAATGGTAGTTTTAATGGCATTTATAATGTTACAGAGGTATGGGGAAAGGTACTAGAACTTGAAAACGAGGATCGATACTCTTCCACTTCTACATATATGAATAATATATATGGCGTAACCTTTTCTGAATATTCTTCTTGGGAAGATGTAGATAATCTGACACAGCTAGCATTTAAAGTATCAGCCTCAAACATGGAATTTCCAAAATTCTCAATAAACGGATATGCTGCAATTCCTATTGTAGATGGTGACGGAAATCCATTAGAAGCAGGTAAATTAGAAGCAGATACAATATATGTGTTTAGGTATAGGCGATCCACTTCTGGCAATTCACTTTATCTTCTTGGGAACTTTCAGTGCTATGGTAGATACGAAGAAACATCAGAAGATTGCCCCTATTCAACTACAAAACTTGGTTTTGAAATTTTAAAATCAGTTGAATATGATACATTAAGCGATGATGCAGCCTGTTATAATCAAGCGGAGTACTTAACTTATCAAACTACTGCTATGATGGATACAATTACGCTTAATTTGGTGGTAATTCCGTGGTTAACAGTAAATAAAAAAATTGAATACACGCCAAAATACAACGGTAAAAAAAATCAATATATCATAAAAAACCTAAGTTGGAATTCTGGTAATGGAACAATGACAATGACTCTCTATAAATTTATGGAGAGTTTTTCATTTGTCTATAATCAAAAAACAAATAAATAATAGAGAATAACATGGGGAGGAGGTGGGCAATGGATAAAGTTATCTATCGTGGCTATAAATTTAAAATTATCCCTACCAAAGAACAAAAGGAGTTCTTTTTACAATCTTTCGGTTGTGCTAGAAAAATTTATAATCATTATGTAGATGAATTATATAATCAATTAGAAAAATCATGTTATGAAAACGGCTTAATAAAAAGGGAAAACATTAAAATAAGTAACTATACTGAATTTAAAAGAAATTATGATTACATGAAAAATGTTGACGCCCAATGTTTGGCGAGCGCAAAAATAGATTTCAATAACGCTATTACAAAATTTAATAAAGAGTATGATAAAAAGACATATACAAAAAAGAGTCGTAACCGCGAAAAAACACTCGGAATAAAACCAACGTTTAAAGATCTGAAGGGAATGCCGAGTTTTAGAAGTATTAAGAAAAATGATTTTTCATATAGAACATATAATTCGTATTATAATGGTAAATGGAGCAATATTATTTTAGAAAACCAATTGCTAAAGTTACCCAAACTTAAAACTGTGGTAAAAGTAAAACAACATCGTTCATTGCCTACTAATAGTATTATTAAAAACTGTACTATATCAATGGATAACAAAGGTGTGTTTTATGCTAGCTTATGTGTTGAATATGTGATAGATATTGTACCCAAGCAAATTAATAAAGCCAAGATTTTAGGTCTCGATTATTCTCAAAAAGATTTTTATGTAGATAGTGAAGGTAAGAAATCCAATTATCCTCACTATTATAGAAAATCAGAAGAGAAATTGAAGAGACTACAAAGAAACTTAAGTAGGAAAACATTAAAATCTAAAAACTGGTATAAGCAAAGGCAAAAAATAACCACACTACAAAAACACATTGCAAATCAGAGAATGGACTGGATACATAAAGAAAGTAGAAATATTGCAGATAAATATGATGCTGTAATAGTTGAAGATATTAATCTCTGCAATATGGCACAGTGTTTAAAGTTGGGTAAAAATATACACGATAATGGATTTGGTATGTTTCGTGTTTTTATTAAATATAAACTTGAAGAACAAGGAAAACAATTTGTTAAAGTTGATAAATGGTTCCCATCTTCAAAATTATGTAATTGTTGCGGAACAATAAAAGAAGATTTACAGCTATCTGACAGATGGTATAAATGTGAATGTGGTTATGAGAACGATAGGGATTATAATGCAGCACTAAATATAAGAGACTGTGGAACACGGTTGATAGCCTAGATAAACTTGTCTCGCTGGAGATATTGACTAGGAAGCCGTGTGGTTTTAAACGCACGGTAGCTCACAGAGTTTTTCTTATGTACAAAAAATCATTAAAAAAACAAATAGAAAGGAGAGAATTAAATGGCCTACGAAGAATATCCACGCAGTCAATTTCCTGACACAATAGACAACTTTGATAATATGCAAGATATTACATCAAGCTTAGTTGACGCTATGGTATCTTATCAAACGGCAATAACAAATAAGGATTTTGCAACTGCGGCAAATGTGATAGCTAATAATCCGGATTTATTGAAGGTTTTGATTAATGCAGATAGAATCAATTCATTACAAGATGCAGTTAAAGCAATTGAGAAATATTATCTAGAGAATGTTGAGGATATGGTAACTCATATCGCTCAAAACACAATTGGAATCAATGATAGTGCAACCGGAGACGATAAGAAAACAAACGCTTATTCGGCAGAAAAAACAGAATATCTTTCAGGTATTACTTTGGCTGCTAACATTACAATTAATATAACAGATTGGAATAGTGATTTAGAATATATATACACAAATAGTTCAATTTTAGCCGATGACGAAATTCAGTTATATTTTGCAGATGCAAGCAAGCTGAATGCGTCAAAGGCTTTTATTTATGTAAAGAGTGATACTGGTGCTGGAAATTTTATTCTCAAGGCCAATAAAATACCCAAAAGCGCATTGGTGATAAATGAAATAAGGTTGGTGAGAAGATAATGGCAAAATTAGGTACAACAAACATCGGTGGTGGCGGTGGAATTGCTTCAGACGAACTTACCGTAACAAAGAATAAGGTTGTTGAAGGTTATACATACGTTGGGGCAGATACAGATGATGAAATTGGAGATGGTACAATTCCAAACAAGGGGTTTTCTACCGCATCTCAAAGTGTGACAACTAGCGGAAGTAATTTAGTAACAAGAATTCCAAACGGCGCATATATAACAAATGCTTCAAGCGGTTATCCAGAAATTACATCTTCATTATCTTCTGTCGCTTCTGTAGGAGGCCTGACAGCTGCAAAGATATTATCCGGACAAACTGCATTGGGAATTTCGGGAACAGCTACATCAGATGCAAACTCAACTGCTTCTCAAATTTTAAGTGGTAGAACAGCTTATGTTAATGGTATTAAGTTGACCGGTACAATACCTTCGCTTTCTGGGACGACTATTACCCCAGGTACTTCAACGCAGACGGTTTCCAGTTCTGGGAAGTATATGACTGGGGATGTGGTGGTAAATGCAGTTTCAAACTTAACGGCTGCAAACATCAAAAAGGGTGTTGTGGTTGGGGGGGTGACTGGAACGTGGGAGGGCTATGTTGCCAGTTCTGTCGATTTATATTACAGAGGGAACAACGTAGCTGGATTTATAGCTGGTCAAAAGGCAACTCTTGACGCTGGTCAGATTACAATTGGGCCTCTTACCTCAGCTTCTCAGTATGGCTATTTATACACGAATAATAGCATTAGTACTGTTGGAAGAACATGGATAAACATGCAGGTTAATGTTACGAGTCATTATGACAATCTTAATGGAGATAGTATATACATATCGACGACTTTTGGAGGGCAGACTCTTAAAACAATTATAGGAAGCGATTATGGAGAAAAAACTTATTCATTTAACGTTTCCGCCATACAGGCATCTTCTGCCATAACCATTACAGTCAATAGGGCTAATATGGCAATATATCGTATTTGGCTTTCATAAGGTTTTTGATCAGAACATTACGACATGAAGTAATGGATACAAATTAACTCAACTATAAATAAGGAGGCAAATAAAATGAAAGCATTAGTAATTTATGATTTAATCAGATCACGGAGGATGAGCGATCACGGTAAATAACAATGGCACAGATTCTGTCAAGGTTTATAGGGAATAGTTGAGTTTAATACTCTTCTATTCCCTATTTTTTACGCCTAAAATTACACTTTTATGGCGTTTTTATCACTATATTTTGTGCAATCTCAATGATCATTCTACTATATATAGCGTATGAGATTCACTTTTTGACAACGCACTCTTTCGCCAACTTATCATCCCGTATTCCTCTGAATGCGGCTTGTCGAAAACCCTCTCGTTCAGTAGGCATGGATTCCACTATGCATACTAATTCAGGGATAAACCAAACAGCATTATATAACAACATTGTGTTTGAAATGGAGAATTAGTACAGAGAACATTTAATTTCATAACAAAAGTATTTAATTTACCCAATTAATAAAAAATTAATATAAAGGTCAAAAATGGCAAACCAAAAAACACATGAGGAATTTATTCGCAAACTACATCGCATTAACGAGCGCATTATTATCCTAAACACATATAGCGGTGCTAAAAATAAGGTAAGATGTAAATGTAAAATTGATGGATATGAATGGGATGCGTATCCTAGTAAATTATTGGGAGGACAAAAATGTCCAAAATGTAAAAATATGATCAGACGAACCTCCGATGAATTTATCAAAGACTTATATAAAATAAATCCTAAAATTGACCCGCTTGACGAATTCACTGGTGTAATGAATAAGATACGGTGCAAATGTCTAATAGACGATTATGAATGGGAAACAACTCCTGCAAGATTATTGAGGGGAGTCGGATGTCCAAAATGTGCCATAAACAGTACTGCTAAACACAAGACACTTACTCATGAGGCTTTTGCCGAAAGAATTAAAGAAAAACATCCACATATAATAATTTTGGGATTATATACGAAATCTTGTAATCGAATAAAATGCAAGTGTGGAATTGATGGTCATGAATGGAGTCCTCTGGCGGGAAGTCTTAGTAAATCAGGATGTCCAGTATGTTCCGGGCTTATTGTAAAACAAGGATATAATGATATTTGGACTACTGATCCCAATTTAGGTAGGTTGTTATTAAATAAAAATGATGGTTATAAATACACATCTTCTAGCAATAAGAAAGCTTATTTTAAATGCCCGGAATGTGGCGAGATATATTTCAAAAAGATATGTGATATAAAATATCGTGGAATATGCTGCAACAAGTGCAGCGATGGAATCTCTATACCAAATAAATTTGTTGCTAACATACTATCAATAAATGGAATAAGGTTTCAGACCGAGAAATTATTTAATTGGTCTAACAGTAAAAGATATGATTTTTATTTAGAGGAGATTAATTCTATTATAGAGGTAAATGGATCGCAGCATTATACAGAAGGATTTTATTCATTGGTCGGAAGATCTCTAACAGAAGAACAAATTAATGATAAAGAAAAATATGATTTGGCAATTAAAAACAATATTGATAATTATATTATTGTTGATTGTTCATCTACTAAACTTGATTATATGAAAATTTCCATTATAAATTCAATGAGTAACATAATTGATGTAAAAAATACAGATTTTAACAAGTGCTATATTGACTCTCTTCAATCAAAACTCGTTGAGGCATGTAAACTAACAAAGTCTGGTCATTCAAGAGCCTTTGTGATGAATAAATTACATATATCCTATTCAACATATTATTCATATATTAACACTGGATCTCTCTTAGGTTTGTGCGATTATAAAAGCAACCATCGTCGTCCTGTTGTTTGCTTGGAGTCGGGCGAAATCTTTAATAGCATTGCAGAAGCTAATAGAAAATATGGGGCATGTCATATTTACGATTGCTGTCGTGGAATACGCAATTATTCTGGCTTTAGTGAATTAATCGGGAAACGTTTATCGTGGAGGTATTATGATGATTATATTTCTGAATCTTAATACCTCCATTTTATATACCTATTTTAAATTTCTTTATAGTTAATCGCTTCAATGGATCTGCGCATTGTACCAACTGGATCATGACCATTAAGCCACTCATCGTGGATTTCTCTTGGTAAAATTACCGGCATTCTATCATGGATAAACGAAATGCCAGACCAGGCAGGACGAGTCAGAACAACAAAAAGGGACTCGCCTGTTTTATGGTCTATTTTTGATAATCCCGCCATCCATACAGGACTATTATCGGGCGGTGCAAGCGCATATTTTATCTTTTTAGAGCCGCGTTTCTCCCATTCAAAATACCAACTCGCAGGTATTAGACATCGCCCTTCCATCATTGGGCGCCGAAACGTATTTTTCTCAGCCGCAGTTTCACTTCTTGCATTAATAATTTCACCTTTGCCATCGAACTTTGGAAACCCCCAACGCATAGCTGTCATAGTGCCGTTTGACGACAGAACAGGAGCAATGTTTGTTGGGTATATTTCACCGGTTTTTACGTCCTCTTTTCTTTCAACAGCTGCGATGATGGAACTTAATTCAGCATTGTCTATCTCAATATAATATCTTCCACACATGTCTTTCTATCACCTTTCGTATTAACTAGTTATTATTTGTTAGTATTGTACATGTTCTATAATATTATATTACCATAACCCATTTACAAGATTCTATGAAAAATATAAGCTTAAACTCTCTCAGAAATCCTCCAATAATTGATTCGCAAACAAACTCCTTTGATGAAATGCCAGAATAATTCTTATCTTCGGTGCATTTTATTGTTATATTAGATATTGTTTGTATTATACCGTCATCGCCCTCAAACTTAATGCTTAGCGGTCTGAGACTACAAGTGGATGTAAACCACGCCTTACAAGCGATGTGATACATTTTACCTCTAATTTCTCCGCTATCAATTTGATTGTTATTTGATCCGATTCCAAAAACGCCCATATCTTCACCTACAATACATTTTGTTTTGTATAATCAACAGTTCTTTTTTCTCTACTGATGCCGCCGCTCATGTGATCAATTTTGCCAGCATTAGCAAAGCTCGCTCTTATTATAGAATCTACACCAAATCTTTTCCGAATATCGTCTACTGCCCTGTCTAATCTCTCCAGTTTTTCATAATCATAATCATCAAATAAATTAAGCTGTCTTGCTTCTTCAGTAACCACTTGACTTGTATGAATTCCGAGGTGCCGAATTGGCATCTTATCCCACATTTCATCAAATACTTGGCAAGCCGATTCATAAATTTCACGTGTTATGTTAGTTGCCGCTTCTAGTTTTTTCTGATGGCTGTAATATCTGAGGTTATAATCTCTTATTCCAACAGACACCAACTTAACCTTAACATTGTCATCTCTCAATCTCGCCGACACTGTTTCTGCCAGTGATAACAATACTAATTTCGCAGTAGTTGCGTCGGTTACGTCAAATGAGACCGTAGTGCTGTTTCCGTATCCCTTATTGGGCGGAGGCGTAGGCTCGACTGCTGAGAAATCAAGTCCATTTGCAAATGACCAAATGACTTCTCCGTGTTTACCAAAATGTGATTTGATTGTAGGTAAACTGGTTTGCGCCAACTCTCCTATTGTTTTAATTCCAAGATTATTTAGTTTTCGGGTAGTTGCCCTACCAACAAAAAACAATTCGGATACAGGTAACGGCCACATCTTATGTTTTATTTCACTCTTCCATAACGTATGACAGAGGTTTGGCTTCTTAAAGTCCGATGCCATTTTAGCGAGCACTTTCACGTCTGATATTCCAATATTGACCGTAAACCCAAGTTCATTGTATACCCTTTCTCTTATTGTATTTGCTACAACCTCTGGTTCTCCAAATAATGATTCCGTTCCAGTCATATCAACAAAACACTCGTCGATTGAGTATTGCTCAATCGTCGGACTATATTGTTTCAATATGTTAACAAATGCTTTGGATGACTTTTGGTATAAATTATAATTTGGAGGCACAAGTACAAGATCTGGACATTTGCGTAAAGCATCTGTTACAGGCTCGCCCGTTTGTATTTTATACTTTTTAGCAGGAATGCTTTTTGCCAATATGATACCATGTCGCTTAGACATATCACCGCCTACAGCAGATGGGATATCTCTTAGATCTATGTTCCCGCCTAAATGATGTAATCGATATACCGCTTCCCAGCTCAAAAAGGCAGAATTTACGTCAATGTGAAATATAACTGTTTTCAAGATGTCACCTCCTTATGCTCATTATAATCGAATGTATGTTCTTTTAATAGTGGAAAGAAAAGGAAGCTAGTTGCTTCCCGTCTTTCTACATTCTATTTGAAGTAGGAGGTTTATATGCTGGTTCCGTCCCAACTTGTTCATCATAGGCATATTTCAGCAATTCATATAACTCATCACTTATACTTCCCGGCTTATAGTAATCATCGAATAATTTTATGACCTTGCCTGCGTATTCTGATGGTACAGGTCTACCGTCTATATTGGCGTGAATGTCTTTTTTCATGTCCTCTATCGTATTAAATCTTTTTGGTAATGGTAATCCGTATATCTTAGCCAAAATCCCCACTACACAGCAACATTCATTAGTCGATGTTAGCGGAGCATTTTTAAATCTTGCTTTAATTTCGATTGCTTGTTTGTTAATATAAAATACCATATTGTTATTTTTATCTAATTGTGAATTCCTTCTCGGAACAATCCAATTACCCTTCCTAAAATTTTCACCTGACTTGCAAAGATTATTTCTGTTGAACCACTCTCACTCTCCGATTGCAAACGATAGAGTCCACCTTCTTTAAAATACCTCCTGACGATAACGCTATCGTCAACAATAGCCGCTATGATATTACCATTTTCTGCATCAGTCAGTCGTTCTATAATAACCTGATCATCTTTTAATATCTTTGCTTTTTTCATACTGTCATCATGAATTTTAAACATAAAAGTCTCAGCATTAGGCAAAAGCTCTGATGGTATAGGGTAATAACTTTCAATGCACTCTTCGTCATATAAAGACTGTTCAGAGGTTATGTTGCTTAGTACAGGCACATTAACGACTTCACGCTTAGTCAAACTATAGCAATCGTCCATAATTTCTATTGATCTGGGTTTAGTTGGATCTCTTCTTATATATCCCTTGTTCTCCAATGCTTCCATCTGTCCATGTACGGAAGAAGGCGAATTTAATCCCACTTCTTCTCCAATTTCTCTAACGGTAGGAGGATATCCTTTTTCAAGTATTGTCTTTTTTATATATTCTAAAATACGTTCTTGTCTATCGGATAATTTACGTTTGTCTTTCATGTTATCATCACCTCTTTGTATTACTATATCATATTGTTTCGCAAAAATCAAACATATGTTCGTTTTATTTCAAAAAAAATAAGACCGGAATCTCTCATGAGAAACCGGCCTTTATATTATTCATCTTTTGGACTTACACTTGTAGCATTTAAAAACTCTTTTAACTCGGCCACAGTCATATTCTTTTCTTCTAAGATAGATGATACCTCTTTAAGTTCTTCCATCTGTAATTCGGATTCAAGCTGTTTCTCTTTCTCTTGAAGTGACTTGATTGTGTCTTTATAGTTTTGAATTTCTTCTTTAGTTTTGACAAGTTCTTCTTTAAGTCTTTCAATTGGTGATTTACGAACTCCTCTTGGCATATACAATAATCTCCTTTAAATGTAGATTCTTACAAATTAATACCATTTAGAGTATACCACATTAATATATGGTTTTAAACCTTTTCTTTTAATTATTACATAACAGCGATGTTATTTTCTGTTGTCAAAGTGTTGTCATAAATATTTTCATTACTTTCTAGGAGGCTGATAAAACCTATACTATATTTAATTTTGGATACTAAATTGTACTTATTCAGAT
>NZ_QOHO01000112.1 GCF_003432035.1 Lacrimispora amygdalina
GAATAATTCGGGTTAAACTATATTTTAGAATTGACAGGGTTATCTGACAGGCAAAGGCATACTCCCCGCGAGTTGTCAGGCGGACAGCAGCAGCGTGTGGCAATTGCCCGTGCATTGATTGGAAGTCCCGAAATCCTCTTTGCAGATGAACCGACTGGAAATCTGGATAGTAAAACCGGGGCAGAAATTTTACATCTGCTGCACCATATCAACCAGGAAAACAAACAGACGATCATCATGGTAACCCATTCGTCAGAAGCAGCAAAAAGCAGCAGCCGAATCATTACAGTCCGGGATGGAATGATTGAGTAAGTAAAGGCTCCTTTCCAAACCGTAAGTCTGGAGAGGAGCCTAATGCTTTGAGTCCGCAAAGGACTTATTTTATTAGTATGTAAACAGCTGTACCCAGTACTGAGTTCCTGAACCGTTTTGTACATTGCCTACACCGATATGTGTAAAGCTCTTATTTAAGATGTTAGCCCGGTGTCCGGCACTGTTCATCCATGCATTCATTACTTCTTGTGGTGTCTTCTGACCCCAGGCAATGTTCTCGCCTGCCCCCCGGAAGTTAACGTTCTGCTCTTTGATTGCAGTAGAGAAGGAACTGCCGTTTGGACGTACGTGCTCGAAGGAAGTCTGAATTTCATTGGCTCTTACATTCGCTGCTTTTTCCACATTTGCATCAATGGTAAGAGGTGCAAGTCCTGCTTTTGCTCTTTCTGCATTTACCAGATCAACAACCTGCTGGGTGTAGGTTTTGTTGGTAGTGGAGCCGGTGTTGGTGTTTCCACTGTTAGTGTTTCCGGTGTTTGTATTACCGGTGTTTGTATTGCCGGTGTTTGTATTGCCGGTGTTTGTATTGCCGGTGTTTGTATTGCCATTATTGGTATTGCCATTATTGGTATTGCCATTATTGGTATTTCCATTATTGGTATTTCCATTATTGGTATTGCTTCCGTTTCCTTTGTTGCAATTTTTATTATTATTACTATTGCTATTGATTAGAGAAGACCAGTTTACATTGTTTGAGTTGATCCCAAGCTGCTGAAGCTTCGCCCTCAAATCACTGGCATTATAGGAGCCATAAATTGCAGTCACGTTTCTTCCGCCATAGCACTGTCTGTAGGAGTTATTCACCGCTGCGTTTGCTGTTAATGGAAGCATGCTTGTCAAGGTTAACGTAATCAATCCAATTGCCTTTAGTTTCTTCAATGTTATTTCCTCCTTTTGGTTATGTTACAATTTTATTACATTTGTGTTACAAGAATATGATAGCACTGTTACTTCCATTTTTCCAGTGGTAATACATGGTAATTTTTTTACCAGATTTCCAGAACGGGGAAAAGGAATTTTCCATTCTCACTCCAGTTCCCTGTATGCATCTGTTAAAAAGTCCAGAAAATGCCTGCTTGCAGCAGGTAAAATCCTCTGATCCTTAAATACGACTCCAATGGTTCTGGACAGCGGCGGTTCCAGTTTTCTTACAGCATTTTTATAATCCACCCGGTTTAAAATTAAATCTGAGAGAATTCCCACACCCAGCCCTTTTTCTATCATCGCCATAATTGTATAATCATCATGTACAATATATTGAATGTTCGGTTTGATTCCATATTGGCGGAAATACTCCATGGGTTCATTTAAACTTCCCTCTTCCAGCAGGATAAATGGTTCTTGTGACAGTTCCTTTATGGGAATCTTATCTTTTGCAGCAAGGGGGTGGTTTATGGGAAGAACTGCAAGCATGGGATCTTTTTTTAAGGGAATGGTCTTCAGTTCCTGATCTGTCACTGCCTGCGGATTAATGAAACCAAAGTCCACGCTGCCTTCCTTTACCAGCTGCTCAATCTGCGTGTAATCTCCCTGGTAAAGCTGAAAGCTGACAGCGGGAAATTTTTCTTTGAAGCCCTTCATCAATCCCGGAAGCCAGTGGCAGGATACACTGGCAAAGGTGCCGATGCGGATGGCTGCATTCTGAATTCCTTCCATCTCACTTCGCTTTTCCATCAATTCCCTGTATGCATGACAGATATTTTTTATGTATGGCATAAGCTCAGACCCGTCCGGTGTCAGTGTTACGCCTTTTTTTGACCTTACAAAAAGGACTGTATCAAGTTCCTCTTCCAAAGACTGAACCATCTGGCTGACAGCGGACTGTGTATAGCCCAGTTCCAGGGCAGCTTTGGTAAATCCCCCACATTCCACAATTTTAACGACTGCCCGGTACCGGTTCATTCATCCACCTTCTTATCCATCAGTTTTCCTAATGTTTCCATTATAAACATTTGTTTTACTGATGTAAAGAACCGTGGTATATTTTTCTTAGTTTACCAAAAGGGGGTTGACCCCGTTACGGAGGATTCTTATGAATGAGCGAAGATTACAATATTTTACCGGAATAAAAGACGGCATTCCCATAGGACTTGGGTACTTTGCAGTATCCTTTACTTTTGGTATTATGGCAGCTAATACCGGACTTTCACCATGGCAGGCCATAGTGATGTCACTTACCAACTTAACCTCAGCAGGTCAGTTCGCCGGACTTGGGATCATCAAAGCAGGAGCATCCCTTGGAGAAATGGCTCTTGCCCAGCTTGTGATCAATTTAAGATACAGCTTAATGTCCTGTTCCCTGTCCCAGAAATTTAAAGAAGATATACCGTTTTATCACCGTTTTCTCATTGGATACGGAGTAACAGATGAGGTATTTGGCGTCTCCGTCTGCAAATCCGGTAAATTGGATCCCCGCTACTGCTATGGACTGATGTCTGCGGCAGTCCCAGGCTGGACACTGGGCACTGCTTTCGGAGCTGTATCCGGCAGCCTGCTTCCAGACCATCTTTTAAGTGCCTTAAGCGTGGGGTTATACGGTATGTTTGTAGCTATTATCGTACCTCCGGCAAGGGATAACCGGACTCTGGCGCTGGTGGTAGCTGCTTCCATGATTCTTAGTTTATTGTTTTCCTGTCTTCCGGGACTGCGTATGATTTCTTCCGGTATGAGGCTCATACTTCTGACAGTTGTGATTGCTGGCGCAGCTGCATTTTTGTTTCCATTTCCGGCTGAAAAGGAGGTTTCTTATGAATGACCGCATTTATGTGTACATACTGGTTATGGCAATCGTGACTTACGCCATCCGCGTACTTCCCCTGACTCTGATCCGGCGGGAAATCAAAAATACATGGGTACGTTCCTTCCTCTTCTACGTTCCCTATGTAACCCTGTCCGTGATGACTTTTCCGGCTATCCTGACAGCTACCAGGAGTATCTGGTCCGCAGCGGCGGCATTGGCGGCGGCTGTGGTGATGGCTTATAGGGGGAAGACGCTGATTTTCGTTTCCCTGACGGCTTGCGGGGTTGTGTTTTTGATGGAGCTGCTGCCGGGAATTTTGTAGCCAATAGAAAAATAAAAGAAGTACAACTTTCAAAAAATGAAGGGAATGTTGTGCTTCTTTGCTGAGGTTATTTAACGGTATTTCATAAATTCAAGTATTAGAAACATTGAAAATAAATATAAAAGATCATTTAAAGCAATCGTACGCCACGCATTTTTCTTATCAATGGGAAAAAAGTTCCTTGGATTATTCTCGTCATATTGAATCTTCGTTCTCTGATAAAGATGTAATAGTTTCTCATTGTTCTCATAAAGCGGAAATTCTTCTTCGTAGGTAATTCCATCTACAATATATCTATAAGCAGCATAATAGACATAATTTTTTAAGAATCTATCACGTTTACAATGTTTTCTTATACTAATTATTGCACCTATAGTATCTCCCTTATATTTTTTAAAATTATAATGTTTCATAATAGCTCTGATAAGATCAGCACAACAAACAACAACCATTATTGCTAATAATACTTTACCCATTTATTTCATCCTTTCTAAACATTATCTGGCATCTTCTTATAAACAGCAATTAAAATTTATCCTTCATCCATACCTTCCATTCTTCTTATCGATTTTAAGGTTCCAATGTATAAAAAAATTAAAACTGTAATTACTCCAACACAAAAATAAGTACGTATTATTGTTAAGTAAGGCAAAACTATTGCCAACAGAAAAGAGCCTGCTGGAATAGAGGAGCAAGCCATGGCATTAAAGATACTTGCAGCTCTGCCAAGGTATTCGTTTGGAGTATTTGCCATGAAAGTCACTTGTGCTGACATACCAATCATCGAATTGATAAATCCAAATATACATAAAACAACCCCATAGGTTATATAACGCAGAGGAATATAATCAATCATACCAACAAACATTAAGCAGAAGTATATCATTCCAATTAATGTGCCCCCATAAATCAATATATCTTTATTTGAAAATGTTTTTCTGACACAGACAAAAAGTAAACTGCCCAGAATAAGCCCGCAAGTCATAAAAATGCTTCCTACCGACATCGCATTCACTCCCAAACTAAGGCACTCATTCACATATGCCGCCTGTAGTTTTTCCAATGGAACAGTAATTACGTTTAATAGGAAACCTATACAACATATTATAAAAATAATCCGATTTTTTTTAAAATATTGTATGCCACCGTATAGATCAGTGCAATAATTCTTAACATTAATGTTTGTATGTATTTTATCTTTTTTACTTCCTGGTAACTTTAATAAATAAAATAATATTGCTGATATAAAGAAAGTAATTGCATCAACAATAATTGCACCCCCACTTCCAAGAAAGCCGATAACAGCACCTGCACAGCCCAGGCCTATGAGTTCAGATATACGGCTTGCAGACTGATTGAGCGATAAACCTATATTATAATCCTGCTTTTTTAATACTAGTGGAATTATAGAAAGACTGCTGGGTATTCTGTAAGCTTCAAAACATGAATTTAAAAATGTAAGAATTAATAAATGCCACGGCTGCAAAGCTCCTGATATCATCATTATACCAGTACATAAGACCACTAAACCTCTGCCTGTGTCACATAATATTACTGTGATTCTTTTATCAATAAATTCCACCAAAGCTCCGGCAAAAGGCTGAAGTAAGATCGTGGGAAGAGAGTTTATACCATAAATAAGCGCCAGCCACGAGGTAGAGCCGGTTAGTTCATACACCATCCAGCCATATGCTATAGAATCGATAGAATCACCAAATCTGCCTATTATGTTTGAAAGAATAATTTTTAAATATTCTTTTTCTGTTCTTATAAATGATTGATACATATATTTTTCCATTGTTTATTCTTAACCTGTAACCTCCCTTCAATATGAATCTTTAAACAATATGTATTTATTAACATTTTATGACAGTAATTTCAACCCATGTGCCGAAATTATACGTGTTAGCTTCCAAAATTAGACACTACCAAAGAATTTTATCATTAAACCGTGGGGATCAAACCGGCTGCAGACCAATCTCCCTGCATGCAAAAAAACAGACAACTTACGATGTCTGTTTTCTGCTATCATATATAAGAATGAACAAAACTCCCCATTCTCCTATATCACATAATTATTCATATAATCATTCTTCTGAATCAGATCTGCAATGGTTATCCCGTCAAAGTAATCGTTAATCAGCTTATTAAGACCTTCCCACATCTCTAAAGTCTGGCACTGCCCCGCTCTGTTGCAGTTATTGGTCTCCCCTTCCAGGCAGGACACAGGAGCAAGAGAACCTTCCGTAAGCCGTAAAATACTTCCCACTGTATAAAGCTCCGGATCCTTTGCCAGCTTGTAGCCGCCGCCTTTCCCTCTTAATGAGATAAGGAAATTATTTTTACTCAAAACAGAGACTATGGATTCTAAATATTTTTCTGATATCTCCTGCCTTTGGGCAATATCCATCAGTGTAATAAATTCACCGTTATTGTGCTCTGCCAGATCAATCATGAGTCTGATGGCATAACGGCCTTTTGTTGAAATTTTCATATGCATAACCTCCTTATCATAATTTACCACAAGGTTAATATGTTTTTCAAGTCTATTTCTAATATTCTTCCTGATTTTCTTTTTTACCAGCGGTTTTCATATCATAATCATCCAGGAAATGATGAACAGCCCCATCCTTCTTATAAGCAATTATGGTATTTAAATTAACATTCTCCACGCTTTTAAATAAATTGCCTTCAATATAGGGGTTGGTCTCCTTCAGCTGCCTGATCAGATTCTTTATTTCTACCCGCTTGGAACCGGTATTTCCATCTGTTCTGCAGGTGGTACAGGTATCGGTAAACCGGCATGCGCACTGGATAAAATGAAGGTCGTTGTAATCCCGCCAGCGTTTGATGTCATCTTCTCTGATGAGATACAGCGGACGGATGAGCTCCATACCTTCAAAATTGGTGCTGTGCAGCTTTGGCATCATGGTCTGGATCTGGCCTCCGTACATCATTCCCATGAGAATGGTCTCAATCACATCGTCATAATGATGGCCAAGTGCAATCTTATTGCATCCCAGTTCCTTCGCCTTACTGTACAAGTATCCCCGCCTCATTCTTGCACACAGATAACAGGGGGATTTCTCCACTTCATAGACTGCATCAAAAATCTGTGTTTCAAATACGGTAATTGGAATATTTAAAAGTCTGGCATTGTTTTCAATCACCTGCCGGTTTGTCTCGTGATAGCCAGGATCCATAACAAGAAACACCAGCTCGAACGGAAACTTGTTGTGACGCCTGATCTCCTGAAACAGCTTTGCCATCAGCATGGAGTCCTTGCCTCCTGAGATGCAAACGGCTATCTTGTCATTTTCCTTTACAAGCTCATATTCATTGATTGCTTTGGCAAATTTACTGAACAGCTCTTTATGGAATTTCTTCCGGATACTCTTTTCAATCTCTTCCAGCCGCCCCTGACCCTTCTCTTCTTTCTTCATGGCCTGAATGAGCCAGGCTCCATAGCCTCCTGACAGGCTATAGGCTATATATCCTTTTTCTCTTAAAGTCTCTGCCGCTTCCTCGCTGATTACACCCTTTAAGCAATATAAAATAATCTTCTTCTCTTTGGGAAGCGTGCACTCATCTGCTGATAATGCTTCCGCATCCATATGAATGGCGCCGGGAATAAATCCGTGCTGATAGGCTCTTTCCTCTCTGATATCCACCAGAATATATTCTGCCTGATCCATTTGCTCCAGCTGTTGTAATGACAGACTGCATTCACAAGTATCCATGTATTCTGAACCCATATCCTTATCTCCTCATTCCTTTTACGCTTTCTGCTGCCCGCCTGCAAGATCCTTAATAACCTCTCCTGCGATAATCAGACCTGCAACAGACGGCACAAATGCCAGACTTCCCGGAATATCCCGTCTCTCCGTGCACTTATGGGCAGCTCCAGGAGGACAGATACAGTTTGTCCTGCAGCTGATGGACATATCCTCGATGGGCCTGGTTGGGATTTCTTTTGAATAAACCACCTTAAGCTTTTTCACTCCCCGCTTCTTTAACTCTCTTCTCATGACCTTTGCAAGAGGGCAAACTGATGTTTTATAAATGTCGGCAACCTCAAACTTGGTAGGATCTAACTTGTTTCCTGCCCCCATACAGCTGATGACTGGAACGCCTGCCTCTTTTGCCTGCATCACAAGCTGAAGCTTGGCTGTTACCGTATCCACCGCATCCACCACATAATCATAGTCCTGAAAGGAAAAATCTCCTGCATTCTCTGGTAAAAAAAAGCATTTATGCATCTCCACCTCAGCATCAGGATTGATCTCTAAAATCCGCTCTTTCATTACTTCAACCTTATATTTGCCAACCGTTTTTCTGGTGGCTATAATCTGTCTGTTAATATTGGTCAGACATACCTTATCATCATCAACAAGAACAAAGGAACGGACTCCGCTTCTTACCAGAGCTTCCACAACATATCCGCCCACTCCGCCAATTCCAAATATGGCAACTTTCGCTTCTGACAGACGCTTCATAGCATCTTCCCCCAGTAACAGCTGGGTTCTGGAAAACTGATTTAACAAATGAATCTACCTCTTTCTACATTTTCTGCCTGATGGTATAAAAAAACACACTTCAAGTAATTATACTTCGAAAAGTGTGTTTGGGCAATTCATTTTTACTGGATATGGTTTCCTTACAATTGTTATCAATTATTTAATAAAACGGTCAATGGCCTTGTTTAAATCATCAATTGCCTGCTTGTCTCCTGATTCCACCGCGTCCACAATACAATGTTCAATATGATCCTTAATGATCACTTTTCCCGTCTGATTCAATGCCGATATGACTGCTGACAGCTGAATCAGCACCTCACTGCAGTCTCTTTCATCACTGACCATACGTTTCACAGATTCCAAATGTCCGATCGCACGGGACAGCCGGTTGATAACCATCTTTGTATTCGTATGCTTATGCGGGTGTCCGGGTAAATGGGAATGGGTATATTCAGTACCATCCTCTGCCTTATGTGTGTGATATTCCATGTTCTCGTTCATATTTGCTACTCTCCTCCATACTCCCTATTGTACTCCAGATTTCATTTTTTCACAAGATGGTATGAAGATGATATGAAAATTCAGGTGTTCTTGACATCCCCTTCCATTCATGCTACACTCTTACTCCAAAATTTAATTACTGCAGGAGGAAAATATGTCAGCAATCTATGAAACCAGTCGGCTTTTACTAAGAACACCGGAATTGTCCTTTGCACCCATGGTCACAGACTATTATCAAAGAAACCGTGAATTTTTATCAGAATGGGAACCGATCAGAGACGAAGAATTTTACACTCAGGAATATCAGAAAAAACAGCTGGAAAACCAAATCGCAGACAGCAGTTCTTTAAAGCTGTGGATTTCAAAAAAAGGTGAAGAGAACAAAGTGATCGGCGCCCTGGCATTTAACAATATCGTAAAAGGAGTGTTCCTCTCCTGCTTCCTTGGCTATAACCTGGATAAAGATGAAATAAACATGGGCTATATGACAGAAGCTGTGAGAAAAGGCATTGAAATCATGTTTCGGGACTACGGTCTTCACCGGATTGAAGCCAATATTATGCCCCGCAATATCAGATCTTTAAAAGTGACAGAAAAACTTGGCTTTCAGAAAGAGGGGCTTTCCCCTCAGTACTTAAAAATCAATGGGAAATGGGAAGATCATATTCATATGGTGTTATTAAACCATGAAATGAATGAATAATGGGCGTTTGTGCTGGTTTTCATTCATTGGGCAACACAGATGGAAAACGCCAAAAGCAATGCCGAGGGCGGTTTCTCGCAGGGTTTTACGATTGCCTTTTCCTTCATATTTGAATTACGCCAGTACCACCCCGGCAAGGGGCGAAATGCGTTCTAAATGTTCTATTGATTCTGCTCACGGAAAAGAGCCGTCTTTTTTCAGAGACAACTCTTTTCCTATATATGAATATTTATTGATTATATAATGTCTGGAATGCCATAAATATACTGTAAAATTAATAGAGTTAGGAGTTCACTTTAAGCCTAAGCTGATAGTATTTTATTAGCTATCTCTATACAGTCCTGCTTTGTTTTAGCTTCCTGAATTACTTCCTGTACCAAATTTGAACCAGTTCAGGTTGAATAAGTATCCGCTTCCTCCCGTAAACTTCAGATATAAGTCATGCTTTCCGCTCACCCCGCTAACATTGCACGTTGCAGCCGTCCAAGTCTGCCAGCCCCCGGTCCCGGCAACCGGACAAGTCCCTATCAAAGTCCCGTTAAGACTATCCAGCCTGATCTCAATATTCCCTCCGCTGGTGGCACTGGCGACTCTGGCCTGAAAGCTTGCAGCACCACTGCCGAAATCAATATTGCTGTATACTGCATAATCCTCGTTTTCGATGTATCCGGCATTCTCCCCACCTTCCGTACAGCTTTCGGTTTGAACTCCCGATTGGTTATTGTAACTCTCCGCTTCGATCTGTGCAAAGGCCGATCTTGGGTCAGGAGTTGGCAGAGCCCCCCCGGAATCTAAACCGGCACCATCAAACGGAATGACGATAACCTTACTGCCATGACTGTCATTGCCCAAGTCCTGGTCTTTTGCAACGTCTATCGCCGCCAGTGTCATCGCAACCACATGGCCATTCTCCATATACACATTGGGACGTTCCAATTTATTCCAGTGATTTACCGTACCATTTGAATAGCGGATAAAATTCGCTGTAGGGTCATAGGCGTATCCAGGTTCTAATTTCCAGTTGCTGATACCATCTTGGGAAGTGATGTGATACGCCTTACGTGTGTCCCACTTATTGACAATAATATGATAAAGGCCACCACTGTACCACATAACCGGATCCTCCATGTTGACTGTCGGACAACCAGGAATCTTCTCATAAATATTGGTTCCCTGAATGGTGTAAGGTCCAAG
Source organism: Lacrimispora amygdalina (assembly GCF_003432035.1). Lineage (GTDB taxonomy): Bacteria > Bacillota > Clostridia > Lachnospirales > Lachnospiraceae > Lacrimispora > Lacrimispora amygdalina. The sequence continues at coordinate 10,311 of NZ_QOHO01000112.1, forward strand.
GACATTATCAGCAATACCAATTACCCCATCTCTTTCAATCAACCCATAACGTCCATCCGGACGAAGCATAATGTAAACATTGGACGCTGTATATTTGGATGAGAAAGCATTTGGAGTAATCGATACACTCCCCAGCTTTGACCATGGCCCATCCAGGGAATTGGAGACAAAAATGTCAGCCGGCCGCCTGGTTTCACTCACGAGGATCGCATACCTCCCGTCTTTTAGTTGCAGCGGGACCACGTTGTGACCTTTACCGCCCTGATCGTTGGGCCAGCACATACCCTTGTCCGTATAAGGTCCATACAGATTGGAGCTCGTCGCATGAACAGCCACAGAGCCAAACCACCCGTTGTGGCCGGCAGATTGATTCCACCGGCTGGCAAACATATGATACGTGCCATCCGGCCCCTTGATGATTCCTCCATCCCAATAAGCATACTTCGACATGGTCCTGTCTTCCAAACCGTTGGATTGATCACGAGGACCCACTGCCGCGGCGCCCCAACAGGACGACGATAGGGAATCGATTATCGGCGTCGTTTTAAAATAATCAATGTACGATGAAGCAGCATGTACTACATTGAAAGATACCAGTGATAAAACTAATCCAATAATAAATATTGATTTTTTCTTCATAATCTACAATTACCTCCTTATTTGAATTTAACGGTATTGTTGTAAACAACTTTAGAGCGCACGTCTTTAAGGCTAATAAGGTAATTTCGTAATAGAAGGTACATTTTCATCAAGGCATTGTCTGTTCATTCACACTCCCATCTTCCTTGAGATCTCCGGTGTTTACACTTCCACCGGTAAACTTGAACCAGTTAAGGTTGAATAAGTATCCGCTTCCTCCCGTAAATTTCAGGTATAAGTCATGTTTTCCGCTTACTCCGCTAACACTGCACATTGCATCAGCCCAAGTCTGCCAGCCTCCGGTTCCGGCAACCGGACAAGTCCCTGCTAAAGGACCGGAAAGACTATCAAGCCTGATCTCAATATTACCTCCGCTGGTGGAACTGGCTACTCTGGCCTGAAAGCTTTCTGCACCATTGCCGAAATCAATATTTTTGTAAACTGCATAATCCCCGTTTTCGATATATCCGACATTCTCCCCTCCTTCGCTGCAGCTTTCGGTTTGGATTCCAGACTGGGTGTTGTAGCTTTCCGCTTCTATCTGTGAAAAAGCCGATGTCTGGCCAGGAGTTATCCCTGTGCCGGTGAACTTCCACCAGTTGAAGTTAAATAGATAACCGCTTCCGCCGGTAAATTTAAAGTATAGGTCATGTACTCCTGTTGCACCGCTTACATTACAGGACTTAGTTATCCAGTTCTGCCAGCCTCCGGTATTTGAAACAGCACAGGTTCCCACCAGTTTCCCTGTTTCGCTGTCAAGGCGGAGCTCAATATTCCCGCCGTTAGTCGCCGAAGCTACTCTTGCTTCAAAAGATGCCGCACCGGAACCAAAATCTACACCTTTTACTTTTATCCAGTCCCCGTTTTCGATATTACATACATCCATTCCGCCTTCACTGCATTTTTCTGTCTCAACACCGGATTCCCAGCAAATTGTTTCAGCTTCCGTTTTAACATATGGGTCTAAATTACCAAGCTGGCCCGGACCATTTTTGGTAATTGGAATACTGGGAATTGTACCATCTGCATTGTATTTGAATTGCTCCAAGCCAACAGAACGATGATAGCTTCCGCCTCCTGGTAAATTACCGGTATGGTAAAAAAGGTAGGAATTTCCCTTATAATCGGTTACTCCCGGATGGTTTGTATAGCTGTTTTGCGAACCCATAATAGTTCCCTTAGAGGTCCATGGCCCGGTAGGACTGTTGCTGGTCGCATAGGAGATATTTTCGGATCCTCCGGTCATACCTGCGTATACCATGTAATATAAATTATTACGCTTGTAGAACCACGGACCTTCGACATAATTCGCTGGTTTCGGAGATACCTGGACAATACCGCCTGAATATGAAATCATATCCTGATTCAACTTCACATAATAGAGGTTACCGTTCCCCCAGTAGAGATACGCCTGTCCGTTGTCGTCAATGAATACGGTAGGGTCGATATCCTGGGCCCCGTTATTGGTGATTAAAGGTTTCCCGAGAGGATCGGTGAACGGCCCGGTCGGGCTGTCTGATACTGCTACACCGATTACCCTTGCGCCCCCGGCATTTTTCCGGGTCATCGGACCGTAGAAATAAAACTTCCCGTTCCTGTTAATAACCTGGCCAGCCCATGCATCGCCTTGCGCCCAACTGAATGTTTTGTAAGACAACGGTGATCCATGATCCGTCCAGTTTTGCATGTCGGTGGAGGAATAGCATCTCCAGTCATTCATGGTATAAAAATTATTGACGATGGTGTCCTCGTCATGAGTGGTATACAAATAGCAAGTCCCGTTATAAACCGTCGGGGCAGGATCTGCAGTATAATTCGTTTGTACAATTGGATTGTCTGCATAACACTCTGTTGAATGAATTAGGGAAATAGCCATCAGGAAAACTACAACTCTACTTACTTTTTTCATAGATTTACCTCCAATCAATAGGTTAATTTCCGCCCTTGTTACAAGTTTCGGTCTGGATTCCAGACTGGTTGTCGTAACTCTCTGCTTCGATCTGTGTGAATGCCGATTTCGGGATGTTATAATCCGTAAATCCTTTTGCGCACGCCATTTGTGCAAAATTCCACAGACTTGGTTTCCAAACAGTCCAATCGTGACCTCTTCCTGGAATTTGATAATAGGTGCAAGGGATATTATTGCTCTTACAAAAATTAGCTATGCCGTTACTGTAAGATAAATTATCATTGGTACCAATGCAAAGAAACAATAGCTTCATCTGCTGACGGGTAGCTGCAGGATCTGGAAATAACTTGCTGGTCGGATAGGCAACAGGTCCGCCGCCTGAAAAACCTCCCACATAGGCGAATTTGTTCATATTTGTACACCCAATATTATATGATTGTGGACCACCATATGAAAGACCGGCAATTGCTCTGTGAAGGCGGTCAGTATAAACGGAATAGTGTGAATCGATGTATGGGATAAGGCTGTTGATTATATCATCCGGAAGCTTACTATCAGATATTGACGATGTATTAGCATTTGGTGTTACAATGATAAATGGCTGAATTTTTCCATCGGCAATAAGGTTGTCCAAAATAACATTGGCTGCGCCTCCGCCTGTAAACCAATCACCTTCACTCCCGCCGTAACCGTGCAATAAATACAGGACGCTGTATTTGTTGCTTGTTGAATATCCTGGTGGCAGGTAAATTCTCGCCTTCCTCTGGCTTTTTGTTGCTGATGATTGATAAGTAATACTGTTGATCTGCCCGTGGGGAATGCTGTTCCTGGCTTGGTCATATCCTGCCGGCGGCATGGTTGGGAGCGTTTCCGCCGCCAATGAATTTACAGGCATTGCTAAAAGTACTGCAAGAGTGAAAAAAGCCGGTACTATTCTCCTGACAATTTCATTCATTAAGGGTTTTAGTCTCATTTTTTATTCTCCTTTCTTTTATTTTGCCGGTATCCCAAACGGGATACACGGCAATATGATTAGAGTACACTATCTTCCCCCGGTAAATTGGAACCAGTTTATATTAAATAAGTAACCGCTCCCACCAGTAAATTTCAAGTATACGTTATGCTTCCCGCTTGCTCCGCTGATACTGCAGGTTCTGGTAGCCCACGTCTGCCAACCGCCAGTCCCGGTGATTGAACAAGTTCCTACTAATGGACCAGTAAGACTGTCCAGCCTGATCTCAATATTCCCTCCACTGGCGCCGCTGGCTACTCTGGCCTGGAAGTTTGACGCTCCTGCACCGAAATCGATATTGTTGTATACGGCATAATCTCCATTTTCAACATACCCAATGTTCTGTCCTCCTTCGCTGCAGGTTTCCGTTTGAATACCCGACTGGCTGCTGAAACTCTCCGCTTCAATCTGTGAAGACGATCCGCTTACCCGGAGCAGTGCCGCCGATTCCCCCATCTTCATGCCTTGTGAATTCACTACACACAACCGGTACGTACCGGCAGCGGCTGGAGCAGTAATCGATGTGGCAGTTCCTTCCGCTTTCGTCATTGCAGATCCCTCGACAAAACTGGTTGTTCTGGCCGGTGCAAACCATACCGTATTTGAAGAATTCCCGCTGCTCCTTATACTTATGCCAGTTCCGGCTGCAGCTGCACAACTTGCGGGGAACACATAATCCGGTGTTGGAAGCAGGTTAGCCGGGATAATATCCCTGTATGCTTCCTGGATTCCCGAATTCAGACAGGTGGTGTACTGTGCCAAAGGCCATACGTTATCCGGAACTACAACCGGGGGATCTATTTTACTGTTTGGAGGATTAACGCCCATTTTACTTACGGTGGCATAGGTCCGCAGTATGGTCAAATCGTGTTTTTGTCCAAAATCCTCACAGTTGATGGTATACTTTACCCCCGGATCAATATCCAGTACGTTGTCATTTTCATTGATATAGGCAGTTCCTTCATCGTTATGCAAACCATAGGTCGGACCGGAGGTTGCAGGAGGAATTCCTCTGACATAGTTCTGATTAATGTTCGTACCCGGCATCTGTCCGATGGTATAGATGGCTCCGCTGTCATGAAGCCTGGTTAGGGTATTAATAATCCGGTTATTACTTACTGTGTTGTTTTTACAGGTAGTGGAGTCAGTGAAATTACACCATCCCCAGCCTAAATGGATTCCATTGTATGCTGTTGATTGAACATGGTTATTGGTTATTTTGATGGTATCCACAAAGTAAGCCGTGATAGCGGCACATCCACCAAATCCGTGAGACGTGCTAATGTTGTACAACAAATTATTGTTGATGGTGTTATTCTTACAAACCCCTTCTACGCCGGGAGCATATTTTGCATGGTTTCCACCATCTCCGATATAAACATGCTGCGGATGCCCTACCGTGATGCCGCTGGATGTGATGTCCGTGATGTAGTTGCCGATAAGACTGGAATTTATAACATCGTTTACCATGGAAATTCCATCATTGCCGCTGTGCTTCACTGTATTTCTTATAAAGTTGATGGAATCGCTGCTGCTTACGTTGATCATTCCCGGCAATGTATCAACAAGATCATACTTGGTGTTGTGCCAATTGTCGTTATAAAAAGCGATAAATGCCTGTGCTGCCTGACATGTGGATTTACCGTGTGAACCTGCAACATTCACAAGGCTGTAATCCGTATTTTCAAAAGTAATGCCCTGGAAGGTGATATTCTTAACCCTGTTAGCCGTTGATGTTCCTGCGATGTCGATCAGCTTCTCTACAACAGGAGCCTCTACATCGGCAGTGGCCATATTCTCACCTGGACGGATATAGTAATAAAGCGTTTTGGCCGTCTTGTCAAAATAAAATTGTCCGGGAGAATTTAAGAATTCGAAGGCATTATAAATCGTATGGGTACCGGAAGCACTAAAGGCTGCACCCCACCCCGGAGTCTGTGCTATCGCCCCATAAGGCTGCTGCAAAAGAAGCACTCTGTTACTGCCGGATGTAATGACATCCCTGGTACAAACTATATTCTCATTCCAGGTAGTACCGTTTACGATCTCAAGGTCATCTTTGTTGCTGGTAATTGCCGGTACATCCGACGCATTATACTGAACCCCGTCACTCTTACTGCCGCTTGTCCATGCCCAACTGGCCTGTCCTGCAGTTACGGAATAAGTCCCGTACCCTCCGCGGGCTGTAACGGTTTTGCTGGTCATCGAAGCCCTCTGGTCATTCACATAAAGGTTTCTTAATTTTGTCGAACGATTGAGCGCAGCTTTATAAATATTGCCGCTATACTGAGTCCAGCCTGTAACTTTTGTTGCACCGTTCAAGACAGGCGTTTCACCCGGGTATGCCTGGTAATAGATCCTGTATCCGTTTGTCCCAGAATCCTGTGGTCCGAAAGTAACGGTACTGGTGATGCTGTAGTTTCCGCCCCGCAAATAAATATAGATATCTCCGGTCATATTGCTGTTGATCCTGCGGGCAGCGTCCCGCGCCTTTTCCATTGTTTGGAAGGGTGCTGCCAGCGTTCCTGGGTTGCTGTCGCTTCCTGTGGGCGAAACATAATAGGTTGCCTGAGTCGCAGCGGATGCAGCTATTGGAAAGACAGTAAAAGTAAATATGCTGCATAATACAGTTAACAAAGAGAGAATTAATAAAACGCTTCTTTTGGAAGCCTTCTTTTTTGACATACCCGTTTCCTCCTGATTTTTTAAAACGTATCTTTATAGTATATGAGGTAACTTCGAAATTGTGCCCAACAAGTACTTTTTAAAGATGGTAAAATCATAGGTTTTACATGCCAACTCACCAGCCAAGGGCCTGAATCATTTTTTCAGCATATCGCTTGCCCAGGGTAACTGATGAATCATGACTAAAATGGAGACGGTATTGTGTATCGCCAGGATCCACTACCAGACCACTTGCAGAGACTACATAGCAATTCGGAATCAGGGAAGGCAGTTGGTTTACCAACTTATTGTGACCTGCACAAGGACCGCTGTAAAGCAGTTCGCCTGGGAGGAAAGGAACATTCCCCAGGTTTAAATCTTTTCTAAGGTCTTCCACCAGTGTTTTAACCTTGCCGGGCCAACTGGGGTCGCCGCTGTTGGATTCGCCCTGGTGGAAAATGATGCCTTCAATGACGCCTCCATTTTGCTGTGCAATTCTTGCACGGTTGATGATCCAATTATATTTGGTGCCTCCCGACTTCATAAATGTCTCGATCTTTTCACCACTGATCGCGCAGGGTATCAGTCCAATCGTATCACCCGCCGGGACTTTCTGTATCATGGTCTTGCCAAACCAGTCTCCAGGGCCGATAGCATTAAGCCAGGAAGCATGAAGAGGTGGACATGCCACATCCCACTTATTAGTTACCCGTCCGAGAGCAGCATTATTATCGTACCCCAATACCAGCACGCGGGGATCTTCCACTTTATCAGAAGCTTGCGCCAAAGCATAACCTGCCATATTGGATTGACCTAATAACAGAAAACAGTGGAATTTGCCAGCTTTTGATGTTAGAGTTGCTGTCGGTTCGGGTGTCTGTTCAGGCGTAAGGGTGAAACCCTGTCCGTTTACAACCCCCAGGCTTTCCATGCTGTATGGCGCCGTAAATTTAAACCAGTTGAGATTAAACAGGTATCCGCTTCCGCCTGTAAATTTCAGATAAACGTCATGTTTTCCGCTTGCCCCGCTGACATTGCACTTTACATCGGTCCAAGTCTGCCAGCCACCGGTTCCTGCAACCGGACAAGTCCCGATTAAAGTGCCGGTAATACTATCCAGCCTGATCTCAATATTACCACCACTGGTGGCGCTGGCTACTCTGGCCTGAAAGCCTCCCGCACCGTTGCCAAAATCGATATTGCTGTAACTAACATAATCGCCATTCTCGATATACCCGACATTCTCCCCACCTTCGTTACAGGTTTCGGTTTGGACTCCCTGCTGGTTTTTGAAACTTTCCGCTTCAATCTGTGTAAAGGCCGATATGGGGTCAGGGGTTGGTGTTGGCGTGGTCTGATCCGTAAATCCTGCCGCGCACGCCATCTGGGCAAAATTCCACAGACTTGGCTTCCACACGCTCCAATCATGGCCGTTACCTGGGAGAAGCCATTCAGTGTATCGAATATTATTGGACTTGCAATAATCTCTTACCCTATTGTTATTGGATATAAGTCCATCTGCGGTTCCGCATGAGAGAAACAGCAGTTTTGAATTCGCCTTAACCTTAGTCCCGCCGTCAGGAAACAGCTGGTTAACCTGTTTGGTGATGGGCGAGGAGGAAAAACCACCGATATAGGGGAACTTATCTACGTTCGGCAACCCGATATTCAGCGATTGGGCGCCACCCTGTGAAAGGCCGGCAATCGCCCGGTGTTGGGCATCAGTATAAACGGAATAGTGTGATTCGATATAGGGTACAAGAGAATTGATCAAATCTTTCGTGAAATTCTCCCAGCCATCCCTTACTCCCGTTCCCGTCGCATTTCCGTTTGGTAATACAAGGATAAAGGGTTGAATTTTACCGGCAGTAATGAGATTGTCAAGGATGACATTCGGTGCGCCGCTGTTGTACCACTCGTCTTCATTCCCGCCAATGCCATGCAATAAATACATGACGCTGTATTTGTTGTTCGTTGAATATCCTGGAGGCAGGTAAATTCTTGCCCTCCGCTGGCTGTTTGTCGCCGTGGACTGATAAGTAATATAGCTGATCTGACCGTGTGGTATGTTGTTCTTATATTGGTCATAGCCTGACGGTGGAGAGGTTGGGAGCGTTTCCGCCGCAACTGAACATACAGGTATTGCGAAAAGTACAACAAGAAGTACAGCGAGTATGGAAAATGTTCGTCTCAATTTCCTGCTTATTTCTTTCATTAAGGTTTTTGATTCCATTTTTATTTCTCCTTTCTTTTTTGTTATTTAACAGAAAACCTACCTTTAGATTTAGTTCATTGTTACGTCTCCATTTTAACCTCCTTCCTTTTTAGTAAGTATACTGCACTCGTATTGCTTATCTTTAAGTTTTCATATCCCCCCTTTCACTACCTTATTGTGTAATATAAATAAACTTATCTTTAAACCGCCGATATCCCGAAGAGGGAGATGCACGGCTTTTTTTTGCTCTACATCATGATGTTAACTCATATTTACCAATATTTATATTACATGTAAGAAATGCGACACAGCGCGCCATTTTTCACTACTATTCACCTCATGATCTATATACTATGTCATAAAAACATTGTAAGAACGCTAATATCTACCAAAAAACGGAAAGCATATTTGACATTTTGCTTAAACGAGTATAAGTAAGTTATGGAAAGCAAACTTTACATCAGAATGGAGGATTTAATGAGAAAACAGTTAGAAGAATTAAGAAAACAAAAAGGTATTAGGCTAGAAGAATTAGCTGCCTTTTAGAAGTATCCCGACAGAGAACAGGTTCTTTAGAAAACGGTCGTTACAATCCATCAATACTATTAGCTTTCAAAATCGCTCTATACTTTGAAATGAGTATTGAAGAAGTATTTATTTATGAGAAGGAAACAAAATGAAAGAAAAGAAACCATTTATTTTCAGACTTATCGTTGTATTAGAGTATGTGAAAGTTTCTCTGTAAAATAGGGTCTTCTATGATAAAATAAAAAATCATAGGAGGCCCTTTATTATGGCGAGAGAAAAGAAACCTGTACACAAAGTACAAATGACAGATGGGAAACGTAACATTATCCGGCAGCTTCTTGAAGAGTATGACATTGAGTCTGCCCTGGATATTCAGGAGGCTCTTAAAGATCTTCTTGGCGGCACAATCAAAGAAATAATGGAAACAGCGATGGAGGACCATCTTGGTTATAACAAATCCCAACGATCGGATAATGAAGATTCTCGTAATGGCTATAAAACAAAACAAGTTAACAGTAGTTTTGGAAGCATGAAGATCAATGTCCCCCAAGACCGCAAATCCAGTTTTGAACCACAGGTGGTGAAAAAGAGACAGAAAGACATTTCTGATAGCTCCGGTAAGTTCTTTTAACTCCTTACCAGCATTATACACCCTTACCCATTGAATAAGCTGAAAATGATTTCTAATCCCATACTTTACGCATAGGTCATCAAGTGAGCCTTCTTCTGAAAGATAATCATTGACCGCTTTAAGCTTTAGTTCTTTTGAATAATGTCTATTTTGAGGAAGCTCTAATAATCCTGTTGGACCTTCCATCTGATAAATTCGAATCCAATCTTGCACACTACGCCTATGTACCTTACATATCTGAGCGGCAGTCCTCTGACTAATTTCGCCATTCAGATATCGTTCGGGTATCATATCAATGCCAGTGGCGATTTTTCGTTAAATATAGGATTAAATCATTAAAATCGACCTATAGTAACCTTAAGCTCTTTGCTGGTTATGAGAGACTGCTTATAGACTTCTTCAAATCTTCCTGTATGCATTTTCTTATCATAATAATATCTTACTAAATTTTTTGACAGCTTTATATACAGCTATAAGTAAGTCTACATAGTCGTTTAATTCATACATTTTGACCACGCCGTTTCTATCGTAAATTAGGTACCTGATAGCTTGAATGTAAGACGTGGCCTTGGTTCTTTGTTTTGAGCATTGGGCATCATCCTTTCCTTATTAGTACTATCATATATGACCTTAGTAAAAAAGCACTAATCGAAGAACGGCTCAAAAATCCTCACAAGCTTAGTAACAGTTATGAATCCTAAAAATAGACAATAGTGGGCTTACAGCTCTTGTCGTAGTTCACCACCTACTCTTAAATATGTGTACTTTCCATGAATGATTTCAGTTGGATTCTTAAAGAATTATATGTAAATAGCCGCCAAGAGATTATTCCCAAGGCGGCTGCAGTTTTAAATCAGATAGGATTGTGCTGTTTACAGCCGTAATAACACGTTTTAATAAGTGGTATTAATTGCTGCCTCTATTACATTTAAGTCTTCAACTATACTATCAATATCTTCTTTTTTGTGAGGGGAGCTAGTAATCTTTCCATTCCAATCAGCTGTATACGACACTTTACCACTATCTACCAATTCCTTGATTTTACCCATAGCATATGTATATTTAGCAATTACAGCTACTCTATTACTCGCGATCAAATAATTCCCGACAAGACTATAAACCAAGTTATTCATTGTGCAATCTTCCTTATCAACAAACTGTTTCACTACATCAATTAAGGTAATAGCATTAGAGATAACAGATGCTTTTTTGCCAATTGATGCCCCTAAGCCCTTAAGGTTTTCTGGTAATTTACTAATATCACCTAGTTTTTCAGCCTGGGCTAAAATGGTTGAAGCAAGTGAAAGTTTATCTTTTACATTGCCATAGAGGTCATCCTTTGTAATAGTCTCGAATTTAAATGCATTATGAATTTTTTCTACAACACCTCCACCAACAAAAGGTATAATTCCGCTGGCAGTAGCATCTAATACGTTTTCAATTACACTGTCGGGATAAAAACCATATAAATTATCACTATATTTAATTGTACACGGAGCATGACCATCTGGATCATAATAGTAAACAGGATTGTTGTTGCAATAAGTGTACAAATTCAAACTTAACGGATCTCTAATGTCTCCCCTATAACTATCCTCAGTTAACATGCGTGAAGTTGCAGGGTCATAATTTCTCGCCCGCAAGTAGTAGGTTTTCGTCTCTAAATCATAGTATTCCCCACAATACCGGAACGGATTCTCGTCCTCTTTATCTGGGTTTCTCTCAATTCCAAAAGCATCATACTCATACGAAGCTTTACACGTTCCGTTTTGCCCCCAAAGCTGGGTCACATCCCCATGTTCATTAAATATATAGTAGTATAACACACGATCTGTTTCTCTGGCTATTAAATTGATTCCCCTTAAATAGGTTTTAATCTTTCCGTCGTCAGTCTGTTCTGCCACAATATTGCTTCCATCCCAGCAATACAATTTCGTTTTCCCCTGACTTTCAGTCAGTTTCCTTACCTGGGTGCTGTGGCGCAGGCCATCCCCACGATACTGATATGTAATCTCTTTGTCATCCTGATTGATTCGAATTAATTGGTTGAATCCATCATAATGCCTCCACTCATAAACGGTCGGATCCTCCTTTTGACAGGTCCCTGATAGCTTGACATTTCCCGGATAGTCCGGAGTAGGCGCTGTTTTCTCCCAAATCCGAAAGGTTTCATTCCCATTATCATCATAGCGGTACCGATAAGTTTCAGTTGTTTTCCCCTGCTTCTTTGTCTCCTTTTCCAACCAGTTGTTCAAACCATACTCATAGCTAGTAACACTGACCAACTCATCCTTAGTTCTTCCTTCCACCATTATTTTTATGCGGTTAGAATAGGCGTCATAGGTATAAAGCGTCCGCTTCCAGCCGGAATAGTCTTCTTCTGTCAGACGGCCCAGCCGGTCATAACAATAGGAAATTGTAACTGGAGCAGAACCGGCTTTGTTAATCTTGGTTAAAATATTTCCATCTACATCATAGCTGTATTGCCATGCAGAAATCACAGTTCCCTGCCGTTTATTCTCCAATGCTGTTACTCGATTGCCATCATTATACTGATAGCTTGTTTCCATACCGGATTGGGGATAACGCGAAGTTTTACGGTTGCCTTTTCCATCATATTCGTATTCCGCCAGTACCACCCCGGCAGCACTGTCTTTTCTTACCTGCTTTAAATGGTATAAGTCATCATACAGATAATACAAACTGACATCCGGATTATCTTTTCCCTGGCAGGTCAGTTTAAAGGACTGACGATTTCCATATATATCATAAGTATAATCCTTCACCACATTTCCCGGATCCTCCTGGTGGGTAAGCTGGTTCTTATTGTTATAGCGGTACGTTGTCTCCTGGAGACTGGTTTGTTTTCCTTCTACGTTTTCCCAAATGGATTCCCGAATTCGCTTTCCATTTTTGCCATAGGCATATTCCCGTTGGCTGATTGACAGTCCGTCAGGAGTTTTCTTTTGTACGGTTTCTTTTATAACACGTTCCATGGCATCATGCTGATAGATGGTCTGGTCTTTGTTCCTGTCCGTTTTCTTCTGGAGCCTTCCGGCTTTATCATACTCATAGTATTCTGTAAAACTGCGGGCATCCGTCATTGTTGTGACATTTCCAAAACGGTCATAGGTATATGTTACCACCTCCCTCCCTAGGCCGGAAGGAGTATCCCCAGTCCTCCTTAGAATGACCTGATTCATCTCATCATAACGGCAGGTGGTCTTAGTCCAGTTTCCCGGGCTTAAGTACTGATAAGTATCGGTTAATCGGTTCCTGGCATCATAAACATACTGAATCTCCTGCCAGCTATCTTTTTGAGCCTTCTTTTCCCCTATGATATTACCGCATCCATCATAGTAATATTTCATAATCTGGCTGCGGTTATCAAATGGTGCCGTGATTTTAACCAGACGTCCTGCCTTGTCGTATTGGAATTCGGTTTTCTTTCCCGCTTCATCCCATTGGAACCGTTTCTTGCCTAACCCATCATATTGAATGCTGGTTATTCGCTCCTGTCCAGAATCCGTGCGTATGGATTTTACGACACGGCCAGCATAATCATACTCCCAGCGTTCCTCTTTGTTAGCAGCATCAAATTTTCGTATCTTGTTACCTGCATTGTCAAATTCGTAGGTAAAGACCCTTTCTCCCGCTAAAATCTCCTTCCGGACCTGGCCTTTTTGGTCTTTATAACATTCCGTCACAATATCGGGAGTGTAGGCGTCTCCTATTATATTTTTCAGCTCCCGATCGTATTTCCTGCCATCCGCAGGATCGGTAAATATCTCATAATATTCATACTTCTCCTGATAGCATACTTGGGGAATCCCACGAGACAGTACCCGACCAAAAGAATCGTAAGTATAACGCTCGGTCTTTCTTATATGTTCCGCAGACCAGCCGTTCCCATCATATGTAACTGCTTCTATCAGCTCTCCCCATGAATTATACCGGAAATCCTGGAGCACAACATCACCAACGGCTGGTTCATTGGATACAGCCAGGCAGACCTGCTTAATCTGCCCAAAGGGTGTGTATAGAATTCGTTTTTTCTGGTGGTTTGCATCTGTTGTTGTGATAAAGTTTAAACGGTCATTATAATAGGTTTCATTTACTGCCTGCTGACCATCTGCCGAAGGCAGCGTCTCTGTTATAATGCGTCCGATCTCGTCATAGCGGTAGGTAGTTACCTGATTTCTGGAATCCTTTTTGGAGATGAGCCGTCCCCAATTATCATATTGGTATTCTTCCCTGATTGGTTCGCAGAGCTTGCCGTCAGCATCAAGGATTTCGGTCTGTTCTTTTGATATAATGTTATGTGTGTATCTGCTGGCAGTACAGGAAAGGGAGCTATATTTATAAATTGTTTCCGCGTACTCACCTGACTGCTCCAGGTTCCCACCATCTGCCAGGAAATACCTTCTTTCGTTAGTCACACGGTATGGATTCGCTCCATCCCTATAATCATATCCGGTCTTTTCTTTTAAGATTCCATTATAGTATATACGGTGAAACTTAATTACTCTATTACCCAATTCTGTATAAAGCTCATTTGTTTCTCTAATCTGATCGGAACCTTTTTTTCTCTCTGTTTCAAGAATGATGCTATAGTCACCATAGCTTGTATGAATTTCCTGATTACAGGAAGGATCAGCCGGATATTCTTCATTATACTGAATGACATTTGCCTTTTGATCTGAGGAATATCTCCAGGATCTTTTCTTTTCCAGATAGTTTGATTCATTGTTCCTGTCAAATTTCGTTTCAACGGCTGACACCATTAGTTCATTGCTATATTTATAAACACCTTTTGAAATAAGAGAATTTTGGTGCCGGACCTCCTTAATTAATAGCTGACCTTCTTTATTAAACTGATGTTTTTCCAGAATGTCCTGGTGATTTGTTACTTCTGCATATTTGATATATTCGCCATTGCTGGCGGATTCCGGTTCAAGTGTATACCTGTATTCTCCCCTATTGTATTCGACTCCGTCAACAATGTCCCTTTTCATCGTCAAGGCAAAATGGGTAATATGTCCACCAGCATTATTTTCAATGCTGATATTCCTATCATATGTAAACTGTGTAGAGGAATAATTGGGATATGTAACGTTCTTTAGCAGCAAATATTTACGTGCTTGCGTTTTGGTGTTGTTTCCTGCCACATCTGGGGAAGCACATTTCATAGAACCATTGTAATCTTCCGGGTTATAGTAATTATACTGGGTCATACAGCCTACAGGATCTGTGACTGCGGTGAGTTTATGAGTACTGCGCCTATCAATATTATAGGAAATTTCGCATACTTTCCCAGCCGTACTTTCTGGTAATTTCCAGACAAGTCCGTAATCGGTCTTCTCTAGACTAATTGTACGTCCCCATGTATCCACAATCATCATCCCACCGGATTTCCATAGATCGTATAAAATAGTATTACCAAACTTATCCTGACGGGCCACCAGTGTGAAATCAATAGGATACGCTATATCCCGATCACCATCATCTTCATATGAGCTTTGAAAATAATCCTTATTTCCATTCTTGTATTCAATTATAATATTATAACGTTTTGTGATATCCCCTGCATAGGGGTGCCGAATCGTACCCGATCTGGTGATAATTCCCACATCATTTAAGCTATAATCCACAAACTTGTCTGAATATCGGCTTATTTGTAAATTTCTTCCGTCTTCAAGATGTAGAATATAATCATAGCTGCGAGTTCCTATTAAATATGGCCGCCAAGCCCACCTAAGATTCTGCACAGTCTCAATGGATGGTAAAACAAATGACCATCCGTGTCCCAGTCCATAAGTCCTTGTATAAAAACTGTTATCTATAGAACCTGTTAATAACATTGAATTTATAACATATGGAGCCATATCCACTAAATTTGCACACCCGGAATCATAGCGTCTGGCAATGGTTACATCAAAACCATCCCTACCGGGCAGAACAAAATCTGTTGTCACATATTGGACATTGCCGGTGCTTAACTGAACATTAACCTGATTTGATTCAAAGTAGGTAAATGGGGATTCCGGATACTGTTTAATATTGGAAAAACCGTCCTCCTCTGATGACAGCACCGCCCGACTCAACTGTGTTTTCAGGCTTTTTTCTTCCCTTTCTTCTTCGCCTGATACAACCTCACCCGTATTGGTTTCGGGCGCATCCCGTTCATATTTCTCTATATAATTCTCTATAATTTTTTTATCGTCCATCTATTCCCTTCTTATCTTAATGTAATGATACTGCTGCACTTCCCGTTCTCTTAGCGACAAATTCAACCAGTGCAATGGAACCACTAAAGCATTCATTCTTACTTAGCTGTCTAGTTGACTGAAACCATAATTTTCCTGGAACACAGGAATATATTTTTAAATTTTCTTCCGGATAATTTCCTGGTTCTGTTATTCTTTTTATACTACCGGCTGCGAGGCTGGTTAATTCCAGTAAGTATGGATTATACCGGAGGTTCATGCGGATTTTCTCCAGCCCGCTGACCTCCTGGGCTTTCAGCAGCACTGCATAACGTTTACCAGCCTTAACTGGATATTCCATAGTGCTACTACGGTAAAATATAGGGATAACTGGCAATTGTGCTGTTTCTAAATAACCAGAATCATCATTTTTAATGTCATATGCTTTGATCCGGTACGTTGCGTTGGACACCCCAATTGGAATGGAATCTGTCATTCCCCGGTGTTCTTCTATCTGTTTCTGTGTATCCAATTCATGGAAGATTAATCCTTTTTCTTCCCATTCGTTAAATGTCAGCCATCTGGAGTCAATGCTCTCCCAAGAGATACCAGGCAACGTTCTCTTCTCCCATTCCTCCCAAGTATGTCCGGAATTTTCCAGTCCAGTCCAATCTTTATTAAGCTCGTCCAATTCCAGCCATGTACAGCCCTGCTCAATGCCGGACCGTCTGGCACCAGGACCATTAAATATTTCAAAACTGATTTCCAGGCTTTCTAACTGCTGCCAGGTATATGAATGGTTCTCAAGCTGTAACCAGCTTAGTTGTTCATATTCCAGGCGCTCCCAGTTCTGACCTTTACCTGTTATGGTTTCAATTTGATGCCAGTTTAGATCAGCCTGATCATGCCTGCTCCATGGTTCATAGGTACTGTCAAAATTGTCCCAGGTGCATCCGGACAGGGCTTGTAAAAAAGATTCATTAAATACTCGCTCTACAATATAATCTGTATCTGCTTCCACCGCTCCCCAACTGATCTGTGCTTGTTCTCCCTCATAGAGGGTGGGTATATGTAAACATTCCGGTCGGTTCATAAATAATAGCTTCCTCCTTTCAATATTGTTGGTAATTTTAATTTTTGTTTCATAATTGATTTTATTTAGAATTTTTCATATGGTAATCCTCACCTGCACCCCGTCGTGTTTGTGACTGTTTCAAAACCATGTAGTTACTCATATATCTTTGCTGCCAATGGTAAACTTAACTAAAAAACCATTTTATGCTGATACTCCTCCTTTTATGTTGAGGGGAAGAGGGAGTATCAGCAAATCTATTTGATTAAATAAATAGCAATTTAAGTAAATATGTGCCCCAAAATCCTAAATTAAATAGTGGGGCTTTTTGGAGTGGGAAGGATAGATCACTTATAAAGTGCGAAGCAATGTACACCGGAGATACTTTCAATCCTTTTATAAATATTCCTACAGATAATGGTGTTTGGTGTATTGGTACTTACTCCAAAAATAATGAACTTATGTTTAGATATTACCCCAAAGATGGAAGTCCAAGCGGTGTAGGGGTAATAATTGATCCTCCAGCCAATGATAGATGGATTTAACAATAAATGATCATTTACGCTTTTGGGATAATACCATTAATTATAATTTCCGTTGTATTATTTATTGTTCCGGAAAGTAATCTATAAAACATCTGATTATTGTTG
Organism: Lacrimispora amygdalina; assembly: GCF_003432035.1. Taxonomy (GTDB): domain Bacteria; phylum Bacillota; class Clostridia; order Lachnospirales; family Lachnospiraceae; genus Lacrimispora; species Lacrimispora amygdalina. The sequence goes on from NZ_QOHO01000112.1 coordinate 27,837, forward strand.
CTTGCATACGTAATTCCATTTGCATATCCAGTAGTAATTGGAAGTACGCAGGTCGCTAATTGTTTTGGAAAAATTAGCATTGGGGTATCAGTAACGGGAGTCGTCGTAGGGACAATTGTTATTGCAACGGCATAATAATCAGGATATTCCATTATCGTTTGCCTGTTAATGTGAAATACACCAGTATCTGGCAAAGTGATTTTAATTCCCAAACTACTTTTATCCGCTTTCTGTGCTAAATTGCTATTTAAATTAGTTATCTTCTCATCAATAAT
>NZ_QOHO01000113.1 GCF_003432035.1 Lacrimispora amygdalina
GAAACTAACAAGTATAATGTTACTATTGATAATGTCATTAATACTGTCTACAACTGCATTTGCTGCCGAATCTGCCAATAACAACAATATAGATAGTGTTTATAAAAATGTATATGATGAATGTAAAAACGTTCAAAACAAAAAAATATCTGATGATTATGGAGCCTATTCATATCTATTAAATAATTTAAAAAAGGTTAATATATCAGATTCAAATATTGGATTGTCTTCAGATATTTATAACAACTTAGAAATAAATGAAATAGCATTGTAAAAGAGTTTGTTAATCATCTAAATACATTAATCAAGGAAGATGCCATTCTTGTTAATAGTAGTTTGAAAATTTCGGCAAAAAAAGCCCCAGTAGCTGAATCAAGAGTAATTCTTGATTCACAAATATTTGAAATTATGCCAGAAGCAAGAACTCATGCCAAGCAGCTAAAAAATGTATATGATAATGCTGTGTTTGGAACTGCGCACCTAGTAGCAGGTAAATATTTTGCTGACAGGGTTAAGTCAGGAGGTGTATGGGATTATAAAAATTATTTAGGGCTTAAAACCAGATATTATGAATCAGAATTACGTGCAACAATGACAGGAGAGACAATCGGTAATTTTCATTATGGATATGTTGGCAGCGTGTGTTTCGGACCCACAACTTTAAAAAGTGCTGCCGGATTTATACAAATTCTTTCTGGCACAACTGATCTTAGTTATTGGGATAGTTATTTTGATGATCCCCGTGATCAAAAAGATATTCAATGGGGAATTGATAAATATCAAGCTGAACATTGAGCTTGATAGTTTAATACAGTATATTAATACCTAATTTATTTTATTTAAAAATTTTAATTCCACTCCTTTTTAAAATAATTATAGAATAGAGCCAAAATATCTATATAATGATATAAAGTGCCTTGATTTGGTCTATAAAAACCATTTTCCAGGCACTTTATTTATAACTGACAATATCCGTTATTTATATCTACTCTGCTTACATAGGATGAGCCTCTTCCATCTGAGTCATAGCCCTAATAAATGCATCATAATCCTGTTTCTTCACCAGTTCCTGAATCTGCCTCTGACTTAACAGAAAAGAGGCAGTCAGCTGGTAAAAGTGCTGCAGTTCTGCGCTGGTATGGTCCTTATCCGCAATGCATACCAGGAAAACAGCCCGGATTTTCTGATCTCCCCACTCCACCGGTTCATCAAGAATTCCCACGCAGACAAAGGTCTCACTGCTCATGGCTTTATAAGCATGAGGCATTGCCACCTGATTGCCGAAGGCTGTTTTTGCCAGCCTCTCCCGCCGCAGCACCGATTCATAAAATTCCTGGGGCAGATTCTTCTTTTCAATGACAAACTGACACATAAAGCGAAGCACCTCACATTTGGTGCGGAACTTTAAATGTGGGAGAAACAGCTCCCGTTCATAATAATTGCAAACAGAAAACGATTTCTGGGCACAAAGTACTTTCTTAACATTAACAATGTCCTCGTCACCGAGAAAATATTCCACTTCCAGAATCGGCAGCGGAACAGAAACCGTGATGGGAACTGTGGTAAAGATATAGTCATATCTGGAAAAATCCATCTTATATAAGCTTCCAACGTCACAGGCAATGATCTCATCGATATAATCATGAAAGGAATTCTTATATTTATACTGCAAAAGCTGGGCACTTCCCCTCCCGGAAGAACAGACCAGAATAATATTTTTCTTCTTAATTTCCGTTTTCTTCCGTTCCAGGGCCAGTGCAAAGGCGAAAGCAAAGTAAGCCACCTCATCCTCAGACAAGGAGACCTTAAAATGTTCATTGAGCACCGTGACCGCATTACACGCCATAGTATAGGACAGGCAGAATTTCTCCTTCACATCACGCAGCATGGGATTTTTCATATCCATATCAAACCGGATCCGGACACTTAACGGCACCAGATGCTGGCTTAAGATCATTCTCAGTTCTAAATCACTGCGAAAATCGAATTTAAACAGATCATATACCCGTTCCAGCATGGCAGTTACCAGATCACTGATCTCCTGGGTAATAATCACATTTTCCCCTATACTCTCTTCCTGCAAAAACATCTTTTTCCCGGCAAGATGAATGGCGATGTAGACGATTTCATTTTCAGGAAAACTGATATGAAACCGCTCTTCCAGCTTTGCTGCTATGGTCTTTGCTATGTGATATTCATACCGCTCTTCCGGATTATCAAGAAGCCCCTCCGGCATGGGGACATAGTGGCATTCCATAATCCTGCTGATGGCGATATAAAGATGGACTACCAGATTCTGATACGCCGCTCCTGTAACCATAAAATCATTTTCCTTTAAAACCATGGATACGATGGCAGCAATCTCGTCCATGCTTTCATTTCCCTTGTGAAGCCGCTTACCGGAAAATGACGCAATGCAGAGTCTGGTATCAAATTCTTTTCCTTCCAGGCGGATTCCATAATTGGGCTTGCGTACAATCCGGATATTGAATTTTTTTAAAAACTGCTCCACTTCCTTAAGATCTTCCGTCAGTGTCCGTTTGGAAATATACAGGCTTTCGCTTAATTCCTCCAGCTTTACATAGGACCCGCTGTTGATTAAGTACTCCAGCAAATACTGGATCCGCTCCTCCGAAGTAGAAGGCAGGTATTCCTCCGAACCGTGGGCATAATTCTTGCGGCAGTAAGCCTCATATTTTTCATTGTCCTGAATATTTAGAAAATAACCCACTCCGTATTTTGACAGAATACCAGCGCCATGGGGCTCTATCTCCTGATTGATTTCCTTCAAAAGATTACGGACCGTTTTTGTCCCCGCATGGATCTGTTCTGCAAGCATTTCTGCTGTATAGTAATCTCTGTCTGATAAAATATCCAAGATCTGCTTCATTCGCCTGTCCATTCTTCTTCACTCCTGTCAATCACTGCCGGTGTTGTTCTCATTTTACTAGCAAATTATGTTTTGTTACTTTTTTATCATTAATTCATAATTATTTATTTTTTTTTATGCACATTTACATAGTAACATAAATCTTCTGTTAACTGAATGAATCTTTTTTCCATTTTCAAAGTGGTAATATCTTCTTTTTTTTTGCAGTCACATACAACATTGAACAAACAAATGAAATAATTGGTGCTGTATGCATATAATGAAATAGAAACTTTTTGACAGGGGAGTATTTATGAACGGAGAAAACGAAGACGCGAGAGGAATGATTACAGTAAGCGGAAGCATTATGGAGGTACAGAATGCCCTTGTGGAAGATATGTTTACCTCCAACAGCAGGACGGGATATCTCCTTATCTCTTATGCAGATCCAGGTGAGAATGATATGTTAAATATTGGTTGGGATACTCTCCTGATTGACCAATTCGGAGAAGTAATCAGCTTATGCAGCATTACAAAAGGAACTTATGTCAATGCGACATTTTCCAGTGTGATGACAAGAAGCATTCCACCCCAGTCAAACGCCTACCGGATAATTGCCATGGTGGACACCACCTCATACCGCATAACCACTGACCGGATTGTCTGGGTTGATACAGATAACCATTTTATCTATACCGGCAACCCCAACGACGAAAGCGAGCAGATACGCTTTGTTATTTCAAGTGCTACTCAAATCATGGATGAGGACGGTAAGCCACTGACTGACGTTGATTTAAAACCCGGAAAAATGATCCGCATTAAGCATGCCAGTTTTCAGACTGCCAGCATCCCTCCACAAACAACAGCATTTGAAATTGAACTGTTATCCAGTTAAAAAAACTGCCGGCAATTTTTGATTTCGTTTCAACACATGGAACGAAGAAATTACCGGCAGATCTCATTTAATATGATATTTATTCTACATCAAATCCCCTGCCTATGATATTGTTGCTTATGCTTGCACAGATAAAGCTGTCATCATGAAAGGCCTTAACAAAGTCTTTGATTGCAATTAACTCCTGCTGATTTACCACTGCCTGAATCAGCATCTTCTTTTTTACATTGGAGGTATCCATTCCCTGAATAAAGGTGGCACCCCTGTTTAAATCGTTGCGGATAAACTGTGTGATCTCTAAATACTGATCTGACATAATATTAACATTATAATATTTCTCAAATCCAATGATCAGCTTATCAGTTACCACACTCTGCACAAACGTACAGATCAGGGAATAGATGATCATCGTCATATTTCCATAAATAATAGAAGAGAAAATAACTACCGTATTAATAATTAAATAGTAGGACCCGATTGATAATCCCTTTTTTTCTTTCAGATACAATGCCACTATGGATTCCGGTCCGTTTGCAACCCTCTGCTTCATAATAATACCGCCGGCAATTCCGCCCACAACGCCGCCGCTGATGGCTGCCGCGATAGGATCTGTGTGAAGCTGGGGCAGAATCCGGTTCACAATGCCCACGTAAAAGGTAAACATAAAGTAGCTGAATGCGGCATAAAAAATCTGTTTTTTGCTATAGCTGAAAAATGCCCAGATGAAAATAGGCAATGCCATAATAATTAAAAGCAGCTGTACATCTGCACCGGTCAGACGGTTAAATACTGTAGCCAGTCCCCCAAGTCCGGTTGCGACTAAATTGTTGGCGTTCAAAATCTGGCAATATGCACATGCAGAGATAAACTGGCCTATTGCTATCCAAAATAGCTTTTTCTTCATTGTTGCTCTCCTCATTCCAGTAGGTGATTTCATAGTTTTTGCGGTTTGTTTTAATGCCATTTCACCGACACCTATTATATAGATTTCAATCCTGTTAAGCAACAACATTAATTTGTTAATTTTTTGACTATTTTCTCTATTTTAGCCTTTGTACTAACCAATTTTCCGAATATATCTGACAAACGAGTATCAATGTATCAAAACATCGGAACGCTATGGTGATATAAGTCCAGAAAATCAATTCTGCCAGGAAAAAGTTTGTTAAATCTCTACAAAGTCTCCTCTTTTTTCTACCACGTTGTAACCAATCGAAGAAACCCGGTTTCTTAAACAGACATTACATTCCGCTGCCTCTTCTCCGGTACAGATTTTGTTGTCATAAAGCTCATATTTCTTTCTCACACCGATGGGAGATAAGTTGGGCATTAAAACATTGGAACCGGATAAAATCCCTTTCTCTCTGCCCTTGGGATCTATGGTTCCCAGCGCAGTTGTAGCCGGAATTAAGGCATTGGGGAGCATGAGCCTGAGCATTCCTATCAGAAACAGGGTTAAATCCATGCTTCCGGCAGGAAAATCCTTAAACGGTGTGTCCTTATGGGGAATAAAGGGTCCGATTCCCACCATCTGCGGAGACAGTTCTTTAATAAACTGCAGATCCTCTGCCAGACATTCAGGGGTCTGGTAAGGAGAACCCACCATAAAGCCGGTTCCCACCTGATAACCGATCTTTTTTAAATTTCTTAAGCATTCTTTTCTGTTTTCCAGGGAAAGAGAATCCGGGTGAAGCTTTTTATAATGCTCTTCGTTAGCGGTCTCATGGCGCAGAAGGAAACGGTTTGCACCAGCCTCATAATATGCCAGATACTGCTCATAGCTTTTTTCTCCGATGGAAAGAGTAATGGCACAATCCGGATATCCTTCTCTGATGTCTTTTATAATATCTGTCATAATTTCATCAGTAAATGCCGGATCTTCTCCGCCCTGCAGCACAAAGGTCCGAAAGCCAAGCTCATAACCATTCTGACAGCAGGAAAGGATCTCCTCTTTGCTCAGTCGGTAACGGCTGGCATTTAAATTGCTTCGTCTGATCCCGCAGTAATAACAGTCATTTCTACAGTAATTGGTAAACTCAATCAATCCTCTGATATAAACTTCCTTTTGAAAATGTTCCTGGCTGGTTGACTGAGCCAGGGAAAAAAGATACTCGCTGGTATCCTTATCAAAATTTTTTATTAAATAAATGAATTCTTCCTTTTCCAGGTTATGATTCTTATATAATTTATCGATCAGTTCTCTCATATGCCTGTGCTCCTTCTCCTGAAACGGCTACGCATATCCGTGCCTCATGTGATTATTTTAACATGTTTCCCCTTAACTGCATAAATGAATTTTCTGGCAGTTTCTCGTAAATTCATAGTATAATGGTATGTTTATACTATCATTTTCCTGAGCTCAGGGGAAGTGGGTTTTATCTTCTTGACTAAAAACCATATATGCGCTACAATTATACCATAAATGGGGGATTTTTTTGTTGGTTTTCACAATGATCTTTTCCATTTTGACTCCTATCACTCTCAAACTAATACGTAAGGAGACCAGATATGAACTATTTTAATGAGGAAGACAGTGCTTACGCCGTTTTTGGTGACAGAGACAGGGAAGTAATTGCACTGCTTGCCAACCGCTTCATCGGAGAAAATCCACAGGCGCCTTATCAGTACCGGCTGGATTTTACCTCCGGCATTTTATGTGACACAAAGGGCTGGTATTTATTTGACTTCGAACGCCGCTTTCCACAGGCGCAAATCGGAGATATCTGCTATGGGGCAGGTGACCTTTACAGCCACGAACAGACACCTTCCCGCTTTGAGGTCCGCTGTCAGGGGCCTGTTGTATGTTATGTAAACGGAGAAGAGGTATTCCGCTCTCTGCCCGGAGACGAAAGTTTTAAAACCTCTGCGTATTTCTCCATCACCCTTTTAGCCGGGCTCAACCACTTCGTTCTGTTTACGGAAAAGACGGAGATTGGCTTTGGATTTGCTCTTCGGAATGCAAAACCGCAATGGGAACCGCCTCATTTTCTTTCACCCGTACCCGGACGGAACGGACAGGCCGGCTTTGTTTACAGCGAACCGGTGAAGTGGGATTCTGATCGTCTGAAGTCCATTCTTTCCGGCTGCTATGACGGTATGACCTGGTTTCCATGTGTGAAGTATGATAAAGCGCAGTCCTGCTGCCCCATTACCCGGATCTTTGGCTCCTCCAGTGAGGGAACTGCCGTTTTAAAAAGCGGATTTTTCCTTGATGAAGCAAAAACCATCCACGTTACAGGCCGCAGCAATACAAAGGTCAGACTCTTTATTGACGGAAATTTAAGCGGGGAATGGCAGAATGGAACCTGGGAGTCAGGCATTATGCTTCAGGGCGGAACACACAGCCTCCTGGTCCTGTGCCTGAAGCAGGCGGGTGAAGAGTCTGGATTTGATTTCCGGTTAGAGGCTGATGGCAAGGCTGTTTCCTTATCTGCAGGCGTAAAAGGTTATGAAGGACAGTGGCTTTATACCGGCATGTTTGGGGATGACATCCCGCCTGTCTCCGATCTTTTGTCTATGGAAAAGGTTTACCCGGGCAAAAACGGTACGTGCTTCTGGAAGACAGATCTGCCGGATTCGTTTGTGAGAATATTCTCAGAAGAGGAATTGTACGGAAAATGGACTTATCCCTGCGGAGTTACCTTATATGGTCTGTTAACTGCCAGCCGGTATTTCAACCGGGCTGACTGGCAGGAATACGTTCTGGAATATGCCCGTATGACAGCTGCTGCCTATGATTATTCCTTATACGACAAATCCATTTTCGGCTATCCTGGAGTTAATACCCAGCTTTGCTGGTTAAGTGAACTGGACGACTGCGGCTCTTTTGGCTCCTTCCTGCTGGAAGCATACAAATACCGCCCATCAAGTGAAGCAGAAAGACTTGCTGATGTGATAGCTGATTTCATGAGAAACCGTCAGAGAAGAGAAAAAGACATGGTATTTTCCAGAAACAACAATACCATGTGGATCGATGATATGTATATGAGCATACCGTTTCTATGCCGGTACTATAAGCTCAGTGAAGACCGTGCATATTTAGATGATGCGTGCCGCCAGGCGAAGCTTTTTAAACAGTACTTTTTTATGACGGATAAGAAACTGATGTCCCATATTATTGATTTAACTTATGGAAAGATGAACCGGATTCCCTGGAGCAGAGGAAACGGCTGGGTGGTTCTCGCCCTCTCTGAACTTCTTCTTATCCTGCCAAAGGAACATCCGGATTACGATGCTGTTACTTCCTTTTTCCTTGAGATGACAGAAGGCATATTACAGGTACAGGATGAAACAGGAATGTGGCATCAGATACTTGATGATTCCACCACCTATGAAGAGGCTTCTTCTACCTCCATGTTCATCTGCGCCTTTTCCCGGGGAATCAGGCTGGGTATCGTTAAAAAAGATCTTCGCATACGGTGTATGGCTTCCATAACCAGAGCCTGGACAGGTATGAAAAAAACAGTGATTAACCGGAAGGGCGACCTATACGGCGTATGCCGCGGGTCTGACTGTTCTTACAGCAGATCCTATTACCGTCAGCTTGGCTGGCGCTTTAACGATCCTCATGGAATCGGTATTGCAGTGCTGGCGGGTGTGGAAAAACTTATGCTGGATGAATTCCTGCAAAATCCTGCTTCCTGTTAATCAGACGGGCGTTCCTTATGGAGCGCCTTTTTTCATATATTGTCTTTCCCTATTAAATATTAATAAACAGCATCAACACCTTCACTATATCCTGGATACTTCTGTTCCTTTTTTCACCTTCTAACATGTAAATAATGAACAAATGGATTAAACATTATAATAAAAAAGATATCTTCAACTGCTATTATGCCGCCGAGGATATCTTTTTTATTTTCATATGCATTTCATAAACCAAATTCATTTGCTGCTTCTTCCCAGTACTTATCAGGAAGCATGGACCAGGTACCGCTTCCCCCGTCGTCCTGCCATTTTTTAAGTGCAGCAGTCAGGCAGCGGTCTGATTGATCAATTCCGGTAATGAGGGTTTTCTCCACCAGCTTCGTCCAGATTCTGGCCTTTTCGTTTAAGTGGCTATCATATAGTTCTTTTATCGCCAGTGATTTATCGTAATCTATATGAATCAGCTCAGCCTCCCACGCTCCATTATCTCCACGAAGAATGCAATACTGCGCATCTCCGTCATAATCCCATGGAACCCCCACAGATCCCGCATTGACATGCGTTTTACCTTTGTGTCGAAAGATCCCCTGCTTATGAGTATGTCCGCATATGATAAGGTCTGCATCCAAATTATCAAGTACTTCCTTTGCTTTTTCACTTCCCAAATGGAATACACCCTTTGTATTCTCCAAAGTTCCATGGCAATAATAAAAATCAGGATAACCCTCAATCTGCATTTTTCCGGATATCTCCATACTTTCAAAAAACTTCAGATCCTCTTTTGTAAGATGTTCATAAGTATATAATAGACCTCCAGTGGCAGAAGATGGGGTAGTCCAGCCATCTTCTGCCCCCTTTTGATGATTTAATAAATAATCCTCCCGGTTCCCCCTTATGAAGTGACAGAGATACCGGTCTCTTATCTGATACAAAAGCTCCATTGTTTTCTCAGGATATGCGCAGTCACTGACATAGTCTCCCAGAAACAGGAACTGATTCACTCCTCTTTTTACCGCCTCATCATAGCATGCACGAAACCCATGATAATTACTGTGAATATCGGAAAATACCCCTATTTTCATCTGACTCCCCCGATTCTCACCCCAGCAATACCCTGGCTTTCTCCATTCGATCAACAACCAAAACCCCAAATGGACACCGTGTTTCACATGCTCTGCAGGCGATACAGTCGGAGGCATTGGATGAAAGATTTTCATAATGGGCGCGTACTGTAGCAGGTACTTCTTCCTGCATAACAGCCAGATCATACAGTTTGTTAACCATGGCGATATCGATGTGGGCAGGACAGGGAGCGCAGTGGCCGCAATAAGTACACTGACCGGAATATGCATGATGGGGTGCACTGGCAAGTACACTGGCATAATCTTTTTCCTGTTCTGCAGCGGTCTCATAAGCAAGAGCCTCTTCCACCTCTTTTGGAGTACTTAATCCAACCATTACTGAAGCGACTGCGGGGCGGGTCAGCGCATAGTGAATGCACTGCACCGGAGTAAGGGCCACTCCAAACGGAGAATTTTCCTCAGAAAACAGCCTCCCTCCGCCATATCCCTTCATTACAGTAATACCAACGCCTTCCCTTTCACAAAGCTGATAAAGTTCAGCCCGCTCCGGAGCGATACCATTTAAATCTTCCTGATAGTCCTTTTGGAACAATTCATTCATATCCTCTGTTGCAGGAAGCAGATCAAATGCGGGGTTTAAGCTGAAAAGAATCATCTCAATCTCACCGCTTAAAGCAGCCAGTTTTGCAACAGCTGGATTGTGGGTGCTCAGCCCGATATGGCGGATGACTCCATCCGCTTTCAACTTCCTCACATAATCGATAAACTCTCCATTCATGATCCTGTAAAACTCGGCGGATTCATCTACAAAATGGATCATTCCAAGATCCATGTAATCAGTCTGGAAACGAGCCAGTAAATCTGCAAATGCTTCCTTTACCTTTTCCATATCCCGGGTTCTTACATACTGCCCGTTCTGCCATGTGGCGCCTAAATGGCCCTGTATGATCCATTGATCTCTGCAGCCCTTAATTGCCTCTCCCAGATTGGTTCTCACATTTGGCTCTGACATCCAGCAGTCTAAAATATTGACTCCCTGTTCCCAGCAAAGCCTGACCACTTCCTTCACTTCTTCTAAACTCCGTCGTTCCAGCCATTCGGCCCCCAGGCCAATCTCACTGACCATTAACCCTGTTTTCCCCAGTTTCCGATACCTCATCTTACCCCTCCAAGTATTGTTGCACATACCCAATAGTTATTTGAAGTATAGCATATCTACCAGGTTTTATCCAGATCACCGGAATAGAATCGAAGCTTGATCATTCCTTCCCCTGTACCGTTACCGGTATCCAAAGTTCACAAAACAGTCCAGGACTACTTTTCTCAAAATAAATTTCAAAATCCGTCTCTTCCGTATGTTTATAACCGGATTGGGGAAGAAATTCTTTAAAAAACCTGCTCCACATTTCATTGATGCAGTTTCCATCCTCTCCATAGCAGGAAAAAACAGCATACGTTGCAGGTCCTGTTTCCCAGATGCGGAATCCCTGATTAATTAAATCCTGTACTTTATCAATTGCTGTTTCTTCATCGATGACAACCCCAATACCATAATCAAAGGTATCCTCATCTTCTATGGTTGGACTGCACAACCCGTATAAGTCCCTTTTCCCCTCTGGCTTCAAAGTATAAAGTGCATCAAAGACCTTATCCTTCATGCACTGCGTCCAGAAATCAGGGATCTCCTGATTTCCATTGTCGTTTATTATCTCATTTTTAAATGCCTTGACTTTTGCTGCATATCTCTTATTTCCTGTTTCCACAATCCTGTAATCCATCGCTTTCCCGCCTTCCAATGTGATTTTGATAACCAGTGCATTGAATAATGAAAGCCGGGTTCCCCTTAACTTTGCGGCTTTGGGGGTTACACCGTGAAATCTGGAGAATGCCTTTGTAAAGCTTTCCGGAGTTTCATAACCGTATTTATAGGCTGCATCGATCACCTTCATATCAGTCATCTGAAGTTCCTGCCCCGCCAGAGACAGCCTTCGGTTCCTTATGTATTCACTGGCTGTCATTCCAGCCATAAGACTAAAGGTTCTGTGAAAATTATAGCTGGACATATGAACCGCTCTTGCAGCATCCTCATAACTGATCTTCTCAAGAAGATGATCCTCCATATAATCTATGGCCGTTTGTAAAAGTTTTACCCATTCCATTATTCGTCTCCCCTTTCACAAACTATTATAAAATTCTAATGTAATTCTGTCCTGTCACCGGTTGCCGCATTTTGTCCGGCAGAATATCAGGAAGCTTTACAGGCAGATTCTGTCCCGCCCTCTCTCCTTTGCTTCATAAAGCTTTTGATCTGCCCGTATCAGTGCCTCTGAAACTGTCCCAGATCCAATATGGTATTCCGTCATCCCTGCTGAAAACGTGACTTTACAGCTTTGAATTCCTTTGCTGTTTTTCGCTCTTAAAGTCTCTACCCGTTTATAGGCTTCTCCTAAGCCGGTCTCTGCCAGAAATACAGCAAACTCTTCCCCGCCGTAACGGCAGGAAATATGGTCCGGAAAGGTATGCTGAATTAATATACCGAAATCACTTAAAACCCGGTCTCCCTCAAAGTGTCCGAAGGTATCATTAATCACTTTAAAATGATCAAGGTCAATGATCACGAACACCCCGTCTGATCCAAACCGTTCCACCTGCTCCATAAAATATCTGCGGTTATAAAGTCCTGTCAGAGAATCTATGGTAGCCAGAATCTCCAGTTGTTTTTTCGCATTTTCTGATTCTGTGATATCATTTGCCACGTAAATACGGACTCTGTGGGTTTTCATTGTAATTGCCTTAAAGCTGTATATCCTGCCGCAAATATCATGAACCGGATTTACCGAATCCAGATTATGATCCTTTAGTTCTTCAATGAGCTCAAAAGACTGTCCGATTTTCATTTTTGAAAGAGATGGGAAAAATTCTTTGGATACATTGTTAAATCCGACCAGCATACCGTTGCTGTCAATTACAAGAACTGCTTCATTGATGCTTTGGAATATCATCTCATAAGTGATGGGATTAAGAACCAGCATGTCATATCTGAAAAGACCTATAGTAATGGAAATGCTCATGATAAAATAAGAAAATGGAGTCATATCCAGATAAACAGGTCCCATACCCAGCAGATAAAGCATCATTGTGATTACAGGTGCAGTCACACCCATCAGAAGAAACAACACTTTATTCCTGTAGCTGCCACTGGTCCTTTTCAGTTTTATCATCAGTACCGTTATGCTGTAGAAAATGGAAAAGCAGAGAAAGAACACCTGAATCTGATACCAGATTCCCTTTTGAAGAGCCAAAATAGGAAATCCAGGTGAATAATCCACGGCAATGGAAGAGTAATATAGGAAATGATGGTTATTGGTATATACAAGAATTAACGTGATGACATTAACCATCAGGACAAGGGACACCACAAATCTGTTTGCAAAGCTTTTTTCTTCTGTATACTCCCTGGAAAACATCATAATTAAAAACGGATAAAATGATACTCCAATATATTCAACCTTAATCCAGATATACATGATATCTGCTGAATCAGACAGCAGCTCAAATGCATACCCTACGGAATGGAAAATCATAGCCGTCATTAAAAGGCAAAAATAATAAACACCCGGAGTTCTTCTTCTGGCCAGGCCATAAATAACAAAATTACCGATCAGTGCAGAAGAAATGATCAGCAATACGCTCAGTAAAACATTATTCATATGTAAAACTCCTCTCCCGCTTGTTATTTTAGAGAATCAGCAGGCAAATGTCAATGATCTCCAGACAGGAATTAAGGAAAAGGAAAATGTCAAAAACAAGCTGCTCATTGAAAGCAGAATGCTTTTGACATTCTTTTTTACTCTTCTACCATATATAAGGGATTAGCCTATAGGTACGCTTCTCATATTCAGTAAATTCTTTTCCAAAATGCTTCCTTAATGCCTCTTCTTCAACAAAGATTCTGGCAGTATAACTTACTATGGAAAAAATAATTACAATCGCCAGTGCAATCACTCCCCTAAGTCCAAGCGCTGTGCCTATCAGACTGCATATGCTGCCTGTATATGCCGGATTTCTGACTTTTCCATAGATCCCGGTTGTAATAAGATGCTGCTCTTTCGATGTCTGCACAGATAATGTAAACGATCTCTTTAAAGTGAGCACCGCCCATAATCGAATCATAATCCCCGCCAGCATAAGTCCGACTCCGGGATAGATAACCACCACCGGCAATTTTGTATTTAGAATATAATCCCAGCCATTATGACCAACCATAAAAAAGCTTAAATAAATACAGACATAAAAGTTAATCATCAGCATCCATTTGGTACCTTTGTCCCGTTTATTAATTTTTTCCCCACCTCTGTCTTTCGAATGTGTATAAAAAACTATAAACACTTCTGCTGCTATCATAAGCAGCAAAGCCAAATGAAACATATAAAATGATGTTGAATCAGGAAATTTCGAAGTATCAAACATTTTTATCTCTCCACGCTTCCAATAATCGATTTATTTCTTCTGCATTGCTTTTTTCCATATAGTAAAAATAAAGATGATTTGCAGCCATAACCCAAAAATATACAGCAGAGCATAATACAATAGAAATTGTATTGATACCAATCCATTTAAATCTCACTGCAAAGAACATGGTAATGGGATACAGAAACACTGTTTCAGTCAGAAAATGACCGAGATATGTCTTATAATCAAACCTGCCTATCAATTCATCCAAAATACAGGTAAGAGTTAAATACCCCGCTACTTCAAAGGAGAACACAATAAAAAAGTTCTGCCTTTCCTCTGTAACTAAATTAATGATTCCTGCCATCAGTATAATAACGGTAAAGCACATTGAAATTGCAGGAATATATGTTTTTAATACCTTTTGCGCCATACTATCTCCTTATCTTTTCTTTTAAGTCTGTTATGTATTTTCTTGAAACAAGAAGATGCTCACCATTCATGAGTTCCACCATGATCCGGTGATTCGGATAGGGTTTTACACTATTGATGGCAGTAATATTCAGTAATTGAGATTTGGAAATTCGGACAATGGTTGTTCCCTCCAGTACTGATTCTATTTCCTGAATGGTCTTTTTTGTCTCATACATATTCCTGTCTGAATAGATAAATGTTTTCCTGTCTATTGTTTCAATGTAACAGACTTGTTCCAATGGGATCTGATAAAGCTTATCTTCCTTAAATCCTTCCAACATGAAGTCATATTGTCTGATGTGCTGAATCAGCTTTGTAATTCTTTCTGTCATGTTTGGATATTTTATTTCTATCTCTGTTTCCTGTAACTCTTTTTTATGCTGCAGCATTAACTTCAAAGAAACACCTCCTGACACCATAAATATAAAACTTTTCTTTTGTTCACTCAAGTAAATATGCCTTAAATACCCCTGATTGCGTTTATAATGCCAGTTTCACGTTTGTTGAAATGCTTTTATTACCTCTGACAGCCGTTCCACATTCTCGCTTGTGATCCCTGAGAGGCACAGCCGGTAGCACCTTCTGTTACTGTTCTCAATTAAATAATCTGATAGAAAGCAATCATCTGCATTCTTTATTATGATCCCCTGCTCTATTAAGTTTCTTTCCAATAAAGAACAGTTATTCTTCCTATTATCAACCACCCATATAAAAATTCCATTATCTGGAATGTGCCAGTCCATATCCTTAGACTTCAGAGAATTATAAATTGCCGATGCTTTTTTCATTTTCTCAGAATAAATCTTCCTGACTTTACGAATATGTTTTTCATACATACCGGATTCAATAAAAAGCTCCAGCGCATATTGAAATGTTTTAGACGTGTTTAAATCTGTAAGACGCTTCCTTTCTGTTGCTTCATCAACCATAAATTTGGGGAATACACCAGCTCCAATCCGCAGTCCCGGCATAAAAGTCTTAGAAAAGCTCCGGATATATATTACTTTTTCCTTGTCTCCATAGTAGTGAACTGGCATGGCATTCTTACTGGAACCTAAATCTGCCAGATAATCATCTTCAATTAATAAAATAGAATACTCATTAAAAAGATCTGCAACTTTTCTCTTATCCTTTTCGTTCAAACTGTATCCAGTTGGATTGTGATGTCTGGGAATGAAATAAAAAGCTCGTATATCTTCCTCTTTCAGCAGCTTTTCCAGTTTTTTAAAGTCATACCCTGTACTAGTGCGTTCAATTCCGATCATGGGAATTCCCATCATCTGTGCCTGCTTTATTGCCAGGCTGTAAGTCGGTATTTCTACCAGGAGCTTACCCTTCCGGTCCGGAAAGATACACTGAAGGGCAAGACCAATCGCCTGCTGGGCTCCGTTCGTCACCAGAATCTGTTCCGGGCCGGTATAAATTCCGCCAGTCATCAGATATTTGCCAAGAACATTTCTTAAGCTTATAAGTCCCTTTGGTTCCTCATAATCATAAGCTTTCGTTTTATATAACTCTGTGGATTTATTCATGACATGAGTAAACTCCCGGTAGGGCAGAAGCCTTTTATCCGGTGTTACTGCCGTGAAATCCACGATGGTCTTCCCCTGCTCTGACTCCAGATTAAAATCTGCCAGATAAAATCCACCTCTTTGAATAGAATAAACCTTATGTTCCTCCTCAAGTTCCCTGTAAGCGCGGTTTACCGTGATTTTATTAATTGCCAGCGCCGCCGCAGTTTCTCTGCAGCTTGGAAGCCTGCTTCCGCTTTTTAATTTTCCTTCTCCAATCAGATCCTCAATATATTTTTTTACCTCTTCTGATTTTTTCATCTGCCCAGCTTTCCACTGTAGTAGTACAGTTATCTTTATCTATTATTGTACTGTTCTTTTCTCTATTATAAACTATTCACATATTAATCATCCACCTGAAAGGAGACTTCATTATAAAAAATAAGAGGGATAAATGGCTTCGCCTGTCTGCCCGGCCAAAAACAAGACTGACGCCTTCCCCTTCGGATTAAAAATTTTAAAAGAGCAGGAGAAAAGCTGATTAAATGCTTTTCTCCTGCTCAGTAACATTACTCTATTGCTCTTTGTTCCGTTTTATCACCCTCCAGATTTTCTCCGGAGTTGCTGGTATGCTTAATTCTTCGGGATAGCTTCCCAGAGAGCAGAGCGCATCTGTGATTGCAAAAAATACGGATTCTCCATAGATAAAGGGCGGTTCTCCAATCGCTTTAGACCGTTTGATCCCCAGCTCATTGATGCAGCCGTCCATCAGTTCGATATGAAATTCCTCCGGAATATCACCAATGGTAGGAATCTTATAGGTAGCCGGTGAACTGCTGAGCAGCCTTCCGCTCTCCTGATATACCAGTTCTTCCGTTGTTACCCAGCCCACACCCTGAATAAAAGCTCCCTGAATCTGTCCGATATCCACCATGGGATTAATACTGCTTGCGCAGTCATGAAGGATATGGACGGAATCAAGAGTGGTCCGTCCGGTAAGTAAATCCACTGTCACTTCAGCAACTGCAGCCCCGAAAACATAGTACAGGAATGGATTGCCTTCCCCTTTGTCCCTGTCAAAATAAATGCCCGGAGTTGCGTAAAATCCATGATCGCATAAATCAACCCTCTCGAAATATGCCTTCTGAACCAGTTCTTTAAACGCAATAAGAGGATTTTCATAATCTGTCTTCCCCTCATGAACCGGATATACAAAACCATTTTCAAATGCCGCATCTTCTCCCGGATATAACTTTAAAACCAGTTCCTTCAGCCTTCCCAAAATTTTAAGAGCAGCATTCTCCACCGCATGACCGTTTAAATCACAGCCGGAGGATGCAGCAGTCGCTGAGGTGTTGGCTACCCGTTTGGTGTTATTGCTTTCAATCCTGATTGATCCAATGGGTACTCCCAGAGTGGTTGCAGCGATCTGGGCAATCTTGGTATTGACCTCCTGCCCCATCTCGATTGCTCCGTGAGTTACAGAAACAGAACCGTCAACAAATACGTGAATTAAAGCACTCCCCTGATTTAAATGGGCGGCAGTAAAGGAAATTCCAAACTTTACAGGGGTGATCCCAAGCCCCTTTTTCCTATACCGGTTGTTCTGATTGAATACGGCAATCTCTTTTTTCCGTTCGTCCCACCGGCTGTCAGTTCTCAGTTTCTCAAATATTCTTCCAATGTCCTCACCATGATGGATTTCCTGCCCGTATGGGGCCATATCCCCCTTCCGGTACATGTTCTTCATTCTCACATCATAGGGGTCCAGTCCAAGAGTATACGCAATTCTCTCCATTACACTTTCAATTGCGAATATCCCCTGTGGGCCGCCAAAACCACGGAATGCAGTCGCCGGGTGTAAGTTTGTCTTGCAGGGTCTTCCAATAATTCTGATGTTTTCAATGTGATAGCTGTTCTCTGCATGAAGCATCGCTCTTTCTAAAACGGAAGTGCTCACATCCGCAACAGCCCCGCAGTTGGAATTAAGCTCTACACAATAAGCAAGAATCTTTCCATCTTTGTCAAACGCTACCCGGTAATCGCTTTCAAATGCGTGGCGCTTTCCGGTTGAAAGCATATCTTCATCTCTTGTAAGATGTATCAGGGCAGGACGCCCGGTATGATATGCTGCAAGAGCTGCAAGACAGGCCCAGGAAGTCGCCTGGGATTCCTTTCCTCCAAATCCCCCGCCCAGTCTTTTAATATCTACTGTAACCATATTCTGAAGCAGCCCTAAAACACCGGCCGCCATCTTCTGAATCTCGTTGGGATTCTGGGAAGAGGAATACAGGGTAATCCCGCCGTTATCTTCCGGGACAGCAAGAGTACTCTGGGTTTCCAGGTAAAAATGTTCCTGGCCCTCATTTCTGATCACGCCTTCCATATAATAAGGGCAGTCAGCAAAGACGGCCTCTACATCTCCGTGCTCAATTTTCCTCACAGGACCTACAAACTGTTCTCTTCTCACAGCCTCCCTTACAGTAAGCACAGGAGTTTCTTCCTCCACCTCAAACAGGATCTGTTCCATAGCTGCCTCTGCTTCCTTCAAGCTTTCGGCAGCAATGATTGCCACAGGCTCACCCACAAACTGCACATGGCCCTGGGCGAGACAGACCTCATCTTTAATGATTCCTCCGATCTGATTCTCTCCCGGAATATCTTCTGCAGTCAGGACAGCCGCTACCCCCGGCATCTCACTGGCTTTTTGAGTATCCAGCTTTTTGATCCGTCCGCTGGCAGCCGGACTGACCATAACTTTTACAAATAACAGGTTTCCGGGTTTCGGTATATCATCAATAAACTGGGAGCGTCCCATAACGTGATCACGTCCGCTTACATGCAGAGGCGAAGTTCCTGCCTGCCCCCACTGGCTGTTTTGTTTCATCTGTTCATTCTTCATGACCATCTGCCTCCTGACTGCTTTCATAAGCCAGATAATGTTTCATTAAAAGATTCTGCATCACAGCTTTCCGGTAGTCTGCACTGCCTCTCACATCACCGATCGGAGCTGCCTCTCTGCCAATTATCTCATAAGCTCCCAAAAAAGTTTCTTCTGTCATACTCATTCCCTCCAGATAATGGGAGGTTTCCGGCATGAAAAGTGTGGTAGGGCCCACACCTCCGCAGGCAATGGAAGCCTTTTTAATAATTCCATCTGAAATCTTTAAGGCCATGGCGGAATTAACTGCGGAAATATCCACTTCTTTTCTTTTGCTGACTTTCTCAAAGTGGATAAAATCATACTCTCCCAAAGGAATCGAAATAGAAGCAACCCACTCATCTGATTTGTTTTCCGTCTGTTTATAGCCATGATAAAACTCCCTGACAGGAACGCATCTTGTTCCTTCACAGCCTCTTAATGTTAAAACTGCATTCATAGCCATCAAAAGAGGAACCGTATCTGCTACCGGAGAAGCGTTAACAAGATTGCCTGCCAACGTCGCGGAGGATCTTACCTGCTCCGAGCACATACTTAAGACTGCATCGGAAAACTGGGGAAATAATGGCTTTACCGTATCAATAATGGCTGATAAGGTAACTCCGCCTCCAATCGTCAGCTGGTGATCTTCCCCGTATGAAATTTTTTGGAGAGACGAAACTCTGCTGATGTCCACAAGGAGCCTGTAATGCTGGTTTCTTTTCTTGATTCCCACTACAACATCGCTTCCGCCATTTAGGAACCGCAGGTTCTTCCCTGAGACAAGTTCTCCGTGAACTTTTATAAAGGCTACCAGGTTTTCTTCTGAAACAGGGGAATAATAGGCATTTACGCCGTCATCAACAAAAATATCCTCATGAACGAAAGCCAGCTGTTTTTCTTCTGTCTGATCCAGATATGAGGGGCGTATATTTTCTGAATCAATGGTTAAATCCTCCAAGTATTCCGGCACTTTCCGAATCGCTGCATATCCCGTACACCGGCAGAGATTCCCCTCTAAATATCTGCGGAATTCTTCTTTTCCGGGATTTGGTCTCTCCAGATAAAGCGCCAGTATGGACAAAATCACACCAGGTGTACAAAACCCGCACTGAGTCGCATGTGCATTTAAAACAGCTTCCTGTATCGGATGAAGCTTTTCCTTTTGTGCAAGCCCTTCTATGGTAATGAGATGCTTCCCCTCAAGCTTTGCTGCCAGATATAAACAGCCTGCTGCTGACTTATAATGTACCTTACCCTCTCTTACCTCCCCGATTACTACCGTGCAGGCTCCGCAGTCCCCCTCTCCGCAGCCTTCCTTAATTCCGTTTAACCGGAACCGGCTGCGCAGAAGCTCCAAAACTGTTGTTTCCCCATTGACTGAAATTTCTTTTAATGTTCCGTTCAGAAAGAAGCGAATCGTTTTTTTCATACCTTTCCTTACTCCTTTTCATTCCTGTTTTCCCGCTGGTCTGCACGCATTTCTTCGGGCTTTTGGATAAAAAAAAGCCCCAGGCACACGAAACACACACCAGAACAACTGCTTCGATTGAAGCGGCAGTTCAGTCTGTGCTCATGTAGCCTGGGGCAATTTAAGGTCGCCTGGTCGAGACGCTCAAACCATATTAATGAGCTTATACAAGAAGCAGTCCATATTCAAATACTTCTTTGTATCTTTACAAATAATTATACCGGATTATGCCAGATAGTCAATAAATTTTTATCAACTTCTACAGGATTTTTATACCAGCATATATTAAACTCTGTCTGTTTTCTAATATTTTCCTAATTTCATATGACCTGCAAGCTCTGTCTTGGATCTCTGCTTAATAGTCCATGCCTCATCCTTCGCCTGGGTAAATGCAGATACACATTTGGGATCAAGGTTATCCTCAATTCCTTCCTTGCATAATGCGATCATCTTCTCTGCTAATGTGATAATCTCCATGTGAATGGCATTGGTGCGGTCAGAACGGTATATTTTTTCAGCATCTTCCTCGCTGAGTTCTTCAAACTTCTCTGCTCCCACTTTACATTTGGGGCAAACTTCCGGAGCGGTCTCCCCTTCATAAACATACCCGCATACAGTACATCTGAATAATTTCATATTACATGCCTCCTAATTGAATTATTTTTTTCAATACTTGAAGATTACTATTAGTATCTCCCATGCAATTTCATTTGTCAACCGCTGCCAGAAAAATTCACCATTTATTAACAAGTTTGGGCTTCCAGAACCTGAAGAATTTCCGTTTTGCAATTCGGCGCTAATGCCAGGATTCTCTTTTCCAGCTTCTTCAGCGCTGTCCTGACTTTAGGGGCACCGATTCCCGGAGGTGCATAGATTGTAAACAGAACATCGCTTGTATCCGGTGTTATTCTTGTATCATAGTCCGGTCCTTTCAAAATACTGGAAAACACCCTGACACTGTCACTCAATATTATATCACCTGCTGCTGCAGTTACGTCTCTTCCAGAGATAGACTGGTAAGCTTCATTTCCTGCTGCCAGATCCAAACGAAGAGGTGGTTTCAGCCTGTTTAAATCGTGACCAGCAGTCAGCATCATACTCTCCAGCTCATTAAAAAACATAGACTGAAGCAGAGGTAATTTTGAATCGCATATTTTTTTCCCATTTAGCATGGAATCAAGCTGTGCCAGAAGATGATAACTTTGTCCAAACTTTTTGTAATAGGATGCATAGGCATCAACAGGACTCTGTTCTTTTAATTCTTTTCTTGTAAACCCCTCATATTTCTCCCTCAGTTCTTTCAAAAATTTGGCTTCATCTTCTTTTTTACATACCGCTCTTTCCGAAATTCCCCTTACAATGAGAACCCCCATAATGGTACCTGGATAAACTTTTTCTATATCTTTCTCAAAAATTATCATAACTGCCTCCTGTTTTATGACTGCCGTCCAATGAACAGCATGCCGAAAATAATAAAGCCTCCGCCTGCCCATTGATTCAGACCAATCGGTTCATTGAGGAAAAATAGTGACAACAGCATGGAAGTTAGAGGAATCATACCTGAAAATGCAGCTGTCGTATATGCGCCAGAGCGCTTAACTCCTTGAAAAAAAAAGATAAAAGCCAAAGCAGTGACCACCAGACCATACCAGCTTAATGCCAGCCATTCCCTCCAGCCAATGGTGGAAAGTGACAGTACAGACTGCTTATAAAATCCAGGTATCAGGGATAAAAAAAAGGCGATTAATGATACCAGATACATTTGTATCATAGGCGGAACAGAAAATAATTCTGTATCATTTCCTTCTTCCCTGTATTTTCTGGAAATAATATTGAACGTTGATTCACTCGCCGCAGCACAAAGAATCAGTAAATTTCCAACCGCATGGCTCATAGAAAATGCCGCTGAATTCTGTGGATTTTTCTGTATCAGAACAATTCCCAGAACACTGCAGGCAATGCCAAGTACAGTCCAGGAATTGCAGGTTTCCTTTAATACCAGAAATGCCAGAATGGAAGTAATCGCTGGAGTAGTTCCAGTTAGAATTCCAGCCTCCACAGTGCTTGTCAGGCCCACGCCTGTCAAGAGAAACAGGCGGAATAAAACAATCCCAAAGCCTGCCTGCAAAGTAAAAACTGCCAGATCCCTTTTCTTAAGGCCGCCAGCCAGACGGATCGATCTGATCCCATAAAAAGGAAACAGACATAAAAGCATGATACCTAAACTTATAGGTGTTACCAGACGCCCATTTAACTTTTCCGTAAGTATGGATCCGGTAACAACGGAAGTTCCCGCTAAGGAAAACCCAAGCATTAAATAAATTTTTCCAGAAATATTTTTCATATCAGTCCTTTCTCACAGCATTGCAATACAGCGAATATTTGCTATAATGATACCGTAATGAACTGGCTATAGTAAGAGCCAGTTCAGACTTATTTTTAATGGACCAGTGAAAGGAGAGAGTATGTGGGGAATTGAATTACGCACTAACAGTGAAATCAGTCTGGCTCGCCAGATTTTTCTCTCCCTTCGCAAACGTATTCTCACAGGAGATATCCTGCCAGGCGAATTATTGCCATCCACCAGGGAACTGGCAAAAGGGCTTGGAACCTCCCGCAATACTGTATGTGAAGCCTATGACATGCTGCTGACAGAAGGGTTTATTATCAGCCGGCAGGGTGCCCCCTCCATGGTAACAGAAGGACTGCATATGATACCGGGAAATGCAGGAACCACCCAGGATACAAAAAAAGAGCAGCCGGCGATTCATTGGAATTTCAAAACAGGACAGCCGGATCTGTCACTTTTTCCATGGTCTTCATGGAGCCAGATGGTTCACAGAGCATTAAACACTCTTCCTGTACACCAGTTAGAATACAGCGGTCCAAAAGGATATGAACCTTTATGCAGAGAAATTTCCAAGTGGCTGATGCGCAGCAGAAGCATGGAGGTAAATCCGGAAGATATATTTATTACCTCAGGCGCCACCCAGGCATTCTATTTACTGGTGGATATACTTTATAAGAAAAATCGGCCCTTTGCTTTGGAAAATCCTTCTCATCCAGGGATCCGCACTGTAATAAATGACCGGAATTATCCCCTGTGCTTCATGCCTGTCGACCGGCAGGGCGCCGATGTATCATGGATTAAAAAGATGGATTTATCAGCCGTATATGTCACACCTTCCCATCAGTTTCCATTAGGCGGTATTCTGCCTGCTGTGCGTCGTGCATCGCTGATTCGTCTGGCAGCAGAAAAGGATTACTATATCATTGAGGATGATTACGACAGCGAATACCGCTACAGCGGCTCACCGGTAACTCCGCTTTATTCTATGGATCCTTCCAGAGTAATCTATGTGGGAACCTTTAGCAAAACTCTGTTTCCCGCCCTGAGAATCGGATTTGCCGTGCTTCCAAAAGAACTGCAGAAAAAATGGAGGCATTTCCGGAACTATCTGGATGTTCAAAATCCTGTTTTAGAGCAGATCGCTCTTACAGAATTTTTAAAAAGCAGAAAGATGGACCGCCACGTCCATCATATGTGCAGAGTGTACGCAAAGAAGCGCGAAACCCTTCTGTCAGCCGCAAAGGAGGCATTTGGCAGCCAGATCAGCGCCTGGGGCGATGAATCCGGACTTCATGTGGCTCTTGAATTACCGGAAATAAAATTTGGAAAAGATTTTATTCCGGACTGCAGAAAGAACGGCATTCAAATACAGACCATATCCCAGTACTGCAGCGACGAAAACTGTCATACAGATAAACTTTTATTGGGCTACGGTCATCTAAACGAAAAAGAGATTCAGGATGGCATAGCAGCACTGAAATCATTGATCGATGCCACTATTTAACAAAAAAAACAGCCGGAAGACGAGGGCATGAAACACCTTTTTCTCCCGGCTGGTTTTTATTTATGATTTATCACCTTTATATCAGCTTCACTCCAAAGCCTTTCTGAACGTAAGGAAGAAATTTTAAATCCTTTTCCTTAATCTGCCCGATTACATTGAGACGTTCATCCATTGGAAGATCCACACGGGCAATTTCGAGTTCTCCCATATACCTTAAATATTTTTTATTGGATATGCAGATGCTTCCTGCTTTTCTGAAAAGCATCCCGTTTTCCCCAACCATTGTCTCTGAGGAATTCTCTTCCGCTTCAATATCCTGCTTATACAATCTGGACTCTTGGGAACGGAAAATATATTCACTTGAATCGGGTCTGTCATGATGGATCTGATCTCTAACAAATTCATAGCCTGGAGTTAAGCCGGCTTCCAGCTCCACGTAGCCCTGACTGATGCATTTCACCGCTTCCCAGTCCTTCTCTTTAATGTCCACATCTCCAACCAGCACCACATCACAGTTTCCCTGCACAGAAAGTTCCAACATGTTGAAAGCCACCTCAGCCCGATGGTTCCTGTGTTCTTCTACTGTAGGCAGACCTTCAAAAAGCGGACCCCTGAGTGTCAAACTGCCCGGTACAAATGCCATGGTTGTAAATCCCAGATACTTTAATCTGTTATTGATTTCCTTCACCTGTTTTAAGGACAAAGCGGTGAACTGTTTGGGATAAAAGTTATGGCAGGCTGCAAATCTGGTAAAATCTGCCCCATACTGTTTCCATTCCAAAAGCTCCTCTTCCATAATGGTGGAGGCATTGAAAACGACATAAAAGCTTTTGGAGATTTCAACCACTTCCCTGGGGGAAAAGCCATAATCCAGCCTTACGTGGGTAATTCCCAGAGACTTTAATTCTTCCATGCTGGCAACACCAAGCTTTTCATAGGTCTCCGGTCCCACATCTGCGATCAGGTTTAAATTTTCCTCCCTGCAGCAGTTTAAAAGCTGCCTGATGCTATTACTGTAATCCACTCCTGTCTCTTCCGGTATGTGGAGAGAGGTAAACGCATAGGAGACTCCGTTTTTTACTGCCTTTTTAATCAGTGCTTCATTCTTCTCCATTCCACTGGAGAAGTAGATGGAAATTCCTGTTTTCATTATTCTTCTCCGTATACCTCGTTGATTCTGTTTTCATCTACGCCAAAGAAGTAAGTTACTAAAAATCCGCCTGCGTAGGCAACCAGCATAGCCAGTATAAAGGACAGCTGCTGGCCAGGTTTTACAATAAGAAGCCCAAACAGCCCGGAAACACCCTGAGAAACAGTTCCCAGATGAAGAAGTGCTGCCAGCGCGCCTCCGAAGCCGCTTCCGATACAGGCAGTTAAGAATGATCTGCCAAGAGGCAGGGTAACTGCGTACATCATTGGTTCTCCAATTCCAAGAATTCCTACTGGTATGGAGTCTCTTATGTATCTTTTTAATTTCTTATTTTTTGTTTTCACATAAAGAGCAATACCAGCTCCCACCTGACCGCCGCCTGCCATCATTAAGATCGGGAGCAGATAATTGATGCCGCCTGTGGCACCAGCAGGGTCATTTAACATGGCATGAATCGGAGTCAGAGCCTGATGCAGTCCAACTGCTACCAGAGGCAGGAAGCCCGCAGACAGAATATAGCCGCCCACAACTCCCATTTTTTCGTATGCAAAACTTAATACTGCAAAGATCACTTTGGTCAGTCCGGCTCCCAGAGGCTGAATGACTAACAATGCAACGATTCCGCCAATAATGAGCACCAGAAGAGGGCTGATAAAGGTATCAATTAAATCCGGCATGTGCTTTCTGATCCGCTTCTCCAGTTCTGCGAAAAACATACCGGCAATTAACGCTGCCAAAAGACCTCCGGAAGCAGGGTTAAACGGAGCATTGGTGATCGGCAGCAGAATCTGCTTCTCATTAATTGTTGCAAGAAGAGGCATGCCTGCATTGGCTATGGACATAGCGCCGGCAATGGCTCCCAGTGCGCCTGATCCTCCGAACTCTCTTGCTGCATTGTAACCCACCAGAATAGGAAGGTATGCGAACAAAGCCCAGCCCATGGTGCGTATGCAGGCAAACCACCAGACTCCCGCCAGTGCACCGTGTGTTGAAACATTAATAACATTGCAGATACCGTTAATTAAACCTGCTGCAATAATTCCAGGAAGCAGTGCCACGAAAATATTAGCGATTTTCTTTAAAAATCTCTGGACAGGCTTATCATACTTCGCCTTTTGCAGTTCTTTATTTTCTCTTGTGACTGTCTGGATATCGCTGTCTTTTTCCCCATCGTCTGCCTGGCCTTTTGGCAGCCCGGTAAGCTTGTAAAATTCGTCCAACACCTTGTTTACCTTACCAGGTCCAAAGACGATCTGAAGGGTATTGCTTTCCACTACCCCGAGGACTCCCTCCACCTTTTTTAACTGCACTATGTCCACTTTTGATAAATCCTTCACTCCGATGCGAAGCCTGGTCATACAGGCAGCATTGGATGTGATGTTGGTTTTCCCTCCCAACAGTGATAACAGTTCTTCACTGACTTGCTTGTAATCCATTGTTCTCCTCCTTTTATTCTAATTTCATAGTTTCGGCTTAACTGGCAGACCAAAACCCCCTTTCGTTTTCTATTTCAAAGCCTGACGGACATTCCCGCCTGCTTTTAACAGCTTTTCTCTTGCTTCATTTGCATTACAGTCAGATAAAATCATAATTACGGCTGTTTTCACATGGCCGTCTGCCTGTTCCAGTACCGCTTTTGCTTCCTCTCTTTCACAGCCCGTCGCTGTCATCACGATATTCTGTGATCTCACCACAAGCTTTTCATTGCTCTGTCTGACATCCACCATTAAATTCTGATAGACCTTTCCGATTCCGATCATGCTTCCGGTTGATATCATGTTTAAAACCATTTTCTGAGCAGTACCTGCCTTCAGTCTGGTGGACCCGGTAAGAACCTCCGGTCCTGTGACCGGCTCAATGGCAAGCATTGCCTCCTTTCCGATGGCAGAATCCCTGTTGCATGAAATGGCGACGGTTTTACAGCCAATGGAACGCGCATACCGGAGTCCATGAATCACATAGGGAGTTCTGCCGGATGCAGCCAGTCCGATTACGATATCTTTTTTTAACAGGCTTATGGACTTTAACTCCTCTTCGCACAGAGTCTCGCTGTCTTCCGCACCTTCCACTGCTTCCACAAATGCCTTTTCCCCTCCTGCGATCAATCCCACAACCATCTGAGGCGGCACGCCGAAGGTAGGCGGACATTCTACCGCATCAAGGACTCCAAGCCTTCCCGATGTACCTGCGCCCACATAGATGATTCTGCCGCCTGCTTTCAGACTTTCGGCCGCCCACCCGATGGCCTGGGCTATCTGGGGAATGACTTCCTCTATTGCCTTTATAACCGTTTCATCCTCCCGGTTCATGATCCGGGCGATTTCTATAGGGGTCATCTCATCCAGACTCATGGTATCCGGATTTCTTGACTCAGTTGTCAGTTTTGATAAATCAATCATCTTTTATGTTCCTCCGTCTTTCTGTATATGAGTTCTGCCAAACTGATTCATACAGAACTCGTAATTGCGATTTACATAAGCGGTAAACAGCACATCTACCACATTTAACTGTGAAATCCTGGAAGACATAGCTCCGCTTCTGTGAATGAGCTCCGTCGCAGCCACAGGCAGAACAAAATCCGCTTCCGCCGCAAGCTTAGACTCAACCGCTCTCGTTATGGCAATCACCTTTGCACCGTTTGCCTTGGCTTCTTTGGCGCACTGAAGCATCTCTTCTGTAAGACCGGAATAGCTGATGACAATTGCCACATCACCAGCCCGTAAGTTCTTGGCTGTTAAAAACTGGGCATGCCAGTCATCACATAAACTGCAGATCACATCTGCCCTGAGAAGCTTTAAGTATAAGTCCCTCGCTACAAGAAGAGAAGTTCCAAGCCCGAACAGGGAAACTGTCCTGCTGGTTTCTAAAAGTTTCACGCAATCCGTTATTATCTTAGGTTCCAGAAGCTTTCTCGTGGTTTCCAGTGATTCAATATTTTTTTTTGTTACCTTATAAATAATATCCTCCACAGTATCCTTCTGGGTGATCTTCTGAAACGCAATATCACGGCTCTCCCGAAACAAAGCCACCTCATAGGCCAGAGTGCTCTGAAAATCCTTATAGCCTTTACAACCCAGCTTTTTACACAGCCTGACAATGGTGGCGGGAGAGGTATAGGTTTCTTTGGCAATCTCCTTAATGGTCTTTCTTAACACAGATTCCGGATTTCTCTGAAGCCTGCTTATGAGTTGTTTTTCAGCCTCTCCGGAATTTTGAACATAATCATCGATTCTTACAAGTAGACCTTTCATTCTCTGTTCCTCTCTAAAAAGCCGGAAGGAGTTCCCTGTGCTTCACAGTTGTATTGAACTCATTCTAGCGGGTTTGTATTATAGTTTCAATATGTGATAAAAATTATGAAACTTATTTTCATTATATGATGTTTTCCGGGGGATTAACAGAGGGGATTTTTCTTGAGACAGGCAAAAAAATCCCGGTTCCGTTGGAGATACCCTGATAAATGGAACCGGGAACTGACTATTTTATTTTCTCTTTGCACCAACGTAGGAGCCCATACCGCCCCCCACATTCACCACATCGAATCCTTTTTTCAAAAGAGCACTGCAGGTTCGTCTGCTTCTTGCTCCGGACTGACACATGATATAATAGGTCTTGTCCTTCATTAAATATTTTTCCGGGTTATATAATAAATTGCCCATGGGGATATTTTTTGCCGTTCTCAAGGTTCCGCTTTTAAATTCATAGGGCTCACGGATATCTATTAACTCAATACTGCCAATGAGTGGGTCTAAATCATTTACATGAATTACTTTTCCTGTATTTCTTTTTAAAAATTCAAACATATATTTTTCTCCTGTTTCCTTCAATAAATTTAATTTCATTATAAATCCTATTCTATTATTATCCGTGACTAAATCACATATACAGTCCAAAATGGCAATAAAAACCCCGGGCAGGTACACATGATCAAAAAATACCATGTGTACCCGCCCGGGGATCTTATTTTCTTATTTACAAATGCTTTCGATTCGTTCCTTTGTAATATCGCCGTCAATCTTCTCCTGTATCTTACAATCCTTAATCCAGACTGCGCAGGGACCGCTTTGGACGCCGAGGCGTTTTGCAATTCCGTCAGATTTATAGATGTCAATGCAGGATACCCGCATGCCGTTTTGATCCTGCTCAAATTCCTTGAATACAGATAAAAGCTCTCTGGATTTTGCATCAACTGCATTATAGATATAGACGAGTGAAGGCTTTCCTTCATTCATAATCTGCTGCTCAAATATCTCACACTCAGAAAGATATTTTTCTGCTCCGTAACCTGCCACTGCTCCGTCGCCTACTGCTGTTGCAACCTGCTTTAAGAATTTATCCCGCACATCACCTACTGCATAAACTCCAGGGATATTGGTTTCCATCCGTTCATTGGTAATTAAATAACCGCCGCGGTTCATATCCAGCATTCCCTTAAATATCTCTGTATTAGGCAGATATCCGATAAATAAAAAGCAGCTGTCAACGGTAACCGGAATCTTTTCTTCCGTTTTTACATTTTTTAAGACAACCGTACTGAGTCTTTCTTCTCCCTCGAAGCTGTCCACAACCGTATTCCACATAAATTCCATCTTGGGATTTGCCAGTGCCTGTGCCTTAGCAATTTCATTGCAGTCCATCTTTCCGTTTTCATGCATAACGGAAACAATCACCTTATCAGCAAATTTTGTTAAAAACATGCCCTCTTCAATTGCCGCATCTCCGCTGCCGATTACCATAACCGTTTTACCGGTGTTGGCTGCTGCATCGCAGGTAGCACAGAAAGAGATTCCTTTATCATAAAGATACAGTTCCTCGTTTTTTGCACCGGTCAGACGGGGCTTTCCGCCGCTTCCGATGATCACTGCCTTTGCCTCAAAGATATTGCGGAACGTTTCCACTTTTTTTACATCTCCCTCAAGAGATACGCTTCTTACATCGGTTAATTTGAACTCGACTCCGAACTTTTTGGCCTGTTTATGAAATAAATCCATCAGTCCAAGACCGGTGGCTCCATCAGGAAAACCAGGGTAATTTTCGATCTCATTGGTATAAGTTGCAAGTCCGCCCACCAGAGTCTTTTCAATAATCAGCGTCTTTAATTTTGCTCTTCCGCAATAAATACCTGCAGTTAAGCCGGCAGCGCCGCCGCCGATGATGACCACATCATACTGTAATGTTTTCTTTTCCATGGTATATAATCCTTTCTAAACGATTGGAGCAATCATTTCTGATTGCTCCAGCCATTACATAAAATACTTTGCCAGTAATTTGCTTCCGATAAATGCTCCCACTAAAAGGAACGCTCCAAATACCCAGCCGGATAAGGAAAAGGATGCAATTGCGGTAAACAAAGCTCCGATATTACAGCCGTTTGCAAGTCTTGCTCCGTAACCCATAAGCAGACCGCCCAGGACAGCTGCCACTACCTGGCGCAGGGTTTTAATCTTCTTTATTTTAAACTGTGATGCAAATAAGGTTGCTGCCAATGCTCCGAAGATAATGCCAAGATTTCGGATGGAACCGCCGTCTGCCAGAAAACCGGTATGAAGTTCCTGCTGCATCTTTTCCGATGCATAATAGGCCCAGCTGCCTGCATCTCCGCCCAGTGCGTTATAAACCCAGGTTCCCCAGACAGCAAATGTACTTGTCACTCCCCAGCCTTTTTCAAATACTGTGAAATGAGCAATCTGGAAAACGGAAAGTAAAACAGCTCCCGCCACATAGGTTAAAGGTTCCTTTAACAGTTTTTTGTAAATCGGATGATCACCCAGTTTAATAAAAAACTCTTTCAATTCATTCACCTACTTTCAAAGCGGTTATTATTTTGCTTTCTCAATAACGATTTCCCATTCTCCGTCATCTACTTCTTCAATTTCAACATTGTGTCCCTGTTTTCTTGCCCATTCAGGAACATTCTTCATTGCACAGCTGTGGTCAATGGAAACCACCAGCACATCACCTACCGATAACTCACTCATCTTTTTCTCAGTTTTCATTAACGGTACAGGACAAGCCTCGCCTAAACAATCCAGTGTAAATTCAGCCATTTTTTTATCTCCTTTAAATAATTTTATTTATTCAATACTTCCCATTTTCTTCTGCTGCCATTTCACAGCAGCTATGTAGAGCAATACGATAATCAGTCCCTGAACGACAATTGCTCCAAACCAGCCAAATACGTCAGGTAAAAATACCTTCGGAGCATTGGCATTTAATTTTCCCCAGAATCCCATGTCATGAGCACCCCAGACGGAACCTGCGATAAAAAATACCAGTGACAGCATCTGCATGAGGAAGCCCTCTCCCACACGCATTAAGGTTCCGGAAGCACAGCCTCCTGCAATTACCATACCAATTCCAAATAAGACAGCCCCGATGATTAACGGCAGCCCGATGGGGGATACCCCCGCCATGTTTAAATTGGAATCTCCGCCTCCCATAGCACTGGCATACTTAATTGCCACAAAACCAACGCTTGATACAGCGACTGCCACCAGGACAGCTCTTGTTACTGATGTGCTCCCTGTTATGCAGGGATCACGAAACGCTGCTGTAAAACAGAATCTGGAGCGCTGCAGGATATAGCCAAATGCGATACCAAATATCCAGTAAACCGGAAGCTTGCTGCTCCCATGCCCCAAATAGAATCCAAAAGCAATAATTAGTGCAGTAAGTAGTATAGCAAATGGAATCTGACTCTTTTTGGGCTTTCTTGTCTTACGCACTCTCTGTGTACCTGTTTCGGTACTTGAATTAGTCTCTGACACTTGAATCCTCCCTTCTACATTGATAATTATATAACGATCTTTACAGTAAAATTATATCACAATAAATTTAAAGCTGTTAATCAAGATTTTTATATGGTATAAGATATCCTTATACCCAAACAAATCTTCCCACTAGTCATGATGCCTTACATTTGTTATAATTGCCCAAGGGGAACTGTACAGAATTTTAACAGTTAGCAGTTTTGCGAGGGGAGATTCTTATGAATGTTCAAAATCTGAAGATGTTTATTAAAATAGTGGAAACGGGCAGCATCTCAAAGGCTGCGGAACTTATGAGTATCAGCCAGTCCGCACTAAGCCAGCAGCTGCGGGTCATGGAACTGGAAATCGGTGCCCGGCTCTTTGAACGCAATTATAACGGGGTCATACCTACCGATACGGGAAAAATCGTATACAGTCACGCCATGGAAATTACATCTTCTTATGACCGAATGTTTTTAGACATCTCTAACTCTCAAAATCAGAACAAAACCATACATATAATAGCCAATCCCTGCGTCTATTCCTATGCCCTGCCCTGTACCCTCTATCATGTAAAGAACAATTATCCCCAATATACCCTTCATATGGAGGTCATGACCAGCCAGAATATTGAGGAAAAAATAACAAAGGGTCAGGCAGATATGGGGATCATCATCGGCAGGCCAAAGGATAAAAATCTTTCTTCCAAAAAAGTATTTACGGACAGGTTCTGTCTGGTCGCAGGAGAAAAGATGCAGGTTCCGACCCGGTTATCATCTGAGGAACTTTATCATTATCCTCTGCTGATGCTTGACAAAAATCAGAAAACCAGGCAGCTCATAGACAGATCTTTAATAAAAAGCGGAATTCAGATCAGCAGACTTCATATTCTTTACACACTGGAATCCACAGAATCCATTAAGCTGTCAGCGATCAATGGCTTCGGGCTTGCCTTTCTGCCCTACATGGCAATAAAAAAAGAGCTTTACCATAAGCAGCTTTGCATCATTGACTGTCCCGGGCTGGAGTTTGAGAATGATTATTACTCCATTAAACGTTCCAATGATGTACCTGCTTCTCCTGAATCGGCAAAGCTCATAAAATATATTGAAAAAATATTAAAGGACACTATCTGCTAGCAGTAATAGTGATCTCCCATACGCCGTTCATCACCTCATCCAATTGGTAATCCAGTTTATTGGCTTTACAAAAGGATTCCAGATTTGAAATGGTGCAGCTGTGATCCGTAACCAGCAGATAGTCTTCTCCTTTTTGTATGGAATCCATAACTGCCTGCAGTTTCATTACAGGAACCGGGCAGATCTCGCCCAGACAGTCTATTTTTTTCATACTTTTCCCTTTCCTCTTTTCACTCCGAAACGCATGGGGCAGACAGTTCTGCACCGATTGCATTCTACTGTTTCAAAGCCCCGCTTTGTTTTTCCATAGCTGTATTGTCTGCATGGTTTCTGCTCCACAAACCCTTCCTTAATGGACCCCTGAGGGCAGTTCTCTATGCACAGACTGCAGCTGTCCGGGCAGATGGAAACAGCAGGTTCATCTGGTTCTGTTTCCAGATCTGTGAGAACGCAGCCCACGACCAGGCGGTTTCCAAATTCTTTATTCAGAAGCAGCGTATTCTTTCCCATCGTACCAAGGCCTGCCAGGCATGCCGCATGCTTCATGGATATAAGACCGCGCCCTTCCAGCTTCTCTTCATCCCAGTATTCATAGGGAGAATCACATGGCAGAGGAACTGCGCGGGCTTCAAACCTATCTTCAATCAGCTTTGCAGTCTGTAACGCGATGTGGTCAACCTGCGGACAGGCCAGACTGTTATAATGAGAATAAATAAAACGGGAATCCACTTCATATAACCCGCGTGGTAAAGCTATACCAAATACAACAACGCTTTTACAGTCAGGAAAAATGCTGCAGGGTTGAAAGCCATCCGGTGCCTGATTAAACCCTTCTGCGCCCGCAAATCCACACACATCCGCGCCTGACTGAAGAACTGCGTTACGAATTTTTTCCTTCATATCAACCTACCTCGTCTTATCCGGATTTATGAATTGCCCATCTTTTTCTTTGACCCAATAAAGAGTCCCATCGTTTGTCCGGTCCATAAATCCGTATTCAATAAGCGCTCTTCGAATGGCGGCATTATCCTCATAAATCCTTTTTAAAATACGGTTTAACTCCTTCTCCTCATATTGTTTACCAGGCGCAAAATTCTTTACGATTTCGCTTAATACGACCAGCTTTTTCTTCTCTCTGGCAGGTATGCTTTTTAAACCGCCCTTGTCATCAAAATAGGTTTTTCTGATGCTTTCAATTTCTTTATCCGTGATATTATAGCGGTCATCCACCATGGTAGCCGAACTGTGTGCATCATGCAGCACACTTCCTTCCAGACGGCTGATTTCCTTTTGTGTCTGTTCAGACAGCAGTTCCATCATGGCCAGAAAAACCTTCGCCTGCTTTTCTTTTTCCCTTAATTTGTACTTATGGTTTCGAATGGTTGAATCTGCAACGCCTAACGCAGAAGCCACTTCCTTATCCGACAGCCCCTGTGCAATAAGCTGAAGCACCTTCTGCTGTGCCTGGGTAATTCCGGTATTGGCACAGCTCATATTCAGAACATAGGAAAGCATGGATCCATGTTTTTCTTTTATATGCTCTTTCATTGATCTTTCTGCATCATAGAAAAGCCCGGCCTTTTCATAGATCCGGCCTTCCAGAAAGCTTTCTTTGCAGATTACACAGGTATACGTCTCTCCCTCTTTGATATACCCGTTTTTTAGTTCATCCTTTGATGCGTCCCCAAAAATAGTATCATCTCCTTTATACTTTATATAAGCAATATATTAACACTATTATTATTTTATGTCTATATATTTATAGTCTTTTTTTAAATTTGTTTATATGAATAATTAAATCCGTTTTTATAAAAAGCCACTGCAGAGTTTTACTTTGCAGTGGCTTTTTATGGCATTAAAACAGTTTACCCTTAATTTTTATTTTCTTAACAGCTTTTTTTTCGCAATCCCCGGTTTCGTCATATTCATGGGATCCAGCACTAAATTTACGTCAGCCGGAGACAGTATTCCTTTTTTTATTATCAGCTCTCTTACCGGTCTGCCTGTCCGAATAGCCTCTTTTGCAATCTCCGCCGAATCTCTGTAACCGATGTGAGGACATAAAGCGGTAATGACTCCTACACTGTTTTCTACTAATTGACGGCATCTCTCTTCATTTGCTGTTATACCGGTTATACAGTGATCCACAAATGTCTGCACGGCATAAGTCAGGGTATCAATGGATTGAAACAGGGAATAAAATACAATGGGTTCAAAGGCATTTAACTCTAACTGCCCCGCTTCAGCGGCTAACGTTATAGTCAGGTCGTTCCCAATAATATGAAAAGCCACCTGATTGACCACCTCAGGAATGACCGGATTTACCTTACCCGGCATAATGGACGATCCATTCTGCCTTGCCGGAAGATTTATTTCTCCAAATCCGGTTCTTGGTCCTGATGACATCAGCCGTAAGTCACTGGCTATTTTTGATAGCGTGACAGCGCAGGCTTTCACCGTTCCGGAAACAGCCACAAAGGAATCCAGACTTTGAGTTGCATCAAAAAGATCGGAAGCCTGTATTACATCAATGCCGGATAACTCTTTCAGCTTTGGAACAATCCGTTTCATATACTGTTCATCCGCATTAATTCCGGTTCCTATGGCAGTGCCGCCTAAATTTACATATCTTATTTCTTCAAGCGCTTTTTCTATACGGATCATATCCCTTCTGACAGCAGTTGCATACGCGTGGAACTCCTGCCCCAGACGTATGGGTACCGCATCCTGCAGCTGGGTTCTTCCCATCTTAATCACATGATCGAATTCCTTCGCTTTTTCCTCAAATGCTTTATACAGGCGTCCCAGCTGTTTTAATGCTTTCTTTGTAAGAACAAAACACGTCATTTTGCCTGCTGTGGGAATCACGTCATTGGTTGATTGTCCGCAGTTCACATGATCATTGGGATTAATCAGGCTGTAGTCCCCTTTTTCTCCACCCAGGATCTCGATTGCTCTGTTTGCAATTACTTCATTGGCATTCATATTCAGGGAAGTTCCTGCTCCGCCCTGTATGGGATCCACAATAAAATATTCCAGGAGCTTTCCTTTCAGCAATTCATCGCATGCCTGGACGATTGCCATAGCAATTGTTTCATCCAGTAA
Source organism: Lacrimispora amygdalina (assembly GCF_003432035.1). Lineage (GTDB taxonomy): Bacteria > Bacillota > Clostridia > Lachnospirales > Lachnospiraceae > Lacrimispora > Lacrimispora amygdalina. The sequence goes on from NZ_QOHO01000113.1 coordinate 36,319, forward strand.
GCCAGCTTCAAAATTTGTAATTGCAGCAGCTTTTTTAATATAAACCAGATTTTTAATGATCTCCGGATGCATCTTCAACCCGGTAATATTGAAATTTTCTTTTGCTCTTAAGGATTGAATACCATAATAGGCATTCCTGGAGACATTCAACTCTCCAATAATATCTTTCTCCAGACGATACCCTTCCTCTTTATCATCCAAACTGTTTTTCATAGGATTCCCTCACTTTTTACAAATGTTTGATATCTGATTCTTGTAATAAGTATATAAAACATTTATACTATAATCAAATATCAATTGGTTTATAATTATCATAACTCTACACTTATATGGAGGCGACTATGTTTTCCGGCAAAGAATACGTTTATGAGGTCTACAAAGAAAAGAGTTTCTCGAAAGCAGCTAGCAATCTCTTTATTTCCCAGCCCTCTTTGAGTTCCACCATCAAAAGAATCGAGAACAAAATCGGTATGCCGATTTTTGACCGAAGCACTACACCGGTTGGGCTGACCGAGTGCGGGCTTAAATACATACAGGCAGCGGAATCAATCATGGCCATTGAGCAGGACTTTCATAATTATCTTGATGATGCCAGGAACTTACAGACCGGAACTCTTACCATCGGAGGCAGCAATTTATTTACTTCTTATGTCATACCCCCTCTGATTTCCAGTCTGCACCAGAAGTATCCAGGAATTAACGTAACGATTATAGAAGATAATACCAGCAATCTTGAATCCCAGCTATTGCTTGGTTCACTGGATTTTATCGTAGATAACAGCACCCTTTGCGAATCCAAGTTTGATTCGTTTTTATACAGAGAAGAACATTTAATGATCGCGGTTCCACAAAAATACGAGATTAATAAAGATCTTCAGGAATATCAGGTTACTCTGGAACAGATCCGGACAAATGCCTGTCAGGACCCTAATGTTCCTGTAGTGCCGCTGATGGCATTTAAGGATTATCCCTTCATAATGCTGAAACCAAACAATGATACCATGCAAAGGGGAGCTCATTTGTGTAAAGCAAATGGTTTTAAGCCTGATATCCTGTTTGAACTGGATCAGCAGTCAACTGCATATCACATTGCATGCTCCGGAATGGGAATCTGTTTTGTCAGTGATACTCTTTTATGTAAATCACCGGCACTGAAAGACATGGTCTATTACAAGCTTGACGAAGAAAAAAGCAAACGTAATATCTGTTTCTTTTGCAAAAAGAACCGGTATATTACCTTTGCCATGTCTGAATTTTTGAAATTGATTTCTTAACTGGTATTACTTTTTTTACAACTAACACCCTTTAAATTCCTTTTTAGTATCTTTTCACTTTTCGAAAGCTCTTCCACAAAAAAACAGCTTTCGAAATTTCCCATTCACACAGGGAGGCATTAAGATATTTACGTACCTGCAGCAAATCCAGTTCCCCCTGTTCCTCCGGTACAATCCATGCTGCCAGTATATCCTGACCTCCCTTTTTCAAAGTCTTCACCGCAGCTTCAGCAATACCTGGGCAGCCTGCCAGTACATTTTCTATTTTCACGGACATCACCTTACGCCCGTTTACATTGCATATTCCATCTTTTTTTCCGTCGAAACAGGGTTATGTACAGATCAAACCGAGTAATCATGATGAGGTTATATAATCTATACTTATTTGTTAGTTATAGGGTACCAATGCCGGTACGATTACTGTCGTAAATTAAAGTATGCTTATTTATCAAATCTTCTATATCATACTCGTCTACATTTAAATCAAATATACGTTTTAATTCAAATGATTCTTCTCCTTCAGTAATATCTTCAAATAATCCCAAAATTATGCTTGTATACTCTTCTGATTTCATTCTTTCCCTTGAATTAATAAGGCATAAAACTCTAGGTTTATTATTACACCACTCTAAAATCATTTTATCCTCGGCAGAATAACCATTTCCATAATCAAATTCTAAGCTCCAGGCTTCATAAAAATCATCCTTAAAATATCTTCGTGCCCGACAATAAAATTCGTGTTCCATAGTCTAACTTCCTCTCTTTATTCTGCTAAACAGTCGCACTCGCCCACCTCTGGAACAAAACTATCTTGACTATTTACATAATCATCATATCCAAATGTAATATAAGTCAAATGTTTATACCCTTTATCATGCAACAAATCAACTGCTGCAGCTGCTCTTTTCCCTGAATAACACATTAAATAGATTGATTTTTTTTCAAGCTTATTATCCTGTAAATATTCCATCAATTCCACGCCATCGCTTGAAGGAATATTTATAAACCCGTCAATATGCCCTGCTTCATAGTCTTCCCTCTCTCTTAAGTCAATCATAACATTCGCAGGATATACTTCTTGCAATAATTCGGTCAATTCATCTTCCTCATACATTAAATCTACTTCTTTGCCTATTGACCATTTTATCATAGAAATATTAACTATCACAAGAAGAACTATTATTCCTATCAAAAACTTACTATTCATTTATCCTCCTGTATGAATCTCTTGACAATAATATGGAAGTCAAATAGTTAGATATATAAATAGCAATACTACTAGTAACAATCATACCTATCCATAATAGCCAATACCCTTCTATCTCGCCTAAAATAAACTTTGAATACAATATGTCATTGCTAATTATTCCCGATAACTGTGTCATAAGAATGGTCATTGGGAACATATAGCTATCTTCATTTAGTGCAAAATATAAAGCTAAAAATATAACTTCAAATACAAGTACCAATTCTTTTTTTAGATAAAAAGCACGCATGACCGTATTAATTACAAATCCAATTGACAACATATAAAAAGTTCCTAATAGAATGAGTACCGCAATAATAATAAAATTTTTATAATCAACTACAAGATTAAGTGCAGACATAATTAAAAACAATGACAATATGTTCAATATGCAAGTATATAAAGCCTTTATACTAATTCTTACTAAAAATAAATATGTTAAATCAGTATCAGCTATTCCATTATTTCTCAAATACCGGCCTCTGTTTATTTCAACATCATATACATTATTCGGCAGTGAAATACCTGTTAAAATCATTCGCAGCAACACATAAATAGAAACAAATTGTATTATTATATAACACTCTGCACTTGTATACTGCGATAAAGGCTTTCCTTCAAAAGAGCAATATGCATACAATGCCAAAAACAAAATCATAAATACTACATTAGCCTTACTAACTGAACTTAATTCATAATAGCTATATTTAATTTGAGATCTTATCATACGGATTATCATATACCATTTTCACCTCATTATCCTCGCACAACAAAAATGAATCAAAATCTTTTAAGATAGATATATCATTTGTTGATATTACAATTCCTTTTGTTTCCTTTTTATTCTTTAACATATCTAAAAACACTTTTTTTGAGTCTATATCAAGTCCAAGCGTTGGTTCATCAAGAAGAATAAAAGGTCTAACAGAAGAGAATGCAAATGATAATGAAATTTTTTGTTTTGTCCCAAGCGATAATTCATTTATCCTTTTATCTAAAACATTTTGATTAAACTCTAAATTTCTAAGTATTTCCCAAAAACATTCCTTATTGAAATTTCCCACTGACATGTAATATTTAATATTCTGTGCACATGACAGATTTTGATATAGGTAATTTTGGTCTTCAATATATAATACCGCATTTCTAAGAGCACGTTGATATTTTAAAGTATTTAATATTCCAATTGGAAAACAATAGGTTTCCTCATTTAATGTTACTCTTCCATTGTCCGGAAAAACATTACCAGATAATATACGCAACAAAGTTGTTTTTCCTTTGCCGTTTTTTCCAATAACAGCATACATTTTTCCACAATCCACTTCAAATGAAGCCGGACCTTTAATTACATGGCTTTTAGATATTTTCTCCAGTATCATTAAACAACTCCTAATAATAGCCCCCAAGCTACTGAATCACCTACTGGACCATCAAATGGACAAATTGTCGCCACAATTACCAATAAAACACATCCAGCAGTGGCTAATGACTTACCCCAACTAATTGTAGATGGTGAAATAGCACTTCCCCATTTACTTCCAACTTTATTCTTAGCTTCTTTCATAGCCCAATTTGGAACAGGATTACTTTTATATCCATCACATGGTTGTAAAGTATCTAATCTTAAACAATATTTAGGAGCCTTTTTATAATAAAAATGTATATGATAGTATGGTTTCGAATCCATTCCTGGAGTGTCTAATCTCATTGTCCATCCCTGTCCAAGATCATATGTTGTTCCTGCCGCCTGCACCTCTGTAGATGTACCGATAATTCCGGTTGTCATAACTAATACTGAAAATACTAATAATATCAGTTTTTTTAGTTTGTTTTTTCTTTTTTCTTTTTCCATTTTGTTTCTCCCTTCGTTTCTCCATATAGTCAAATGCTAAAAGATGTACCTTTTGAGACTGATTGCTGATCTTTACAAATTTGATTGGTCAGATGTTCCTTTATTTCACCCAAAGATTTTCCAAAATATTTTTATGCAGTTATTATAAACCAAATACCCCCTCTCCTAAAAAGCTAAGAGAATAAGTTTTACTTTTTTTTTACAACCATGGCATTCCTTCTTTCATTTTACTTTAAAGTTATTTATCGCCCTATATTATATAAACGTTTTAACCCCTAATTCGTAACACTATTTTATTTAAGTTTTTAAAGACGATACCCGTTTTAAGAAGATCTTCTGATTTTGGAATTGCATTTGTAAGGAATTTATGTTTCCGTCTCTCATGCCGAATATCTCATTCTGGATATGAAAATACCCCTGCCAGCTTCCCGGCGGCAAGAACCGCAGTTTCCGGACTTTTCAGTGGATTTCCTCCCACTGAAGGTACACCAAAACAATAAAAAACCGGGGATCCTCCCCGGTAATAGAATAATTATTCCTTAAAATTTAATCCGATTGCCTTAGCCGGACATTTTTCCATGGCTTCAAGAACGCGCATCTGCTGAGCCTCATTACCCACCGGAACAAGGACAACTGCCTTTTTTGACTCCATAGCGAAATTATCCGGTGCAATCCTTGTACATAGTCTGCACCCCATACAGCAGGCAGATTTTACAGTTAACCCCCTGCTCTGTGGATCCTCATCCGAATGCTCCATTGGAATGTCCTCCCGTTTTATCAGCCTGGACATAATAAAACCCATTATAAAAATGGAGACAGTGGTTAAAATCCAGCGTATTATCATAAATTTAAAACTTAAAAATTTAGCCTCATTAATAAGCATGGGAACCTTAATAACAGCCCAGGTGCTTAATATTATTACAATATTAGAAATGCCCGCTCCTTTTTCCAAAAGCGTTTTACACACAGGAAACGCTGCATAAATAGGTCCGGCGGAAAAGCTGCCCAGGAGAAATGAAAGAATGGATCCTTTCACTCCTGCCCCGCTGCCAAAGCTGTTTTCTATGGTCTTTCTTGGAACCCACGCTGTAATCAGTGAAGTCAGCACAAGAATGACAGGCATTATCATCAGCATTTCCTTCACGTAATATAAACTGCCTTTCAATGCCCGCGCTGCTTTATCTGGACTTAAAACTGACAATACAGAATAAACCAGAATAACCAACACCAAAAGCCTGTTATTATTAACTGCCTTTTTTAATTTAATCATAAAATCACCCCCATAATAACCGCAATCAGAATAGCAAAAACAAAGCTGAGAGAATTTCTAAGTAAGGTGAATTTTATTCCAAACTCTCTCTTTTCCAGGGGAAAAGTCACGATCCCCACCATTGTCAGGGTTGTGAGAAATGCAACCACCGGAACCAGATTTGCTCCCGCATCCAGGAGAGATCCAGCCAGCGGAAATGCCACAAAAGCGGGAATCAATGTAATACAGCCAATCAATGCAAAAATAATTGTAGAAGTCAGAAGGTTGGATTCTCCCATAAAATGTCTGACTGTATCCTGTGGAACAAAGGTCATGATTAAACCAATCAAAAATAAGATTGCCAGTATTTCACCTGCCATACTCTTCATCATTCCACCCGACATTTTAAGTGCACCAAACGTTTTCTTTCTGTCTCTGGCAATCGAAACAAAAAACCACACCAGCGTAATGATCCAGAATAAGGCTGTAAAAATGTCCATGTTATTCCCTCTCGTATTTTGCCGGGTTTGAAGACTTCACCACAAAGAATTCCAGAATCTCATCGTCGCTGTTTACAACGTTCATTTTTGCATGATATGGAATTGCGATAATCTGCCCTGCATGATATTTGTGCACTCCCTGCTGATCCAGTTCCAGAGACATGTTCCCCCTAACTATAATCATGTAGACATTGGAGTTTGAATAATGCTCCGGAAGCCGCTCCCCCTTCGGGAGAATCATATGATTCAGCTGCAGGTTGTCATCATCCACCAGTTTTTCAATATTTTTTGTATCCAGGATTGAGTAATTATAAGTTTTTTCAAGCATAGAATTGCTCCTTTCAATTTTAGTTTTAACATAGTATACTTTAGAATGACAAATAATAAAGTTACCATGGTAACTAATCAGGAGCGTGAGAAAAATAAATATAGAAAAGTATTCAACTTTGCTTTTAAACCTTGATTTATTTAAAGATTTTAAAGAGGAGCAGTTTATACAGCTGTTTAAAAATGCCCCATATGCAATCAATACCTATACAAAAGGCCAGGTCATTCATCTTCAGAATGAAGTCTGCTCCGCCATGGATATTGTGCTTGAGGGAGAAGTCTCTGTCCAGAAAATTGACTCCTCAGGTAATATATTAAAAATCATCGTCTTCTCCAATGCCGACATTTTGGGTGCGAACCTTCTTTTCTCAAGCAAACATGTCTATCCCATGACAATTGTTTCAGAATGCAGATCTGTCATACTTCATATCTACAAAGAACTGATCCTGGAACTCTGTCACTCCAATGACCGGTTTATGAGCGGACTTATGACAGAGATTGCGGATAAATCCCTGATGCTTACAGAAAAAATTGATGCCATATCCATGAAGACAATCAGACAGCGGATTGTGGATTACCTGGGATATCAGTATTATTTACAAAAATCTTATGTAATCAGGCTTAACATATCCAAAAAGGAATTGGCGGAAAGACTTGGAATACAGCGTTCTTCCTTAAGCAGGGAACTTCAGAAAATGAGATTAGACGGATTGTTAGAGTATGATGCAAAAACAATTACAGTGAAGGATACCGGAATAATCACAAGCAGGAATCTCTCTGCAGGAAAATAAAAGAACCGCTGCTCTCCCGTGACCTGACTTGAACTTTTTAGCAGCGGTTCTTTTATTTAACTATTATTTCATCATTTCCACAATCTGATCTGCATCCAGAACATCATCTATCACTTTTGCATAGTGAGCGTATGTGACTGTAAGGTCTGGCAATAGAATGAATGCCGCCGGAAGCTGCAGTTCTTCCCCCTCGTACCTTCCATGAGAGAATCCTGCTGCCATGGCTTTCCCCACTTTCACCATGGTCTTCAGTCCCGCCAGATCTTTTTTACTTGCTGCAGGAAGAATTTCAAACTCCCGGTACAGCTCTTCTTTTGGATCACAAACGATCTCAAACGGGAACATATCTTCTTTTCCCATATCTTCCCTCAGTAAATCCGGATCGCTCTGCAGAACCACCAGTAATTCGCCTCCTGCTGCCGTAATCTTTTCATAATTCCCGGCATACTGGGAAAGGTCGTACTGGCAAAGCGTACACCCATAATAGCGGAGAAATACAAGTGCCAGTTTTTTTCCTCCTGCTGCCTCACTGAGCCGGACATTTTTACGAAAAGGTGTATCAAATGTAAAGTCCCGCATCTTGTCATTTACATTAATTTTCCCCATATTGTGCACCTCGTTTTATCTGTGAATTTACTTTACATTAAAAACATACTGGTCAAGACGCTTCATCGCTTCCTCAACTCTGCTGAAAGGAAGAGCCAGATTAAGCCTTATTGAGCATGGTCCGTGGAACATGCGTCCATCCTGCCATGCAACACCTACATCCCAACCGCTCTTTTCCAGTTCATCAATGGTTTTTCCATTCTCTTTACACCAATCCGTACAATCCATAAACAGCATATAGGTACCCTGTGGTTTGGAAAGCTTCACACCTTTAAAATGCTGTGTGATATAGTCATAAGCGTAATTGACATTTCCTGTAAGCACCTCGCATAACTGGTCCACCCATTCGGCCCCTTCCGGTTTATATGCACCGATCAAAGCATGCATGCTGAGCACATTCATATCATTATAATGAGATTTGCTGCTCTGGGAACGGACACGGTCCCTTAAATACGGATCATAAATAATATGATAAGAACCGATCAGTCCTGCCAGGTTGAAGGTTTTGCTGGGCGCATAAAGGGCTATTGTCCGCTTGCGGGCATCCTCACTGACGGACTGCACCGGAATATGCTTATTTCCGTCTAAAATCAGATCCGACCAGATTTCGTCAGATATAACGATACAGTCATTATTCTTATAGACTTCCATCGCTTTTTCAATCTCCCATTTTTCCCATACACGTCCGCATGGATTGTGAGGATTGCAGAAAATAGCGGTATGAATCTTATGAGCCTTTATTTTTTTATCCATATCCTCATAGTCCATACGCCATACGCCGTTCTCATCCAGCTTTAATGGACTATGTATAATTTTGCGTCCATTGTTTTCAAGACTCATGGTAAAACCGATATAAGTAGGGGAATGAAGCAGTACTGCATCGCCAGGTGCTGAAAAAGCATTCAGCACAGAAATGACTCCGCCAAGAACACCATTTTCATATCCGATGCACTCCTTTGTCAGGCCTGTCACTCCGTTTCGTTCCTCCTGCCACCGGATTATGGCATTGTAATACTCCTTAGAAGGGCTGAAATAACCAAATGCCGGGTGCTGTACACGCTCCACAATTGCTTCGCAGATTGATGGGACTGTTGGGAAATTCATATCTGCAACCCACATCGGAATCGTATCAAAGCCATTCTTTGGAAGATCCGGAGCAAAACCTGGTAAGGTTCCAAGACCATCTACAGCAATGGCATCTTTACCTCTGCGGTCCATAATTGATGTAAAGTCGTATTTCATAGCAATATCCTCCTTCATCTTAATCCGCCGTCAGAACGGGAAAATCTTAGTAACGGCAGACATTTTGTATACAGTTTATTATTATTACTCCTCATCATCTGCAAGTGCCTGAACGATAATAGCCTTTTTGTTTTCCTCCAGGAACTCCTTCTTCACTGCACCGGTATGTATTCGAAGTAATGAGAATCCAACGCAAACAGCCAGAATTATGATGGATGCAATGATATCATTTCCTTTTAAATCTTTAAATAAGTTAAAAGCTACGACTCCTGCACAGGCTGCAGACAGAACACAAATAATATTATACACCGGAATGGGCATACGAAGTGCACATTTTTTCCACTGGTCCGGATATTTTTTCGGCAGCGTAATACATGCCATATTGAGATATACATTCATCACCATGGAGGGAATCATTACAAGTGATATTATGGAATCAAGACTGAATCCAAGCAGTATGGGCATTACGCTTAGTAAATAGAAAGCAAGCTGAATCACCCATGGAAAACCGTTTTTAGTGGTCCTTTTAAATACCGGAGGAAGCCATCCGTCTTCTGCAATCTTCATCAGCGGATAACGGAACATGGCAATACCGCCTAACAGACTGGTCGCAATGGCAAATACACCGCCGCCTAAAATAAACATAATATAAATACTATTTGGGAATATCGCCTTAGCAGTCGCCCCTAAATTTGCTCCTGCAACCTGCTCATATGGTAAAACACCAGCAGCCACAATACTCATTACACCATATATAACAGCTAAGGCAAGGGTAATCCAGAGAATAGCAAGCGGAATCGTCTTTTTCGGTTTATCAGTAACAGCAACCATTGATACAGGTGCCATAGTGGTTCCCTGGCAGGCCCAGCCCATAATTGCAATAGCACTAACGAATCCAGCAAAACCGCCATGGAAAAAACCGCCGTCTGCATTGGAAAAATAGTCTGGTTTTACCTGAGGCATTCCAAAAATTACGAAAATTGCTATTGCTCCAATCAATATTACTGTCATTGCATTTTCCAGCAGCGTAATAAAACGGGAACCACGCAGGGTGCTGGCAAAAAAAAGAGTCATGATAAGTACTGCCACTGTACGTGTATAAGGTTCCACCCCCGGAAATACCGCTGATATATAGTTAACCATTCCAAGTGCATAGCTAGACATAGCCATGCTGTTAACAAGAGCCATAGTTGCTGAAAAACCAGTCATTGTCGGATTAAACAGCAGTGCCTTCTGGCTGTAATCTCCCCCCTTAAATACAAACATGGAACTCATTATTACATTGTACATATAAGCCAGAAGCATAAACAGACAACCGCCCACACATACCAGTACAATTGATCTGCCTGTATAAGCAATTCCAAACCCAAGTAAAACAAATATGCCAGAACCTATTGCGCCACCCAAACCAAGACCGAAAATATTTAACATACCGAGCTTTTTGCCATGCTCTTCCATTATGTTTTCCTCCTCAATGATCTTCTTCTCAATCAGCTTCCATACATACTACAATACTGCAACCGCCTCAATCTCCACCCTGGCACCTTTAGGAAGACTGCCTACCTGGAATGCCGCTCTGGCAGGACAGTCTACGGTAAAATATTGTGCATAAACCTCATTCATTTCTGTAAATTCCCCAATATCCTTTAGTAATACGGTGGTTTTCACCACATTCTCCATACCGGCACCGGCAGATTCTAAAACAGCCCGGATATTCTCCAGAGACTGCCTGGTCTGCGCTTTGATATCCTCTCCGGCAAAGGATCCGGTAGCCGGATCTATAGGGAGCTGTCCCGATACATAGATCGTTCCAGACGCCATGATTGCCTGAGAATAAGGTCCAATCGCAGTTGGTGCTTTTTCAGTACTCAGTGCTTTTTTCTGCAACAAAATCATCCTCTCTTTTTAATAATTTTTTTATCTTTTTGATTGTATTTTTATCATAACACAGTTTTCAAAATTTGACAATATTTTTATCAAAGTGACAAAATTTTTATATATTTTTGTGTATTACAATTGATACTTTTTTTAAAAATGTTATAATAAAAAAGGAATATGAGAGGAATGTGAACGATGATGACAGATAAAGAATTGTTAGAAATGTATAAACCAATGGTATCTTTTTTATCCAGCCTGTGCGGTCCGGGTTGTGAAGTATTGCTTCATGATGTTTCAAAATCAGACAGCGGTACGGTGATTGCGGTTGCCAATGGGCACCACTCCGGACGAGGCATCGGTTCCCCCATGACTGACCTGGCCAATCAGATCACCAAGGACAAGATTTACAAAACGCAGGATTATCTTACGAATTATCATGGTGTAAGCAAAAGCAAGAATTTTATTTCCAACACCTATTTTATTAAGAATGAAGACAGGCTGATCGGTCTGTTATGCGTTAACCGAAATACAACGGCCATTCATGAATTAGACCTGGCATTGGCTAATTTGAAAAAACATTATAATTTGTCAGAAGGAAGAACGGATATACAGGAAGATTTAAGCACCCCTGTGGAAGAGATGCTTTCCACACTTGTAAACCAGGCGGTTAAAGAAGCCGGAGTCTCACCTCAGCGCATGTCCCGTCAGGAGAAGATAAACATTGTTCATCAGCTGAATGAGCAGGGTGTCCTGACTATGAAAGGGGCTGTTTCTGAAATTGCAAGACAGCTTTTCGTCTCTGAACCTACCGTTTACCGGTATTTGAACCACAAATAAAATTTTATATGCCATGACCTTAAACGGCAAACATAAATGAAACTGCCATTATCAACCGGAATAAATGGGGGATAAACGGCAGTTTCGTTTTGCCCATATAGCAGAAGGAGCAGACAAAATCGGACCAGATTTCAATTTTCATATGATCAGCTCCTTTTCCTTTTTGGCGTTTAATGTGTCTTTCTTTTTCAAAAGATACTTTCATTATAATGATAGAAAAATCAAAGGGTATTCTGTATTATTTTTTCATAAGAACCCAATAATTTTTATATACTGTTCCGTCATGACCGATTAGCTTTTCATCCGTCAGACAAAATTTCATTTTTTCCAATGCCTTTATTCTTTCATACGCAAGAGAGACCGCTTTTGTCGCAATGATCTGACATTCAAATAGATCATATATTGGTGTAATCAGTATGGATCTCAGCTTTCATTTATTTCCATCATAACAAAGGAACCATGACAGCCCTATGTCATGGTTCCTTTGTTATTCAGCTATATTAATCGGGCTTAAATTGCCAGTTCCAGTCACCATGGTAGATCATCCGCTTATTCATTCCGCCGTCCACAGTGATGGTTTCTCCTGTAATAAAATCCTGATCACATAAAAAAGTGACCATCTTTGAAATATCCTCCGGCGTCCCCACTTTTCCTGCCGGAATCGCAGCCATATCTTCCCGGCTAAATTCCTGCTGTTCCGTCACATGAATCCAGCCAGGTGCAATACAATTAACCAAAACCTCCGGTCCCAATGAGATGGCGAGCGCATGGGTCAGCGCAACGATTCCGCCTTTCGCACTGGCATATGCTTCCGTATCAGGTTCCGACTGAAACGCACGGGAAGAAGCAATGTTTATAATTCTTCCCCGGTTTTTAATTAATTCATTTTTACATAACCGGCTTAGTTCGAAGGGCGCCTTCAATCCAATAGATAAGGTATAGTCAAATTCTTCGTAAGTTAACCCTGACAATATCCCTTTATTTCCGCGGCAGGCGTTATTGACCAGAATATCTATCCGTTTCAGCTTTTCCATTGCAAATTCAATAAAACTCTTTAGGACTGCCGGATCTGCTACATCCCCATGATAATAAAACAGACCTGGGTACTCATTTGCAAAATCCAGTGATTTCTGTTCGTCTGTATCAATAAAACACACCTGATCTCCTGCGTTGATAAAATCAGAACAAATCTGTTTACCTATTCCGCGGGCTCCCCCGGTTACAACCACGCCTCTGTTCATACCCCTCTCCTTTACTTCAATATCATTTACGCATCTCTAACCATGCTGTACAATCTGTACTTCCAGACCATCCGGATCTTCTACAAAAAAGAAAGTGGTGGCTGGAACCGGTGAAAAGGGACCGCTTTTAATCGCTATACCGTTCTCCCTCAAATGTTCCATCGCTTTCTCAATCGATGGTACTTCAAACCCAATTGATATCCCTTTGCTCTCTTGGGAAATCCCCTTCTGTTCAATTAATTCAATCAGCGCATTGCCAGGCTCACCGAGCATAGCAATTTTCATACCGGGTCCACCCTCAAATTGATTTACAATATCCAGACCGATGATCTCATGATAAAATAAAATTGATTCCTCTAAAGATTTTACATGTATGGTTGTCCAGCAAAACTTCATATCCCGCCTCCATATTTATTATAATATTTTTCTAAGCCGCCTCAAACTGACTGTTATAAAGCTGTGCATAAAATCCGTTCTTTGAAAGCAGTTCCTCGTGGTTTCCGCTTTCAATGATATCACCATCCTTCATAACCAGAATTAAATCCGCATTTTTTATCGTTGAAAGCCGGTGAGCGATAACAAAAGATGTTCTTCCCGCCGTAAGCTGATCCATGGCTGCCTGAACCATACGTTCTGTACGGGTATCCACGGAGCTGGTCGCTTCATCAAGGATCAATAAAGGAGCGTTTTGTATCATCGCTCTTGCTATGGTGATCAGCTGCTTCTGTCCCTCTGAAAGACTGGCTTTATCATTTAATATTGTATCATATCCCTTGGGTAATGTCATAATAAAATGATGCAGACCTACCGTTTTGCAGGCATTTATCACATCTTCATCCGTCACTCCCTGTTTGCTGTAAATAATATTTTCCCGTATAGTCCCTTCAAAAATCCAGGTATCCTGTAATACCATACTAAACTGTGCATGGACACACTCTCTTGGCACCTGGTTCACTGGTACCCCATCGATCAGAATTTCCCCTTTATCTGTCTCGTAAAATCTCATGAGCAGATTGACCATGGTGGTCTTTCCGGCTCCCGTCGGTCCTACGATTGCCACCTTCTGTCCTGCATTTATTTTTGCAGAAAAATTATTTATCACCGGCTTATCCGGTGTGTAACCAAATCTGACATTTTTAAATTCCACATTTCCTTTTACATCTGTTAAAACATACTTTTTATCAGATTCATTCTCAAGTTCCGCTTCATCAAGAAATTCAAAAACACGTTCACTTGCTGCCGCAGTTCTCTGAAGATTATTCATCGCCTGGGCAATCTGGGACAATGGCTGTGTAAATAAACGGATATACATCATAAATGCCACAATCACACCAAAAGTGATTTTTCCTTCCAATGCAAGAGCTGCACCAACCACACAGACAACGACGTAGCCAAAGTTTCCTGCAAAGCTCATAAGAGGCATCATCAGTCCTGAAAGGAACTGTGATTTCCATGCACTGCTGTATAAACTGAGGTTGCTGTTTTCAAAAGCATCTTTCGCCTCCCTGCTGCCATTATAAACCTTTACAACATTATGGCCTGTATAAACTTCATCAATGAGGCCGTTGATATGACCTAATTCTGTCTGCTGCTGTTTAAAATATTTCTGTGATCCACTCATGATAATCATCATGAAACCGAAACCGATTATGCTTGACCCCACCGCAGTCAACGCCAGAATCCAACTGTTATAAAACATCATGATCAAAGAGCCAAACAGCATTGTAACAGCAGTAATCAAGGTACCCACACTTTGATTTAATGTCTGTCCGATGGCATCCACATCATTGGTCACACGGCTCAGTACATCTCCAAAGCTTACAGAGTCAAAATATTTTAAAGGCAGGCGGTTCATCTTCCGGGAGATATCTGTCCTCATCTTTTTTGATATTACCTGTGTGACAGTTGCCATAACCAGACTCTGTATATAGTTTAAAAGAAGAGAAACGGCGTAAAATGCGGCCAGTATCCGGCCGATTCTTAAAACGGAGCCCATGTCAATCGAACCTGAAACAGGCGTTCCATTGACCATGGCAGGAAGCCCCCTCATAATTTCATTCGTTAAATCTTTTAGTTTATCCGGACCGATAATCTGTAATACGGTACCAGCTGCAGCTGCAGCCAGAGCAAAGATAATAACAGGCAGATATTGTCTGCAATATGCCAAAAGCTTTGCCATTGTAGTGTTAAAGTTTTTCGGTTTTTCCACAACCTGACCCATGGATCCTTTTCCCATTGGACCTCCTGTCATGTGACCTGTATTGGAATTTTTCTTTCCCTGTTGTTCACTCATGATATTAATTCCTCCTGACTAAGCTGTGACATTGCAATTTCCTTATATACACTGCAGGTTTGAAGCAGCTCCCTGTGAGTTCCCTTTCCAACTACTTTTCCTTCATCAAGTACAATGATCTGATCCGCATCCATAATTGTACCGATTCTCTGTGCGACAATCAGACTGGTTGCTCCCCGGGATTCTTTTTTAAGGGCAGATCTTAATACCCGGTCAGTTTTATAATCCAGTGCTGAAAAGCTGTCATCAAAAATATAAATCTCCGGTTTACGGCAGACCGCCCGGGCGATGGCAAGGCGCTGTTTCTGTCCTCCTGATACATTGGTGCCTCCCTGTGCAATCTCCGCTTCATACTGATTTTCCATCTTCTCCACAAATTCGCTGCCCTGCGCAGTTTTTACTGCAGATTCAATTTCTTCCGGCAGTGGTTTTTTCCTTCCGTTATCACCAAATGCCACATTGCTGCTTACCGTTCCGCGGAACATCACTGCTTTCTGAGGCACATATCCGATCTTATTATGAAGAGCTTCCTGTGTATAATCCTTTACATTCACACCATCAACCAGAATCTCTCCCTCTGTTGCATCATAAAATCTAGGTATCAGACTGATCAGCGTGCTTTTTCCGCTTCCGGTTGAGCCAATGAAAGCTACCGTCTCGCCTTTCCCTGCTATAAAGCTGACATTTTCCAAAACATAGTCGGCAGCTCCCGGATACTGAAAGCTGACATTTTTAAATTCAACCGTCCCTTCCTTCCCCACCTCACCATCTTTTTTATGCCCGTCTAAAATAGCCGGCTTTGTTTCCAGTACCTCATTAATACGTTTTGCAGATACAGACGCTCTGGGAAGCAGGATAAAAATCATTACTAACATCATGAAGGACATGATGACCTGAACCGCATAAGAAGAAAATACCACCATGTTGGAAAATATTGTCAGGCGGTCCATGGCCTGGGCTGCGTTAATTAAATTAGCTCCAATCCAGTAAATAGCCAGAGACAAACCGCTCATTAACGCAGTCATCATGGGAAGCATGACCGCCATCCCCCGGTTGGTGTATAACTGGGTGGCAGTCAGTTCCTGATTTGCCTGATCAAACTTCTCTTCCTGGTAATGCTCTGCATTGTATGCCCTTACTACCCGTAAACCGGTTAAATTCTCTCTTGTAACCCTGTTTAAATTATCCGTAAGTGTCTGCATTTTTTTAAATCCGGGCATAATAAAAATCATAATTGTACCAATAACAGCCACCATGATTCCTACTGTAACACCCGTTGCCACTGTCCACTCATACCCTTTTCCTGCTATTTTTGTAATCGCCCATACCACCATGATCGGAGCCTTAATAAGCATCTGTAACCCCATGGTAATGAGCATCTGCACCTGGGTAATATCATTGGTGGAGCGTGTGATTAAGCTGTCTGTGGAAAAACGGTTGATTTCTTCCATGGAGAAGGAATCAACTTTAGAAAACAACAGACTTCTGATTCTTTGTGAAAAAGAAGCTGCAATTCTTGCTGCAAAGAAACCAACCACTGTCGCAGAGACCAGGCTCCCCAAAGCACAAATTAACATCTTTGCACCTGCAGCCCATATATCTGCCATGGCACTTCCCGGAATCTGTGTTAACTTCGTAATTTCTGACATATAGTCAGGAAGCTTTAAATCCAGCCAGACCTGAGCTACAATAAAAATCATACTGGCAAATACCTGCACCCATTCTGCCAATTTCAAACGCTTCAGTAATTTTATCATGTATTTCTCTCCTTTTTACTAACTTTGTTATATACTAATAGTATTAGATATTTTTGGTAAAATATGCAGCCGTTTTATCGGCCGCATATTATATAAACTCTTCCGGACTCCTGTCAGCAAGCTTCTTCATAATCCGGACCAGCTCCTTGGCATCCTCTTCTCCCAGATACTGAAGCATGTTTACCGTAATATTCATAATCATTTCATAATGCTTTTTAGCCTGTTCTCTTCCTGCCTCTGTTAAATCAATGAGAATCCTCCTGCGGTCCTCCGTATCAATCCTCCGGGTAATCAGGCCTTTTGCTTCCAGACTGTTAAGTGCAGCAGCTATTCTGGCAGAGGTAATTCCCATTTCATTGCTGATTTCACTTGGGATAATACCGCCCTGACGCCTGGAGATATAAGAGAGCATAAAATTCTCACCGTGCATGGAGTCATGAATCTTCTTCTGCCCACTTTTATTGCGCATATGATGCATTACCTGCATATATTCACGGGCCAGGCTTGTATAATCCATCTTTTCACCTTCTTGTATTGATTATTTTAGCTAACACAGTTAACTATATACACTATTAGTGATTTTGTCAATACCTGTTGGCGATTTTTTATTTTTATTTTTTATTCATAACATAATTAGTTACGGTTTTAATATCTTTATTGTTTCCGGAATCATTGATCTCCTGGCAAAGTTCATAATCCGTCATAAAGGTTCCATCCTCCTGCTGAAAGCAGACATTTGCAATCGGCAATCCGGAAGCCCCGTCGTATTGGTCTGAAACGATTATAATAATATCCTTTAAACCGTCTTTATTTAAATCTTTAAATGAAACAGCCTCTACATCTACACTGTAAGGAAAGGCTGTATTAAACTCATAATAAATAGCTCCATCTTCATCGGTCAGATAAAACACTGCAGGTATATGACTGCCGGCGGTCAATTTTCCTGAAACAAACTTCACTTTCCCCCATGAATCCAGATCCACCATAAAAGACTGATCTTCTATGGGTTCAAATCCTTCTATACGTTTCAGATTATCCGGAGTAAATTCAAAGGTTCCTTCCGGAAGAGTCATGATATTATCTTCTGATCTCTCAGTAATTGCAACTGCAGCTTCAAGAATTCCGGGAGATTTAAAAGTAAGCCTGACCGTACCTTTATTTCCTCTGGAATCATCCACAAGCTCGCACTGTGCCGTGTCTTTATCTACTGTTCCCTCAAATCCGGAGTTGTCCATATTATAAGCAGGTCCGCTGCCTACCGCTGAAATGTCACCCTTAATTTTACCATCCTTAATGCTGGAAATAACTAAGGATAAACCTCCGTTTTCAGGAAAATCGGTGTCTGTGCTTCTGATCCAGTTCTTTTTTAAGTATCGGCTGTAATCTGGTTTACTCTCTGTCTCTGCAGCAGCCTGGGAGTTACCTTCCTGAGAAGACTGTATTGTAATCGCATTCTCCTGCGAAGTGCTGGCGGATGTGTTTTCTTTTTCCTGTAAGCGGACCGATGGCGCCGTTTTTGTACAGCCTGCTGTCAGGCATGTTACTGTAATTATAGTGAGTAGAATTTTTTTATTCATGATACCTCCATCTTAATCAGACTTCATCTTACCGATGAAATTTCTATTTTTCTATTGCACAGCCTATACCGGATTTCCACGCCCCTATTTTA
The DNA here is from genome assembly GCF_003432035.1 of Lacrimispora amygdalina. Lineage (GTDB taxonomy): Bacteria > Bacillota > Clostridia > Lachnospirales > Lachnospiraceae > Lacrimispora > Lacrimispora amygdalina. The sequence continues at coordinate 55,081 of NZ_QOHO01000113.1, forward strand.
ATATATTTGATTTACCCGTTTCAGTCAGAAAATCATATACAAGAAACGACAGATGCAGACGAAAAATAGTTTTATCAGAAAAATTCAAATCAGTGAGTTCAACAATCTTGTTAATCCGGTACTTAAGCGTATTGTAATGAATATGCAGCGCCGATGAAGTCAGCGATAAATCCTGATTATTTTTTAAGTATTCCTTTAATGTGGGACATAATTCACTGCTATATTCTGTATCATGTTCTTTTAAAAACTTAATGGCAGGATGAATTAACACCACCGGATCACTATGTTCCGAAAACAGGCTTACCATGTGATGTATGCAAAATTCGTCATAGAAAGCGACCCGTTCTTTACTGTTCATTTCCGTACTAAGTTCCAAAGCCGTCAATGCCTGGCGATAAAAAGGCTCGAACTTGTATATTTCCTTAAATGAGTTGCTTATTCCCGCTTTGATATCAAAATCAGCGCATAATTTTTCCAGATTAATCAATTCATTTTCAGAAAACGGCACTTTTGTTTTGCAATCATAAAGAATAACCAGATTCCCTTTAAATGTGATGACCGTCTCCCGATTTAAAAAATTCTTCATTTTTTTCTTTATAAAATAAATTTTATCGGTGATTAGACCCCGGGTTCCCAGTACAATTACCGACAGGTTCTCATATAGTTTCAAGCCAAAGCGGTTCACTCTTTCATCAATGGCATACTTGTCATACAAACGCTGGGTAAGCATGGATGTCAGGAGTGTATCAATCAGTGAATCTTCCTGGTCTGAGGTTCCCATGGAGGCGTTCATACAGATTGCAAGAAATTTACAAAGAATATTCAGCTTGTTTATGTCTTCATCAGTTATGGGCTGGTTGTATTCCAGAAGCTTCAGATAACCGATTGGAATTCCGTTTCTGTTAACCTTCCCTACCAGCTGCCTGTGGTGAAGAAGTCCTTCCTGCCAGATGAACCTTGAGTCGCCTGTGGACCATTCCTCCCCAGGATCATACTGGGTATTGTCACCGCATAAGATATATTTTACATACTCCTCAGTCACGTAGCCTTTGGAAAGAGTCCAGTCCCATAGGGGTTCATCTGTGATCAGACCTCCCCCGGTCTGTGCGACAAAACAAAGGGCAACATCAACCAGCAGCAGAGGGTTTCCAAGCTCCTGATATCCGATATCCAGCAACAGCTGTATATTATGACTGCTGTTGGATGCATCAAGAAGCTTGTTAATAAAATCATCGGTATTTTTTCCAGTGTCAGGATCAGTCATCATAACTCGTCATCGCCTTCCTTTTTCATGTGGTAATCAAATGATACGCTTTCATAAATTTTACCATACTTCTCACGCAATCGGTTGTAAATTTTCAACAAATCGCACAGACGGCGTTTGTTTGTCTTAGACAAACGCCGTCTATCTTATATCAACAATACTTTGTTAAAATTTTCATAATCTGCGCCATTGTAGGCACAGATTATAATTGCTACACTGGGTACAGAGAGATTGTTATTATCGTAACAAGCATTTTCTACTACTATCATAATAAGGAGATGTCACAATGTCAAGATATTCACAATTATGCCCGGTTTATTTCGGACCAGGGGAAGTAAACAACACAGGTGCCATAGCAAAAGAATTAGGAATGACCCATGTACTCCTGGTAACAGAAAAAGCAATTGTAGAAACAGGAATTCCACAGAAGGTGATGGACAGCCTTTTACAGAGCGGAATTAAAGTCAGCATTTATGACGGAGTAAAAATGGATGCCCCTGACACAACAGTCATAGAAGGTGCCGAATTAGCAGTAAGCACAGGCGCAGATGGAATCATCGGATGCGGCGGCGGTTCCAGTCTTGATACTGCCAAAGGTATTGCATTATATGTTACAAATAAGGAAAACGTTGATATTAAAAAAATGATCCATTTCGATCCAGCGAATCCCCTCATATTAGCACCTGCGCTAAAAACCATCATGATACCTACAACTTCCGGAACCGGTTCAGAGTCCACTTTTGTTGCAGTTATCACAGATACAGACACACACCAGAAATGCGGATGCATTGTATGGGCAAACGCTGCTATCGTTGATCCCGACTTAACCGTAGGACTGGGAAAGACAATCACTGCCTACACCGGCATGGATGCATTTTCCCACTGCAACGAATGTCTCTGCAACGTGATGCCAAATCCTCATTCCGATACGTTAGCACTTAGCAGCATGGAGCGAATCTACAAATGGCTTCCTGTGGCAGTCGATGATCCGGAATGCAAAGAGGCCCGCTATAATCTGGCCATAGCCAGCAACTTTGCCGGAATCGCATTCCAGGATTCCCAGGTAAATGTTGGACATGCCATGGCACACGCACTGGGAGCCAGATTACATATTCCTCATGGTATCGGCTGTGCTCTTGTAACTCCGCCTGTGATCGAACTGGTAGCTGGAGCCAGACCTGAAATTTATGGCAAAGTAGCGGAAATATTTGAACTGGAGATTTCTTCCGTTGAAGAGCTGCCCGCAAAACTTGCGGATGCTGTGCGTTCTTTCAACCGCAGAATCGGAATTCCTTCCATGAAAGACCTTGGCTTTACCAGAGAACAGGTTCTATCCACTGTTAATTACGCACTCAGCGAGATGATGCGCATGGGATGCATTGTTCCCCAGAATGAAGCTGTTCTTACAGATATGATGGCAAAGGTTTATGACAATTACCAGTAAAGCAAAAAGAAAGGATTTATTATGAACTATCCAAATTTATTTTCTCCTTTAAAAATAGGCTCTTTAACAATCAGAAACCGTGTAATAATGGGAGCAATGGGCAATATGACAGCAAATCCGGATCAGACAGTTTCTGATAAGGAAATCGCATACTATGCTGCACGCGCAAAGGGCGGAGTCGGACTAATCGTTAATGAAGTGACCCGTGTAAATGATGAACATGGTATGATGGGCGACCGCCAGACCTCTGTTACTGATGACAAGTTCATCCCGGATCTTACCAGACTTGCCGATGCAGTTCATTATTATGACGGTGCAATCTTCGTTCAGCTCCACCATCCAGGCCGCCAGACCGCAGTACCCGGCGGAATGTGTGCAACTCCCAGCGGCGTGAAAAGCCTGCTTATAAACTGGCCCTGTTTTGAGATGACGACCGAGCAGGTAGAAGAGCTAGTAAAACAGTTTGTTGACGGTGCGGAGCGGTGTAAAAAAGCCGGAATTGACGGAGTTGAGATACACGCAGCACACGGCTACATGCTCAATCAGTTCCTCTCCCCCTATACCAACAAAAGAACGGATAAATACGGAGGCAGCCCTCAGAAACGTGCCCGTATTATTCAGGAAATCGTTACCGGCATTCGCGAGAGGCTGGGCGATTATCCAATCATGCTGAGAATTTCCGCAGATGAATTCCTAGAGCGCTCTGTATTCCCCATTCCGGAGAACGAAACCGGTTTAAAACTGGAGGAATCCATTGAAATCGTTAAGTATTTAGTACCGTTTGGAATTGATGCCGTAAATGTCTCTGCAGGCGTATACGAGACTATGAACGAGGCATGGGAACCAGTCTCTTATCCGGAAGGCTGGAAAGTATATCTTGCGGAAGAGATTAAAAAGGTAATAAATGTTCCCGTGTTTGCAGTCGGAGTAATCCGTAATCCGGAATTTGCAGAAAATATCATTGCACAGGGACGCGCAGACGGTGTGACCATCGCCCGGGGACTGCTTGCTGATCCCGAGTGGTGTAATAAAGCAGAGAGCGGACGCACTGATGAGATCCGCCGCTGTATCTCATGCCTTAACTGTATGGAAACAATGTTTGACGGCATTAACTGCTCTGTCAACCCACGTACAGGACAGGAGTGGTTCTATAATGACATTGAAAATAATGGAAACGGACGTTGTGTTGCAGTAATCGGAGCTGGTCCCGCTGGTATGGAAGCCGCACTGACCCTTGCCCAGAGAGGTTTTGCTGTTACATTATTTGAAAAAAGTGATCACCTTGGCGGTCAGGTGTGGCTTGGCTCAAAGCCCCCATGCAAAGAAAAAATGGGCTGGATGGGCGAATATTATGATAGCATGTTTAAGAAGCTGAATGTGAACGTCCGGCTTAACACACCTGCCACTGCAGAGGAAATCAAAAAGCTGAACCCCCATGCAGTATTTGCTGCAACCGGCTCAAAGCCAGTCATTCCCGGATCTATCCCTGGAGTAAATGGTACCAACGTCTATACAACTGAGGAAATTTTAAGCGGAAAGACATCATTTTCTCATAAAAAAATCGCAGTCATCGGCTCCGGACTTACCGGCATGGAGACCGCAGAACTGCTTGCAAGCTTAGGAAATTCCCTGGAAATTGTGGACATGGCAGATGAGATCGGACCTGGAGCTTACTGGCAGCCACTGACTGATATTAAGAAAAAACTGGGGGCTTCTAATCCTGAATATTATCCCGGCCATAAGCTGCTTGAGATTCTGCCTGACGGAGTTGTTTTAGAAGATAAAGAAGGTAATAAGAAGACTCTGGCTGCAGACGCTGTGGTACTTTCACTTGGAGTAAAGCCAGATAACCAGCTGGCTGATAAGCTGAAAAAAGAATTTATGAACGTAATCGTGATCGGAGATGCCAGCCGCATTGGCAGAATCAAACAGGCCGTCGCTTCCGGATACCGCGAAGCTTATAAACTTCGCTGATTATTACTCAGTTAAGACAGATCATCATTGAGAGGGGAATTTTATGTTTAAGGGTAATATCAAAACAGTTATAGGGATTTTGTTTCTAGGACTAACATCAATGGGGGCAATGGCAATTTCCGCTGGTCTAAGCAGTATCGCAGCGGCTTATCCGGACGTCAGCATCGAGACAATTCAGACACTGATCACGATTCCGGCTCTTGTTATCGTTGTAGTGAGTTTTCTATCCGGGCCGATTGCAAATGTAATTTCAAAAAAAACATTGTCCCTGATTGCTCTGTGCATCTTTACAGCAGGTGGCTGTATACCGTATTTTTCTGATTCCTTTACAGTACTGTACCTTTCAAGACTGCTGGTGGGTCTTGGAATCGGCTTACTGCAGCCGCTCAGCCAGGCGATTATTTTTGAAAGCTTTGCTGACGCACCATCAGAAAGAGATACCATACTGGGCTGGTTAAACAGTTCCGGCTCAGTAGGAAGCATCATAATGACCATTGTTGGGGGAATTGTAGTTGTCATAAGCTATAAATACATATTCCTTGTTCATCTTCTTGGTCTTGCAGCATTTTTCGGTGTATTGTTCTGTCTTCCCCAGGATCAGCCGGTTCGGAAGAAAAAAGAAGGGACTGCCAGTCAGAAGATGAAACTTCCGGGTGCAGTGTTCTACTGGTATGCAGTAATATTTGTTTATATGACTTTCCTTCACTGTTTTGCCGTGAACTTATCTCTCTTTGTTGAAGGCGAGGGGATCGGTACTGCCGCTATTTCCGGTCTTGGTCTTTCCATGCTCACCATCGGAGGATTTATCTGCGGAGCTGTCTATGGCAAAATTGCGAACGCACTTAAGAAGTGGACTTTGCCGGCAGGATTTCTGCTCTCTGCGCTCGGTCTTCTTTCCATGGCTCTGGCATACTCACCGGTTCTTGTCTATGTTTCGGGTCTGCTTACAGGTGTCGGCATGATGATGGTTTTCCCACAGATCATCACCAATATTATTTCCAGTGTTTCTCCTGTAGCCATTACTTTATGCATTGCCATTAACGGAGCTGTTGTGAACATTGGTCAGACTCTGGCACCATACGTGGTTACAAGAGTATCTTATATTTTAGCTGGTGACAGTGTCCGGGGCCGCTATTATGTATGCACTTTAATACTGATGTTAATATTTGCTGTCTCTGCATTCAGAACCATTGGCAGAAGAAGTCCGGATGGCTTAGCAGCTGCCTGATATGGTAATTAGAAAACAGATCTTACACTCTGCTGCAAAAGTGCCCGTCTCCTGATCCCTAAGAGTCGGGCGCTTAAATTTTAAACAGGCAGCTTTTCTATTCCGGATATTCCCTGTGCTAATTGAAAGATAATAAAGATCAGCAGCCATATGGAAGTAAATGTCACGCCCAGTAACCCTCTGTCAATCTTTATCCCTTTCATTTTCTCTCTTATCTCCGTTTTATTCATCAGCATCAGAACCACTGTCCCTGCCAGGAACGCACCTTCTATCCCATAAAGTACAATAGACTGCATGGATTCACTCATGCCGGAAAGCAGACGGGTAAGTAATTCACCAAAAACAAAATTATTAATAATATGCAGCAAAACAGCCCATTTTATGGAATATTTCATAGCTGTATATCCAAGTACCAGTCCAACCAGTCCTGCAAAGATACTCTGAATCAGATTTCCGTGGAATAATCCGAAAATCACAGCAGACATCACGACCGCATAGCGCGCTCCGTATTTTTCAAACCCTCTCATAACAAATCCGCGGAAAATAATTTCTTCTGAGACAGGACCAATAAATGAAGCGTACAATAACATAGATACAGTACTGCTGTTGCTGGATGCATCTTCAATCTCTCCCAGAATACTATAACCGAATTGGTTAAAACCAAGTTCCATGCCTCCGCCAATTAAACTGAATGCAGCCTGCGCGGACATAAAAACAGTCAGCAGAATCAGGAATGAACGCCCCGTCATTTTATCTCCGGTATAAAAGATCCGTTTTAGGCAGTCACTTTTTCGAAAATAAACAAATAAAAAAACCAAACCCAGAAATACTGAGATGATACTGGAAGTTCCACTCTCTGAAGCCTTATCGAGAAACGTATCAACGTTAAAATCATCGTTGCGGGAATTCATGATAATCCTGCGGGTAATATCAGCGATTATAGTAACAAACATGATCAGTTCATATATAAGCACACCGCGGACCAGTTTTCCTGTATTCTTTCTGATTTCTTTTTTGTTCCACTGTTTTACGTTTATTGGAATATCATAACTCATTTCTTTTGTCTCCTTTGCCTGATTTCATCATTCATTATAGCTCCGGATCCTTTCCCCATGTAAATTTTGTTGCGAAATGTTTCTATCGTGTTGTATTGTGCACAAACAAAAGAATCTCCAGGACAAAATACTGCAGATCGCCCTCATTTTCCAGGCGATACTCCATGTGTCCCTTATATTTTTCCACAGCCATTCTTATATTTCCAAGTCCAAACCCATGATTGATACAATCCTCTTTTGTTGTAACAGATAATAATGCTGGTCCTCTGCGCTTTACCGGATTACGGAACATAATCCATTGCATTTCTCCCTGTCTCTTAAACTGGATTTCCAACACCTTATCCGAGATCTGACTGTCCCTTAATGCCTCAATCCCATTGTCTGCAGCATTGGAAAAAATAGTGCAAAGATCAATGGGATCTACAGGCAGATACCCCAGTTTTCCATCTACTGATATGGATATCTGATCCTTCGCCGCGCTGGACAGCTTTTCATTTATGATAGCATCCACAATATCATTCCCGGTATAAAGCTCTTTGTCTATGTTCTGTATCTGTGTATTTAACTCCACCAGATAATTGGCGGTTTCCTCATACCTGCCCTGCAGGATCAGATTATGGAGGCAGCTGATATGGTTTTTCATGTCATGATACACTCTTCTTGTTTCCCTCTGGGTTTCCTGATATGTTTTAAAATGCTCCAGCTGGACTTTTAAATAATGCGCATTTAAAACAGCCGCCTGCTGAAAATAAACTTTTCCATTTCCCTGTATCACCATTGCAATGATTGATGCTTCTAAAAAAGCAATGATGAAAATACCGGATCCTGCAAAGCACCTGGCGTAAAAGGATGTAATTTTAAAATCATCCACACATACCAGAAGCATGGTAAAAATGAAAAGAAAAAAACCAGTCATGTTAATAAGAGTTCTTTCCCAGTTTGAAAGAGTTCTGTTCATAAGCATTTCATCAAGACGTTTTTTCACCTTCCAGAAAAACAAATAAAAACCAATCCAGAATATAACATCATAAATCCACATCCATGCAGTTGAGTGGTCAATTATGGAATTCATGGATTCAGAAAAAAGATATAGAAGAGAGACAGGAATAATTACAAAAGAAAATATCATACCTGCTATTGGTACTGCGATAAACACACCCCTGATTTTTTTAGATTTTCTTGTAAGAAAAACCAGTGCACTAAAAAACGCAAAAGATAACCCAATCGAAGCCAGACCCTCTTTATCATAAAAGCAGAGTAAAATTTCAAATAAAATGAAGAGTACCAGATAGATACACCATGAACGCAAATGTAAAAAAAACCGTTCAAAATAAATATATTTACCGATTAATATCATTAACAGTAATAGTTCTGTGCACCCCATTATCATATATACTTTTTCAAACATAACTCACCTGTCTTATCCTGATATCCGTAAATAATTTAATACCGATGCTTTTAATTCATCCCGTTTTCCTCTGCTGACGGGTATTTTATGGCTGTTTTTCATGGTAATTTTCCTGCCGTCAAAACAACTAACATACCCCAGATTGACCAGATAGCTTCTGTGAGGTTTAAAAAATAAATTCTTTGGCATCTGCATTTCCATATCACTTAGTTTTTTACGGATCAGATACCTTGCCTGATCCGTAAAAACATGTATATATACATTCTCACTTTGCACATACTGAATATCTGTCCAGCTGACCAGAATGGTATTTTCTCCGTCCTGAAGAGAGATTCTGCCGTTTTGCATCCATAATCTGTTATAATCATTCAGTGCTTTTACCAGTTTCTCCATCTTCAGCGGCTTTCCCAGGAAGCGGAACGCATCCACTTCATATCCCTCCATGGCCAATTCCTGGTGACTGGTTAAAAAAATCACCGCAACAGACTGATTTATATCCCGGATCAGCCTGGAAGTCTCTATTCCATTAATCCCCGGCATTTCAATGTCCATAAAAATCAGCTGATATTCATATGGATGTTCCCTGAACTTTTCTAAAAAACTGATTCCGGATGAAAATACATCTATTTCAACTTCTAACATACCATAATACGCTTCCAGCTTCTCCCGTAAAAATGACTGGAAATGTACCTCATCATCACAAATCGCTGCTTTCACCTTATCACCTTACTCTTCCGGCTCCCGCAGAAGCACCATTCCACCCTTACGCTTATATCCGGTCTCCCACAGTTCATAAAAGGAAAGCCACCGAAACCCTCCATAGGTGGCAATTTTTACATAAAATTCTTTATCAAATTCTTCATATCCCACCAGCATAAACCAATGCCAGACCAGATCCTTAAAATTCATATTCTTATGGCGAAGCTGCAAAAAGGGAATGGGAATTCCCCGGTCAATCTGTTCTTTCACCTTACATACCGCTTCCTCTGCAGGAGTATCACCAGAACAGCCTGACAGCTGTATTCCCCGCTCATTTACATTTTCTAAATACTCATAAAAACCATCCATAAATACCTCCAGTGTATCAATCCCGCCGAAACGCGGTTTCAGATACGGCTTCATGGTAATGGAAAATTTAATATAAGCTTCTTTGTCAAGACTTTGGATATCAAATGGATACAGATGAGTTTTGCTGTGATGGAACGCCAGATTAATGCAGACATCACATGCAGCTGCAGCCCCGCAGCCGCCCAAATGCATCATCGGATCCCGGAACCAGTCCTGATTTCCCCCAAAGGAATCTCCAATACTGAAATAGGGTAATTCTTTCTTCATCTTTCTCCTCTTTCTTTCTCAATATAAGCGTATTATAATACCAGTTTCCGGTCCCGTAAATAAAAAACAAAATACTTAAGAAATAAGACAATGAAACAGGGCACCATGACTGACCGTCAAAGCACCCTGCCTCATTCATTTAATTACGTATTATCAGCTTAAATCTGTTACAAAGGTTGTGACACTTCTGGCCGGAAGCTGGGCAGTGAAAGAGTTTCCGGATACACGGTAACCGGAGCCTGCTGCAAGGTTTCTGCTTCCGTCTGTGATCCAGGAAGATACCGAGCCTCCCGTTCCATTCTGGAATGTAAATTTCTGACTGACAGCGGTTGCATTCTTATTGATTGCTACAATGACTGCCTTATTATCTCCTTTGTAAGCAGAGACGTAAACACCATTTGCCGGATTCCGGTCAGCATCCACTCTTACATATCCCGGTCTTACAAATTTGGAGAAATGTGCCATATTATAGCCACGTTTGCTGATCGTTCCATCCTCCTTCATCGGACCGTACTGCCTGCGGATATACCACCATACGTAGGTCTGGAAATCGCCTAATACCATGGCATTGTGAATATGATAGGATACCTCAAGTGCCTCCGGCCATAAATCTGCAGAGTTATTATTGCTGTTAGGATAATATACCTCTGTCATCCAAAGCTCCTTATTCGCTCCCTTCTGTTTAAAGAGAGGATAAGAAAAGCCGCTTTCCGGTGTTCCGTAAAGATGAGCTCCCAGGATATCCATATTAGCAAGTGCCTTTGAATCATTTAATATCGGATCTGACATATTTTTCATATAAGAAAATGATTCCGGCGCAATGACTCTGCAGTTAATGGATCCCGCATAATTTTTCATGAAATTCAGCAGTTCAGTCGGAGTCCACCAGGTCCAGGTATGTGCATAATCCGGCTCATTCTGAACGGATATGGCATACAGCTCCACCCCATTATTCTTCATAAAAGAAACGAAATCATTGAGATGCTGTGCATAAGCAGCATACTTATCATATCTCAGCCTCTTCTGCCCTGTTACACCGTCACGGGTAAAGGTCTCTGCCATATTACTGGGCGGATTCCATGGAGAGGCAAACAGTATGGCGCCTTTTTCCTTTGCCTTTTTTGCAGTCGCCAGTTCCCTGCTCCAGTTGTTTCTATTTTCGTCAATGTAAATTCTTAAAACAGTAAATCCCAGCTGATTATTTCCGTTTCCGAAAGCAGTTTCTCTCTGGGCTGCCGTTAAATCTCCTATCCAGGCAGGATGATTGATTCCGCCAAAGCCCCGGATCAGCTGCTTTTGTGCTGCCAGATTAATGGCTGCATCACCGCCTGATGCAGATACCGCCATGCTTGTTTCCAGCATGTCTTCTTTCGCTGATGCGTCCGCCATACCTGCTGCTTTTCTTTTTGAGGAGGCGAAGCGGAACCAGCTGACATCAACGTATCCTCCGGCAGAGGCTGTGTTAAAGTTATAAATGCCAAACTTATCTCCCTGGAAGAACCCCAGGTCAAACGGCATGTTAAGCTGTCCGCCAAGCTGGGTATAGGTAATATTGTCAGTGCTGTAGGAAAAGACCGCCTTATCGGTAAGAAGGTTTGCATCGGCCCGTAAATAAACGATATTACTGCGAAGCACAGGACCATTGGTAATAACCCCCTGAGCATCTTCTTTGGCATTGATATTAGCCACAATCTTTTTCACACCTGCAGATTTAACCACACCAATGGAACCGTAAGGAATATTTAACAGGCACAGTCCTGCCTGATCCCCATCGGCCATATTGGCAGTATCCAGCTCAATGGTTCCCTGACAGTCAGGCCCCTGAACTCTCTGGGTAAGGGTATTGGATGCCCGCCATAGGTTATTGGCCTGTTTTGCCCGTAGCCGTAAATATCCGGGGCGTTCGCTAAGTGACCATTTGCTGTTGTCCGGATAATGATTCCACTGCCACTGCACACCCAGAACAGTGGAGTTAAAATCATCGCTGTCAGGAATCGTCCGCACCGGATAAGAAGCTCCCACATCTGGTTTTCTGTATGTAATGGGAACACTGCCCATAGGGTAGCTCTTACCTGCGATTGCTACATTTTTAATCGTGGACGGATCGCCAATTACCGGCCAGTCATTCTGCCACTGCATAGGTACCAGAATGTCACGGCGTCCTAAGCCGTTTCCATCCTGAAATACATAGAACCACCACTCCCCGGTTGGGGTGTCTATGGGGCCTCCCTGATGAATCTGGCTTCCGCCCGGTATTCTCGGTCCGTTCAAAAGAATTCTCATTTCATACGGCCCGTAAATATTTTTAGACCTCAGGCAATAAGTATAGGATTCCGGCGGTGTGGAGTTGCGGAAAATATAATAATACCCGTTCTTTTTTATAACATGGGTTCCTTCCACCAGATACTTACCGGTGACTCCTTCAATACGGGTGGATACTCTGCTGTTCACCACAGACTTATAATCCCCGCTGAGCTTACTGATTTTCACATCATTTGCTTCTGAAATGATATATCCTGTTCCATCATCATCAAGAAACAGCGCAGGGTCATGAAATCCCTGATTAAATACTGTTTTCGTATAAGGTCCAGCCGGATTGGTGGCGGTGCACAGAATAAATTTGCCCTGCGCCTGATAAATTCCCACATAATAAACACCATTTCGGTAAGTAATGGTAGGTGCCCAGCATCCATGTCCATAATCCTCAAAGCTGTTTGTCAGAGTATAGGATTTTCCTGTTCCATTTAAATCTGCTGTGACATATCCGATTATCTCCCAGTTTACCAGATCTTTTGAGTGCATAACCGGTATGGAGGGAAAAGATACAAACGTGGAGCTGACCATATAAAAATCGTTTCCAACCCGGATAGCTGCAATATCGGGATAATCCGCATTTAAAATCGGATTGGTGTAGGTGCCGTTTCCATTATCAGACTGCCAGGCTGTCTTCACTTCTTCATTCATTAAATTACCCATAATAAATCCCCCTTTTACAAAATTCCGGCCAGTTTATGAAAACTGCCAATAGTCAAAATTAAATAAGTTTCCGCTTCCATTTCCTGTAAATACAAAGAAAAGTTTATGTACCCCAGTGGCTCCACTTACCGTTGTTTCAACTTCTCTCCAGTTTTGCATACCACCGGTATTAGGCACATTAAGAGTTCCCGCAAGTGTACCGTTCTCACTGTCAAGACGCACTTCAATTTTACCGCCTGATGTTGAAGCAATGTTTGCCTTAAACCTCCTGGCACCTGTTGAGCCAAAATCTGCATTTCCTACAGCAATCCAGTCTCCATTCTGAATTCCTGTTACATTCTGATTATATACAGGCCCCCCTGAAGCATTGCTCTTCTCTGTTAAGATTCTGCCGTTCCAGCCGATCGTTTCGGCCTCAACCCTCTTATAAGGATTTAAACTGGAAAGCTGGCCTACCCCTGCGTAATTTGCTGCAACCTCACGAATGCTTCCGTCGCTGTTGTGGAACAACTGGTTAATGTGAGGGGAACGGTAACCTTTACCGGAACCATACAAAGCAAGACTAACGGTCTGTGTATGATAAACCACATACCACTGGTTCTTAAACTGGAAGACACAATGATGGTTATTGCCTCCGCCTCCGAAAAAGCTGCCCGGATTCTTTAAGAAATGACCTCTGTAGGTAAACGGTCCCATAGGACTATTGCTTGTCATATAACCGATTTCTCCCGGAGGGACACTTCCTGGATGAGAACCGGAAAAATTAATACAGTACGAATAGTAATAAACTCCGTTATATTTATGGATTCCTGAATCTTCAAACATGAAAGGTGCGTCGATGGTAGAAGCGCTTCCCACAATACTGATCATATCCTGGCCAAGCCGAAGCACTCTGGCTGTCTTTGGATTTGCCCATTGTGACTGTGACGGATTCTGACCTCCCGGAATTCCGCCGCCACAGTATAAATAGCCGGTTCCATCGCTGTCTACAAATACAGCAGGATCAAAGAGCCATACCACACCGGCAACACCAGGCGTACTGCCGGTTACCAATGCTCTGCCCAGAGGATCACTCCACGGACCGATTGGGCTGTCAGCCGTCAACACGCCGATACCGTTTCCGCCATTGGCAAAATAAAGGAAAAATTTGTCCTTACCATTGATTTTTTTCACTGCAGCCGCTGGTGCCCAGGAACCGCCTGCCCATTTTGCAATTCCCTGTCCTGCGTTAGCTCCGTTTGCACCTGCAACCGGAATCGCACCATGATCGGTCCAGTTTACCATATCTTCTGAAGATATAACAAAAACACTCTTTAAATTATTAAAACCATTTTCTTTGATTGAGCCATCTGCGTTGTACTCGTAATTATCGCTGGACATATAGATATATACTCTTCCGTTATAAACCAGAGCAAACGGATCTGCACCTAGGTGGTGATCGATCAGAGGATTGGAATTACCTACTGATTTTGCAATTGTTTTATTCATTTCTTATACCTCCTGGTATTTTTTAATTTCAAATGGTCCCCCTTAGCCGGCGTAGACGGAGAAACAGCTGATCTGCAAATCTAACTGATAAAAAGAGCGAGAGGAGGGATTTGTAAACTAAAAAAATAAATTATATTTATAAACAAGCGCTCCAAGTGTCCTTGAACACCTGGGGCGCTTTGCTGTTTTCTCATGCACGGTAATGATAGGACTGGTCAACAAGATTTACCCTTTTTAACAGTTCTTCATCCCTTAGCAGCTCTTCTGTCATCATATCCGCAACAATTGTATGGGTTTCATCAAAGAGAATGGACCTTTTCGATATTTCCTGCACAAGTTCCAGATTATGAGTGGAGGTAATCAATGTCTTCCCTGCTTTGTTCAGTTTATTTAAAAAATCCACAAGCCATCTCTGTGTCCTGGGATCAAGCCCGTTCATTGGTTCATCAAGCACCAGAACCTCGGGATTTAAAGACATCACACATGCGATCGCAACTTTGCGTTTTTCACCACCGCTTAAATGATATGGAATCCTGTTACTGAATTCCTGTATGCCAAGCATAGCAAGACAGTCATTTACCCGGCTCTCCACTTCTGATTCCGTAAACCCCATCTGTCTTGGGCCGAAAGCCACTTCTTCATAGACACTGGAACAAAACAGCTGTGTATCGGAATTCTGAAATACGAATCCAATTCTCTGATGGAGCAGTTTGGAAAATTTTGCATCCTGCAGCTTTTTATGGGTAACTTCTTCTCCGTGAAACCGGTAGCTCCCCCTGTCCGGTGAAATAATTCCATTAATCAGCTTTAACAGAGTTGATTTGCCGCAGCCATTCGCCCCCATTAATGCAATTGCCTCACCTGCTTCCATGGTGAGATTAATGTGATTTAATGCAATCATCTCAGAATAAGAAAAACAGATATCGTTCAGTTCAATCATCTTACATCCTTCCGAAGTAAATAAACAGAATTAAAAAGACAATGTTTATACCGATATAAAGACAATCCGGCCATTTTAACTCTGATTTATTATTAACGTGATACTCTCCTGTAAATCCTCTGCATTCCATGGCATGATACATATCTTCAGCCAGCTCTTTAGACTGAAGAAACACAGAACCTGCAATACCCGCCATTGACGAATACTTGCTGCGGTTCTTCCCCACAGACCGAAGCTTTAAGGCGTAAAACATGTTTAACGACAATTCACCCAGCAAATAAATATATTTTATCGTGATATCCAGAATAAAAATAAAAATATCAGGCACATAAAATTTTTTCAGTGCTTCCGTAAGCGCACTCCATTTTGAAGAATGGGAAAGCAGACCCATTGCAGTAATTGTTCCAAATACCTTTGTCGTAATCATGACGCTGCTATAAGTATTACCTGAAATAAATGCCGGCAGCATAACCACAGCAGTACACAGGGTAACACCTGTACTCATCTTTAAAATTTTTACCATCCGTTCTGAATCGGTCATACTTAAAACCGACAGCAGCCAGACATTTACAATGATAACAAATATAAAGCTTCTTGTGAGTGAAACCAGTATAATAAGAAGAAATGTACCAAAAACATGAAGGGGTACATGACTTCGTGATCTGGTTAACTCTTGTGAATCCTGCTTCTTTATTCTTGAAATCATCTTAAATACAGACAGGATACTTTTGTTGACAAAAGTATCCTTATCGGCTAACGGTATATAATTTTCATTTAATAAAAGCCATTCCGGCAGATCAGCCGGTTTATTTTCTGCATTATCCAACGTTATTTCCAGCCTTTTCTTTTTTCAGATTGCTTAGTATCTTAAAGAAAATGATCATGATTGCCACACCTGCAACTGCAGATAATAAATATCCTGCAGCTTCAGGCAGACCGCTTACTGCATAATCCGGCATGACCGCATTAAAATGAATGCCTTCCTTAATGCCGTGAGGAACAAATCCCAATGCATTCCCCCCGGATACTACCTCTTTAATTTCATCTGCTCCCCACTCTCCCCATGCGGTGCCTGTCGCCAGAAGACCAAGGGGAGTAAAGCAGATAAGCCCCGCTACCAGACCGTATACGGCTTTCGTTTTTTCCCTGCCACCCTTGTAAAAGGTACCGGGAGATACTTTTTTTATGTAAATTATAATTGCAGCCGTAAATACTGCTTCCACAATTCCTGCAACCAGCAGATGGGGAATCAGCATGGCAGGTATGGAAACAGAAAGGGGGTAAGGACAATAAAGTGCCTGCCCTGCACCATCTTTAAATAGGAGCGGCTGAATTCCAAATTCTATGGCAGCGCATAATGCAGCTACATTCATCCCGGCATAGGAACCCAGAA
The DNA here is from genome assembly GCF_003432035.1 of Lacrimispora amygdalina. GTDB lineage: Bacteria > Bacillota > Clostridia > Lachnospirales > Lachnospiraceae > Lacrimispora > Lacrimispora amygdalina. Next base: position 71,586 of record NZ_QOHO01000113.1, read on the forward strand.
TGATGCCCAGGTATTCTCCTTTTTCCGACCGCACATGATCTTTGATCAGTTTATAAATATAATATCCAAAAAATGGTAAGACAAATGCCATATTGAAACAGTTCGCCCCAAAGGCAAGAACACCGCCATCGCCAAATAACAATGCCTGAATAAAAAGTGCAACCGTAACGCTGATACAGGCAGCATAAGGTCCCATTAAAATTGCCAGAAGCGTTCCCCCTACAGCATGGCCTGTCGTTCCTCCTGGAAGCGGAACATTAAACATCATAAGAAGAAATGAAAACGCTGCTCCCACACCAAGCAAGGGTATCTTTACTCTGGGAATCTCTTCTTTCACCTTCCTGACTGCCTTTGTCCATACAGGAACCATGGCAGCTCCCATAACGGCACATGTTGACGGGCTTAAATAATTGTCTGGAATATGCATGTTCTTACCAACCTTTCATAATTTTACTTTCTGCTAAGTACAATTATAAAACGTTATTTTATATCAACAAGCCCCGGTGGAGGATATTATTTTTATTTTTTATGTTAACTACTAGTCCTGTTCTCAAATATCCGGTCAATGATAAAATTTTTAAATACCTTACTAATTTCCAATTAAAATCTGTCAAAATGCAGCTTTTGATGCTGAAGCATTTCTTCTTCATAAGATTTCTTTTCCTCAGCAGGATAGCCGATAGCAATCAGACATTCAACGCTGTACTGCCCTGGTATTCCAAGAACTTCCCTGATGTAATCCCCCGCAGTTACCTGTTCTGTATGAAATCTTTCCCTTATCTGAATCCAGCATGAGCCAAGTCCCAGATCCTGCGCTGCCAGCTGAATGATAGCCGCAGCGATGGAAGCATCTTCAATCCAGACATCGCTTAAGGTATGATCCGCGACTACTGCAACCGCAAGAGGTGCTCCAGCCAGAAAATGAGAGCCTGTACCTTTGCTTTGCGAGAGCTGTTTGATTAACTCCCCATTGGTGACAGATATAAACTCCCATGGCCGTATGGAACGGGATGATGGTGAAAGCAAAGCACTTTTAAGTATTGTATCAATCTTGTCCTGTTCAATCTCTCTGTTTTGAAACTTTCTAATACTTCTTCTTGATTTTATAATATCAAATAACATAAATTTCCCTCCGATTGTTTCTGTTTAATAAGTATATTATATATCTAAATAAAATAAATACAATATTACCTCCAATTCTGTTCATGTTTATATTTCCGGGAGTGGCATATTATTCGAATATATATTTGCCATTATGACATGCATTTGATATCATGTAAGCAGATACGTTTATTAAGAAGATATTTAAAGAAGGTGGAATAAAAATGGATAACCAGGAACAAAAACATCAGCGTCGTCCCAGATACAAAGGTACTCACCCAAAAGCTTTTAAAGATAAATATAAAGAACTGAATCCGGAATTATATACTGAAACTGTGACAAAAGTGATTCAAAAGGGCAATACTCCTGCGGGAATGCATCGCTCCATTTGTGTAAAAGAAATTCTGGAAATATTACAGATCCAACCCGGACAAACCGGATTAGATGCGACATTAGGCTACGGCGGTCATACTTTAGAGATGCTTAAATGTCTCAATTCAAAAGGGCACTTATATGCGACAGATGTAGATCCTATCGAACTGCCGAGGACACAGAAGCGTTTAGAGCTCCTGGGTTACGGTCCCGAGATCCTGACAATCAGGCAAACCAATTTTTCCAATATTGATGAGATTATCCCTGAATCAGGTCCCCTTGATTTTATTCTGGCAGATTTAGGTGTTTCCTCCATGCAGATAGACAACCCGGAAAGAGGCTTTTCATTTAAGACTGAGGGACCGCTTGATTTACGGCTGAATCCGTCAAAAGGTATCTCTGCAGCAGAACGTTTAAAAACCATTTCTCAAAATGAATTATGCGGCATGCTCCTGGAAAATGCGGACGAGCCCCATTCCGAAGAAATCGCACGCGGGGTAGTTTCAGCAATAAAAAAAGGGGAAGAAATTACAACAACAAGCCAGCTCCGTCAGATTATCAAAGATTCTCTGAAATTTATTCCGGAAAAAGACAGAGATAATGAAATCAAAAAATCATGCCAGCGATGCTTTCAGGCTCTTCGGATCGATGTAAATAATGAATTTGAAGTATTATATGACTTTCTGGAAAAGCTTCCTGCTGCTCTGGCTGAAGGAGGACGTGTGGCGATACTTACCTTTCATTCAGGAGAAGACCGTCTGGTAAAAAAATCATTTAAACAGCTCTTTCGAAGCGGTATTTATAAAGAGATTGCACCCGATGCCATCAGACCTTCAGCAGAAGAATGCAATTCCAACGGGCGCGCCAGATGCGCAAAATTACGCTGGGCTATAAAATCATAGCATGAACAAATAAGAAAAAAGCTGCTGCAATCGGGTGTTTTAGCATTTCAATTCCCCGCTTGCGGCAGCTTAAAACGATTCAAAACATATAAATTAATCAATCATAAAACTGGCCACCCCGATATTATTTAACGTAATGATTGGCTTGCACCAGAATGTATTCCAGCAGTTTTCGGATAACCTCACTTTTAGAATATAACACCCTTCATAAGGAACTTCAAATTCAAAGCAGCCGCAGCCGCAGATCCTGGCACAAAACAGCAATGTATCAACATCATTACATCTCTTGTATAATTTTACCTCCCAATCATGAAAATCACCGCAGCGGCATCCCCAGATGCATCCGCAGATAATGCCTGGTTTAATAAGACACTCCTGGCAGACAGGACATGGCACTGGCTTCGGACATACCGGGCAGGGCTCTGGTTTCGGGCACACCGGACATACCGGACATATGGGACAGGGCTCTGGTTTCGGGCACGCCGGACATACCGGACATATGGGACAGGGCTCTGGTTTTGGGCACGCCGGACACGGTTGTGGTTTCGGACAAACCGGGCACGCCGGACACGGCTCTGGTTTCGGACAAACCGGACACGCGGGACAGGGCGGACAGGGCTCGGGCTTCGGACACACCGGGCAAGCGGGACAGGGCTCTGGCTCGGGACAAGGCGGTGGTGCCGGACAAGGCGGTGGTGCCGGACAAGCAGGACAGGGCTCTGGCTCAGGACAAGGCGGTGGTGCCGGGCAGGGTGCCGGAACCGGACAGGATACTGGCGGCGGGCAGGGTACCGGTGCAGGACATTCCGGACACACGGCTGGCTGTTCCTCCTCTTCCGGCAATGTCTCAGGCATTTCTGGTGCAACACCCTGACACATTACACCTCCGGCAAAGGGATAATAATGAAATTCAAAGCCGCTTGCAGCGTCTACAGCAAATGATCCCAATGCAGCATTACCGCTTACATGACCGCCGGTTGGGTGCGCATGGAACATCGCCTGGGGTGCCAGTATACTACCCCATATATCAGAAGATTTTTCCATATAAATATTAGTTGCGTCCTCAAACACATACAAGGTCCGATTGGCTTTACTATTTTCCCCATAAACGCCATATTGCAGGTGAGCATTGGGACCCGTTTTCAGCCTTACAATAACCGTACTTCCCTCGGGAACTTCCGCACGGATTCCTTTGTTGATCAGACCGTTTGGTCTCACATCAATGAGAAATACATTCTGAACAGGGTTATTTCCCCTCAATATCCATTCGTAATTATTATCCGCGACACTTCCATTTGGGGTTAAATCTTCAATACAATTTTTATAGTATCCGATGCTTTCCATTGCATCACGAAAGAATTTTGAAACATCTGCCTGTATCCTGGCTGCAGGTATATATCTTGGAACATCATAGCTGGAAATTAAGTAGTGATTACCTTTGTCTGATGGTGTCCAATACTGGCTGCCGCCATTGGCCTGATATAATGTTTTAAGTTCTTCTGCCTGACCCACCCTTCCACTTTTTCCAATTAAGTAGGTACTTCCCTTACCAGCACGGAACCCGCCGCCTACAACCGTATGGCCGACAATAACAAGTGGTTCGCTCATCGCAACATTGCCGCCAACCAGAAATCGGACTAAATCCGGTGAGTAATTAGCATCTCTGGTGCTTTTGTCTCTGGCAAAACCTGCGCCAAATCCCCTTGGGCTGTAAAAGCTACCGCCTATTGCCACAGGTCCTTCAATGTCCACAATGTTATTGGCATCGTTAAATACAATAACATTAAATCTGGAAGCCGGACCAAAGGGCTGGCCTTCTATATCATACCAGTTTATATTATCATAAGGTAATCCAGCACTCACCATTGCTGCGCTTCTATAACTACTACCATCCATATAAACTCCTGTAAACTGCTCCGATTGCATTTTTATTCTCAGTTCATTTTATTCTTATGGAAATGGTTCTGTGCGTTTTTTTAGCGATTAAATCATTTATCTATAGGATGGGACCAGCAAACAGAGGTATCAGGATTTTTCGTCCCGATACCTCTGTTTTTTATCTGCTGCTTTTTCTTTTTGTTGAAAAATTACTATAGCTCTTTTTCTCTTTTAATGTCCCATCAGCAGTCATTCGATATTTTTTCTTTATGGCTGAAGCCTTTTTTGCCGTTACCGGCTGTAATGGCTCTCTTTTTGAAGATGCATTGGATTTGTGTGAGGAAGACAGGGTTTTCGTTCTCTCTGTTCGTCCTGTATCTCTTTTGGGCTGTGTGGTTTTTACCGCCGGGAAGTTATTTTTTAATGGATACGGGTGGTCTTTTACCTCTGTTAGTTTCTTGCCAATTAATCTTTCAATGTCCTTAAGCTGTTCTTTTTCATCAAAATCACAAAAGGATATTGCCGTTCCGCCAAGCCCTGCCCTGCCTGTACGTCCAATCCGGTGTACATATGTCTCCGGAGTATCCGGCAAATCGAAGTTTATTACATGAGTTAATTCATCGATATCGATTCCTCTGGCTGCAATATCTGTGGCAAGTAATATCCGCAGCGTTTTATCTTTAAAACTGCTTAATGCACGCTGACGGGCTCCCTGCGATTTATCGCCGTGAATTGCCTGAGCGTTCACATTACTCTTTGCCAATTGCTTTATCAGGCGGTCGGCTCCATGCTTGGTACGTATGAACACCAGCACGGATACGATATTTTTATCCTCCAGGATGTGCAAAAGCAAATCTTTTTTATTGCATTTATCCGTATAATACAGATACTGGTCAATGGTATCCACAGTTGACGATACCGGAGTAATTTCTATTTTCGAAGGATTTTTAAGAATTGTATCAGCCAGTCTGGCGATATCGGGAGGCATTGTAGCCGAGAAAAATAAAGTCTGTTTTTTAAGAGGTGCTTTCGCAATAATCTTTTTCACATCATTTATAAATCCCATATCCAGCATACGGTCAGCCTCGTCCAGAATGAGTATTTTTAGGTGATCAATACTTATAAGCTTCTGATCCATAAGCGCCAGCAGCCTTCCCGGTGTTGCTACCAGGATATCCACCCCTCGTTTTAATTCTTCCTCCTGTGGTTTTTGAGATACTCCGCCAAAGACCACGCAGCTTTTTAAACTGGTGAATTGACCATAGGTATTAAAGCTTTCGTATATCTGCAGAGCCAGTTCTCTGGTTGGTGTTATGACAAGGGCCCTTATATTCTGTTTTGCTGTACGGGGTGCCTTTTCACTGCTTAGAAGCTGTAGGGCAGGTATTGCAAATGCAGCCGTCTTTCCTGTCCCTGTCTGCGCACATCCCAATAAATCTCTGCCTTCCAATATAATGGGTATTGCTTTTTCCTGTATCGGTGTAGGTATTTCATAGCTTTCTTTAACCAATGCCTTAATAATATCAGGCATAATTTTTAAATCTTTGAATTGCATGAATTCTCCTTTAAAATCTTTATTGTGTAACTTTCCCTCATTTACTGCGAGATCTTATGCGTTCTTGTAAATTCAATTCCTATATTCTTATTTCTCTTTTCCACTTTACCAGATCCAATCTTCTTTTCGGCCTGTAAAAAAGAACCCTTTGCTTTCTTCTCTTCCAGGAATTTTTTCATTTTTTCTATATCGTTCATTGACATCTTATATTCCTCCAATCACTTATTATTCCATATATTGTCTTCCAAAGCTAAAGGCTCTATTCTTCAAGAATAGAGCCTCTAAAAACGTCCGAAAATAGTTACCTATCTATGGTGCCAGTATACAGAAATTCCGGCTGTTTGTCAAGAACCTGAGGAAATCTGTATACAGGACAAATCTCAGGAGCTGAGCTGAAGGACAAATAATGAAGTAATATTACAAAACCCCTATACATATAATTGAATATCCATGCCACAGGATTATCAAATCGTAATGTTACCATTAGATGTGAAACATATTTTTATCCATTTCTTAACTGGTAAATCACAAATATAGGAGATGTTGTAAAAATGAACCATATAATAAATGAGAATTATAAAATTTATTTAATAACCATGGATAAAAGTGATCAATTCTGGATGGTTATGGATAATGGAGCCAGAGAAATGGCTTCTATGTTAGGTGTTACCTATATTTGGAACGCCCCCTTAACGAGAAATGTAAATAAACAAATTCAAATATTTAATAATGCCATAGTAGCGGGAGCAGATGCAATTATGTTAGCGGCGAGCGATCCTTTAAAGATTTCAAGTGCAGTTGAAACAGCGAAAGCAAAGGGTGTAAAAATCATTTATGTTGATGCACCAGCGTTTGAAGAAGGAATCATAACCTTAGCAACAGATAATTATACAGCTGGTAAGATAGCTGGAGAAAATATGTTTTACGAATTAGAGGGGGCTGGTGTCACATATGGTTCAATAGGAATCATCGGGGTAACTCCTGAAAACAGAACAACTGTAAATCGGGAAATGGGATTTCGCGATTATTTTCAATCGTTTAGCAGATATCAAATATTAGAAACACTATATACAAATGGTGTTCCGGAGTTAGCAAAACAAGCAACGGAACAATATATACGAGACAATCCCAATCTTGTTGGTATTTTTTCAACGAATGAAGGATCCACGTTAGGGATGGGGTACGCTTTGAGAGAAAATGATATAAATATTATCGGTATTGGATTTGATATTACAGAGATAATTCAGGAAATGATAAGAGATAATACAATAAAAGCTGTATTGGTACAAAATCCATTTACAATGGGCTATCTGGGTATGGCTCAGGCAGTTGCTGCATTAAGGGGATTAGATACAGGTCCGCAATTTATTAATACCGGAGTAAGTGTAGTTAATATATATACGCCAAGTCTTATATTATCATAATTAACTATAATTGAAAAATAAGGAAATTAAAGTTACTCCTGTGGAAAAATCGTATTATAAGTGATGATAATTTGGATTGGTATTGTAATAAATTTTATGCTTCAGGAAATAAAAAGCTCCCTTCTTAATATGAATCAGAAAAATAATTCATATTAAGAAGGGAGCT
>NZ_QOHO01000114.1 GCF_003432035.1 Lacrimispora amygdalina
TGTGGTTTAGGTAAGAGGAAAGAACGGATGAAGATATATAACAATGTGTGGTTTTGAGGGTATATGTAATAACCTTCAAAAAGGTTTGGCCCGGTGGCTCAGCTGGTTAGAGCGCCGCCCTGTCACGGCGGAGGTCGTGGGTTCGAATCCCATCCGGGTCGTTGTACAACTGAATTTGATTATGGGATCTTAGCTCAGCTGGGAGAGCATCTGCCTTACAAGCAGAGGGTCATAGGTTCGAGCCCTATAGGTCCCATTCTGTATGCAAGTGTTATATCATACATGAGAAGAGTTGTGCCGATGTGGCTCAATTGGCAGAGCAGCTGATTTGTAATCAGCAGGTTATCGGTTCGAGTCCGATCATCGGCTTGTATCAAAAATAAATATGGATGGGTTCCCGAGTGGCCAAAGGGGGCAGACTGTAAATCTGTTATCGACGATTTCGATGGTTCGAATCCATCTCCATCCATTTAGTGATTAAAATTCTAATCACTGCATATAATATAATTGAATAACGCGGGGTGGAGCAGTCTGGAAGCTCGTCGGGCTCATAACCCGAAGGTCGCAGGTTCAAATCCTGCCCCCGCAATTTTTGTTGGTATTTTTTATGGATAATGTGTTTTTTACACATGAGCCCAGATAGCTCAGTTGGTAGAGCAGAGGACTGAAAATCCTCGTGTCGCTGGTTCGATTCCGGCTTTGGGCATATGGGATACTAGCTCAGGTGGTAGAGCACTTGACTTTTAATCAAGTTGTCCGGGGTTCGAATCCCCGGTGTCTCAGGACAAGCCTTGGAACAGAGATGTTTCAGGGCTTTTTTCATGTAAAAAAATATTCGATGAAAGAATTACTATTCATCGAATTCTACAATTACATAATATCCTCTGTCGTTATGCTTGATCTCTTTTACAATTCCATGATCTGATTTAAGGCGGTCACGTCCCATATAGCATCCGGACATGGCAACTGCGGGATCTATGATATAACTGTAGCTGCTGGTACCTTCCCTTTCGATGATCTGAACTTCATCTCCAGCGGATACAAGACCGGGGCGCTCCATTTTAAATTCTATCAGTCTCATAATCGGTGTTCTCCTTCCTATTTCCACGTTATTATAACCCTGTGAGAAAAAATTGTAAAGATGTGATAAGAATGATATACTAAAAGAGCTGATTTATTAAAACCGATCAGTGAGTCATTAAGAGAGGCGGTTCGTGAAGTGAGTCAAAAAACGGATCTAATAGAGCGACTAAAGAAATATGGAAATTCAGATTTTTATCCGTTTCATATGCCAGGGCATAAGAGGCAATGGAAAGAATCGTTTAGTAAGAAATTTACCAATCCTTTTACTATTGACATTACGGAGATTGATGGATTTGATAATCTGCATCATCCTCAGGGAATATTAAGGGAGTCCATGGAATGGGCTGCGAAGGTATACAATAGCGACAGGACTTATTATCTTGTGAATGGAAGCAGCTGCGGGATATTAAGTGCCATAAGCGGCACGGTATCCAGAGACGGCACTATTTTAATGAGCAGAAATTGCCACAAGTCTGCTTACCATGGAGTTTTCCTCAATGATTTAAAAGTAGAATATATTTATCCACAATTGATTGGAGGATTTGGCCTCCAAGGTGGAATACTTCCTGAAGAGATGGAAAAAATGTTGAAAAACCATCCGGAAGTGGAAGCTGTGCTTGTAGTATCGCCGACTTATGATGGGATAGTATCGGATGTCAGGATGCTTGCAAGTATAGTTCATAAATTTGATTTGCCTTTAATTGTTGATGAGGCCCACGGGGCACATTTCTCTTTTGGAAAAGGGGAAGGCTTTCCTGTCTCTGCCCTGGAACTGGGTGCGGATGTGGTAATTCAGAGTTTACATAAGACGCTTCCTTCTCTTACACAAACGGCAGTCATGCATGTAAAGAGTGGATATGTAAATTTGGACAGGCTGGACCGGTACGTGCATATGTATCAGACAAGCAGTCCTTCTTATGTTCTGTTAGCCTCTGTAGATAACTGTATCGGGTTTATGGATGATCAGGGACGGGGCTGTATGAAAGAGTTTTTTGAGAAAATAATGGGATTACGGGAGAGGCTGAAGGAGCTTTCTTATTTAAAGATTCTGAATGAAGAGGTGAAAGGGCAGTCTGGCGTATATGATGTTGATCTATCGAAACTGATAATATCTACAAGAGAATCCAGTCTTACAGGAGCTGAACTGAACTGTTTATTAAGGGAAGAGTATCATTTGGAAATGGAGATGTGCGGTCCTGATTATGTAACGGCGATTTTGACCCTGGCTGATACGAAAGAAGGCTTTGAAAGGCTTTCTGAGGCATTGTTGGATATAGATTCCCGGGCAGGGAAAGAGACCAGGGTATACTCAGGCAGTATTAATAAAGCTGAAGAGTATGGTGATTTTAAGGTCAGACCGGAATGCCGGGTTACCATAGCACAGGGAATGGATTCATGTAGAAGGAGAGTACCTTTAAAAGATGCAGCAGATCGAGTTTCGGCGGAATTTGTTTATATCTATCCACCGGGGATTCCGATTATTGCCCCCGGTGAGGTCTTAAAAAAGGAATTGGTCGATCTGATTATAGAATATAAGGATATGGAGCTTCCTGTGCAGGGGTTGGAAGATGAAAATGCGGAGTATATTTACATTATGGACGAAGCAGTTAAATAATTAAATTGGAGTAGTGAGCGATGAGCAGGATATTTTATATTATGGGTAAAAGTGCTTCCGGGAAGGATACTATTTATAAAAAACTTCCGGAGAGAATTCCAGTTTTAAAAACAATTATACCATATACAACAAGACCGATTCGGGATGGGGAAGTAAACGGGGTGGAATATTTCTTTACAAACAGGGAAGAGTTGGAACAATTCCGGAAAGAAGAAAAATTGATTGAAGAACGTACTTACGAAACCATATATGGACCATGGAGTTATTTTACCGTAGACGATGGGCAGTTTGACCGGTCGGGTCATGGAATTTATCTTATGATAGGAACGCTGGAGTCTTATGAGAGAACCAGGGATTATTTCGGGAATGAGTATCTGTACCCTATTTATATAGAGGTCGATGACAGAGAGCGCTTGCTGCGTTCAATAGAAAGAGAAAGATGCCAGGAAGTGCCTAAATATAAAGAAGTATGCAGAAGATTTCTTGCGGATGAAGAGGATTTTAAGGAAGAAAATCTCCTTCGATGCGGCATTGAAGTGCGTTTTCGAAATGATGAGCTGGGACACTGCCTGGATGAGATTACAGAACAAATTAAAAAGAATATATAAATAGTAAAAAGCTCTCTGAAGTTATTATCAGAGAGCTTTTTCATACTTATTTTGCCGCCAGTCTTCTGGCCTTTGCTTCCATGCGGGATCTTGTTACATCAATAAATACAGCTGCGATAATAACCATACCGATGACGATATATTGAACGGAGCTGGAAGTATTGAGAAGTGTCAGACCGTTACGTATGGTTGAGATCATCAGTGCGCCGATTAATGTTCCCCAGATTGTTCCCTTTCCTCCCATGAAGGAGGCACCACCTATAATACATGCTGCAATGGCATCTGTATCATAGGGAGATATGGCTGCAGATGGATTTGCCACTGCAGAACGTCCTACGATTACCAGACCGGCAATCGCACACATAAAGCCGGATAAGCTGTAAACAAAGATCAGAACGTTGTCTGAATTAATGCCTGATAAGCGGGCGGCTTCCGGATTTCCGCCTACGCAGTAGATCATTCGGCCCAGTGCTGTTTTATTTAAAAAGAAATGGTACACTCCATAAATCAATATAAGAACTACAAAACACAGAGGGATTCCGGAAAATCCATCGGCTGATTTGAACAGGTTGGAGGAGCCTAAAAATGTAACGCCTGCGGGAAAGTCGGAGATGGTTTTTGTTGCTACGACTAAAAGAGCAAGGCCGCAAAGTACATTTTTCATACCCAGAGTCGATACAAAGGGATGAGGAAGATGCATTTTTGTCAACAGAAGTCCATTCAAAAAACCAACACAAAGTCCGGTGATGATACAGGCCAGTATCAGGATAAATGGATTTGTGATTCCCAGTGAATTTTTGAGCATACCCATTACACAGGCACACAATATGGCATTTGCGCCTACAGACAGATCGATGCCTGCGGTAATCAGTACAACCAGCATGGCTGCGGAGATGAGGCCGTTAACCGCCGTCTGTCTTAAGATATTCATCATGTTATTCATTGTTAGAAATTTATCTGTTGCCATTGACAGAATCATAAACAACAGGATCAGTGCCAACAGCGGAGCTGCCTTACTGACTATGTCTTTCATTTTTTTTGTTTTCATTGTATAGCACCTCCCCAGGCAGCTTTCATAATCGTTTCCTGATTCAGTAAATCACTTTCTCTTGAAAGCTCGCCCATGATTTTTCCTTCTCTCATTATAATGACTCTGTCACTCATTCCGATAATTTCAGGCAGTTCAGAGGAAATCATAATCACACATTTACCAGCTTTTATTAAGTTGTTCATGATGTTATAAACTTCAACTTTTGCACCTACGTCAATGCCTCTGGTGGGTTCGTCAAAGATATATATATCTGCATTGGTATTAATCCATTTGCCGATTACTACTTTCTGCTGATTTCCTCCGGACAGCTGCCCAACTGCTTCTTTTGAATCTGATATTTTAATTTTTAAACCGTCTACATTCTCTCCGGTTAGCTGGTCTATGTGTTTCTCATCCAGAAAGAGTCCTTTTTTACATTTTTTCATGGAACTGAGAATGAGATTGGTACGTACAGACTGGGTCAGAACAAGGCCCTGGCCTTTCCGGTCCTCTGTTAAAAATGCGATGCCCTGGCGGATTGCGTCCTTTGGAGACTTTATGGTGGCAGGTTTTTCATTAATATAAATAGTTCCGGAATCGTGATTGTCAGCACCGAATATGGCACGGAACGTTTCTGTACGTCCGGCTCCTACCAGGCCGGCAAAACCAAGAATTTCTCCATAGTTGGCATGGAAACTCACGTCCTTTAAAACTCCGGTTGAATTTAAATGTTCCACTCTTAAGGCTTCTCTGCCTCTGGTTGTCTCCATCTTTGGGTATTGGTTATCCAGAGTTCTTCCTACCATGGCGGAGATCAGAGAGTCATTGTCCATCTCTGAAATGTCCTTTGTAAGGATATGCTCTCCATCTCTCATAACTGTTACCCGGTCGCATAATTCGAAGAGTTCTTCAAGCTTGTGGGAAACAAACAGGATGGATATCCCTTTTTCCTTTAATGAGCGGATGGTTTTCATTAATTGGGCAACCTCTTTTTCTCCAAGACTGGAGGTGGGTTCATCCATAATGATCAGCTTTGCATCAATTAAAACAGCCTTTGCTATCTCAACCATCTGCTGTATTCCCATCCCATAGGAACCACATTCTTTCTTTACATCAATATCCTGTCCCAGTGACAGCATCACATCATGTGCTCTCTCATGCATCTTGTCATATTCCAGGAACGGGCTGTTCTTCTTTTTCAGCGCTTTATTAATAAATATATTATCTGTCACTGATAGAAGGCGTACAATATTAAGTTCCTGGTAAACACATGCTATTCCATGGGCGGCAGCCTCCCTGGGATTTTTAAAGGAGACTTCTTTTCCATCCATGATGAGAGTACCTTCCTCCGGGGTATACACCCCGGTCAGTACTTTAATCAGTGTGGATTTTCCGGCACCATTTTCACCGATCAGTCCATGAATTTCACCTGGTTTAATATCCAGTGACATATTGCGCAGAGCCACAACTCCCGGGAAGCGTTTCGTCACATGTTTCAGTTCCATTAAGCTCATAGCAGTTCAACCCTTTCTGTTTCTTACAAGCAGGTTATTTTAAATAGCCTTTCAGTTTTTCTAAATATTCTTTTGCATTATCGGAGGAAATAACTTCACAGCCGGTATCAACAAAGGATTTCACAGTCTCACCCTTTACTGATTTGACTGCAGTTTCTACTGCTTTATAACCCATAGTATAGGCAGACTGAGCACAGGTAGCGGAAATGGTTCCGTCAATTATATTCTGAACACCGCTCTGATTTCCATCAAATCCAACAATTACTACATCTTTTAAACCGCTTTGTTTGCAGGCGGTTGCAGCTCCTGCAGCAGTATCATCGTTATGACATAAAACAATCTGAATGTCACCGCTCTGGGCAGTAATCATATTTTCCATAACATTGGCAGCGGTATCAGGATTTGACTGGGCATATTGTACGGAAACAATCTCTATTCCGTTTTCTTCCATAGCCCGGGTGTAACCGGCCTGTCTGGCATCACTGGTTGCGTTTCCTTCAACACCGCCGATAATAACTGCTTTTGTTCCTTTACCGGCTTTTTCTGCAGCAAATAATCCGCCCTGATAGGCTGCTTTGTCATTACCGGTTCCCACAAAGGCTACTTTTCCAGGAATCTCAGCATCTGTATCAACGGTAATCACTGGAATCTTTACATCACCGATTACGCTGGCAACTGATTCTGACTGGAGGGGAGAAATTACAAAGGCATCGATTCCTCCGGCAAGCATGGTTTCAATCATATTGTTCTGTTCGTCGTATGCGGTTTCTGAAGCAGGTCCCTGAAGATCAACACTAACGCCTAAATCCTTTGAGGCTGCATTTACTCCTGCAGCTACATAGCTCCAGTATTCGCTGGACAGTGTTTTTAAGATTACACCAACTTTGATGTCTCCTGTAGAAGCGGAAGCAGAAGCAGAAGCTGAGGTCGTGGCAGCTTCGCTGCTGGCTGCCGGAGTATCTGCTTTTTTCCCTGCGCAGCCGGTAGCAGATACCAGCAGGGCAGATACTAACATCATGGATAAGATTCTTTTTTTCATGTTTTTAATCTCCTTTCACAACACGTATTATACAAGTTGCATAAAATGATTCAATGTAATTACTATTTTATAGACAAAAACACAATAAAACAATGGTATAATTTGCGCTGTAAGGGGGTAGATGTTTCGATATCTTACGAAATGCGAGATGAAAAAAAGCCTGACAGAATTAGGCTTTTTTATTGAATAAGACATTGAGAAACGGGAAACGTTAATCGGTATATAAACGCCCATTCTCTACTGTGAGATGTTTTCCTTTCATGGTATATGCTTCTGTCATATGATTTGTAATGAGTATAACAGCAATCCCGGATCTTAATGATTCTTCAAGAAGGCTGATCGTCAGGGAGCGGAGCTGAAAATCAATGGATGAAAATGGTTTGATGCACACCATAACTTTTGGGCGAAGGAAAATCCATCTGTAGTAAATCAGCTTCAGCTTGCATTCATCACTGACTTTATCCGCTTTCGTTGAAAGTTCTTTTTCCGTAAAAATGCCCTCGGTCATATTTTTAACCAGTTTTCGATAGGATTTCTTAAACTGAACGCCGGCTTTTTTTTGCATGAGCATAAAGATAAAATTATCCATGATGGTCATATCTGTAAATATCATCTCATCCAGGGATCTTGCTTCAATAAAAACAATTTCATTTAAAACGGATCGAAAAATAGTATCATACCTGTTGGAAATAATAGCTTTTGCCGTTATTGACCGGCAGTCTTCCAGTATGGAAATGGCATGACTGCATTCAGCGGAATTCACATCAAGTATATTTAACAATTCCCCTCCCTTTATATACCGGGTTAAGGAGATAACGGGGTTAAGCTTTAAGTCTCTGATGTCATGGTCTTCCGTAATGATTTGTACGTTTGACGACTGAATAAAGTGACTGGGGTTCACACGGCTGATGGACCTTCCCTTTTTTATGATGGTGATTTCATCAGCATGTTTCCATAAAGAGAAATCACTGCCTGAAATATAGAGAAAAGTCATGCCTTTCATTTTTAATTTGGCAGACAGATCAAAAAAGTCTTTCATCTCTTCCTCTGATAAATACATCTCCAGATCTGTGATGACTGCCAGCTTTCGCCCCGATACATAAGCACGCAAAAGCTCAATCTGCTTTTGTCTGCCGTAGTCCAGGGTATGGGCTTTGGGAGTAACAGGCAGAGATAAGTCCAGTTCTTCGAATAGATCCGGAGCCTTCCGGCAGAGAGCGGCAGCGCGGTTCCACCAGAAAACTCTGCTGTTTGCCACAAATATATTTTCTTCAACACTCAGTTGTGAAAAGACTCCGCGGTTCCTGCCAATGAAAGCGGTCTGTTTTCGTATCTGATCCTGAGAACGGAAAGAGTTTAGTTTCTCCCCATTCCAATAGATCCAGCCGGAGTCCGGTTTCAGGGTACCTTCCAGCAAACTTAGAAAATTCTGCTTCTCGATTAAATTAGGAATTATGGCACAGCAGATTTGTCCCTGAAAGGCACGCAGGCAGAGTCCCTTGAGTAAAGTCTGATTTCCTTCATAACAGTAGATATTTTCGTATCGCAGTACTTCCTGTTTCATGATCCCAGCCTTTCTGTTTCATCAAGTATATAGGGAAGTGTAAGGGAAACCTCTGTTCCCGCACCGGGAGAACTGAACAGATGAATTCCGTATTCCTCCCCCATAAGAAGGCGTATTCTGGAATTTACATTGTTCAGTGCAATCCCGCCTTTTTTATCCTCTCTGACGGAGCCATTCCCCCCAGCCATATGCAGCAGCGTATCATTTAAGTGTTCCAGGGCAGCATCGTCAATGCCGATGCCATCGTCTGATACAGAGATATACAGGATGGTATCGCTGTGGTCAATATCAATGACCACTTTTCCTCCCTCAACTTTTGGCTCTAATCCATGTTTAATTGCATTTTCTACAATTGGCTGCAGCGTAAGCTTGGGAATTCTGGCCTTTAATAGATCATCTTCCTCCGGCAGCAGGATATCAAGATAAAGCTTTTCCTCAAACCGGTATTTTTGAATTATAAAATAATTTTTGACATTGGAAAGTTCCTCTTCCAGCGTAGTCAGGCTTTCCATATTTGAAGTCGTGTAGCGGAAAAAGACGGCCAGTGCTTCTGCTATTTTTCCAATTTCCGGAACGCCTGCCATAATGGCGTCGGAACGTATGGATTCCAGTACATTATAGAGAAAATGCGGGTTGATCTGATTCTGTAAAGCCAGGTATCGGGCCTGTTGTTTTGCATTTTCTATCATTTTATCTTTATCCAGACTGGTATGGATTCCAGATAACAATTCATCAAAGCTGGGAGATATGCCTTCCAGACTTTTAAAGAGCTCTGTGAAAATGATTCCGTTATTAAAAAGTTCTGCCTGCTTTTCCATTGAATGCAGGGGTTCCCATATTCGTGCCTTTCCCCAAAGGAGAATTGAAACTAGTGAAAGGCCCATAAATAGGACCAGGAACAATGCAAGATATGATTCCTGTGTGTGGTTCGCCATAAGAATCAGGAAAAGCAGAAGGAGAGAAAGAATGTTCCAGGATATCAGTGTACCGATCCATAAATTGAACCGGTTTTTCAGCCATTGCTTTTTCAATCGGATTCCTCCCAGCTATCGGTTTGTAAATAATTTCCTGTATTCATTGGGCGATACGCCAAGTGTCTTTTTAAACTGTCTGGTGAAAAATTTTATATCATTATAACCGGCCAGCTCAGCAACCTCGCTGACGCTTCTTTCCTTT
Organism: Lacrimispora amygdalina; assembly: GCF_003432035.1. Classification (GTDB taxonomy): domain Bacteria; phylum Bacillota; class Clostridia; order Lachnospirales; family Lachnospiraceae; genus Lacrimispora; species Lacrimispora amygdalina. The sequence goes on from NZ_QOHO01000114.1 coordinate 9,630, forward strand.
TCGGTCAATAGTTTTTTTGCAGTATCAATCCGTACCATTTGGATGTACTCTGATAATGTTTTCCCTGTTTCTTTTTTGAAAAGAGAGGAGAAATAGGTATAACTGAATCCTGTATTTTTTGCCAGCTCTTCCAGTTTAATATTGATTCCCTTATTTTCTTCTATATAACGCTTGGCATAGATAACCGGTTTAATTTCTCTGTTTTTCAGGTGATCCATTACATTTTGAAGCGTTTCACAAAGAGTATCTTCTAAAAGGCGGAAGGTCTGTTCCAGACTTGTACAGTGCTCATACATTTCAGAAAACCATGCTTCCTTTTCGTGTTCTTCCAGGGTGGAATCCAGCTGCTTAAATCCCTTAAGGTAATAGTTTAAAACCAGCAAAAGATTTTTCTTTACCTGCAGACAGGATGAAATGTCTTCGGCTTTCATAATACGCCTTGCGGCTTCCACACATTTTTTAATCTCAGTTATGTCAAAGGCATCTGGTTTGTCCTCCAGCAGTTTAGAGATTCTGGTGTCCACAGATCCTGATTCAGCCGGTTTTGCAGCAGGTGGTTTAATCTCTGAGACCGTATTTAAACCTGTGAGAAAGCGGTTTCCTATGGCAATCCGGCTCTCCTTAATCCGGTGTATCAACTGGATAGAGCTGTCAGCCTGCTCGCTGACGACAGCATTAAAATAGAGTCTGGGGAACAGATCCTGAAGACTGAGAACCCGCTCTTTTATGTGGTTTATGGATTCCAGCAGCTCTTTCCGGTCCAAAGCATCATAAAAAAGAAGAAAGAAGATTCCTTCTCCAGTCACTTCTGATATCCAGATCCAGTTATGGGATGAAAATTCCACTTCTGCTATTTCAAGAGTTTTATCCGTCAGGAGCTGGTAGCTTTCCTCTGTAAATTCCCTGTAACTGATATTGGGTTTTACTGCAATGCACCGTGCTGAATTTTTCATGATATCAGCAGCATTGATTTTCTCAACTTCCTGCAGTATGTTTTCCTCCTGTTCATTTAGCTGTTTCTGTAAAACAGTCTTTAAAAACAGGTGTTTAAATGTTCCGGTATAACTCTTTAACGTCTCCTCAAGTCGCATATGCGAGGATTGTATGGACATCTGTTCCTGGGTTTCCTTAACCAGCTTTTTTAATGTACGGGTTAAGTCTTCCTGATTAATTGGTTTTAACAGATAGTCCCTTACTCCAAATCTCATTCCCTGCTGAGCATACTGAAAGTCCTTATATCCGCTGATGATGATGCATTTGAGAATCTCATTCTGCATTTTTGCTTCTTCAATCAGACGAAGTCCATCCATTCCAGGCATTCGGATATCTGTAAGAAGAATATCCGGTTTTTTTTCATTGATCAGCTGCAGTGCAGTTAAACCGTCGTATGCGGTTCCCAGCAGCCGGATGCCAATTTCATCCCAATTAACTAAATATTCGATGAGCTTACAGATCTTTTTTTCATCGTCTGCAATAACCATTCCTAAAATTGCAATCATCTCCCGTTTTATCATTTTAACAGTATTGCCTTTTATGTTAAGTATACTTCACGATTGAGATATTCTCAACATAAATAGTGTTGAAAAATGTTGGAAATTGTATAAAACAACACAATATTAAAAAATAACACCCTAATATTATGTAATAATGCTTTTGTGAAAGGCTAAATTCGTTAAAATTATATCAAATTTGCATAAAAATATTCAAATACATGATTTGATGAATACTGTTCCAAAGGATTTTACTATGATAAATTTGATATTTGGATGGTGATTATGAGACGGGGTGAATGTCCTTGCTATCAATCAGCGGGTTTGGTATATTATAAATGAGATTTTTTACAGTGAAAAAATGATAGAAAATGTAAGGGGTATAATAAGGTGATCAAATTATGAATGCTATGGAAGCCCGTAAGAGCAGATTCTTTAAAAATATGTTTTTATCCTACTGTCTGATAATTATTTTAAGCTTTCTTATATACTCTGTCACAGTAGTTTTTGAAGCTGTGAAGGTGAAGGAAAATCAGGCTGTAAAATATTATGAAACCAAGGCCCAGGCATTTGCCAATGGGATGGATCAGCAGATTTACAGCGCCCAGAATATAATAACAAATTTAAATAATTCCTCTTTGATTAATAAACTGTATATGACCGTTCAGATGCAAAATCCGGTTGATTCTTATCTTTTGTATCAGGTATTGAATGATATTCGTTCTCAGAAAACTGCTGGTGATGATTTTAATATCTCTGATGTCGTCTTGATGCTGAATAACTATAATAAGATATATACGAGTGATGAGGTTATTCATTTATCTGACAAAGTTGATTTATCAGTGTGGTCAGCAGACCGTTTGGCAATCACGGATTTAAATACCTGCTTAAACATGAATAACAGCCAGCTGACTTTTTTTAAAAAATATCTGATATACAGCGGAGTCTATCAATATGGATCAGGATCAGAGAGGGGCATCATCTGTGTTCTGTTTGATAACCAGAAGATAGAAGGCATGCTGAAATCAGCTTTGGGGGAAGCACGGGGATATGCGGTATACTATAATGGAAAACCCGTTATCAAGGCGGGAATAGAGGATGGCAGAATCTTTAAGCAGACTTCTCAGGTAAGCAATTTAATCTCATATGAAATCATAGCAGATAAAGACAAGTTTGGTTTTGAACTGTCTGATATGGGTTCTTTTGCTTTGCTTTTCGGATTCTTTATCTGTCTGGGGTATCTGATTCTTGCTTATTTTTTTACAAATAAATATTCATCTCCGTTTGAGAAAATCAGGACTATAGTGGGGAAGGAAAAGAGAGAGGGAAAAAACGAGGTAGAAAAAATTGTCTCCGGAGTTGTTGATTTACTTGGTGAACGGAATGGATATATGCAGCAGGTTCACAATATGTCGCCCTATGCCAGCCAGGGTATCCTGCACAGTCTTATTCTGGGCAGCGATGGGGAATCAGGCAATAAGGAGTTTTTAACAGATTTTATTCAGTTAAAACGGGTATTCTTTCTGACTGCAATGGTGGATTTATATTATGGGGAGAGATGGAAAAAGGAAGAAGCTAAGAAAGCGGTAAAGGCGATTTCATTACTGGCGGAACAGGAGTCAGATCCGGAACTTAAAATTTTGTGTTATGAAAAGGATTCCTTACACGTTTATCTTATTTTTAACAGCAATAATGGGGAACGTCTGGAAGACAGGCTTTATGAATTTTTTGATAAAATGAAAAAGACCCTGGATTTAACGTGTGTGGTAACTGTTGGTGCAGATGAAGTAAAAGAAGAGCTGGAAGAGATATCCGTTTCCTGTGATAATGCAATGCTTGCTCTTGAGAAAATTCTATGGGAGGGCAGAGGGTGTATCTATTTCCATGATCCCCAGTCAGATTGTTCCATGAATTATTATTTCCCTAAGGATGGAATGAAACAGCTGACAAAAGGGATGAAGGACAGGGATCGGGAGAGTATCAGCAGCTTCTTTGAGGAGATTGAGAAGAAAAACCAGATGGAATTTGATAATTCTGTCTATGCAGGAAAACTATTACTCAGTGAGCTTTACGTGACGGTTATAAAAGCAATGCAGACGGTATGGGAACAGTGCGGCATTCCTTTACGAAGAGTCGACATTTGTCCCCCCTACCGGACCATGGGGGAAGTCATAAGCTATTACAGCGGTCTTGTGGAAGAACTTTTTGTTGAGATGGACCGGTCAGAGGAATTGAGAGAGGAATACTTCCAGAATGACATGGAATTAATTGAGTATATTAATAAAAATGACAAAAATCCGGACCTTTCTCTTACACAGATAGCGGATCATTTTTCAGTAAGCAGCAAGTATGTTACAGCTTTGGTGAAAAAGCGGTTTGGGATGACTTATTTAAAATATGTTCAGGAACGGAGAATTTCCCATGCAACAGATCTTTTAAAGAACTCATCTCTTCCCCTTGAGAAAATAGCAGAGGAATGCGGCTATACCAATATGCTGACATTCAGAAGAAATTTTAAAGCAATTATGGCATGTAACCCAAGTGACTTCCGGGGAGAGAAAACAGCAGAAGAGGAGTCGTTATAATTAAACAAATTAATGCACTGTAAAACATGGAATGAATCAAAAAAGGACAATAAATACTGCTTCCTTTTTTGATTCATTCATTTTTTATTGTTAAAATGCCCTTGAAAAAAGTGAAACTAGTAAAAAATAATGCAATATGTACAATGGATTTATCACTCATCAAATGGAAGGGGATTAAAGAAATGAATGTAAAACTCTCTAAGGAAGAAAAAAAACTACTTTTTCGAAAAAATGTAAAGAGAGATAAATATCTGCTGCTGATGTTTGCACCGGTTTTGATCTATTATCTGATATTCGCCTATTTACCCATGACGGGTCTTGTAATGGCGTTTACACAATTTAAGGCGGGCAGCGGGATGATGGGTCTTTATACAGGAACCTTTGTAGGGCTGAAGTGGTTTATTCAGTTCTTCAACTCGCCTTATGCGTTCAGACTGATTCGTAATACGTTTTTGCTTTCATTTTATTCACTGATATTTGGGTTTCCGATTCCCATTATTTTTGCACTGTGCATCACCCAGATAAAAAACAAGTATTTGCAGAAAGGAACTCAGATCATTACATATCTGCCTTATTTTATTTCCACAGTGGTAATCTGCGGTATGATAACAAACTTTTTATCACCATCAAACGGCATTATCAATCAGTTAATTGTTAAGGCAGGCGGTACAGCGGTAAATTTCCTGGGAGAGCCGAAGTGGTTTCGGGCTATTTATGTAATATCCGGTTCCTGGCAGAGCTTTGGTTTTAATTCCATTATATTTGTGGCTGCAATTATGGGAGTTGCGCCAGAGCTTTATGAAGCCATGAAGGTGGATGGTGCCAGCAAGGTCCAGACAATACGCTATCTGGTACTGCCCAGCATTAAACCAACCATAGTGCTTTTGCTCATTATGTCACTGGGAAATCTACTGAATGTAGGATTTGAGAAAGTTTATCTGCTCTATAATTCCGGAATCTATGAAACAGCAGATGTAATCTCCACCTATGTTTACAGACAGGGTATTGGAAGCCAGAATTACAGCTATGCCACTGCAGTAGGACTGTTTAATTCTCTCATCGGCTTTGTCATTGTGTTTACGGCAAACAGATTGAGCAGAAAGCTGACAGAAACATCTGTATGGTAAGGAGGAAGAGATGAATCAGAAAAGTACATGGACGGAATTTAAAAATGAATGTATCACGGATAAATTGTTTGATATCTGCATCTGGGTTTTAATTGCAATCGCAGTCTGTATTACCCTGTACCCGTTTGTATATGTAGTAAGCATTTCTTTAAGCTCCGGTGAAGCGGTGAACAAAGGGTTAATAACCCTGCTTCCGGTGGATATCAATCTGGATACGTACCGAATGGTTATGGCTTATAAGGATCTTTGGATTTCTTATGGTAATACGTTTTATTATACGATTACCGGAACCTGTTTAAATATCGTATTTACCTGTCTGGCAGCATATCCGCTATCCAGAAAACGGTTTTTCTTAAGAAAGAAAATGAATTTCCTTCTGGCATTTACCATGTATTTTTCAGGAGGCCTCATACCAAGCTATCTGGTAGTGACCGGACTTGGTCTGTATAACAGCAGACTGGCCATGATACTTCCCGTACTGGTCAGCGCTTATAACGTTATGATCTGCCGTTCTGCATTTGAAGGCGTTGCAGAGGAATTGTTTGAAAATGCTTATCTGGAAGGGGCTAATGACCTTCAGATTCTGGTGAAAATTGCAATTCCTTTAATTAAACCAACGCTGGCAGTTTTAACCTTGTATTATGCAGTGGCACGTTATAATGATTTCTTCAGTGCACTGCTTTATATTGGAAAGCAGAATCTCCAGCCGTTACAGCTGTTTCTGCGCAGAATTCTTTTAATGGCTTCTACAGAGATTATGCAGGCTTCCGGTAATGCAACTGCGGCAAGTGCAGCAGCCCAGTCTACCATTCAGATCAGGTACGTCTGCATTGTTTTATCCATGGTACCAATCGTATGTCTTACTCCCTTTATTCAGAAATATCTGGTGAAAGGAACAATGCTGGGAGCAGTAAAAGGATAATCATGTTTTGATTATATATAATAAAAATGAGGAGGATGTTACAATGAAAAAGAAGGAATATTGGAAAGCGGCGGTATTATCTGCAATGATAGCTGCAGCGGCATTATCTGGCTGTTCAGGTAAGAGCACCCAGACAGAACCAAAAGAAGAGAAAGGTAAAGAGGCTGAATTTAATTATACTGGTGCGGCACCGGTTACCAGCACGCCTGATGCAAAGGTCAGTATTCTGGCACAGAATTCCTGGTACTCTACGGTGGATTATGCCAACGCGGATATTATTAAGACCATTGCTTCCAATGCGGGAGTGACCATCGACTGGACGCTTGTATCACCCACAAATTATAAGGACAGTGTAAGCCCAATGCTTGCATCCGGTTCAGATCTTCCTGATATTGTGGAACTTCCTGATCTGGATGATAACATGACTTATATTACTGCGGGGCTATTCTATCCATTGGATGAGTATATGAATTATATGCCCAATTACAAAAAGTTTCTTGATAATAACCCTAAAATAAAAGCCAGTCTTACCGCTGAGGATGGACATATTTATTATGTGCCTCAGACGGTTGTAACGGATAACTACCAACCCTGTACCATGATGAATATGCAGTGGTTAGACCAGCTGGGACTGCCTGTACCTTCCACATTGGATGAGTTTGTAGAAGCTCTGCGCGCTTTTAAGGATAATGATATGAACGGAAATGGGGATAAAACAGATGAAATTCCGTTAAGCGTTACAGCTAAGAATCTTCCATATATGTTTGGACCGGCTTTTGGGCTGAACCTGGTGGATGGTTTTTATGCTGATGAAAATGGGAAAGTACACTATGCAGCAGCGGAGTCCGAGAATTATAAGAGGTATCTGACATTTTTAAATGGTCTTTATAAAGAAGGGCTTTTGGAGGTAGAATATACCTCTCTTACCCGGGACCAGATTACAGAGCGCTGTGCACGTAATATAACAGGTGCAACGTTTGATTACAGCTGGCAGATGTCACAGCTTTACAGCAAGCAGTATCCGGAGTATACTGGAGATAAGGGAATTATGGTTGGAATTCCTCCTCTTTCCGGAGAATCAAAAGGTTACTACCTGGGCAGAAACCCCATTGCCAATATATTCGGAGTCAGCAAGTCGGACCAGGATCCGCTTCTAGCTATCAAGTTCTTGGATTATGCAATGAGTGAGGAAGCGCAGAACTATTATGTTTGGGGACTTGAAGGGGAAAGCTATACCGTATCAGCTGACGGAAAGAAGGCTTATACGGAGAAGGCTTCTGATAATAACTGGCTTCAGCAGCTTGGCATCAATGCAGGATGTCTCCCTTCCCAGCAGTCTGTAGAGGCAACGGATGTGCTTCTTCCTAAATGGCATGTTGATAAGGATAAGGAGCTGCAGTCATTTTCCAAGGCACCATGGCCCTTTATCTACTCCACAAAGGATGAGCAGAATATTATTTCTCAATATCTGGTTGATATCACTACTTATGTAGATGAAATGAATGTGGCATTTATCACAGGAACGACAGATCTTAGCACTTTTGATTCTTACTTATCTACGCTTGACAGTATGGGATTAAAGGAACTGCTGAAGGTAAAACAGCAGCAGTATGACCGGTTCGTTTCATCGACCAAATAATGATTATCAGACCGGCACAGAGATTCGTTTCTGTGCCGGTTTTTTACTGGTTTAAATATATTTATTTATAGAAAGGTTACGATATGGAAGATAAGAAAAGAACAATACCCATTTCCCGGTTTTATACCTGTGAAGGGCAGCTTATAAAGAGGATGAAGGAAAATGGAAGAAGGAACCGGTTTTGCGCAGAGACAATAACAGAATATGAAAATTGGAAACAGGAAACAAGAGAGCTGTTAAAAAATCTGATTGGACTGCAGAACATGGAATACTGTCCGTTAAACCCCAGATGTCTGGAACGTGTGGAAATAGAAGACGGGATTATACGGGAAAAAATTCTCCTTCAGGTAGAACCGGAAGTGTATATGCCAGTTTATGTTCTGATTCCTCCAAATCGAGGAAAAGAAAAGCTGAAATGCTTTCTGGCACCACCAGGTCATCAGGGAGCGGGAAAATATTCCGTTGCCGGAGTTCGGGAAATCCCCGCGGTTGCAGACAAAATTGAGCTGTTTCATTACGATTATGGTCTGATGATGGCAAAACTTGGTTATGCAGCTCTCTGCCCTGACTGCCGGGGATTTGGGGAGAGAAGGGAGGCTGCACTGCAGGGAGAGGAGGAGAGTGAATTTTTGAATTCAACCTGTTTTCATCTTGCCCATATGGCAGAACCCCTGGGAATGACTGTGATTGGAATGTGTACCTGGGATCTGATGCGGCTGATTGATTATGTAAAGGAACGGGGAGAATGGGATGAGAAGTCCATAGGATGTGTGGGATTCTCTGGTGGAGGAATGCAGACGCTCTGGCTTTCTGCTCTGGATGACAGGATTAAAACGGTAATTATAAGCGGATACTTATATGGATATTCGGATTCTCTTTTAAGGCTGAATGGTAACTGCAGCTGCAATTATGTTCCTCATCTCTGGGAGCATGTGGATATGGGAGATATTGGGGCACTGCTGGCGCCCAGACCGCTGATGGTACAGTCTGCCCGATCTGATCATTTAAACGGATACAGAGGTATGGAAAATGTTCTGGAGCAGCTGGAAGTGATCCGTAAGGCTTATGGTCTGTTTGGAAAAGAGAAAGAAATTTATCATGATGTCTGGGATGGAGGCCATTGTTTTCATGGAGAAAATCTGGAGAAATTTTTATGCGGCGGTATGGAAATGATATAAAGTAATTTTAATTGGATACGACAACATTTGCCAATACTTCTTTCTTGTGGTGAAAAACGTTCTATGCTATAATGATACTGGCTGGTTTTTAAGAAAACGGGTCATACAACAGCGATAGGGAGGTGTCTCTATGCCAGGTTTCCACGATATTATCGGTCATGAGAGAATCAAGGAACATTTACAGAAGGCGATTGAATCAAATCATGTATCCCATGCATATATTCTCACTGGAGAAGCGGGAATGGGAAGAAAATCTCTGGCTAACGCATTTGCCATGACTTTGCTGTGTGAAAAAGGGACCAGTGAGCCGTGTATGCAGTGTCATGCCTGCAAGCAGGTCATGAGCGGAAATCATCCCGATCTTATTTTTGTCACACATGAAAAAACAGCCGGTATCGGAGTAGATGACATCCGAAGTCAGATACAGGATACAATTATGATACGGCCTTACAGCAGCTATTATAAAATTTATATTGTTGATGAGGCGGAAAAGATGACGGTTCAGGCCCAGAATGCCCTGCTAAAGACCATAGAGGAACCGCCCTCCTATGCAGTTATTATGCTTCTTACTACCAACCAGGAGGCATTTTTGCCTACAATTCTATCCAGATGCGTGCAGTTAAAGTTAAAGCCGTTAAAGGACAGCGTTGTAACGTCCTATCTGACAGGATCGCTGGGTATCAGTGAGAGCAGGGCGGAAGTATACGGGGCATTTGCCAGGGGTAATTTAGGACGTGCCATTCATCTTGCTGCGTCAGAAGAATTTCAGGCGCTGTATACGGAGTTAATCCATATGCTGAAGCATTTAAAAGATATGGATATCATTGAACTCTTAAATTATACCAGGAAGCTGAAGGAACAGGATCCGGATTTATCTGACAGCCTTGATTTTATGCAGGTGTGGTATCGGGATGTTTTAATGTTTAAAGTAACACAGGATATCAATCTTCTTGTTTTTAAAGAAGAATTTAATACAATGAAGGAGATGAGCGCTGCCAGCTCTTATGAGGGAATCGAGCTGATTCTGCAGGCCATAGATAAGGCAAGGGTCCGTTTAAATGCCAATGTAAATATGGAACTGGCGATGGAGCTTATGCTGCTTGTTATGAAGGAGAATTAATTGATGATAAAAGTTATTGGCGTCAGATTCCGGAATGCAGGGAAGATCTATTACTTTGATCCTGTAAATCTGGAGGTAAAGGCTGGAGATCATGTAATAGTAGAGACAGCAAGAGGGATTGAGTATGGTTACGTTGTTCTTGGAGCCCGTGAGGTGGAAGATGAGAAGGTGGTACAGCCTTTAAAATCAGTGATCCGTATGGCTACCAGGGCAGATGATGAAGTGGAGAAAAAGAACCACGAAAAGGAAAAGGAAGCATTTAAGATCTGCAGGGAAAAGATTAAAAAACACGGTCTTTTAATGAAGCTGATTGATGCGGAATATACCTTTGATAATAATAAAGTGCTGTTTTATTTTACAGCAGATGGAAGAATTGATTTCAGAGAGCTGGTTAAGGATCTGGCTTCTGTTTTTAAAACCAGGATTGAGCTGCGCCAGGTTGGCGTCAGGGATGAGACTAAGATTGTGGGAGGTGTGGGTATCTGCGGAAGAACGCTGTGCTGCCACTCTTATCTTTCTGAGTTTATACCGGTTTCTATTAAGATGGCAAAGGAACAGAATCTTTCTTTAAACCCCACCAAGATCTCCGGTGTGTGCGGAAGGCTTATGTGCTGCTTAAAGAATGAGGAAGAAACCTACGAGGAGCTTAACAGCAAGCTTCCGGGTGTGGGTGATTTTGTGACCACTGATGACGGATTAAAGGGAGAGGTTCACTCAGTCAGTGTTCTCAGACAGTTAGTTAAGGTCGTGGTTACGATTAAGGACGAAAAGGAAATCAGAGAATACAAAGTCGAACAGTTAAGGTTTAAGCCGAGACGCCGCAGAGAGAAAACTCAGGTGACGGATGAGGAGTTAAAGGCTTTGGAAGCACTGGAAAAGAAAGAGGGAAAATCCAAGTTAGATGACAATTAAGCTTAAAGACAATGAGCGGATTGATGACCTTCAGCGGAACGGTTATCAGATCATACAAAACCGGGACGGTTTCTGCTTTGGAATGGATGCCGTTCTGCTTTCCGGCTTCGCGAAAGTGAAGCCCGGGGAAAAGGCAGTTGATCTTGGAACCGGAACGGGAATAATTCCTATTCTTTTGGAAGCTAAGAATGAGGGGATTCATTATACCGGGCTTGAGATCCAGGAAGATGTGGCCGATATGGCAGCAAGAAGCGTGGCACTGAATCATCTGGAGGATAAAATAACCATTGTCAGAGGAGATATAAAGGAAGCCAGCCGTTTGTTTGGTGCGGCTTCTTTTGATGTAGTGACATCCAATCCTCCTTACATGAATGATTCCCATGGCTTGAAAAATCCGGATCTGCCAAAGGCCATATCCCGCCACGAGGTGCTGTGTACGTTAGAGGATGTGACCAGGGAAGCTGCCAGGCTTCTTCGGCCGGGAGGGCGTTTTTATCTGGTTCACAGGCCTCACAGGCTGATTGAAATTATAACAGCATTGAAACTTGTGGGATTGGAACCCAAACGAATGAAAATGGTTCATCCTTTTGCTGATAAAGAGGCCAATATGGTTCTTATTGAAGCTGTGAGGGGCGGGAGATCCATGATTAAGGTGGAGGCTCCGGTCATTGTTTATAAGGAACCGGGAGTGTATACGGATGAGATTTATACCATTTACGGGTACTGACCTTAAATCATTATAAGAATAAAGGAATTTTAACGGGAGCAGGAAAATGGACGAGAAAAAAGGTAAATTATATTTATGCGCCACTCCCATCGGTAATCTTGATGACATTACCCTCCGGGTTTTAAACACGCTGAAGGAAGTGGATTTGATTGCAGCAGAGGATACCCGCCACAGCATCAAGCTTCTGAATCATTTTGATATTAAAACACCGATGACCAGCTACCACGAGTACAATAAGGTAGAAAAGGCAGTTTATCTGGTGGAACAGATGAAACAGGGAGTTATGGTGGCTCTGATTACTGATGCAGGAACTCCGGGGATCTCGGATCCGGGAGAAGAACTGGTAAAACAGTGTTATGAGGCAGGGGTGGAAGTGACCTCCCTGCCCGGACCAGCGGCCTGTATTACCGCGCTCACCCTTTCCGGACTGGGAACCAGAAGGTTTTGTTTTGAAGCCTTCCTTCCATCAGACAAAAAGGAGAAGCAGTGGATTTTAAATGAACTGAAGGATGAGACAAGAACCATGATTCTCTATGAGGCACCTCATCGACTTGTTAAGACTTTGGAAGAACTTTATGAGGCATTAGGGGAGCGTAGAATTACCATTTGCAGGGAACTGACAAAGCGGTATGAGACCGCATTCTGCACAACTTTTACCCAGGCATTAAATACTTACCGGACAGAGGATCCAAAAGGGGAATGTGTCATAGTAGTGGAAGGCAGGAGCTTTGAAGAGATCCGAATGGAGCAGACAAAGGCATTTGAAGAGCTTTCCATGGAAGAACATATGGAACGTTATGAAAGCCAGGGAATGGATAAAAAAGAAGCTATGCGTATGGTTGCAAAAGACCGTGGAATCAGCAAGAGAGAGGTTTATCAGTATCTGCTGAACCGGGAAATATAAAAAATATCTTGACAACAGGCGTTTATTTTAATAATATTATTTTGAGATTCAAAATATTTGAGATATAAAACAATCCAACGAGGCATGATTTCATTCCAGGCCGGAAGATACCGGAATGGAACAGAAGCATGAATGGGGGAAATTTATGACAACAAAAATTATTGGAACAGGTTCGGCAGTTCCGGACCGTGTGGTCACCAATGATGATCTGGCAAAAATTGTGGATACCAGTGATGAATGGATCCAGTCAAGGACGGGAATCAGAGAACGACGGATCGCTGAGTCTGAGTCCGGCACCACGGATCTTGCTATAAAAGCAGCAATGGCTGCGTTAAAGGATTCCGGTATATCGGCTGATGAACTGGACATTATAGTTTTGGCCACTTCTTCTCCAGACCGCTGTTTTCCCAGCGGAGCCTGTGAAGTACAGGCCGCTATTGGTGCACATGGAGCAATTGCTTTTGATTTAAGTGCTGCATGTTCCGGCTTTATCTATGGCTTTCATACAATTTCCGCTTTTTTTCAGGCGGGAATCTATAAAACAGGTCTGATAATCGGTGCGGATACGTTAAGCAAGCTGATTGACTGGACGGACAGAGGCACCTGCGTACTTTTTGGAGATGGTGCAGGAGCGGCAGTAGTACGGGCAGAGGATAAGGGAAAACTTTATATGACCATGGGTGCCGATGGCACAAGGGGAAATGCACTGGAATGTGTATCACGGACAACAGGCAATTTTCTCACTGGTAACAAACCGGAAACTGGCTACATGACCATGGATGGACAGGAAGTATTCCGGTTTGCAGTAAAAACGGTACCGGAGGCAATCTTAGAGGTGCTTTCCGAGAGCGGAACGGATTTAAGTGAAATTAAGTATTTTATCCTGCATCAGGCCAATTACCGGATCTTTGAATCGATTGCAAAGAGATTAAAGGTGCCAATGGAGAAGTTTCCTACCAATTTAGAGCGTTATGGAAATACGTCGGGAGCATCGGTACCTCTTTTATTAGATGAACTGAACAAGACTGGAAAGCTGCAGCAGGGGGATAAGATTGTACTTGCCGGATTTGGGGCAGGACTTACCTGGGGAGCCACTCTTATGGAGTGGTAAATAATAGGACTAATACTTTGGTAAACAAAGTACTAGCATATAAATTGAATACGATGAAGCAAAAGGAGATTAGAAGATGTTAGAAAAAATGCAGGAAATTATCGCAGAGCAGTTAAATGTGGAGGCTGGAATCATTAAGCCGGAATCCTCTTTTAAAGAGGACTTAGGAGCAGATTCCCTTGATTTATTCGAACTGGTTATGGCTCTTGAAGATGAGTACTCAGTTGAGATTCCCTCTGAGGATTTGGAGAAATTAACAACAGTTCAGCAGGTTATGGACTATTTAAAAGCAAAGGGCGTGGAAGCGTAATGAATACCAGAATCACCCAACTTTTGGGAATTGAATATCCCATCATACAGGGCGGTATGGCATGGGTTGCGGAGCACCATCTTGCAGCAGCTGTATCGGAAGCTGGTGGTCTGGGATTGATCGGCGGAGCCAATGCACCGGGTGAAGTGGTGCGTGATGAAATCCGCAAAGCAAAGAAGCTGACTAATAAACCAATTGGTGTTAATGTCATGCTTTTGAGCCCTCATGCTGAAGATGTGGCAAAGGTTATTGTAGAGGAAGGCATTAAGGTGGTAACCACTGGTGCCGGTAATCCGGAAAAATACATGGAGATGTGGAAGGCTGCAGGGATTAAAGTAATTCCAGTTGTCGCTTCCGTAGCACTTGCAAAGAGAATGGAGCGTTATGGCGCTGATGCAGTTGTTGCAGAGGGCTGTGAATCCGGAGGACACATTGGTGAGCAGACTACCATGACGTTAGTTCCCCAGGTAGCAGATGCGGTTTCCATTCCTGTTATAGCAGCGGGCGGAATTGGTGACGGCAGAGGAATCGCAGCAGCATTTATGCTGGGTGCTGAGGCTGTCCAGATCGGAACCAGATTTGTGGTCTCCAAAGAATCCATTGTACATGACAATTATAAACAGAGAATTATAAAAGCAAAGGATATTGATTCCGCAGTTACAGGACGTACACACGGACATCCGGTGAGATCTTTAAGAAACCAGATGACCAGAGAGTATGTGAAGCTGGAGGAAGAAGGAAAATCCTTTGAAGAACTGGAGTATCTAACCCTTGGAACTCTTCGGAAAGCTGTTTTAGAGGGAGATGTTATTAACGGTACGGTTATGGCCGGACAGATTGCAGGTATGATAAGCAAGGAACAGACCTGTAAAGAGATGATTGAAGAAATGATGGAACAGGCCGGGAAGCTTCTTGGCCGTTAAAGAGGAGTTTATGACTATGAGCAAGATCGCATTTATTTTCCCAGGCCAGGGCGCGCAGTACTGCGGAATGGGCCAGGATTTTTATGAGCAGACAGCAATTGGAAAAGAAATCTATGATATGGCTTCCGGACTTCTTGGTTTTTCCCTGCCGGAACTCTGCTTTGAGAAGAATGACCGTCTGGACATTACAGAATATACGCAGGCAGCCATGGTGACGACAGGGATCGCCATGATGAGGGTGCTGGAAGAAAAAACAGGGATCAGACCGGATGTGACGGCTGGTTTAAGCCTGGGAGAATATTGCGCGCTTGCAGCAGCAGGTGTGATGAGTGATCCGGATGCTATTTTAACAGTCAGACAGAGAGGAATCCTTATGCAGGAAGCTGTTCCTGCGGGATTGGGAGCGATGTCGGCCGTTCTTTCTCTGGATGCTGCTGAAATCGAAGAGGTTTTAAGCCGGATTGAAGGAGTTCAGATCGCAAATTATAACTGCCCGGGGCAGATTGTTATATCAGGAAAGAAAGAAGCGGTTGAGGAAGCCGGTGAGAAGCTTCTGGCAGCAGGAGCGAAGAGAGTCATTGGCTTAAATGTCAGTGGACCTTTCCATTCCGCGATGCTGACTGGTGCCGGTGAAAAACTGGGAATCGTCCTTGAGAACATAGAAATTCATAAGCCTGTGATCCCTTATGTGGCAAATGTAACAGCCGCTTATGTAACAGAGGCAGATGAGGTAAAGCCTTTATTAATCCGACAGGTATCTTCTTCCGTACGTTTCCAGCAGAGTGTGGAAACCATGATCAAGGACGGAGTGGATACGTTTATAGAAATCGGACCTGGAAAAACCCTTGCAGGGTTTATTAAGAAGATAACGAGAGATGCAAAAGTCTTTAATATAGAAAAACTGGAAGATTTGGATAAATTAGCAGGAATTTAACGGGGAGGTGACAGATATGTTAGATGGAAAAATAGCGGTGGTTACTGGTGCCAGCAGAGGAATCGGAAGAGCAGTCGCATTAAGGCTGGGACTGGAAGGAGCCACTGTAATTGTCAATTATAATGGTTCGGAAGAAAAAGCACTTCAGGTAGTAAAAGAGATTGAAGAAAATGGTGGTAAAGCAGAAGCAATTGCCTGCAATGTATCGGATTATGAAGCTTCAGGTGCTTTTCTTGACGGAGTAATAAAGAAATACGGAAAGCTTGATATTCTTGTAAATAACGCAGGCATTACCAGAGATAATCTTCTTATGAAAATGTCGGAGGATGAGTTTGATGCAGTTATCAGTACGAACTTAAAAGGGGTATTTAACTGTATGAAACATGTTTCCCGTCAGATGATTAAGCAGAAGGGCGGAAGAATCATCAACATCTCTTCTGTTTCAGGAATTCTTGGGAATGCAGGTCAGGCCAATTACTGCGCAGCTAAGGCTGGAGTTATCGGCATGACGAAATCATTTGCAAGAGAAGCTGCAACCAGAGGAATAACAGTAAATGCCATAGCACCCGGCTATATACAGACAGATATGACGGATGTGCTGTCTGATTCTGTTAAGGAAGCCTCTTTAGACCAGATCCCAATGAAACGTTTTGGAACGCCGGAAGATGTTGCGGATGCGGCTGTATTTCTTGCATCAGACCAGGCTGGTTATATCACAGGGCAGGTCATCAGTGTGGATGGCGGAATGGCTATGTAAAAAGGAGAATAACGGTATGAATAGAAGAGTGGTAGTAACCGGTATGGGAGCAATAACTCCTATTGGAAATGATGTAGAAAGTTTCTGGAATGGACTGAAAGAAAAAAAGGTGGGAATCGCACCCATTACACAGTTTGATACAACGGATTTTAAGGCGACACTGGCTGCAGAGGTAAAGGATTTCGATCCTAAGAATTACATGGATATAAAAGCAGCCAAGCGCATGGAGCGTTTTGCGCAGTTTGCGGTTGCAGCTACAAAGGAAGCTCTTGAAATGTCAGGAATAGATATGGAAAAAGAAGATCCTTATCGCGTGGGCGTTAGTGTGGGTTCCGGGATTGGAAGCCTGCAGGCCGTAGAGCGGGAACATAAAAAGCTTTTGGAGAAAGGTCCGGGCAGAGTCAATCCTCTTTTGGTTCCCTTGATGATATCCAACATGGCAGCGGGAAATGTGGGGATTCAGTTCGGATTAAAGGGCAAGTGCATCAATGTGGTTACGGCCTGTGCCACGGGAACCCATTCCATAGGAGAGGCGTTCCGGTCCATCCAGTATGGGGAAGCGGATGTGATGGTGGCAGGAGGTGCGGAAGCCAGCGTTACGCCGATCGGTGTAGCCGGATTTTCGGCTCTTACTGCACTTACTACTTCAGATGATCCGCTCCGTGCTTCCATCCCATTTGATAAGGACAGAAGCGGCTTTGTTATGGGGGAAGGTGCAGGCGTTGTTGTATTAGAAGAACTGGAACATGCGCTTTCCAGAAATGCCGTTATCTACGGGGAAGTAGTTGGCTACGGGTCAACCTGTGATGCATACCATATTACCTCTCCTGCTGAGGACGGAAGCGGTGCTGCAAGAGCGATGACAGAGGCTATAAAAGATGCCGGTATTACAGCCAGAGAACTGGACTATGTCAATGCTCATGGAACCAGCACGCATCACAACGACTTATTTGAAACCATGGCGATCAAAACTGCTTTAGGCGATCATGCAGAAAAGGTTAAAATCAATTCTACAAAATCCATGGTCGGACACCTTCTCGGCGCGGCCGGGGGCGTGGAATTCATTGCCTGTGTAAAAACCATACAGGATGGATTTGTTCATGCCACTGCCGGTCTGGTAGAAGAAGGAGAAGGCTGTGATTTAAACTATACAAAGGGTGAGGGAGTTTCCTGTGATGTGACTTATGCCATCAGCAATTCCCTGGGCTTTGGTGGTCATAATGCCAGCATTCTTGTAAAGAAGTTTGAACAGTAGGAGGCAGTCATAATGGAAATAAATGATGTGATCAGACTGATGCAGGCCGTTTCAGAACAGGGCCTCACCGGTTTTAAGCTGGAAGATGGAGACTTTAAGTTATCCATTAAGAAAGAAAAGCAGATGGTTATTGCCACAGAAGGGGATTATGTTCAGAGAAGTCTGGAAATGCCTGCATATGCCGGACAGGAAACGAAAGCACCGGTAATGGAGGAGGGAGCGGACACTGTGAAGGCGGAAGCGCTCTCTACCGATAAGATTGTATCATCTCCTCTGGTAGGAACCTTTTACAATTCTTCTTCACCGGACAGTATGCCGTTTGTTAAGGCAGGAGATACCGTTAAGAAGGGGCAGACACTTGGTATCATCGAAGCCATGAAGCTGATGAATGAGATTGAATGTGAATACGATGGTGTGGTAGAAGCCGTTCTGGTTGGAAATGAAGATGTGGTGGAATACGGTCAGCCTCTGTTCCGTATCCGGTAGGTTATTGTAAAATCTAAGAGAGGTCCAGGGTCGGACCTCTCTTTTAAAATAAGGAGAGAGCATGATGTTAGGTATAAAAGAAATTCAGGAAATTATTCCTCACAGACACCCGTTTTTGCTGGTAGACTGTATTGAAGAGCTGGAGCCCGGGGTAAGGGCTGTCGGGTATAAATGTGTCACTTATGATGAATCCTTCTTCCGGGGACATTTTCCTGAGGAACCGGTTATGCCGGGTGTTTTAATCATTGAGGCTCTGGCTCAGGTTGGGGCGGCTGCAATATTAAGCATGGAAGAGAATAAGGGAAAGATCGCTTATTTCGGAGGCATTGATAAGGCTAAATTTAAAAAGAAGGTAATTCCAGGAAGCAAGTTAAAACTGGAATGTGAAATTATAAAAAGAAAGGGTCCGGTAGGAGTTGGGAAAGCGGTTGCCACCGTAGATGGCAAAATCGCTGCCAGCGCAGAACTGACATTTATGATTGGATAGGTGGAGATCGATGTTTGATAAGATTTTAATTGCCAACCGCGGTGAAATTGCGGTAAGAATCATAAGAGCATGCAGGGAAATGGGGATTAAAACGGTTGCCGTATATTCGGAAGCGGACCGGGAAAGCCTTCATACCCTTCTGGCGGATGAAGCCATCTGCATCGGTCCTGCACCGTCGACTCAGAGTTATTTAAATATGGAACGGATCCTTACAGCCACCGTTGCCATGAAAGCGGATGCAATTCATCCTGGGTTTGGATTTCTTTCTGAGAATGCAAGGTTTGCAGAACTCTGTGAAAAATGCAGCATCACCTTTATCGGACCTGACGCCGGAATCATCAATAAAATGGGAAATAAATCAGAAGCCAGAAAAACCATGATGGAAGCAGGAGTTCCGGTAGTGCCGGGCGGGAAAGAAGCCGTTCACCATGTAGAAGAAGCCAGGGAAATGGCAGAGCGGATCGGATTTCCTGTTATGATCAAGGCCTCATCAGGAGGCGGCGGTAAAGGAATGCGTATTTCAAGAAGTCTGGATGATTTTGATTCCAATTTTAAGAATGCCCAGATGGAATCGGTAAAAGGATTTTCCGATGATACCATGTACATTGAGAAATACATTGAAAAACCCAGACACATTGAGTTTCAGATACTCGCAGATCAGATGGGCAATGTGATCCATCTGGGAGAACGTGACTGTTCCATCCAGAGACGGCACCAGAAGGTTCTGGAGGAATCCCCTTCTGCAGCAATATCAGAAGAACTGCGCCACCAGATGGGAGAGGTTGCAGTCCGTGCTGCTAAGGCCGTTGGTTATGTAAATGCAGGAACCATTGAATTTTTGCTGGATAAAGATAAGAATTTCTATTTTATGGAAATGAATACAAGGATTCAGGTGGAGCATCCGGTTACGGAGATGGTAACCGGCCTGGATCTGATAAAGGAACAGATCCGGATTGCAGCAGGAGAACCGCTGAGTGTGGCACAGGATGATGTTAAAATCGCGGGTCATGCCATTGAATGCAGAATTAATGCCGAAAATCCGGCGAAAAATTTCATGCCATGTCCAGGTCTTATTAAAAACGTTCACGTGCCGGGAGGTAACGGAGTACGAATTGATACTCATATTTACAACGATTATAAGGTTCCGGCAAATTATGACTCCATGCTGATGAAGCTGGTGGTTCATGGGAAAGACCGAACGGAAGCGATTGCAAAGATGAGAAGCGCCCTTGGGGAACTGATTATCGAAGGAATAGAAACCAATGTTGATTTTCAGTTTGATATCTTGAGCCATGAAGCATATCGTGACGGTGATATAGATACAGACTTTATTCCTAAATTCTTCCCGGATTATGTCCGGTAAACAGGGAGAGGAGCAGATCTTATGTTAAGAGACATGTTTAAGAAAACTTATACCCTGATTGACAGCAAATACAGGACGGTGGAGAAAACCGGGGAACCCAATATTCCGGAAGGACTTTGGAAGAAGTGCAACAAATGCTGTCAGCCAATCTATGCGGAGGACGTAAGGAACAGTCATTACGTATGTCCGAAGTGCAAGGGATATTTCAGGGTTCACGCCTTTCAGAGAATCGAAATGACGGCAGATGCGGGAACCTTTGAAGAGTGGGATAAGGAGATTGAATTTGAGAATCCTCTTGATTTCCCCGGATATGAAAAAAAGATTGCGGCAGCCAGAGAAAAGACAGGACTTTCAGAGGCAATTGTAACCGGTGTCTGTGAAATTAACGGTCAGAAAGCGGTACTTGGTGTCTGTGATGCAGGCTTTATTATGAGCAGCATGGGGCATGCAGTAGGAGAAAAGATTGCCAGAGCTGTGGAGCGTGCGACGGAAGAAAAGCTTCCTGTTATTTTATTTGCCTGTTCCGGCGGAGCCAGAATGCAGGAGGGAATCGTGTCCTTAATGCAGATGGCAAAAACTTCGGCAGCATTAAAGCGCCACCATAAAGCCGGGCAGCTTTATGTTAGTGTTCTTACAGATCCCACAACGGGCGGTGTCACTGCAAGCTTTGCAATGCTTGGAGATATCATTCTTGCAGAGCCGGGAGCTTTAATTGGTTTTGCAGGTCCCCGGGTTATTGAGCAGACGATTGGTCAGAAACTGCCGGAAGGTTTCCAGAGGGCAGAATTTTTACTGGAACATGGCTTTGTTGATAAGATCGTTCCAAGAGAAGAGATGAAGGATACATTAACTGCTGTCTTAAAACTCCACAATCCCCACAATAAGGAAAGCTTTTGTGTGGATAACCAGGAAACAGATGAAAGCATCTGTGGAAAAAAGAACGGGTTCTGGTTTAAGAAGAATAAACGAAGCCCCTGGGATACTGTACAACTGTCAAGAAGTGCTGACCGTCCTGTAGCCTCCGATTATATTCATCAGCTCTTTGATGATTTTATGGAGTTTGCCGGAGACCGTTATTTTAAAGATGACGGAGCGATTATAGGCGGAATTGCATCCTTTCACGGGATGCCTGTTACAGTAATCGGTCAGGAAAAGGGTAAGAATACAAAGGATAACATCAGGCGGAATTTTGGTATGCCGTCACCGGAAGGATATAGAAAAGCCTTAAGGCTGATGAAGCAGGCGGAGAGTTTCAAACGTCCGGTCATCTGCTTTGTGGATACGCCTGGCGCGTTCTGCGGTCTCGAGGCAGAGGAGCGGGGACAGGGAGAAGCCATTGCCAGAAACTTATTTGAAATGGCAGACTTAACAGTACCGGTTCTTTCCATTGTGATCGGAGAGGGCGGAAGCGGAGGAGCTCTTGCCATGGCAGTGGGCAATGAAGTCTGGATGATGGAAAACTCCATTTATTCCATTCTTTCTCCGGAAGGCTTTGCCTCCATTCTGTATAAAGACAGCAAAAAAGCCAATGATGCAGCCAGAGTCATGAAGATCACCGCAAAGGACTTAATGGATCTTGGACTCATTGAGCGGGTAATACCGGAAGAAGAGCCTGCCTGTGCAGAAAATCTTCCGGAGATTGCGAAGGAAATGGACCGGGCCATGATAGAATTCTTTTCCGATTTCCTTACCATGACAGAAGAAGAACTTGCAAATCAAAGATATGATAGATTTAGGAGAATGTGATGGGAACATTAAAACCATTGGTAATAGGAGATCTGGTGGCAAAATATCCGGTAATTCAGGGTGGAATGGGAGTCGGAATCAGTCTTTCCTCTCTTGCGGGAGCTGTTGCAAAAGCAGGAGGAGTCGGTATCATTTCTACGGCACAGATTGGCTTTAAACAGCCTGATTTCCTTAAGAATCCCTTAGAGGCTAATTTGCGTGCTATCGGGGAGGAAATGAAAAAAGCCAGGGAAATCGCTCCTGATGGAATTATTGGCTTTAATATTATGGTTGCCACCAAAAATTATGCAAGCTATGTAAAAAAGGCGGTATTAGCAGGGGCTGATATAATCATCTCCGGAGCAGGGCTTCCCGTAAGTCTTCCGGAGTATGTGGCGGAAGCGGCAGAAGAAGCAGGAATTAAACTGAAAACAAAAATTGCCCCAATTGTCTCTACTGTGAAGTCCGCTATGGTTATCTGCAAAATGTGGGACCGCAAATTCCATCAGGCTCCGGATCTGGTTGTGGTGGAAGGACCCTTAGCCGGCGGACACCTGGGCTTTTCCAGAGATGATTTATCGGAACTGGGCGTTGATACCGAGGATGTGGAACACACCTTCCGTCAGGCGGATTATGACGAGGAGATAAGAGGTATTATCCGTCTTGTACGGGAATATGGGGAAAAGTATAATAAAGTGATACCGGTAGTAACTGCCGGAGGAATATACACCCATGAGGATGTAATGCATCAGATTGATCTGGGTGCTGACGGTGTTCAGGTTGCAACCAGGTTTGTGACAACTGAGGAATGTGATGCTCCCCAGGAGTTTAAAGATGCCTACATTCAGTCATCAAAGGAAGATATCGTCATTACGAAAAGCCCGGTAGGAATGCCGGGAAGAGCAATAAAAAATCCGTTTTTAAATCATGTAGCTGATACCCCGTTCCGGCTGGAGCACTGCTACGACTGTCTGGAGAAATGTGACAAAAAGACCATACCCTACTGCATTACCAAAGCACTGATTTCATCGGCAGAAGGAAGAACCGAAGAAGGTCTGGTATTTTGCGGAAGCAATGCTTTCCGGGCAGAGAAGATGGAAACGGTTGATGAAGTAATGAAGGATCTGGTTTTCGGAAAATAACAGAAGGCTGCAGGAGATATGTCCTGCGGCCTTTTTTGACGAAAAGATCATTTCATAATCTCTGCCTTTGCAGAATAGGATAAAAAGAAAACAATGAAATGTGGATTGACGGATGTTAAATTATCTCTGGGCATTTATGATATTGACAGGAGTCATCTGGGGAGCGCTTCATGGTAATTTAAGTGCTGTAACTGATGGCGCAATTACCTCTGCAAAGGAGGCGGTTATGCTGTGCATTACCATGCTTGGAATTATGTCTTTCTGGACCGGACTAATGGAAATTGGAAGAAAGTCGGGGCTTATTGAGCGGTTGTCTTCAAAAATGGGGCCAGTGCTTCATTTTCTGTTTCCCAAGATTCCTGATAAACATCCCTCTCTGGAATATATTTCTACCAATATTATTGCAAACATTCTGGGGCTGGGCTGGGCGGCTACGCCTGCCGGGCTGAAAGCCATGGAGTCTTTAAAAGATCTGGAGGAGACCAGGAGAAAGGATTATTCTCAGGGGAAGAAAACCTACAAACCGGTTTCGGAAGGAACAGCCAGTAATGAGATGTGTACTTTTATGATTATTAATATATCGTCACTCCAGCTGATTCCCGTCAATATGATCGCATACAGAAGCCAGTACGGCAGTCCGGATCCGACGGCGATTGTAGGGCCGGCTATCGCAGCAACGCTGTTCTCTACGGTAATAGGAGTGGTTTTGTGTAAGCTGCTTGACCGGTAAAAGCTGACATGACAAAAAACATGCCGGTTCTCCAATCAATGGGAGGACCGGCGTGTTGAATTTATTTTGTATTGAAAGAACAATTGACTACTGTAGCACCGACGATAACGTCTTTGCCGGCACCACCGCTTGAGATACAGTCTGAAAACTTATGAGTTCCTGATTTAGGAGCTTTTGGGAAGTAGAAATTAACATTGTTATTCTTTCCTGTGCAATTTTTGAGGGTGATAAAACCGGTGTTATTATTCTGGTCATACCCTCTTTTTTTGTTGCCAATGGCAATACAGCCTTCCAGATAATGGTTATCGCTGGTATAATTTCCCCCTACTT
The DNA here is from genome assembly GCF_003432035.1 of Lacrimispora amygdalina. Lineage (GTDB taxonomy): Bacteria > Bacillota > Clostridia > Lachnospirales > Lachnospiraceae > Lacrimispora > Lacrimispora amygdalina. The sequence goes on from NZ_QOHO01000114.1 coordinate 33,787, forward strand.
TAAACCCTTGTCCGTTTCCATCGCCTTTTCCATTGTAAGAAGCCTCGCAGTTGTATAATTTAACTGCATTACCGGCGGAATAGAAATCAAATCCGTCATCAGAGTTGTTAAGTGCGATACAGTTTCTGAATACGTTACCGCTTCCGATGCTTAATTTAGCAGCAAAACCATCTGCATTCTCACCATTAGTCTTGGAATCGTAGTTATAGGTAGAGGTGACTCTGGTTATCTCATTATTGAAGGCGCCATTACTCATCTGAAGACCGGTGTCACCGCATTTTGTAATGAAGCAGTCCAGTATCCGGTTATTGCCGCCGCTTATATGAATTCCGTTATCTCCTGCATTCTGTATGGTAAGACCGGATATAACCCAGTAGTTTCCTGAAATCTGGAACCCTCTTGAACTGTCGGCATATGGCTGGCTGGAGAAATCAACTACGGGTTTGTGGCCGCTGTAATTCATTATTCTGATGGGCGAGCCGGAGGTACCGCTCTTGCTTAATTTGTATGTAACTGATGATTTGTAGGTGCCGTTCATTAAATAAATGGTGGTGCCTGCTGATGCATTGCCCAGCGCTTTATCAATTGTCTTATAAGGCTTGTCTTTTGACTGTCCGTTATTGGAGTCGCTGCCGTTTACCGAAACATAGTACTCGTTTGAAGCACCATGTGCAGGTGTGGGACTGATGATACATAAACTGGTAACCATAAAGCAGGTCGTGATGATACTGATGATTCTTTTTCCATTTCTCATATTTTATCCCCTTTCTTTCTATCTGGATTCCGGATCAGTTATTTGATCCGGTTTTTCCAGACCTATAATTAGATACTAAAATAGTAAAAATGCTTTGTCAATAAAAAAGAAGGGGATTTTCAGATTATTCCAAAATGTCATAAATAATACTATAATTAGCAAAAAAATAATGAATTAAATATGTAAAATTAAAAAGTAACTGTGCAGCTTATTTAATCAAGTACTTCAAAAATCATTATTATAATTTCATCAATTTTTTGAAAAAAAGATTTAAAACAATAAACAACATACCAATTGGTATGATCTATGTATTAA